>NZ_JH815203.1:0-600000 GCF_000296465.1 Barnesiella intestinihominis YIT 11860
CGACATCCACAGCTTCGGTAAAGGGCTTATGCCCGATTATTATCCATGCAAAACTCCTCGACTAGTGAGCTGTTACGCACTCTTTAAATGAATGGCTGCTTCCAAGCCAACATCCTAGCTGTCTTTGCAGTTTTACTTCGTTTGTTCAACTTAGCCCTTATTTCGGGACCTTAGCCGGTGGTCTGAGTTGTTCCTCTTTCGGACATGGACCTTAGCACCCATGCCCTCACTCCCGAAGACCAAGTGATAGTATTCGGAGTTTGTCAAGACTTGATAGGCGGTGAAGCCCTCGCATCTTATCAGTCGCTCTACCTCTATCACTCTGCTTCGAGGCTGCACCTAAATGCATTTCGGGGAGTACGAGCTATCTCCAAGTTTGATTGGCCTTTCACTCCTACCCTCAGTTCATCCGTAAGCTTTTCAACGCTTATCGGTGCGGTCCTCCAATTGGTGTTACCCAACCTTCAACCTGACCAAGGGTAGATCACTTGGTTTCGCGTCTACTCCCGCTGACTGTACGCCTTGTTCGGACTTGCTTTCGCTTCGGCTGCGCGACTGAATCGCTTAACCTTGCCAGCGAGAGTAACTCGTAGGTTCATTATGCAAAAGGCACGCCGTCACACTTTAACATGCTCCGACCGCTTGTAGGCGCATGGTTTCAGGGTCTGTTTCACTCCTCTGTTCGAGGTTCTTTTCACCTTTCCTTCACAGTACTGGTTCGCTATCGGTCTCTCGGGAGTATTTAGCCTTACGGGATGGGCCCCGCTGATTCGCCCCGGATTTCTCGTGTCCTGGGTTACTCAGGTGTCCACTGGGCTTCTGTCGGTTTTCGCGTACCGGGCTGTCACCGTCTCTGGCTACGATTTCCATCGTATTCCGCTAACTTATTTCTTGCCGTGTCGTGGATCCTTCTACCCCACTCGTGCCGTAACACGAGTGGTTTGGGCTGTTCCGCGTTCGCTCGCCACTACTGGCGGAATCATTGTTATTTTCTTTTCCTGCGGGTACTTAGATGTTTCAGTTCCCCGCGTTGGCTTACCGCTTGGCGGTATGGCCATTGCTGGCCGGGTTGCCCCATTCGGATATTTACGGGTCTACGGCTATTTGCGCCTTACCGTAACTTTTCGCAGCTTATCACGTCCTTCTTCGCCTCCGAGAGCCTAGGCATCCTCCATGCGCCCTTGTTTACTTTCTTCCGCGTCTTCCGTCTCTGCTTAGAGACGGCGACGTTAGGGGTTGATATGGGTTTGCTTTGCTCGTTTACTCTTCTTTTTCCATCATGTCAAGGATCTTTCGTGGAGAATAACGGATTCGAACCGTTGACCCCCTGCTTGCAAAGCAGGTGCTCTAGCCAGCTGAGCTAATCCCCCCTTTTACCACCTGACCTCCGGCCTGGTAGTCCCAGGCAGATTTGAACTGCCGACCTCTACATTATCAGTGTAGCGCTCTAACCTACTGAGCTATAGGACTATTCTTCAAATCGTGCCTGCGGCGGGTTGTTTTCCTTCTTTTTATATTGAACGAAGCGTGTAGTACCAAGAGAGAGCTTGGTCTTTTCCAGTCTTATTGCAGGTTTTGCTTCTCCAGAAAGGAGGTGTTCCAGCCGCACCTTCCGGTACGGCTACCTTGTTACGACTTAGCCCCAGTTACCGGTATTACCTTCGTACGCTCCTTGCGGTTGCATGCTTCAGGTACTCCCGGCTTCCATGGCTTGACGGGCGGTGTGTACAAGGCCCGGGAACGTATTCACCGCGCCATGGCTGATGCGCGATTACTAGCGAATCCAGCTTCATGGAGTCGGGTTGCAGACTCCAATCCGAACTGAGACAGGTTTTCGGGATTCGCGCGTCATTGCTGACTGGCTGCCTTCTGTACCTGCCATTGTAACACGTGTGTCGCCCCGGACGTAAGGGCCGTGCTGATTTGACGTCATCCCCACCTTCCTCGCGGCTTGCGCCGGCAGTCTCGACAGAGTCCTCGGCTTCACCCGTTAGTAACTGTCGATAGGGGTTGCGCTCGTTATGGCACTTAAGCCGACACCTCACGGCACGAGCTGACGACAACCATGCAGCACCTCGCAGGTGACTATTACTAGCTGCCGGCTTTCACCGACATTCCCCCTGCGTTTGAGCCCGGGTAAGGTTCCTCGCGTATCATCGAATTAAACCACATGTTCCTCCGCTTGTGCGGGCCCCCGTCAATTCCTTTGAGTTTCACCGTTGCCGGCGTACTCCCCAGGTGGAATACTTAACGCTTTCGCTGTACCGCTTACATTGTATCGCAAACAGTTAGTATTCATCGTTTACTGCGTGGACTACCAGGGTATCTAATCCTGTTCGATACCCACGCTTTCGTGCCTCAGCGTCTGTTTCACCCTAGCAGGCTGCCTTCGCAATCGGGGTTCTGCGTGATATCTATGCATTTCACCGCTACACCACGCATTCCGCCTGCCTCTTGTGTACTCTAGCTCGCCAGTTTCAACGGCACACTCCGGGTTGAGCCCGGAAATTTCACCGCTGACTTGGCGTGCCGCCTACGCACCCTTTAAACCCAATAAATCCGGATAACGCTCGCATCCTCCGTATTACCGCGGCTGCTGGCACGGAGTTAGCCGATGCTTTTTCTTCGGATACTTGCAATACGCTACACGTAGCGTACTTTACTCTCCGACAAAAGAGGTTTACAACCCGTAGGGCCGTCTTCCCTCACGCGACTTGGCTGGTTCAGTCTGCCGACCATTGACCAATATTCCTCACTGCTGCCTCCCGTAGGAGTTTGGACCGTGTCTCAGTTCCAATGTGGGGGACCTTCCTCTCAGAACCCCTATCCATCGTCGCTTTGGTGGGCCGTTACCCCGCCAACTGGCTAATGGAGCGCATGCTCGTCTGTAACCAAAATTGCTCTCTTTAATGAACTCTCCATGCGGAGCGCCCATATTATGGGGTATTAGTCCGGATTTCTCCGGGTTATCCCCCTGTTACAGGTGGATTGCATACGTGTTACTCACCCGTGCGCCGGTCGCCGGCAAAGGTATTGCTACCTCCCCGCTGCCCCTCGACTTGCATGTGTTAGGCCTGTCGCTAGCGTTCATCCTGAGCCAGGATCAAACTCTTCGTTGTATCTTCTTCTTTTTCTTTATTATACCTTCGAAGCGTTACCTGACTGAATTGACTTCTTTCTCTCTTCTTTTACTGTACTACACTTGCTTCTTCAATTCCTTCAATGAACTTGACAAAAAAGTTCCCCGGAGCGTGCCCCGTTTCCTCTTTTGCGGTTGCAAAGTTAATTCATTTTCCTACTCCGCTCCAAATTTTTTTCCCACTTTTTTATGCTATATAACATAACTTTCTTGCAATGGACTGTACCTCACGATTTTATACTTAAACATTTTTTCCCAAAAAAATCCCAATGCTATTTAAGTGAGCTACACCTAAACGCTAGTTCGGCTGATAATTTGTGGAGATTGTCCTTGTATATTACAACTCTTCTCCTCAGAAACTATCGCTTCTTGGGTTTCTTCCCCATACTATTTCCCGGCACAGGGGAGAAGATATGACGCCCTCGGTAACGAAGACAAAGTCGAACGTAATCTATTCCTCCTATCATTTTTATCGAATTTTTTTCTTTCCTCCTAATAAGAAGCTGTTTTAAATTTATAGAGAAATAATATTATCATTGCAAGCAGGTATGTTCCGGCCATATTGAGCCCCTGTCTGGCATCTTGAATCCCTTGATTTTTGTCAATAGCCCGCTATTGACTGCATATCTCGGACTCCAATCTGCTTCAACATAGGGCTCAATCTGTCTCGGAATAAATTTAAAACAGCTTCTAAAAAAAAAGAGTCCCATTCTCTAAACGGGACTCTTTCCATACATTACATTTATTTTACCAAAGAGACATTTGCGAGGAATCAACTTGCTGCGCTTTCTTTTGCTCCACGGCAGCCTGTTCTTCGGCTTCGCGTTTCTTTTTCTCCTCTTCTTTCCGTTTTGCAATCATCTCGGGTGTATCGGGTCTGGTAGGAATTAACCAGTTATCATCGAATGAATCGAGACCCGGAAAATCGTCTTCCCCTGTGTTTGTATCAACACTCTTAGGGGAATTCTCCGTAACTTCTTTCGATTCCTCTACCGAAGTTTTTACATTGCTTTTTGTTTCACTTTCGTCCTGACGAACTTCAAAACTAATTACGGACGATGTGTCTTGTTTCTCTTCGACTGGCGTAACGGTTTCCGGCTCTTGCTTTTCATTAGTGTTTTTCACAAATTTCAAATTCTCTATCTGTGCTAATAGTTCTTGTCGTTGATTTCGCAATGCAGCTATCATTGCATTGGCATTTTCTAAATCGCTTTTCAACGACTCAATTTCGTTTTTGTTACCGACATTTCCCTGTGTCACAGTCTGTTCTAATTTTTCTTTTTGTTCTATCAGATCATTCAGTCGAGCTTGGAGTTGTTTGTTTTCTTCCTCCACGGATTGCAAGTTGTCTAAGAGTTGTGCTATTTTTTCATCTTTCGATGCTTTTATCTGCTCAAACTGTTGCAATTTAATTTCGACTTCGTCTACTACCTTCAACCCATTCTGTGCTTCGGATAGCTGAATTTCGAGATCCTTTATCTGCTTTAAGAGTTGTGAATTTTTATCTTCTCGTTGCATTAAGTCTTGTCGAGCTGCTTCCAACTGACTTGCAATCTCGGTCTCTTTATCTTTTGCCTGTGATAGTTCTTTGCGAGCCTGCTGTAAATCCATGCGAAGTTGCTCTACATCGGATATATTTTCTTTCTGTGTTTTAAGTTCGGCTCTTAACCTCTCAATTTCGGCAGAAGCTGCCTCCAATTCTTCTTGATGAACATTAGAGACTTTCAATTTATTCACCAAACTTTTATTTTCCAGTTCAAACTGCTCTTTTTCGGCTTCTAACGCAGCGATACGAGCTTCCAGCTCATGCACTTTTTCCGCCACCGCCCGTTTCTGTCGTTCGGCGCTTAATTGAGCACTTTGCATAGTATTACGCTGCTCTTCCAATTCTTTCATTTTTACCCGTGCCTCTTCCATTTCTTTCGTTAAATTGAGGTGTTCTGTTTTCCATTTCCGTGAAACGGATTCACGGGCACGCTCATTTACCGCACAGATAAATTCTTTAAACGGTTTATCTAATCGATCGAAGAGATATTTTTTCTCCGCTTCCTTATCCAATGCGGCCAATATATAATCGGGAAGCGATTTGTTCAATAATTCTAACAATGTATCGAGCAGCGTATCGGGGAGTTGCAGTTCCTCCTCTTTGTCTTCTCCAACTCTCGAAGCAGACGGAGTAACGTCACTCTCATTATCCTGTCTCTCTTTTTCCCGAATACATGCATTCGTAATATTTTCAGCAGTATAAGGTTGAGCCTCGAATTCATCATCTTCGCCAGAAAACCCCAACGCTTTCATCGTTTTTCTAAATATAGACATAATTTTCTATCTTATTTATTTTCAATTTGTTCCACTCCGGGCTTTGTCACCAGACCTTTCCCTTTGCGTCCGTTTATCTCTATCAGTACAGGAGCATCAAATTTAACAATTCTCAAAGATTCCGATTCGTACACAGCAGGGAGCTCATTCAGATAACTTTCATCGTAATAGCCATCGCCTGCAAATGTATTTACCGTAAAATAGCCAACACCAAACGAAGTCAAATTCTGAAAGAAATGCGTTCCTTGACTTGGTTCTATCCTATAATTATCAAGTGCGGACTCTACAATGAGACGGGCTGATGATATATGCGGCCATTTAACTGGAATTCCCAGTGAAGAGTCACTCGACCCCCATCGCCCGGGCCCTACCAAAATATAGTTTTCTTCCCGCTCGGTAAAGGTACGATTTATTTTCTCTATTTCACGTGCTATATTTACATTATTTGAGGACTTAAAACTCGATGATTTTACATAGACAATATGAGATACATTATCCATCACGCCGTGTCCTAATGCCGTATTGCTTTTAAGAATGGTTCTTTCGTCGGGTAAATCCATTACTTCGTCGCTAAGCATTTCCTTCATATCGACAATAGGCCTTATCTGCAACCAATAAACTGTACCAGGAGTATTACCCGGCCCTACAAGATTTCCTGCAAACTCTATTTCTACCGGCCGTCCCATTTCGCGACTGCCAATGGTAAGCATGGAATCGAGAATAGAGGCTA
The DNA here is from genome assembly GCF_000296465.1 of Barnesiella intestinihominis YIT 11860. Taxonomy (NCBI): domain Bacteria; kingdom Pseudomonadati; phylum Bacteroidota; class Bacteroidia; order Bacteroidales; family Barnesiellaceae; genus Barnesiella; species Barnesiella intestinihominis. Next base: position 6,189 of record NZ_JH815203.1, read on the forward strand.
ACGGAAAGGCTTTATGTTGCAAGATATTGGCAAACGTAACGACTTTGCGCCCCCCATCATAGTAACCGTCCCGGATCATCTGATCGACAGGATCGTAAGTAGAAACCATCAAACGAAGGGAATTGTCTTTCTCGGCATCGCGAACGGAGAGTTTCAACAAATTGAAGCCATCGTCAATAGAGAAAGGTTTTTCACCTCTATTCATATCCAACGCGTAGAATCGTGTTTGGGTATCTCTCAACGCCAAATCGAGTGTACTGGTTTGCAATACTTTATTGGGATGCCGTGGAGAGAATCGTAAACTGCGTCCTCCATCGACAATATATTTTCCTAACCCAATAGCCAAATCGACAACTCCATCTTCGGCCTTTTCGTCATTAATAGGATAGTAGTTTATCGAACGGCCTACTCCTGCAAACGACGGATAATAACGATCGTTGTATTGCGTACCTACCACTTCCTGCAATATAATCGCCATCTTTTCTTGATCGATAACATTCGACGTAGCTGTCATATAGGCTTTACTATCGGCGTAAAAAACCGAGGCATAAACTGCTTTTATAGCATCTAACAGTAAACGGAGCATCTCGTTCTTATCGTCCAACGAGGGTATCATATAGGTAGAATAGATACCGGCGAAAGGTTGATAGTGGGAATCTTCCAACAGACTCGACGAACGAACGGCAATGGGCTTACCCACCACATCGAAAAATGCCAAAAAATCGGGCTTTAATTCTTCGGGGAGCTTCGCTTTAAGAAAATGCTCCAAAATTTCTTCATCGGAAATATCGGAAAGAGCTATTTGATAGAGATTATTACTCTCCATAAAGGTATCGAATATATCGGTACACAAAACTACCGTTTTGGGAACGGTCACATTCACGCCTTCGATATTATCGAAAGTCGGATTTCTTTTTATCATGGCGTCGATAAACGCCAAGCCTCGTCCTTTCCCCCCCAAAGAACCATTACCAATACGAGCAAAATTGGAGTATTTGTCAAAACGGTCACGCTTGAAAATGGCAACTACTCCCCTATTCTTCATTTTTCTATACTGTACAATAGCGTCGAAAATGAGTTTACGAATCTCAGATATCTCGCTCAAATCGGTAATTTGTCGAGGCTGCAAGGCTTCGGCCATAGGGAAAATGGCCCGCGAATAGAGCCATCGGGATATGTGATTACGAGAGGCATGATAATAAAGAGAGTCGTCGGGAATAATATCTATATTGTCTTGTAAATCTTTTAGATTTTTTATTGTCACGATAGGCTCTCCCGTATTAGGATTGATGAATGTAAAATCACCGAAGCCGAAATTTTTCAATATCGTTTTTCTCAAATCAACCGGCAATTTCTTAGAATTTTTATCTAAGAACGAAGCGTTGAGCTTAATGGCTTCTTTTTGATTTTCGCGTTCGGAAGACTCAATAATAAGAGGCAAGTAAGGATCGCAAGAGCGCACATAGGTGCAAAATTTTATTCCTGCTTTTTTATCTTTTTCGCCTGCCCTAACGAACGAAACATCGGATACGATACCCAGCATGTTTCCCGAATATTTTTCATATATCTGCATAGCTTCCTCATAAGTTCGTGCCAACATTACTTTGGGGCGTCCCCGCATGCGCAGCATTCGCTCGTGATCGTTCAAGGCTTCGGTCGAAAATATTTGGGATTGCTTCAACACAAAATTATACAAATTAGGCAAAATGGAAGAATAGAACCGGATAGAGTCTTCTACCAATAGAATGAGCTGCACACCTACCGAAGTAATATCGACTTCGGCATTCATTTTATCTTCGATCAGCTTAATAATAGCCACTAACAAATCGACATTACCCAACCAACTGAACACGTAGTCCACCCCACTCAAATCTTCCTTTGCTATACGCCTTGAAACTTCGTGAGAAAAAGGGGTCAGAACGACAATAGGGATATAAGGGTAGAGACGTTTCATCGCCTTTGCCTGCGTAAAGGTCTCGGAACAATCGACTCCGGGCATAGTTATAATCAGGTCATAACGTTTCAAAGCCAATTCCTCGAAGGCTTCCTCATTGGTCGTTACCTGTTTCACCCGAGGAGGCGAACTCAGATTCAGGGAAACATATTCGAAGTAAATTTGTTCCTCCACCCGCCCATCTTCTTCCATGATAAAAGCATCATATCGGCTCGCAACAAGTAAGACATTGAACACTCTTTTTTGCATTAAGTTAGCAAAAGAGGTATCTTTCAGATATAATTGGTTAATATTCGGTCGATTCATTATTTTTGTGTCGATTCCGGCTTTCAAATTGCCATTTTATTTTTTTGCGATTTTATTGTTCAAAAGTAGTAAAAAAAATTTTTTTATCCATATAAATATGTACATTTGCGATAAGAGAAACGAGCATCTTCCAAAGAGATGCCCAATCAAGAATTTAACTTAATAATATCGCGACTATGAACATCGAGCACATCATGACATCATTGGCGGCAAAGCACCCCGGTGAGTCGGAGTATTTACAAGCGGTACACGAGGTGTTACTTTCCATAGAGGAAGTTTATAACCAACACCCCGAATTCGAAAAAGCCAAATTGATAGAAAGGCTTGTCGAACCCGACAGAATCATCACCTTCAAAGTGCCCTGGGTAGATGATAACGGCGAAATACAAGTAAACTTAGGATACCGGGTACAATTCAACAATGCCATAGGCCCATACAAAGGAGGAATAAGATTCCATGCATCGGTAAATCTTTCCATATTGAAATTCCTCGGATTCGAACAAACATTCAAAAATGCACTGACCACTCTACCTATGGGTGGTGGAAAAGGTGGTTCGGATTTCAGCCCTCGTGGTAAATCAGATGCCGAAATCATGAGATTCTGCCAAGCATTCATGTTGGAATTGTGGCGTCATTTAGGCCCCGACACCGACGTGCCTGCGGGCGATATAGGCGTAGGAGGCCGTGAGGTCGGCTACATGTTCGGTATGTATAAAAAACTGACGCACGAGCACACCGGAACGTTTACCGGAAAAGGTCTCGAATTCGGAGGTTCCCTTGTTCGTCCCGAAGCAACCGGCTACGGTGGACTTTACTTCGTAAAACAAATGCTGGCAACCAAAGGAATAGACATCGCCGGAAAGAGAATCGCCATCAGTGGATTCGGCAACGTAGCATGGGGTGCGGCATCAAAAGCTACACAATTAGGAGCGAAAGTAGTCACCATTTCGGGACCTGACGGTTATGTATATGATCCAGACGGTATTTCAGGCGAAAAGATAGACTATATGCTCGAACTACGCGCATCGGGCGAAGATATAGTCGCACCTTATGCCGAAAAATACGGAGTACAATTCTTCCCCGGAAAACGCCCCTGGGAACAAAAAGTCGACATCGCTCTTCCTTGTGCTACACAAAACGAACTCGACGAAGAAGATGCCAAGAGGCTTATTGAAAACGGCGTTATCTGTGTGGGTGAAATCTCCAATATGGGTTGCCGCCCCGAAGCTATCGATTTATTTATCAAACATCGTATCATGTACGGACCAGGCAAGGCTGTCAATGCGGGCGGCGTAGCCACTTCGGGATTGGAAATGACACAGAACGCCATGCACATTTCATGGAGCGCCGAAGAAGTTGACCAACGTCTGCACCAAATCATGAGCGACATTCACACTCAATGTGTAAAATACGGAACCGAAACGGACGGATACATCAACTATATGAAAGGAGCCAACATCGCAGGTTTCATGAAAGTAGCCAAAGCCATGATGGCACAAGGAGTCATTTAAGATTTCGAATAATGCGAACATAGAGAAAGGGAGGAGATAAAAATTATCTCCTCCCTTTCTCATTTATAATGAAGTTGCCTACGAACCAAGTCTTACATATAATTGTTTCTCCAACAGAAAAACCCATAAATGCCATACGTATGAAAAAGATATTCCTATCATTCCTGCTATTCTGCACCCTAAGCACAAGTTATGCAAAGATAGATATAGAACGAATCGACCCTCCATTCTGGTGGACCGGAATGCAAGACCGAGAGCTACAAATCATGTTATACGGGAAAAATATCGCCGACTGTAAAATTAAGATAGATTACCCGGGCGTAACCTTAACAAAAGCTGTCAGTCTGGACAGTAAAAATTATTCATTCCTTTATCTGAGTATCGCCCCTGAGACCCAACCCGGCAATTTCGATATTCAACTGAGCCGAAAACGAGAGAAACAAAATATCCCATACACACTCAATGCAAGAACCATACAGGGAAAAAACCGGAAAGGATTCGACGCAACGGACGTACTTTATCTGATTATGCCAGACCGTTTCGCCGATGGCGACCCGTCTACAAACGTCATTCCGTCCATGCGATTTCCTTCACCCGTAAATCGGAACAATCCCGATGCCCGGCATGGAGGGGACTTAAAAGGTATCGCCGAGCACTTGGACTATATCGAAGACTTAGGCGTAACGGCCATTTGGCTGAATCCGGTTCTCGAAAACGATATGCCCGGAGGGTCGTATCATGGATATGCAACAACCGATTATTATCGGGTCGATCCTCGGTTCGGGACAAACATGTATTACCGGGATTTGATAACCGAATGCCATAACCGGGGTATGAAAGTCGTCATGGATATGATATTCAACCATTGCGGAGACCAACATATCTGGTTCTTGGACCGACCGTCGCACGATTGGTTCAACTTCCCCGACGGTTATCGACAAACGTCCTACCGTCTTACTCCCCACTTCGATCCTTACGTATCGGAATATGACAAAAGCATGACCGTAGAAGGTTGGTTCGTAGAGAGCATGCCAGACTTGAACCAGCACAATCCGCATTTGATGAAATATCTGACTCAGAACAGTATCTGGTGGATAGAATTCTCGGGAATCGACGGCATACGTATGGATACTCACCCGTATGTGTTTTTCGATTCCATGTCCGAATGGTGTGCCGCCATCAACCGGGAATACCCTAATTTCAACATCGTGGGAGAATGCTGGTACGGAACCGAAGCCGGTTCGGCCTATTGGCAACGGAACAGCATTTTGGATACGTCGCGTAACTCCCACTTGAAAAGCGTTATGGATTTTCCGCTACAAGGTATAGCCCGTGATGCGTTTACTTCGCAAACCGACAGTTGGGGCGGGTTGAATCTGATTTACGACCACCTTGCACTCGACTTCATGTTTGCCGACCCAATGAATGTACTCAACTTCCTCGACAACCACGACACCGATCGTTTTCTGTTGTCCGAACCCTCCCACTTGGGCTTTTACAAACAAGCCATCGCATTCCTATTGACAACCCGTGGGATTCCCCAAATCTATTACGGGACAGAAATTCTAATGCATGGGAGCAAGCAAAAGACCGACGGATTAGTCCGCCTCGATTTTCCGGGAGGATTTCCGGGCGATACGATTAACGATTTCTTATCCCAAGACCGCACCCCCCTGCAAAACGAAGCCTTCGACTTTTGCCGGACTCTCTTGAAATGGAGACAAAACAATCCCTGTCTGTCACACGGGGAAATGATGCACTTCATGCCGAACAACGGATTGTATGTATATCGCCGCAGCTACGAAGGGAAAAATGTGTTGGTTATCATGAACGGGAACGACTCTCCACTGACGGTCGACATGAGCCGTTATAACGAGATTTTATCGGAAGTACAATCCGCCCATGATATTATTACACACAGACAGATCGAGTTCTCCCCCGTTATGGAGTTTCCCCCCAGAGCTTTATATATCTTAGAGTATTAACCGGACGAAACCGAGAACGACACCAAGCGATATTTTCCCTATCTTCGACAATCATCGGAGTAGGGGAAAAAATTGAATACTTTTTTCTCACCAGCTAAAACATAATCATGCTGATAAAACAAGAGTCTGTTCAGAGTACTTTCACCAACGTGAGTTCGTCGTCTCTCAACCGAGCCGTCGCCCAATTTATCGATGTGACAGTATACAGACTGCAAGGGGCGATGTCGTCGGCCATATTACGAAGATAGACGGGATTATGAATAATAGCCTCTCCTACCGTGAGCAAAGGATTGCCGGAGAGCTGTTCCCGCAATATGCGACAGAACTCCTCTTTTTCCTGTTCGAAACCGGGCGACACGACAAACAACACACCTTCACAAAAGGTAGTCAAGGATACTTCTCGCTGAAACGGCAATATATTATCAACTTTATTGTCGAAAGTGAGATAGAGAATGTGTTTATTGAGCAACGACCGCCTATAACACAACTGATGCGAAAAGAATCCTTTCTTCATAATCCAATGATCTTCTCTTATGAACCTAACTTTTTTAATTTGGTAACCCGTTTTGCAACGGCTTTCTTAGATTCGCCACTTACGACCGACTGCTCTGGCATATACACCTGATTATCCACATCAAGAATACGATCGTTATAGTGCTTACGAATCAACATCAAACTATCGATATATACCTTCTCCCGAACCGATTGCTCCGGAAGAACGATATATCCGTAAAGACGGGACAACGCCGTAGCAGAATCGGATTGTAACGGCAAAGAGAACCACCCTCCCTTATCTATATCGATTCTGTTGTATGCCACCCCATTATCGGTATGACGTACGGCCATATATACTTGCGGGTTCACGCTTAATTTAGGTAGCATGACGACTTTAAATTTCAACTCGAAATAATCGCGAGTACGGAAGTTTTCATCGGGAGCGATATCGAACGCTAACAAATTGGTAGATAACCGGGAGTCGAAGATATGGCTCCGCCTTTGTTTCCATACATCTACACTATCGCCCGGCTGCGACATCGTTTGGGAATTTTCTTCCGCTAACAGTTTTTTGGCCTCCTCATTTTCGGCTTTCAATCGTTCCACCACACGATCGTATATTTTCATATAGATTTCAATATGATGCCCATACCATACAAGAGTCGTGTCGAACTGTTCCCGAGTGACTCCATGACGCAAAAATACGGCTTCTCTTATCTTTTTCTTATCGGCATTGTTGTTATAGATATTATAGTTCGATTCTATGACAGCTTCGGATTTGTGTATATCGACTAACAAATCCTCCATATCTTTCTCATTAATGACATAATCCGGAGTACGGCTGCCACATGCCGACAAACATAAAATCAACCATATGATCCATATCGGATTTTTCATAAAGCTATTCGGATTTCTCAACTTGTTTATTTTCGGAAGAGAGATAACGATGATAAAAGAGAATCATACAAACCACTCCGACCGAAATCGCCGAATCGGCAATATTGAATACCGGACGGAAAAACTCGAACCGCTCACCTCCTATCCACGGTATCCAATCGGGCCAATAAAAACTGAACAGAGGGAAATAGAGCATATCCACAACTCGCCCATAGAACAGCCCGGCATACCCGTCTCCCGGCACAAAAGAAGCGACCAAAGGGGGGACAGGATCGTTAAACATCAATCCATAGAACAGGCAGTCTACAATATTTCCCGCAGCTCCCGCTATAATCAAAGCCAAGCAAACGATGAATCCCGTAGCGACTTGGGGACGATTCTTAATTTTCAGCATCCACCACGACAGAAAAACAACGGCAACAATACGGAACAGAGACAAGAACAGCTTGCTTCCCACTTCCATGCCGAAGGCCATACCGTTATTTTCGATAAACGCTATATAAAACCAATCGGTCACTCGTATAGATTCACCGATATACATATGAGTTTTCACCCATATCTTCACGGCTTGGTCGACAATGAGTACAAGAACAATCGTAATAAGAGCAACCTGCCCTTTGGTCAATTTCTTCATATCCAAAATAAAAAGATTCTCACTTTTATCCTATCTCAAAAAGATTCGACCTTCGTGCTTTCTACCCAAAGAACAGCCCCCAAAGGTCGAATTTTAATATCACTTTTCAGTAAGTTTCATAAAAACTGCCAATCCTCTTTACCTGTTTCCCCAAAGAACAGATTGATATGGATATCGGCAAACTATTTTCTTTTTCCATCTTCCTTCGCGTCAATTCCCAAAGTTGCATGAGGAACAGCACGAAGTCTCTCTTTCGGAATCAGCTTACCGGTCTCCCGACAAATCCCGTATGTTTTATTTTCTATGCGTACAAGCGCAGCCTGCAAGTGCTGAATAAACTTCATCTGCCGTTGCGCCAATTGTCCTGCCTCTTCTTTGGAGAGAGTGCTAGCACCTTCTTCCAACACCTTAAATGTAGGCGATGTATCGGTAACATCGTTGCCATCGGTATTCATAATCGAGGCTTTCAACAAATCATAATCACGATATGCTTTTTCGAGCTTTTCATTAATAATCTGCCGAAATTCTTCAAGTTCAGCATCGGAATAACGTGTTTTTTCACTCATAATTATTGCTACTTAAAATTCCACATTCAATTATTCAAAGAACCGACCACAAACGGAAATTGTTCTATATCCGGTCAAATATAACAGAAATATCCCTATGGACCTCCATTATTTCAAGGATTTAACAATTCTGATATTCACCTTAAACGTATCGAAGTCCAGCTCGGTGACAGACTCTCCGGAAAGAGCGCCCAATATCTCAAACGTATTGGCCAAGACCTGTCGAGACATATAGTCGCGATATTCCTCCACAACCAAATCGGTCTCCCCGTTCGAAGCGATATATACATCGATTTTATCCGTAATATCGAAGCCCGAAGTTTTACGAATATTCTGTATACGGTTCACCAGCTCGCGGGCAATACCTTCGCGGCGCAATTCGTCGGTCACCGTAATGTCGAGAGCTACTGTAAGATTACCTTCGTTAGCAACCAACCACCCCGGAATATCCTCGGAGATAATTTCTACATCGCTCGCTTCGATAGTAGCTTGTTGCCCATCTATCTCGAAAGTAAAAGTTCCGTTCTTCTCAAATTCGATAATATCCGGTTGCGACATAGAAGCTATCGTAGCTGCCAACTGTTTCATAATCTTTCCATAACGCGGACCAAGCTTTTTGAAATCGGGTTTGACCCGTTTTACCAATATACCTGCCGCATTATCGACAAACTTCATTTCTTTCACATTCACCTCACTCAGAATCAAATCTTTCACGGCTTCGATATGATCCTGTTGCTCTTTATTCAATACCGGAATCATCAAGGTCGTGAGCGGCTGGCGTACTTTGATATTCACTTTACGACGTAAAGCCAATACCATCGAAGTCATAGTCTGAGCAATCTGCATACGCTCTTCGAGAGCCAAATCGATATAATCGTTGCAACTTACCGGGAAATCGACCAAATGTACCGATCGAGTATCTCGTCCGGTTGCCGCAGTAAGGTCTGTATAGAGCCGATCGGCATAGAAAGGCGCAATAGGAGCCATGAGCTTGGCAACTGTTTCGAGGCAAGTATAAAGCGTTTGATATGCCGACAATTTATCTTCCGTCATCGTTCCGCCCCAGAAACGTTTACGATTCAACCGAACATACCAGTTACTGAGATTGTCATTTACAAAATCCGATATAGCCCGCCCTGCACGAGTAGGTTCGTAAGCGGCAAACTGTTCGTCGACTTCTTTAATCAAAGAGTTCAAAAGAGAGATAATCCAACGGTCTATTTCAGGCCGTTTTTCCATCGGAACCTCGGGTTCACTGAATGTGAAACCATCTACATTGGCATACAAAGCGAAGAAAGAATAGGTGTTATACAACGTTCCAAAGAACTTGCGACGAACTTCCTCCACACCTTCCAAATCGAATTTGAGGTTATCCCACGGCGAAGAATTGGTAATCATATACCAACGTAACGGATCGGAACCATATTTTTCGATCGTACTGAACGGGTCGACAGCGTTACCCAATCGTTTGGACATCTTGTTTCCGTTCTTATCCAAAACAAGCCCGTTCGAAACAACTGCTTTATAGGCCACGCTATCGAAAACCATCGAGGCGATGGCATGCAACGTGAAGAACCACCCTCTCGTTTGGTCTACACCTTCGGCGATAAAATCGGCAGGATATACTTCCCGCTTGTCAAATACTTCTTTATTCTCGAAAGGATAGTGTATCTGCGCATAAGGCATAGCGCCCGAATCGAACCAAACATCAATGAGGTCGCTCTCTCTTTTCATGGGTTTTCCCGAAGGGGAAACCAACACGATATCATCTACATACGGGCGATGTAAATCTATCTTATCGTAATTTCCAGCCGTATATTCGCCGGGGACAAAACCCTGTTTCTTATAAGGATTCTCATTCATCAATCCGGCAGTAATAGATTTCTCTATCTCATTATACAATTCTTCGACCGAACCAATACAAACCTCTTCACTCCCGTCTTCGGTACGCCAAATAGGTAACGGAGTTCCCCAATAACGGCTACGGGAAAGATTCCAATCTTGCAAATTTTCGAGCCACTTTCCGAAACGTCCCGACCCAGTAGACTGCGGTTTCCAATTTATCGTGTTGTTGAGTTCTATCATGCGACCACGGCAAGCCGTCGTACGAATGAACCAACTATCGAGCGGATAATAAAGCACAGGCTTATCGGTACGCCAACAGTGCGGATAACTATGCACATGTTTCTCGATTTTAAATACTTTATTCGTTTGCTTCAACAAAACGCAAATATCGATATCGAGCGTGGCATCATCGGCCGTAAGTGCGGCATCATAAGCATTTTTTACATAACGGCCGGCATATTCGCTATAAGCCTCCACATCTATGTTCTGCTTAACGAAATCAGGATCGAGGTCTTCTATCAGATAGAATTTACCGGTCATATCGACCATAGGACGGCGATTGCCGTCTTTATCGAGCATCATCAAAGGAGGAATACCGTTGGCTTTGGCTACACGATCGTCATCTGCACCGAATGTGGGCGCAATATGCACGATACCGGTTGTACCTTCTTCGGTTGTCACGAAATCACCGGTAATAACCCGGAAAGCTCCTTCTCCCGGATTTACCCACGGCAACAGTTGTTCATACTCCATTCCGGCCAAATCGTTACCTTTATATTCTGCAACGACTTTCCACGGAATGAGTTTGTCACCGGGCTTGTAATCTTCCAAAGAAAGGCCCTCGGCTTTCGGATTGAATAGAGTCCGCACGAGAACTTTCGCCACTATTACACTAATGGGTACACCGGTATAAGGATTATAGCTCTGTACAAGATTGTAATCGATATTCGGGCCTACGCAAAGAGCCGTATTGGAAGGCAACGTCCACGGTGTAGTGGTCCATGCCAAGAAATAGGGTTCTCCGAAAGCGGTCATTTCCGTACGCGGATTCTTAATCTTAAATTGCGCTATACAAGTCGTGTCCTTAACATCGCGATAACAACCGGGTTGGTTCAACTCATGTGAACTCAATCCCGTACCTGCTGCCGGAGAATAAGGTTGAATGGTATATCCTTTATAAAGATAATTTTTATTATACAACTGTTTGAGCAACCACCACAAAGTTTCGATATAACGATTATCATACGTGATATAAGGATTCTTCATATCTACCCAATATCCCATACGGTGTGTCAAGTCTTCCCATTCACGGGTAAATTTCATCACGTCTTTACGACAAGTCGCATTATAATCGGCCACAGAAATGGTTTTACCGATGTCTTCTTTGGTGATACCCAAAGCCTTTTCAACCCCAAGCTCAACGGGCAACCCGTGAGTATCCCACCCGGCTTTACGTTTCACATGAAATCCCTTCATGGTTTTGTACCGGCAGAATATATCTTTAATGGAACGGGCCATCACATGGTGAATACCCGGCATACCGTTGGCAGAAGGCGGACCTTCGTAAAATACGAATGAAGGACACCCTTCGCGCGTTTCCAGACTTTGGTGAAAAAGATCTTGCTTATCCCATTGGTTCAAAACCTCTTTATTGATTTCCGAGAGGTCGAAACGAGAATATTCGGTGAATTTCTTGCCCATATATTTCTTAAATAATCTTTGCGTAAAAATCGGCACGAAGATACAAAAAAAGCTGTAACTAAGAAAGAAACAATTACATTATTACAGAAAGGGAACGAACGGAATTTAATCCTCAATAGGAACGTCGACCCAATTACCTTTACAAAATTGCCAGACATTGGTGTACCCGGCTTGTGCCAAAGCGCACAAAGCCTCTATCCGGCCGGCATTTATTTTCTCGGGATAATGGGCATCCGAATTAACGACTACCCGAATTCCCAAATCATTCATCAACTCGAAATAATCATGATTCGGATAAAAACGTCCACGAGTCTCCCAAGCCTTCGTATTGACTTCGACCAATAAATTTCGAGAAGCGACTTCTTCAAGATAGTCTGTCACCCATTTTTTATACCACGATTCACGATCCAATCCCGGACAATAGAGAGAGGCATTCAACCCTATCTTATCCAAATGTCCCAAAAAGTCGAAGCCCCCCAGCTCGATCATACGAAAGGAACTACGATAAAATCGGTGAACTACCTCTTTAACATCTCCATCGAAATACGTATCCACATAGTTCCGAAATCGTTCCGGTGATCCATCTGTATCGACAGGCGTACCGTCGGACGCAACGATATAGTGTACAGACCCGATACGATAATCGAGAGGAAGGGATTGAAAATAGTCGATAGAAGGATTGAACGAATCGTCTAAGAAATCTATTTCGAGACCTATATATAAATCTATCTCGGAGGAATACAGTCGCTTCAAACGACGAAATTCTTCCAAATAAGCCGTCATTTTCTCTTTTTGCATATTACAACCATTCTGTACAGGGAATGGAGCATGAGAGGAAATACCGTATGAGGAAAACCCTTCTTTCACAGCCTCCCGTACAAAAAGTTCCATAGGGGCATGCCCATCACAAAAATCACAATGAGAATGATAGTTAGTCAAATTATTCATAACGACACCAATCGATTATCTCTTTATAGACACCCTCTTCGATAGAGTACGGAGAAACCGGATAAACAAAAATGATAATAACAACGTAACAAAGACGGCTATGCCCAGCGAAACCGAATAGGACAACCGAAACCCTTCCTGAGCAAAAAATATGTAAGTAACCGTCACCATCGTCATAAACAACGCCGGAATCAAAGTGAGCCAATAACATTTATGTTCCTTAGCCAACCAAACAGTCAATGCCCACAATGTAAACACAGCCAAAGTTTGATTACACCATGCAAAATAGCGCCAAAGCACTTCGAAATCGATCATCATCACGAGCCATGCAAGAATAAAAATCGGAATAGAAACCAATAGTCTATTTCGGATTTTCTTTTGAGGAATATGCAAAAAATCGGCAGCAATCAAACGCGCCGACCGGAGCGCAGTATCACCCGAGGTTATAGGCGCCGCAATGACACCGAGCATAGCCAAAATTCCACCGAAAGTTCCTAACCAGCCCACCGATATATCATTGACTAAAATAGCCGGAGTTTTCCCTTTCAAGAACTCAGAAAGTGCATCGAATGACCCATTGAAAAAGGCAATCGCCGCAGCCGCCCAAATTAAAGCGACGATACCCTCGACAACCATTGCCCCATAGAATACCCGGCGTCCCATTTTTTCATTTTTCAGACAACGAGCCATCATCGGAGATTGTGTAGCATGAAAACCAGAAATAGCTCCACAAGCTATCGAAATAAACATCATAGGAAATATGGGATTTACATCAGAGTCCGGTCGTGTATAACCTATCGCTTCGTGAAATTCCGGTAAACTGTCTGGACGCAAAAACAAAGATATCATAATCCCAATCGCCATAAACAGCAAAGCAAATCCAAATAAAGGATAAAGCCGCCCTATCAGTTTATCGATAGGAAGCAACGTAGCCAATATATAATACCCGAATATAATAGCAGTCCACATGGTCGTGGTCGTATTTTCCCCAGTAAGTAAATCGAGTAGATTAGCCGGATTTACGACAAACACAGCCCCTACCAATATCATTAAAAGCAGAGAGAAAATCCGCATGACTTGCTTAACTCCCGACCCCAGTTCATCGCCGACTAACTCGGGCAGGCTAGCTCCATTCCGACGAACCGAAAGCATACCCGACAGATAATCATGCACAGCTCCACCGAATATAGTCCCGAACACAATCCATAAATAGGCCGAAGGCCCGTAAAGGATGCCCATAATGGCTCCGAAAATAGGCCCCAGCCCAGCTATATTCAAAAATTGTATGAGAAAAACTCTCCATGTCGGCATAGGAATATAATCGATACCGTCTGTCGAGGTATAGGCAGGTGTCTGCCTCCCCGGATTAACCCCAAAAACTTTTTCAACCAAAGCACCGTAAACGAAGTATCCGGCAACTAACAGCAACAAAGCAATGCAAAATGTGATCATACCAAACTCTTATGTAAATTCATGGTCTTGACAAACTAACTTCAATGAAAATCAATTACCCGATTCATCTAAGCTATTTATCCAATCGAACAAATTTCCATACCATCTTATGTAATGGAATGTTACAAAGGTAAAATCTTTTTGCCATTCTATCAACTCAATTAAAAAAAAGCTGCATCCTTACGTCAAGAAATGCAGCTTTTCACTATTTATAAAGCAATACCCTCTTTGGCTGGAAGTATCTCAATCCAATAGTCGTCCGGATCGTGAATAAAATAGAGTCCCATAACTTCATTCTCAAAGCATACGCATCCCATTTCTTTATGATAGGCTCTCACTTTATTATAATCGCCCGATACCCGCACACACAAGTGACTTTCGTTTTCGCCTAACTCGTATGCATCTTTATGGTCTCTCAGCCAAGTGAGTTCCAACAAAAACGGAGAAACTCCATCTGTAAGATACACCAATACAAAAGAACCATCGGCAGCCTCTTTTCTACGAGCTTCGGTAAAACCTAATGCCTTCGAATAAAATTCTATACTGCGATTTAAATCTGTCACATTCACATTAAAATGGTCAAATTTTGCTTTTACTTCCATGATTTATAAGCATTTATTATATAATTACTGAATCTCCCGTACTACTTAATAAAACAAATTCTGTACCGTATCGCTTCGCTATCGGAGCAAAGGATTCGGCTTTACGCACTGCCGGATAAAAGTGCATAGGGACAAACATACCTACATTAAATTCCCCGACAAACTGCTCTGCACCTCTCATATAATCCTTTCCCAATCGGGCATCGACCGGAAACATCGCCACATCGATAGACTTAATAGCCCGCTTCATATAATACAATTCCGATAAATAAGCAGTTTCAGCTTCCCACACCTCTTCTTCGGTAGATTCGTCACGCCAATGCCAATTGTTTAAATCCCCAGCATGAAAAATTGTTTTACCCTCGGCTGTTACCAAATAGGACACCCCCATATCGGTGGAGCCGAATGCATTCACCCGTAATCGGTCATCTTCATAACTTTCTCCCCGATCGAGATACACGATATTGGGCAACCCCGAAAGCTCGTCCAACGAGGACATTTCGCAAGGGAAAATATAATGTATATTGTTTTTCAAATTTTTCCAAGTCAGTATTTCGGGATTATAATGGTCGCGATGTTCGTGGGATACCAAAACATACATAGGCTGCCGCCTACACAAAGCCTTCTCTATGATATTTTCACCTCCTCGATAATAATCGAATATGATTGAAAAATCCTCGGCTTCGATCAAAAACCCGCTATGAAAAAGATAAATCAGCCTCATATATTCGTTTTAAACAGAACGATCGAAAGACGACGATTGTTTAATTTGCATAGCCAGAGCTTCGGCACAACGTTCCCCATCGATAGCAGCCGAAACAATTCCTCCCGCATAACCAGCTCCCTCGCCGCATGGGTAAAATCCCCGCAAACGAATATGAGTCATCGACACTCTATCACGTGGTATTCGTACAGGAGAAGAGGTGCGAGTTTCCACCCCTATCATCACGGCTTCCCGGGTGAGGAATCCATGAGATACTTTCCCAAAATATTTGAATCCTTCCTGCAACCGGGCGGCGATAAAATCGGGTAACCAGAAATGCAACGGCGAAGCGATGAGTCCCGGTGAATAAGAGGAGCGAGGCAAATCGAACGAATTGCGACGATTGACAAAATCGGTCATGCGTTGGGCAGGAGCCGTCTGTTTGCAGTTCCCGTTCAAATAGCACTGCCGTTCGAGATCCTCCTGAAATTTTATCCCCGCCAAAACTCCAAACATAGAAAACCGGGCTCCGAAATCCTCCGGCTGCAACTCCACAACCATACCCGAATTGGCCCATACCGAACCCCTATTCGACGGGGACATACCGTTTACAACAATTTGTTCGGGACCACTGGCTGCCGGGACTACAAATCCGCCGGGGCACATGCAGAACGAATAGACACCTCGCCCTTTCACCTGCGTGACAAAGCTATATTCGGCAGCCGGAAGATATTTCCCCCGACCTTCGGGATTGTGGTATTGAATGGAATCTATCAACTGTTGCGGGTGTTCCAATCTCACACCTACGGCAATACCTTTGGATTCCAACTCCACCCCGTTCTCGTGCAACATATAATAAACATCGCGAGCCGAATGCCCCGTTGCCAAAATAACAGGGCCGTTAAATTCACGACCATCGGCTGTAACGATTCCACACACCTCATCGCCATCAATAATCAAACGCTCCATTCGGGTCTCGAAATGTACCTCACCACCCGATTCGATAATACGATTCCTCATGCGCTCGATTACCCTCGGCAACTTGTCGGTCCCGATGTGAGGGTGGGCATCAGAAAGGATTGAAACCGATGCCCCATGCTGACAAAAAATTTGAAGAATACGCTCGACACTTCCCCGCTTCTTGCTGCGAGTATAGAGTTTACCGTCGGAAAACGCTCCGGCTCCCCCCTCTCCAAAACTATAATTCGACTCCGGGTCGACTCTCTGTTCCCGACTGATAAGAGCTATATCCTTGCGACGGTCATGCACGTTTTTTCCTCGTTCGACAACGACCGGACAAATACCTAACTCAATCAAACGCAATGCCGCAAAAAGCCCCGCCGGCCCAGCCCCCACGACAATCGCCCGAGGCTTACCCGAAACATCGCCATACTCGATACGGGGGAACTCGTCGTCTTGCGGGAATTCGTCGATGTATACCCGCACTTTCAAATTCACCATGACCGTGCGCTGACGGGCATCTATCGAGCGTTTCAATACCCTCACAGACTTTATCGACCGTATATCCATACTCTGCTCCCGAGCCACATATGCTGCTATGCTTTGTTCCGAAGCTGCTTGTTCGGGCAGAATTCTTAACTGCAATTCTCGAATCATATTCTCTATATCCTATTTATCCGAACAGTTGCCGGAAGGCCTCCTCGACCTTACGGACAGCAACTAATTCTATCGCCAATCGGGAAGTATCAAAACCTTTCAGATTATTTTGAGGTATGAGCATACGTTTAAAACCTAATTTTTCGGCTTCAAGAATGCGTTGTTCTATCCGATTGATCGGGCGTATCTCTCCCGAAAGCCCAACCTCGCCGGTCATACAAGTTCCTGCCTCAATCGCCATATCCATATTGGAAGAAAGTATCGCGCTGATTACGGCCAAATCCATCGCGGGGTCATTAACTTTTATGCCTCCGGCAATATTGAGAAAAACGTCTTTTTGTGCCAATTTGAACCCGACCCTCTTTTCCAAAACGGCAAGTAACATATTCATTCGCCGCAGGTCGAATCCTGTCGCCGACCGTTGCGGCGTACCGTAAGCTGCCGTACTGACCAACGCCTGTGTCTCGATAAGGAAAGGGCGTATACCCTCTATCGTGACAGCAATGGCAACACCGCTCAAACCTTCGTGATTTTGAGTCAATAACATTTCCGACGGGTTGCTCACCTCTCGTAACCCGTTTTGCCTCATCTCGTAAATACCCAATTCGGAAGTGCTTCCGAACCGATTTTTTATCGAGCGGAGAATACGGTATAAATAGTGTCGATCTCCCTCGAACTGCAATACTGTATCGACAATATGTTCCAACACTTTCGGCCCGGCAATGCTGCCTTCTTTGTTAATGTGGCCTACGAGAAGAACCGGCGTATTGGTCTGTTTCGCAAATTTGAGTAACGAGGCAGCACACTCCCTCACCTGTCCCACACTACCCGGTGAAGACTCCATCGCACTGGTAGCAATCGTCTGTATGGAATCGATAACGACAATATCGGGGTCGACATTACGAATATGCACAAATATATCTTCGAGCGATGTCTCGCACACGATATAACAGTCGGGAGCATTTCCACCGATACGCTCGGCTCTCAATTTCAATTGCCTTGCGCTTTCCTCCCCCGATACATATAATACCTTCTGTCCTTTTAGAGCAAGTACAGTTTGTAGGATCAACGTCGATTTACCGATACCGGGCTCACCGCCTATCAGCACCAATGATCCCCGCACAAGACCACCACCCAATACTCGGTTCAATTCGCCGTTTCCCAAATCGATTCGCGACTCTTCTGTAATCTGAATGTCGTCTATCCGTTGCGGACGTACTTTACTCTGTTCCATCGTGCCGAACTCGCCCCGACCACCGGCCGCGGATTTCGTGCTCACTACCTCTTCCACATAGGTATTCCACTCGCCGCAAACGGGACAACGTCCTATCCACTTGGGCGACTCTGCCCCACAGTTATTGCAAAAGTAAACCGATTTTGTCTTTGCCATACTATTTATACGATTTGCCTCCTACGAAACTCTGCACATGTAATCGCTGCTGCAACCGCCACATTGAGCGACTCGGAAGTAGGCTGCCCGACCGGATAATTAGGAATATACAGCCGTTTCCCAATATAAGGTTCCAACTTGGCCGATATACCATTTCCCTCGTTCCCCATCACAATTACCCCCGATTTCGTCAAAGAGGTATGATAAATATCCTCCCCATCGAGAAATGTACCATACACGACCGACGAATCCACCTGAGAGAGAAAATCGGGTAACGACGTATAATAAACATTTACCCGAGCCAATGCCCCCATAGTGGCTTGCACAACCTTAGGGTTATAAAGATCGGCGGTATCGGGGGAACAAACGATATGGCGAATACCGAACCAATCGGCCAAGCGAACGATAGTACCCAAATTACCGGGATCTTGCACCGTATCCAAAGCCAACACCAACTCCTTTTTCAGAGTATCGATATTTAAATGATATTCGGGTATGCGATATACAGCCAAGACATCGGGCGGCGTAACGAGCTGAGAAACTTTCGACATCTCTTGTTCGTCGACTTCCTGTATCTTAGGCAACGATTCGTGAGCGTGTGAAACAATCCAAGACGGAGTAGCCAATAACAAATCACACTCGAAAGCCGACAGTGTGTCTTCCACGAGTTTATTACCTTCGGCAATAAAACAGCCCTCCTCTCTCCGTCCTTTCTTTCGAGCTAACGATTGTATGCGTTTAATTTGATTTTTACTAAGCATTCTTATCCGGTAATTCGAAACTAAAACAAGATTTTTCTCCCGAGGCAACCCAAAGGCTCTCTTAGTTTCCCGCCCTCATAATCCATGCATTCGCAAAAAGAGGCTGCTCCTGTACCAAACGAGAATGATATCGACGAGCTTCATCAAAATCATCGAACGATGCTACATAGAGTCGTGATTTACGTGCCGTCTCATAAATCTGTAAATCGGCTGAAACTCCCTGTCGGTGAAAACACTCGATTTGCTTCTCGGCCATCTGTTTTGACGGAAGCGAAGCCACTATAATATAGTAGGTATTTCTCGCTATTTCGATATCGTGTACAGCGGTTTCCAAAACATCTTCTTCCCCGGCGGCAATCGTATCGGGCATTTCATCGATTCCCAAAACGGATTCAAAATCATTAACGACAGCTTCGTCGGTCGTAGTATCCGTCTGACCGAATAACTCGGCAGACAATAATCCGGCATAATTGGCGGTGGTATCGGGTGTATTGATTGGCTTAGAAAGCATTAATAAAAACACAATTATTGCCGCTGCTACCGCTGCCGCACGCACCGTACGACGATGAAACGATATATATACACGGTCACGAACTTTTTCGTCTCCAACCGTCGGTATCTCCCTATCTTCCGCATCTTCTTCACGAGGAGCTATTTCCAATGGGGAGAAACCGAAGCGGGGATTCTCGATAGAATTATTTTCCTGTGGCTGAAAGCACACGTTACCATCGACTAAGACCAATCGTCCCAACCGCCCGAAACCATAATCGCCACCTTGCTCCAAGTGTTTATAAACAGATTCGACCTCTTCGGCAATAGCCTCAACAGCCTCGTTCCAAGAAATAAAACCGGCACGCATGACCGAACGAACCAATAACCCGGAATCTCCCGTCGCAACGGATTCAAATGCGACTTTTCTCACAGGTGGGAGAAACGATGTACCGCCCGATTGTATTTTCGCTTCGTCACGGAGAACTGTAAAACGACCCAAACCGGGGATAAAAACATCATCGTTATGCAACAATAAATACTCAATATGGCGTACCAATCCAATCATACAACAAAGATATATATTTTCTTTTGCCGATACAACAAAACGAATAAAAATCTCTCTTTATTCTTGTCCCAGAAAAATATAAAAAAACTCTATTCCTCTTCCAATAAACGCTCGGCCTCTTTGGAATCATAACCAAGTTCCACGGCTCGTTTCAAATCGGCCTTCGCCGATTCTCTTTCATACCTCGCCAATTTGCCCAACGCCCTCAATACATATACTACCGGATCATCGGGAGCCAACTCGATAGCCTTTTCTATGTCTTTATCGGCTTTGGCATATTGTCCGGCGAACAAATAGGCTTCCGCCCGCCCTACATAGAGTATCTCCTTCTCGGGATTTACCCGAATTACCTGCGAATAGACCTCTATGGCTTCGGGATAATAACCCATCACTTTCAACAACGAAGCAAAACCTATGCGACCGTTGGCACTCGCCGGATTCAATTTCAAGATTCGTTCAAAATCGGCACGGCTTGAAATCGTATCTCCCCGCTCCAATGCAATCAGTCCCCTGTGATACAGCGCATCTTCGTCGGCATCGTCGATTAACAGTATCTGGCTATAATCCTGATAGGCACGATCTATACTGTCTATTTCGGAAAAAAGAGCCGCCCGATTCCGCAACAAAGTGACCGAATGAGGTGTCATCAACAATCCGTTCGTATAACTCCGAAGTGCAGCTTCATAATTACCTGCATAACGTTGTACCGTTCCCAAATTGGACATAAGCAGCGAATTTTGCCCATTCGCAGGCTCGGTTCGCAACGCACTTACCAATGCAGACTCTGCTCCCGCCCAATCTTTCGCCTTGATGCAACTATCGGCCCTCTCTACCCATTGATAATAGGACTGTGACAATACATAAAAGGGTAACCCTACCACACAAACGAGAACCAAAAAATTTTTCATATCCCATATTTTATATAACAAAGGTACGGGTTTAGACGTTACATTCACATATTAGATATGCAAAAACGAATCAAAAGCAACAGACATTCTAAATTTTTCTGTTAATTTTGCAAATGATGAGTAATCATAAATTTATATATAGTATTTTATTCAGCCATCGGATTATTCTCCTCTTAGGAATTGTCATTCTGTTTTCGGGATGCGCCAACGAAGATGAACCGGAACAAGGATCTGTAAACCGTACGGTACTGATTTATATGTTGTCGAACAACAACTTAGGATCAACATACCGTTTCGATACGCAAAATATCAACGACATGTTACAAGTCGCTGCATCGGGAGGTCTAAATGGAGGAAATCTCATTATTTACCGCGACGGATACGATACAAATCCCCAGCTTATACAGATTAGGAAAAACGAATCTGGTTCGGCTGAAAAAGCGATTATAAAGGAATACCCGGACCGTAACTCGGCTACCACGGAAGTCATGCGTTCGGTAATCGACGAAACGAAAGAACTATTTCCAGCGAAAGAATACGGATTGATACTTTGGTCTCACAGCACCGGCTGGGCTCCGGGAAACTCCTCGTTAGCTCTTTCACCGGCTCGACGGTACGAATTGCCCACACGCTCTTTCGGGCAAGACGGAAAAAATTATATGGAAATAGACGAACTAGCAGAAGCTATACCCGATAAACAATTCCACTTTATTCTCACGGACGTTTGTTTCATGGGTGGAATAGAATGTGCCTATCAATTACGAAACAAGACCGATTATTATATAGGATCGGCAGCCGAAGTTCTAGGAGCCGGAATGCCCTACTCGTTGACCATTCCAAAACTATTCGATTATCATCTCGATCTCAAAGATGTTTGCAATACAATCTATACTTATTACAATGCTCAAAGCGGAGCATATCGCACATCTACCGTGGGATTGGTGGACTGCCATAGATTGGAAGCATTAGCCGATAGTATCCATGAAATTTTCGAGGCTCATCGAAACGATGCCATGCCCGATATTTCCAATATCCAACATTTCGATCGTCAACCGCCATATATTTGTTTTGACTTACAAGATTTTCTATCGCAAATCGCTACTCCCGATGAAAATACAGGGTTGGAGCAAGCCCTCTCCCAAGCCATACTCTACCATGCGGCAACCCCTTCGGTCATGGGAGATGTCTCCATTTACAAACATTGCGGCCTGAGCTGCTACATTTTAGGAACAGGAAACACGACCCTCGACCGATATTATACGACCCTTGATTGGTACAAACGAGTCTATCCCGACAATAATTAAACTCTTAATTCTATTCATAATGTCAATTTTCAATTCTTTACAATCCTTACTGGCTCAAACGCCAGAAGTTCCGGCTCCGGAAGAGATCGCCCAAACGTGGCAACAAAAATTATCGGCACTTTCGTCTCTATCGTTCCAGCAATTCATGGAACAAGCCATCAGTGCCATATTACACGGAGCAGTAAAAATAGCTATCGCACTGGCTGTATTTTTTATCGGAAAGTGGATCATCAACCGTATCTATCATTTTATCTCCAAAGCATTCATACGCCGTAACGTCGAACTGTCCCTGCGGACCTTTCTACTCAGCTTGATACGCATCATCTTGATGCTTATTCTCATCGTTATCGTGATAGGAATACTCGGTATCAACACCAGTTCGTTTTTAGCCATATTCGCCTCTGCCGGACTTGCCATCGGTATGGCTTTGAGCGGTACGCTTCAAAACTTCGCAGGAGGGGTCATGATACTTCTGTTCAAACCCTATAAAGTCGGAGATTTTATCGAAGCGCAAGGTTACTCGGGAACTGTAAAGGAGATACAGATATTCAATACCATACTCAATACACCGGATAACAAAACGATTATCATACCTAACGGAGGATTATCGACAGGCAGCCTGAACAACTATTCCAAAGAGGGACGCCGACGTGTCGACTGGAAAATAGGCATCGCATACGGCGACGATTTCGATACGGCTCGCAAAGCCATTCTCGAACTACTTGCAGCAGACAAACGAGTATTCGATGACCCGGCTCCGTTTGTAGTCCTAAGCAGTCTAGCCGATAGTGCGATCGAAATAACCGTACGAGTATGGACAGCTTCCGAGAATTACTGGGGAGTATTCTTCGACTTTAACGAACAAGTCTACAAACAGTTTGACAAATACGGGCTGCACTTCCCTTATCCACAAGTAGATGTACACATGATACAAGACAATCAATAATCATCGTATCGAACGAGAAAGGGGCGAATAAATTTTTGCCCCTTTCTCGTTTTCTTATAAAACACGAACCCACGTATATAACAGTTTACCGATTTTTTATATATCCGTATCGTAAAACAGAGAAACAATGATAAGAGACGTAAAGCCACAAGATGCCACAGCAATCACAAAAATTTATAACGAATATATCACAAACAGTATAATTTCATTCGAAACCGAACCTTTAACCGAAGAAGATATGCTGTCACGTATCGTGCAAATATCGTCGAAATATCCCTATTTTGTCTATGAAACAGACGGCATAGTGGTCGGATACTGTTATGCCCATGCATGGAAAGAAAGAGCTGCTTATCGATATACAGCAGAAACAACCGTTTATTTATCTCCCGCATACACAGGCAGAGGCATAGGGACTCTGCTCATGCAAAAATTAATCGAAGAGTGCCGTAACAAAAATTACCGCGCATTGATAGCATGCATAACAGACGACAATATAGCCAGCAAGTCACTCCACATCAGACTCGGATTCAAACAAGTATCCCATTTCAAAAAAGTGGGACTAAAATTCGACCGATGGTTAGATGTCGTGGACTATGAATTATTACTAACGCCATAACACTATTTACACTCATTGTTTGAAGGAGGTTAAAAATTTGAAGATTTATAATTTTAATTCCTAAAAACGGCTCAACATTGAATGTCTTTTTATAACTTTACGGCAATAATAAGGTGTAAAAGGATTGTCTGTAAAAAATACATCTCCTTCTCACCGCGATAGCCTCATGAGGGTAAGGAATTTAAGGTAATCCTACCTCGTACACTTTCCCGGTTATATCGTCGAAAATATCTTTCTCGATTATATAATGGGGCATTAAGACAGATAAAAAATAAAAAACATATAAATGATAAGTAAATGGAATTACTTACCCCTTACATCAAACGAACAACAAATAGCCCGGACATTAGGGGACCGATATCCAAAGGTCCCTGCACTCTGTAAGCTACTCGCTCAACGAGGGGTTACTTCTGCCGCCGAAGCGGAGAAGTTTTTCAAGCCCCAGCTGTCCGATCTCCATGACCCGTTCTTAATGAGAGATATGGAAAAAGCTGTAGTTAGGCTTAATCGTGCATTAGGGAGTAAAGAAAAAATTATGATTTACGGAGACTACGACGTAGACGGGACGACTGCCGTATCTCTGGTATATAAGTTTTTACAAAACTATTATTCGGGACTCGACTACTATATCCCCGACCGTTATGAAGAGGGATACGGTATTTCCGACAAAAGTATCGACTATGCCGCCGAAAACGGTATCACGCTGTTCATCGCTCTCGACTGTGGCATCAAAGCCGTAGAAAAAATAGCTTACGCCAAAAGCAAAGGGATCGATTTTATCATCTGCGACCATCACATGCCCGATGACCAATTGCCTGATGCCGTAGCTATACTCAATCCCAAATTAGAAGGAGAAACCTATCCCTATAAACACTTATCGGGGTGTGGCGTCGGATACAAATTCATGCAAGGGTTTGCCATCAATAACGGTATCGACATAACTTCCGACCTAGAACCGCTGCTTGATCTCGTCGCCGTGAGCATAGCGTCAGACATCGTACCCATAACCGGAGAAAACCGAATCCTTGCCTATCACGGTCTTAAACGACTCAACTCCAATCCTAGCATGGGTTTAAGAGGTATATTGAAAGTATGCGGATTGAATAACAAAAATATTACAATCAGCGACATCGTATTCAAAATAGGGCCTCGCATCAATGCTTCGGGACGTATGCAATCGGGAAAAGAAGCGGTAGACCTGCTGGTCGCCAAAGACATGGCAGGAGCTTTGGAAAAAAGTCAAAATATCGACCAGTACAATGAGGATCGTAAAGAGCTCGATAAACGTATCACCGAAGAGGCGAGCAGAATATTGGAAGAACATATCGACATAAATCGAAGGAAATCGATTGTTATTTACAATAAAGACTGGCACAAAGGAATTATAGGTATCGTGGCCTCACGCCTGACGGAACTATATTATCGCCCGGCCGTCGTTCTTACCCTATCCGACGGACTGGCCACAGGGTCGGCTCGGTCGGTACAAGGATTCGATATTTATAAAGCCGTAGAATCTTGTCGAGACTTACTCGAAAATTTTGGAGGACATACCTATGCCGTGGGATTATCGATGAAAGAAGAACACATCAAGGAATTTACGGCTCGATTCGAGGAACACGTCGCCCGGCACATCTTACCAGACCAGATGGAACCGCAAATCGACATAGATACAGAAATCAATTTCAATGAAATCACACCCGATTTCTTTACTATGCTGAAACAATTTAATCCGTTCGGCCCGGGAAACCAAAAACCTATTTTCTGCACCCGGCGTGTAACCGATTACGGAACAAGCCGCCTTGTTGGAAAAAAGAACGAACACGTGAAATTGGAACTGGTGGATAGCAAATCGAAAAATATCATGAATGGAATTGCATTTAATATGAGCCAGCATTTCGAACATATCAAAGCCGGCAAACCATTCGATATTTGTTACACCATAGAGGAGAACACCCACAACAATGGTTCGATACAGTTATTTATCAAAGATATGCGCCCCTCGGAATAATACTATTTGACACAATATAACAGTAGGGAGAGATTTCTTGTAAATCTCTCCCTACTGTTTACCATTTACATTTTCAAAAATAAAATTACAAGACAAGATTGAATATAATCATATCTTTACCTTAACCGTCCTACCTGCATATTTAACAAGATAAATACCTCTTTCTTGTAACCGAATCTCCATACGCTCGCCAGTTGCCGGCAAAGTTTTTACCAATACTCCATTTATATCATAAATCCAAACATACCCTTCGGTTATACCATCTATTATTATTCGGTCTTCTTTTCCCGATATTCTCACAGAATTTTGGATTTCTACAATCCCTGAAAAATCAGATTCTACAATCATAGGAAAATCTTTCCAAACATGTGCATTCCTATAAGCAGCCAATCGTCCTTTCGGAACATATAGTACACAATCCTTCTTATTTACATTATCAAAGCTACTAGAATCACAAACAGGTGGAACCTGTCCCAAACAATAGATTTGCACCAAAAACAAACAATTTTGGAAAGCACATTTATTAACTGAAACGATACTTTCAGGGAAAGTCACAGTTTCCACCCCCAAACAGCCTCCGAAAGCATTTTCTTCAATCGATGTCACTCTATACGTCTTTGAATAATCAACCACAGGTGGCCCAATAATCTCTCCACCCGGTCCAACAACAAAAATTCCATCTCCACCTTGAACTTCTTCGGGGATAACAATTTTCCCAATATACTCAGTCGTTCCCCTATCTACACCAACGGTCGCCTCAGACTCAGATGTAATTTTATAATAAATCTTCTCATGCTCAAAGTCATAAGCCTTTATGTTAAAAATAGTAGGGAAAAAGCAGCCGAATAATAAAATTCTCCGTATTTGATTCATCTTTCTAACTAAAAACACATATCATAATAACGGTCAAACTTTATTTTTATTATATATTGCTTTTTTTTAGATATTGCAACCCTCTTTACTTTATACTAATCAAGAACTAAAAAAATTCAAAAAACGCCCCTCTGACCTTGAACGAATCGATAACAATCAGATTTATTTCGCTATTTCTACATCATAAAAGATAAAATTGTAATTTTGCGCCGAATCTGCAAAAGGAATGAACGAAATTATCCACGAAGTATTGCATAAATATTGGGGCTATTCCCAATTCCGTCCTATGCAGGAAGAGATTATCACCTCACTGCTCGACGGGCATGACACGTTGGGATTAATGCCGACAGGGGGAGGAAAATCCCTTACATTCCAAGTTCCCACCCTTAGCCGGGAAGGCATCTGTTTAGTAATTACCCCATTGGTCGCTTTGATGAAAGACCAAGTAGATAACCTACGCAGCCGAGGGATACGGGCAGCTTATCTGCACGCCGGTATGACGCGCCGTGAGATGATCGTCACTCTCGACAATTGCCTGTACGGACGCTATAAATTTCTGTACATTTCACCGGAACGTCTGGATACGGAATTATTCATCGCTCGTATTAAAGGATTGCCGGTTTCCTTTATCGTCGTGGACGAAGCTCACTGCATTTCTCAATGGGGATACGATTTCCGTCCGGCCTATTTGAAAATAGCAGACATACGTTATATTCTGCCCGAAGTCCCTATACTGGCACTCACAGCTACTGCTACCCCCAAAGTAGCCGAAGATATACAACGTAAGCTATCCTTCCGCAACGGGCAAGTTTTCCGCACCGGTTTCTCACGTCCCAATCTTTCATACGTGGTAAGACAAGGAGAAGACAAGCTCCAACAACTGCTACGCATACTCAACCGTGTGCCGGGCAGCGCTATCGTGTATGTGAGGAATCGAAAACGGACGAAAGAAGTCGCCGAAGAATTGCGCAAAGCTGGTATATCGGCAGATTTTTTTCACGCTGGATTGAACTCGGAAGAAAAAGCCGATAAACAACAAAAATGGAAAGCAGACGAAATCCGGGTTATGGTTTCGACAAATGCCTTCGGCATGGGTATAGACAAACCAAACGTAAGGGTTGTCGTCCATATCGAAATGCCGAACGCCCCCGAAGAGTACTTTCAAGAAGCGGGACGAGCGGGGCGTGATGGAACCCGTTCCTATGCGGTATTGCTTTATGCCCGAAGAGATAAAGCCACGTTGCACAAAAGGTTGACCGAGGAATTTCCCGATAAGGAATTTATATTGAAAGTTTACGAACGCGTAGGCAATTTTCTCGAAATAGCATTAGGCTGTGGCATGGATTCGATTTACGAGTTTAACTTGAAACGCTTTTGCACCACATTCAAGTATGCTGCCACACCTGTACTCAACGCGCTGAAAATACTTACCATTTCGGGATATATCGAATTTATCGAGGAAACCGACTCTCTATCCCGGATCATGATTCTGGTACACAAGGACGAACTATACGAATTACGAGAAAGTGATCCCCAAACCGACCGTGTGCTGCAATGCCTATTGCGATCTTATACCGGACTGTTCGCCGACTACACATATATTCATGAAGATTTGTTGTGCCAACGGCTCGGCATGAACCAGCAGGAAGTGTATGAATCGCTGCTAAAACTGAACCGCATGCATGTACTGCATTATATTCCCCGGCGTCGCACCCCATACATCGTCTATACCCGGGAACGCATGGAGCCCCGCTATGTACAAATTACCCGCGAAGCCTATGAAGAGCGTCGAGAGCGTATGGCAGATCGCATAAAAAGTATGATTACATACGCTATCTCTTCTCGCTGTCGCCAACAAATGCTCCTGGAATATTTCGGAGAAAAAGCAGATTATGAATGTGGCTATTGCGACAACTGTATCGAACGAAAAAAACGAGAGACCGTCTCAAAAAATACTCCGATACAAATTGCGAAAGAGATACAGCGACTGCTCGGAAATGGGGCAATCAGCCGAAACAAAATCGTGGAAAGCCTCCCCTATCCAGAGAACGAGGTTATCGAGAGCTTGCGCTTTTTACAGGACGAAGGATTCATTACCGCCTGCGAAGACGGTATTCACTATAAAAATAAATAACAGAAGGTATTCAGGTATTATCAAGATTAAGTAAAAATGATTAAAGGTTTTTGTTACATCATGCTTTTCTATGTATTAGGAGAGATGATGAGTCTGCTAATCGGGAAACTCATTCCCGGCAGCGTATGCGGCATGATATTGCTATTCATCGCGCTCACTTTAAAATGGATCCGTCCGCACGATGTAGATAAAGCAGCCTCGGCACTCACCCGCAATATGGCTCTGTTTTTCGTTCCCGCCAGCATAGGGCTAATGCACGAATATAAAATACTCATGAGCAATTGGGTAGTATTACTCACCGTATCGGTTGTGACAACATTGCTGGTAATCGTTGTCGTCGGAGTAACCGAAGAACAGCTCGACCGCAAATTATCCCATAAGAAAGGAGGTGAAAAAATATGAGTGAAATATTTTCTTCTACTCCCTTTATACTCCTATTGGTATTGGGAAGCTATTTAGCCGGCTGCAAATTGTACCGAAAAAAACACATAGCTCTGTTTCACCCTCTTCTAGTCGCTATGGTGCTTATCATAGCTCTCCTTTCATTACTGGACATTGACTATGACACGTTTTGCGCAGGTAGCAGTTTCATCAGCTTTCTTTTAGGACCCTCGGTCGTTGCACTGGGATATGCCCTTTACGAACAAATCGAGCAAATCAGAGGAAAAGAGATACCCGTACTTACTGCTGTCTTTGCCGGCGGTATCGTAGGTATAGTAAGTGTCATAGCTATTTGCAGAATCATGGGAGTAGACGAGGCTATCACCTCGTCACTGCAACCCAAATCGGTAACCATACCCATCGCTATCTCCTTGTCGGAACACTCGAATGGCATACCGTCGCTCACCGCAGTTATCGTATTTGGCTGCGGGCTTTTGGGTGGTATCGTCGGTCCTGCCATTCTCGACCGCTGCCACGTCAACAGCCGAGTAGCCAGAGGGCTTGCCTTAGGTTCGGCGGCACATGGGCTAGGAACGGCACGAGCCATCGAATTGGGAGCCGTCGAAGGGGCTATCAGTGGCTTGGCCATCGGGCTGATGGGAGTTATCACCTCTTTACTTATACCTCTCTTTGAAAGTATTATGCGCTAATAATCAAAGCATAAAATAAAAATATGACTTTATACCGATAAAATTAAGTATAATAATTTACAGATACCGCTTGCATATTCCAATAAAAGCCGTATCTTTGCAACGCTTTTACAAAAAGCAACAAGGTTAGATTCGCTAGCTCAGCTGGTAGAGCACAACACTTTTAATGTTGGGGTCTTGGGTTCGAGCCCCAAGCGGATCACAGAAACGCTGGACAGAAATGGACAGTAAATGTACAACTACTCCTACAATATTTGATATTGTAGGAGTTTTTTCGTATAATGTCTGTGACCTGTCTCCTCCCTAAAATTAGATTAATGTCCAAAATCGTCGGTTTGTTGTCTTAATTTATCCATTCTATAAATCATCGTCATTACTTTTATCCCAAAATTTAAAGGCTCTTCTAAATGAAAAGCCTATTATAAATTTATAAAATATTCATATAATATAGAAAACTGTACTCCCAACACCACTTTTTGCATCGAAATGTACATTATTTCTCGCTTTCTAACCCTGCTTTTAAACGTATCTCCAACTTCCATTTAATAGTTGCTCAAGCATTATCTAAACACAGACCTAGCGCCGTAATTTTACATTTATCTTTCCATACAAGTCTTTTTTGACTTTTTGTGAAGTATTCTTACAAAAAAGAGAATACAATAGAGCCTATCGACCTCTCAAAACATAACCGATATTAAGAGGATCTAATCCCAATTAAATACGAATTAAACAGATGTTATCTCAAAATTAAATTGAATTTAGACCTTGTGTTTGCTTCATTTTCTTGCCCCTACAAAGAAAAATGAAAACAAAACCGCCCAACTTGAAATACATCGAGTTCGGGCGGCTTCTATAAAACAAGCTCCCCTCCGGGGAAATCGATTAATGCAACATCATTTTTTGTACTTTCTTGCTTACACCGTCAGTCAACACAAAGATTACGCAATGAGCGTCGATGTCTTGTTTATTGACCGTCATCATGCCAGCGCCATTTCCGGCGTAAACCGCACGACCCAACATATCTACCACGGTCAACGTGAAGTTGCGGTCGGCCGTATTCATGACAGAGATTTGGTCGCCATTGGCCACAATCACGAAGTCCGATTCATCGGCTGCAACCGACGAGATAGCCGACGGGTCGGTAGCGCCGTATTCATAGGCACCGATGTCTCTCGTGCCCACAACGGCCAAGCCACGAATGTCGGTAGTGGGGACAAGGTCGACATATTCGCCTGTGGCATAACCGGCGTTCACAGCACTGCTGTTCTCGGCGGTCAACGCCAAGTAGGGTACGAAGTTGTCGGTAGACAATACGGTAGACAAAGCCACATTCGATAGCGGGTAGGTAGCCAAAGTCTCTACCGTGTTGTTGTACTGGGCTTTTCCACTGTTGAAGCACTCGTCGTCGATAGCGTCATTAACACCCTGCTCAGCGCCTACGATAATGTTGTTGTAACCTTCGATAGGAGTGCGCAAATTGGCTACCGTGTAGCTGGGATCGCCAAAAATACCGGCTCCGTTGGCAAAGATCAGGTTGTTGAGCATCACAAGCTCACCTTTATAAATATCGCCGATACGCAATGCGCCATCGTTGTCGTAGAAGGTGTTGTTGATCACATATATCGTCGCATCGGCAGATTCTGTCACATCGATAGCTCCTTGATTGGAAACAGAACTCTCTATATCGGGAGTATAGACGGCTTCGGAGGTATTGCCTACAAAGGTACAATTGACAACCTTTACACTTTCCACATTGGAGTATCCCACAGCTGCATCGGAAGTCGAAATCGCTGTTCCCGCTCCCGGCACATCATTGCGATAGAAAGTACAGTTTTCTACCAGCAGCGACCCAGCATCGCCATTGTTTACACCGGCTTGTATAAGGGCGGCACCCGTACCATAATTACTGTACACATAGTTGCCGTCGAAATAGGAGTTGCGCACGGTCACATCTTTGGCGCGAGCGCATATACCCGAACCTCCTGAGCCCGACTCGTTGTCGATAAACTGGCAGCTGTCTACCACCAACGTATTACCGGCAAAGTAAAGGCCTCCGGCCGGTTGATAAGTAACTTGGCGACCATTGAGGAAAGTAAGGCCTTTTACCGTAAGGTTGCAACCGGTCGCGGCACGCATAATACGAGCGCCCTCACCGCCGTCCTTACCAGCTTGTAAAGCGGCGCGAAGCGTCGTATTTTCCCCAATAATAGTTACGTTTTTGTTCTCACCGAAATCCAATTGGCCGCCCGTATCGAAAGTAGTATTGGCTTCCAAATAGATAATGGTCTCTTCGTTCTCTTTTACACTGGCTACCGCATATTGCAAGGTTTTATAAGCGGTTTCCCACGAAGCGCCGTTGTAACTGTCGTTACCCGTCGAGGCGCTCACATAGATTTCTGTGGCCGCAAAGGCGTTCATACCGAAACAGCCGGCCAACAATCCTACAAATAATACTTTTTTGTTCATACGTTTTAATTGTTATCTTTGATTTATAAAATTACTTTTTTGGTGATTTGCGAAGTTCCGTTATTAGCTACGACCAACAACACGCCGTGCGGAAGGGCGCTCCCGTCGATGACAGCCGTTTGTTGCACCTTCATGGCAGCTACCTGGCGGCCGTCGATTTGTACCAAACGTACCTCGAAGGCGGCATCGGTATGATTCTCGACAACCACGTTACCGGCCTGTACATAGACCGTGAGTTCATCGCTCAATTCGTTACCTGCTATACCGGTGGGATCGTCGTCATCGACATACTCATACGCACCTATATCGACATAACCGTCTTCACGGGTAGTGCCCACGACGTCGAACTCGGGCACGATGTTCTCCTCGGCAACCAAATATTCGTTGGCACCGGCATTCACAAGCGGGCTCGTTTTTTCCATGGCCAGATAGGGCACGAAGTTATCGTCGCTCAACTCTGCGACCAATCCAGCCGAAGACAACATAGCGGTCAAGTTGTCGATATCCTCGACAACAGGGTCACCAATATTGGCCACACGGGCGGTCGACAACACGTTGCCGTTCTCACCATCGGCCAATTCGGATACAAAGCCATGAGGTTCCAGCACCACGCAGTAATTGTTTTGGCAAACGATGGTACGGCCAGTAGCGGCGGGGGTGATCACAGCACTGCGCAAGCCCACGACCACGTTGTTGACAAAGTGCAAAGCGTTGTCGCCAGTCTCGGCGATATTGACCGCCGAGGTTCTGCGATACACATCTTTCATCATATCGGCTCCGCTCTCGGTTTCGTCTGTTTCCTCTCTCAAATCAAAATAGAAAGTATTGTTGGCCACCGCAACCGTATTGGAGGAGCCTTTTATCAAAATATTGGGCACCGATCCCGAAGGAACTCCCGTTGTCGTATTGTTATAGAAGGTGTTGTTGACCAAGCGGGCCTTCACATTCGAACCGTTGTCAAAGCCAATGGCCGTAGCGCCATTATTCGAATTGACGGCATTATTGTGAAAAGTGGAGTTTTCTACGACAAAGTTCCCGTCCTTCCCTTGGAAACGGATAACGGCACCGCTCATCGTAGAGGAATACTTGCCGGCCTGATTGTTCTTGAACACACTATTGGTAATGATCACATTCATGGCGTTGGTTCCGGTAGCGATAGCAGCTCCGCCCTCGGCTCCCTCGGTCAAAGTGTTGCTGTCAAAGACACAGCTATCGATTACCAACTCGGAAGCGGCACCGGAATTTCCTGCAAAGTAGAGCACACCGCCCATGCTCGAATAGTTCTTCACCCCGGTGAAAGTGATGCCTTTCAACACCAACCGGGCTGCCTCGGTGCGCAATATACGTTGCGCCGCATTGGCATTGATCGTGGTGTTCTCGCCGATGATGGTCAGGTCGATCCGGTTTGTATTGGTATTCATGTTGTTCTCCGAGAAGACATGCCCCGGTTTCAAATAAATGGTCACAGGCTCATCAGCCGTCACATTGTTTATAGCTGTCCCAATCTTGGTATATACAGCATCTACGGTCATACCCTCGGGATTATTCCCGTCGGGCTCCACATAATACACTTTATCCGCATGGACGGACAAACTGCATACGGCAGCCACGAGGGCCGCCCTTACAAGCGTAATCGGTTTTTTCATGATTTCAAATTTTAGTTCGTATTATTCAGGTTTATTGATATATCCTCACATAGTCGATCACATACTCCAAGGGAAGAGCCGTCACGTCGATTCCTTCACGACCGCCCCAACCTCCGCCAAAGGCGAAATTGAGCAACAAATAGAAATCTTTGGTATAAGGCCAGTTGGTATTGGAATAGGTTCTTCCACGCAAAACGGTGGCTTGCAGCTCCCCGTCGATGAACCAAAGCAACCGATCGGGGTGCCACTCAAAGGAATAGACATGCCAATCCTCGGGGTTCTCGATGGGAGCGCTGTTAGCGTAGCGGTTGGGCTGGTTGTTGCTATTGAAGTCGGCGCAGTGAGCCGTGAAGTAGATGTTGTTGGGGTCATATCCCACATGCTCAATGATGTCGATTTCGCCACAAGCGGGCCAGTCGCTACGGTCTTGCGGGAACATCCAGATAGCGGGCCACGAGCCCAAGCACACCGGAAGTTTGGCACGCACCTCCACCCGGCCATAGGTAAAGGCGAATTTCCCTTTGGTCACGACGCTGGCCGAGGTAATGGGAATAATCGTATCGGCGCGATAACCATGCGACCCACTCCACTGCTGCTCATACAACGCGTCTTCTATCAAGGCGCTGTCGTTGCGGCACACGATGTGCAGACAGCCGTCGGCCATATAGGCATTTTCTTCACGAGCCACCGTATAATATTGATCCTCGCCGTTGCGCACATAGCCTTCTTCATAACCCCATTTGCTGTCGTCGAGCAAACCGGTGCCGTCGAACTCGTCGGAGAAAACCAGTTTGGTAAAGCGCTCGGGAATCGCCACGGCTTTCAACGTGCCGTCGTTATCGCACTCCAAGCTCCATTGTGTGCCGTCGTCCGATTTCAGCAACAAAGCATTCTCTGCCGACAAAGCGTAGGGCACTGTGCCCAACTCTTGAGTGGAGGTAAATACCGCCTCGCCGCTACCGGCCAGTTCGATCTCGGTCTCGATAGAGACTTTGCCCCACCAGTCGACCGCACCGAAAGAACCTTCGATAGGTGTACCCTCGCCCACTTGCAGGCGCACCAAACCGTTGGCGTCGCTCGTGGCCGTGTGGGTCTCGCTGTACAGGGTGACCGGTTGGGCACCGGAGCGTGTCGACAGCGTGCGCTGAATGTAGAACCGCACAGTCAATTCTTGGTCGGCCACGGGATTGCCCTGCTCATCGCGCACAACCGTTTGATAGGGAATGCCCTTTATAGTTTGGGCACACAACTCGACCACAGGAAACAGAGCCATGGTCAATATGATTAATAGGATCTTTTTCATCTGTCACTTATTTTTTAATAATCAAAACCGAACGGCTACCGACCTCGTTCGTAATCTTCAACACATACTCCCCTGTCGTCTTATCGGAGAAATCAATCACGGCTTGTGTATCGGCCAACTCGCCCAAACCGAGCAAACGCCCCTGCATGTCGTATAACCACCACGAAGTGGCACGGCTCCCCGAAATCGAGAGATACAACTCGTCGACTACGGGATTGGGGCCGGCAGTAAAGGTGAGGTTATCGCCCTTGATATTCAGGATACCCGAGGTCGATATGGCTATAGGTTGATTGAATCCTTGCGAGAAACGCACGACATTGGAACGCATCACCGACTCGGTGAATACCTCGCCCAGCGTCCATGTCAACATGTCGGTACTACCGCCGGCACTCGACACGACCGATTGAGCCACCGACTTTCCGCACAAAGCCGACGCTATACATAATAATAGGATTGCCTTTTTCATAAAACCGCTGTTTTATTCTGTTACGGCTTCGGCCGAAACCGTTCCGTCGTTACTTACTTTGATTTTCCACAATTTCCCATCGGGCGATTTCACATGCACGTTGTCGGCGGTTACCGCACATTTGGCATACGGCACACTCAGCAACTGCTGGGATCCCAGCGATTCGTAACCGGTACCCCGGTTGACCAGCGTCTCGAAGAAATAAACGCCTTCGCTCCAATCGACATCGACAAACAAAGTTTCGCGCGAGGTGTTCACACCCTCGCCCACTTTCAAGGTGATAATTCCCGAAGCGTTGCTCGATGTAGTGTGGTCTTCTTCATAGACTACCGTGCCATCGGCCGCGCCTTGGTGGATTCGCACTCTCACTTCGAGCGGTTTATTGGAAGCTATACTACCGTCGTCATTGCGGAGCACAGCCTGATACTGAAACGAACCCGGCACCTGTGCCGACATTCCTATAATACAAAGGAAGGTGGATAAAACCGAAATAATTTTCTTTTTCATGAATAAAAATTTAAATTTATAATTCTACTAACATAATGTATTTGTCACACACTTTTTAACATGACAAATATAAATTCAATTGCAACAACCGTTTTACAACGAATAAGACATTGTTTGAAGTTTTGCATTCGCAGTTGAAAAATTGTAGCGAAAATTTAGATTTATGTTGCAGCGAGGCTTTCGACCGCCTCAAACAGAGGTTTTCGCCCCGTTTTTCCGTTTCGCCCACAAGGCTCGCCGGGTCATCGTTTTTCGCCACAGCACCCCATGGAGTTAAGGGCAAACGGCGTTTCGGCAGCGAGCCCCCGGCAGGGCCTGTTCACGTCAGCGATACACCCTCACATAATCGATAATGTACTCTTGCGGGAGCGCGTCGAGGTCGACACCCTGACTTCCGCCCCAGCCTCCGCCGAAAGCGAAATTGAGTATCAGATAAAACGGACGGTCGAACGGCCATGCCTCCCAGCCGTTTTCGTCTTTTGTTACCGAATAGGTTTCAACCCCGTCGAGATACCATGTGAGTTTATCCTCCCGCCATTCAAAACCATATACATGAAAATCGGTGGCCACCGTGGCGCAATCGACGGTATGGCATTTTTGATTGTTTTTGGTATGGTTGTATTTTTCGGTATGTATGGCATAATGGACTTTGGGCAATTCATATCCTACATTCTCCATAATATCCATCTCACCGCTCTTGGGCCATTCGCCATAGGTATCGTCGGCGGGCATCATCCAAATAGCGGGCCAAGTGCCTATTCCATCGGGCAATTTGGCGCGCACCTCTACCCGGCAATATTTCCATTCGGCAAGACCCTTGGTGGTAATGCTGGCCGAGGTAATCGGGGCAACCGCCGTGCTGCGGGTCGTATCGACCGGCGTCTCCCACTGTTTGGCGAACAGTCCGTTCTCTATCACCGCACTGTCGCGACGAACCACGATGTGCAGATAGCCGTCCTGCCGATAACAGTTCTCGGGACGGGCTACCGTGTAATATTGTAATTCGCCGTTACGCACATAGCCTTCTTCGTAATTCCAGCGCAAGGAATCGGGGAGCCCGGTTCCCTCGAAATCATCTTCAAACACCAACTCATTTGTCGTACCACATGCCACCGAGAGCGCCAGCGGCAGGCTAGCTAAAAACAATTGCACTTTTTTCATGATAAATATCCATTCGTTATAAAGGTTTGTGTCGCAAAGATAGAGACTATACGACGGCGGGATTTTCAAATATGTAGCGCAGATTTCAATTTATGTATAAAGCACACCCCAACGCCGCCGGCTCGTCCCGACGGGGGATTTCACCGCCGTCTCCAAAAGACAGGTCTATGGCTCCTCCTTGTCGTCCACGGCCTTCAACGGAGGTTGCCCCGAATCGCGGTTCAACTCCACATAACGGCTGGGCGACATGCCGTAGAAATCGCGGAAACTGTTAGAGAAATGTGACAGCGACGAAAAACCGGCTTCATAGGTCACCTCGGAAATCGAAAGGTTTTTCGTGACAAGCAACGAAGCGGCATAGCGCAACCGGGCTGTTTTGAGGTAATCGCTCGGATTCTGGTTGGTGAGTTGCTTGAATTTGCGTTGCAATTGCGAGCGGCTTACCCCGATTTGCCGGCTGAGGGTCTCGACCGAAAGATTGGGGTCGGAGATTTGCTCTTTGATAATCTGGTCGATTTTCTCGAGCATTTTTTCATCGACCGATTTTATCTTGATGTCCTCTTCCCGCAACTCGTGTTTTCCCTCGTATTTTTCCTTGATCGAGCGCCGCAGCTCGATGAGCTTGCGCACCCGGGTTCTCAGATGCGTCACATTGAACGGCTTGGGGATATAAGAGTCGGCGCCCACTTCCAGCCCCTCGATACGCTGCTCGATAGCGGTTTTCGCCGTGAGCAGAATCACCGGGATATGGCAGGTTTTCTCGTTGGTCTTTATCTTCTTGCACAATTCGATACCGTCCATCTCGGGCATCATCACATCGGTAATCACACAGTCGGGCAATTCCTTGATGACGAGTTCGAGCCCTTGCAACCCGTCTTCGGCCTCAAGCACTCGATATTCACGCCCCAGAATCTCTCTCAAATATTTGCGTATCTCTTTGTCGTCTTCCACCACCAAGAGTTTGTAGCGGAACATCGAGGCGGCTCCTTGCAACGGTTCTTCCTGTACCTCCTCTACAAAATCCTGCAAAGCGGGCTGCACGAGCGTGGCCAAGCTGTCTTCCGAGGCCTCGGTCTGCATCTCCTCTTTCTTCAAATAATCGTTGTTCAGCGGCAATGTGACGACAAACACCGCCCCACCAGCCGAGGAATCTTCTACATAAATGCGCCCGTGGTGTATCTCCATAAGGCTGCGGGAGAGGTGCAACCCTATGCCCGTACCCATTTTATTGCGGTTGTTCTTTGTAGGTATTTGATAGAACCGATTGAATATCAATTCCCGCTGCTCGGCCGGGACACCCTCGCCAGAGTCGGCGATACGGATTTTCAAGTCGCCGCCGTCCTTCCCT
This sequence comes from Barnesiella intestinihominis YIT 11860, assembly GCF_000296465.1. Classification (NCBI taxonomy): domain Bacteria; kingdom Pseudomonadati; phylum Bacteroidota; class Bacteroidia; order Bacteroidales; family Barnesiellaceae; genus Barnesiella; species Barnesiella intestinihominis. The sequence goes on from NZ_JH815203.1 coordinate 45,390, forward strand.
ATCTCAATTGTTACCTTCCCGCCCTCGGGGGTGTATTTAAACGCATTGGAAAGGACATTGAACACCACCTTGTCCAATTTTTCTTGGTCGATCCAAACCGTGGGCAAGCCCGGCTCCACATGTATCTCGAACTGTATATGCTTCTCCTCGGCGATGTTGTCGAACGACGAAGCTATCGCCCGGAAGAACGTATCGACATCGGTGGGCACGGTCAACAGCCGCACCTGCCCGCGATCGAGTTTCCGCATTTCCATCACTTGGTTGATCAGCCGCAAAATGCGTTGTCCGTTCTGGTTAATCATTTTATACACATTTTGCAAAGGGCCCTCGGGAGTCTCTTTAATGAGCGCCTCTATGGGCGAGAGAATCAAGGTCAAAGGAGTTCGGATTTCGTGCGATATATCGGTGAAGAATTGAAGTTTGGACTGCATGATGAGATTGTCGTTCTCCTTTTGTATATCTACTTTCTTGCGGCGGATACGGCGCTCCATCATGTAGACAAACAGGCACAATGCGGCCAAGACACACAAGAGATAGAATGTCTTTGCCCACCATGTGAGCCAAAATGGGGGCGTCACGACAATCGACAGGCTCCGCTCTACCGGTTTGGTTCCCGGCAAGAAAGCCCTCACCATAAAGGTATATGCACCGTGATTCAAATTGGTATAGGTCGCCAGACGGCTACCGGTCGGCAAGGTGCGCCACTCGGTGTCGAAGTTGTCCATCTTTACTTGATAGACGACCTTCTCGGGCGAATTGTATTCCAAGGCGGCAAACTCGATCGAGAAGCTCCGTATGTCGTAGCCTATCTTTATCCGCTCCGTCGCATTGATATTGCGTTTCAACACAGCGGCCTCATCATCGCCCACCTTTATTTTCTCGTTGTAGAAATAGAGGTTGGTAAACATGAGGTGCATCAATTCATGCTCGGCATGAAGGGCAAACGGATAAAACGCCGTAAGACCGACTATCCCGCCGAAAAACATCTCGCCCGTCTTTGAGCGGAAGTGCGCCCCCCGCCTAAACTCGTTGTTCTGCAAGCCGTCGGAGGTGTAAAAATTGGAAAACGTGTGGCTTTTCACATCGTAAAACGATAGCCCCAGCGACGTGCTTATCCACAGATTTCCACGATCGTCGATTTCTATCCCGGCGATAGAGGCGTTGGACAGGCCGTCGGCCTCGGTATATAGCAAGGTGGTGTCCCTCGTCAAGTCGATATAGTGCAAACCGCCTTTCGTGCCCACCCAAACGTTGCCAGCCGAATCTTGCGCCACGGCATAAATGTTGTTGTTTTTCAGCTTCCCGTTTTCGACATTGTAGTCACGAAACTGGCCGGTTTTCTGGTCGAAACAAGCGATGCCGGCACTGCTGGTACCAATCCACACCAAACTGTCACTCCCGAAGAGAATCGTATGCACCGAGTTGCTGGGTATCTGATTGCCTTTGGACAACATGTCGTAGGTGTAGCTTTCGAGTTTTTTCGTGTCGTGGTTATACAGGCACAAGCCGTTTTCGTTGGTTCCTATCCAAAGGGTTCCATCGGTATTTTCCTCGATAATGTAAATATCTTTTATCTCTCTCCCTCCGGTCTGCAACCGTATGCTTTGGAAACTGTCGGAGCGCTCGTCATACAGAAACAGCCCGTGCAAATAGGTTCCCAGCCAAATGCGCCCGCGGCTATCCTCAAAAATCGTCAGCACCACTCCGGCAGGCAGTTTGTCCGCGGTATAGTGGCGATCCACTTCACGGTCGGCGTTCAACCGGTATATCCCGTCGCCGTCGGTTCCTATCCACACCCTGCGCGACGAGTCCTCGAGAATGCTCAGCACACACTCCGACCCGATATTCAACTCGGGGTGAAAGAAGTTCAATCCCCAGTTATGGAAAATACGTTCCTGCTGGGGTACCATCAGAATACCTTTCTGGTACAGCACAAGCCACAAATTGTCTTGCCGGTCTTCGAGTATCCCATGCACCTTGGCGTGATGCATGTCGATGCTGGTCAAATCGGAATCATATGTGCTCACTTCCCGAGTGCGATAATCGAACTTTTTAAGCCCGTTACCGTCGGTTCCTATCCACACATTATTGTCCTTTCCTTCTTTCAAAGTGAAAGCCCCCTTGACCGAAGGGATATAATTGCGTATAAACTTCTTGGAAGAATAGTCAAAGAGGTCTATTCCGCCATCGATCATGCCTATCAACATGTTGCCATCGGGCAACTCGACAAACGAAAACACTTTGTTGCTCGACAAGGAGTTCACATCGGCAGGGTCGTGCGCATAATTCACAATCGTGTGTGTCTCCATATTCAACACACTTATTCCGTTGTCCTGCGACCCGATCCATATATTCCCAAACCGGTCTTCGTATATCGTGTTGATTTTATCGGAACATATATTGCTGTTGGTAGGCAAATAGTAGACCGGGCTATGCTCGTCGCCCTTCAAACAAATGGCGCCGGCCCGGCTGGTCGACAGCCAAATGTTCCCACGGCTGTCTTCGATAATGCAACTCACATAACTGAAATCGGTTATATACGGATACGAGAAATGCACCGTCGAGAACCTGTCGGTTTCCCGGTCGAGCCGTTGCAAACCGCCCGTCGTGCCCACCCACAGATTGCCCTTGGTATCGTCGTAAATCGACAAGACCGAATTGTTCCCGAGCGAGGTCGTGTCGTCCAAGACGTGATAATAGGTCTTAAATTCCACCCCGTCGAAACTGTTCAATCCATTATCGGTACAAATCCATATAAGCCCCGTGCGATCCTGATAGATGCTATTGACATGGCTATTGGACAATCCCTCCTGCAAACCATAGAATCTATCGGTATTGGCGGCAACCGGAAAGACCGTGAAGTATAATAATATTAAGAAAATTGTTTTATATATCCTCATCTAAATAAAAATCCTCTTAAAAAAACACATCGGCGTGTTTCAAATACAAATGTAATATTTTTTATTCAAATATAATAAATGTAGCAACCGGGCTACAAATCTTTAACTCTTCGCTACATTTTTACAAATGTCCGTCCCGATACGAAAATAGTAATAGGTATATGTGCAAGCCATAAAGAGAATAAGCGACTATTTTTGACATACGAAATTTCCCGGAATTTCAATCGCAAGAAAAATAAAATAACAGTGCAAAAACAAAAATAATTATTACACACAATCTAATCATGGAAAAAGAGATTCTAACCAAAAGACACACAAGGAACAAAACGAAACGTTTTCTTGTCTTCTTGTTGCTTTTCGTGGCTTGCAGCAGTTCTGTATTTGCCCAGTCGAAAACCATTTCGGGTGTTGTCACTTCGGCAGGAGAACCGCTAATCGGAGCCAGCATCGCAGAAAAAGGAACAACCAATGGAACCATTACCGACATCGAAGGCCGCTTCTCCATCAAAGTAGCGCCCAACGCAACCCTGCAAGTATCCTACTTGGGATATGAGACCCGGTCGATAGATGTAAAGGACCAAACGTTTTTAGACATCGAACTGCAAGAAGCCGTCAACATGCTCGATGAGTTTGTGGCTATCGGTTACGGTGTACAACAGAAGAAATTGATCACAGGCGCTACCGTGCAGGTCAAAGGCGACGACATCGCCAAGCTGAACACGGTGAATGCCCTCGGAGCCTTGCAAAGCCAGACTCCCGGTGTGAACATTACCAAACAAAGCGGTAAACCGGGCGAAGGATTCAAGGTGACGATTCGTGGTCTCGGAACAATCGGCAACTCGGCACCTCTTTATATTATAGACGGTGTACCCAACGGCGACATCGGCATGCTGAACCCCTCGGACATCGAGTCGGTCGATGTATTGAAAGACGCCGCTTCGGCCGCTATCTACGGTGCCCGCGCCGCCAACGGTGTAATCTTGATTACGACCAAACAATGGAAAAAGGGAAAAGCCTCTATCCAATACGACGGCTACATCGGGTTCCAGAATTTGGCCAAAACAGCCACTCCGCTCAACGCCGAGCAATATCTGGAAATCCTGAACGAAGCCGGCTATGACCGACAATATTTCGCCGACCGTATCCCGGAAAGCATTCTGGAAGGTGTCGACAACGGTACTTTCAAAGGGACCAACTGGCTGAAAGAAATGACTCTCGAGAACGCCCCTCAAATGGGACACGCCGTGAATGTGACCAGCGGCGGTGACATTTCTACTTTCTCGTTTGGTTTCTCCTACACCTCGCAAGAGCCGGTCATCGGTTTGGAAGAGCCTGAGATAAAACAGATGTATGAACGCTACACCCTGCGGTTGAACTCGGAACACAACATTATCCGCAACGGCGACCGCAACATACTTACCTTCGGTGAAACCTTGACCGCCGGTCACACAAGCAGCACGGGTCTGGGTATGGGAACCGGAAACCTCTATTGGAACGACGTGCGTAGCGCCTTGGCCGGAAACCCGTTGCTCCCCGTCTATGACGACGAAACCGGAGATTATCACAAACCCCTCGAAGGCCTCGATTATCAGTCGGTCAACCCGATTGCACAAATGGATTACCTGCGTTCGCGCGTGAACAGCAAAAACTACTCGATTCGCGGTAGCCTCTACCTGATATTCGAGCCGATTAAAAACTTGAAATGGCGCTCGACCTTCGGCTATGCCTACAACGGCGGCACCAGCCGGGAATATGTTCCGGTGCATTACCTCAACTCAGTGACCTTCGAAGATCTCGACAAAGTGACTCAAAGCTCGTGGAACGGATTGCAATGGAGTTGGGACAACACGGTATCGTATGATTTCAAACTGGGCGACCACAAGTTCACCGCTTTGGTAGGTAACTCGCTCGAGCGCTGGGGCTTCGGCGAGAACTTGGGAGGCTCGAACAGAGGCTCGGAATTTAACTCTTTTGAATTTGCCTATCTGAACAATGTGAAAACCGTAGCCAGCGGGACAACCACAGTGACCGGCTCGCCGTGGGACGACGGTGGTCTCGTCTCGTTCTTCGGCCGTGTCAATTACGACTATGCCGGCAAGTACATGGCCAGCGTGACCATGCGCGCCGACGGTTCGTCCAACTTTGCCCGTGGACACCGTTGGGGCTACTTCCCCTCGGTATCGGCCGGTTGGAATATCCACGAAGAGAACTTCTTCAAAGAGAATGTCAATTTCATGGACCAATTGAAAATCCGTGCCAGCTGGGGTGAAAACGGTAACTGCAACATAAGCCGTCTCGCCTATCTCGAAACAATCGCCATCGGCGGCGCATCCAATGCCGCTATCTATTACTTCGGCGAAGACAAATCGCAATATGCCATCGGTGCATATGCCGACAGAATCGCCAATCCCGACCTGACGTGGGAAACTTCCCGCCAAACCGACATCGGATTGGATACCCGCTTCTTCCAAAGCCGATTGGGATTCTCGTTCGACTGGTATGAAAAACTGACACTTGGCTGGCTCGTTCAACCCACAGGATTGGGTATTTGGGGTACAGCGGCTCCCTATATCAACGGCGGTGACATCAGAAATACCGGTGTCGAAATCAGTTTGGACTGGACCGACAACGTAGGCGATTTCAGTTACAGCATCAAAGGCAACATGTCGTACAACCGCAACGAAGTACTCAGCATCGACAATGACCAAGGATTCATCAACGGTACTTCAAACATATTGACCCACAACACCACTTATCTGGCACGCGCCGAAGTAGGGCAACCGTTGGGCTTCTTCCACGGTTACAAGACCGACGGTATCTTCCAGAATCAAGAGCAGGTAGACGCATACATCTGGACCGATCCCGAGACTGGAGCCACTCAAAAAATCATGCCCGACGCTCAACCCGGCGACGTGATTTTCAAGGATTTGAACAACAACGGCGTTATCGATGACGGCGATAAAACCTTTATCGGCGACCCGCACCCCGATGTAACCTACGGACTCTCCATCACGTTGGGATACAAAGGATTTGACTTCGCGGTTACAGGTTACGGAGTAGCCGGCAACCAAATTGCCAAATCGTACCGCAACAATACCAATACCACCTTCGACAACTATACGACCGAAATCTTAGGCCGCTGGCATGGCGAGGGTACTTCCAACCGGTTGCCCGCAATCGACGGAAGCGCCATCAACTATGGCTATGTATCGGATTTGTATATCGAAGACGGCGACTACTTCCGCATCAGCAATGTCACGCTGGGATATGATTTCACCCGCTTGTTCAAGTCGAAATATATCTCGCAACTGCGCCTGTATGCAAGCGTGCAAAATCTCTTCACCTTCACCAACTACTCGGGCATGGACCCCGAAATCGGCTATGGAGGCGGCGACGATTGGACCTCGGGTATCGACCTCGGTTACTATCCCGGAGCCCGCACCTATATGTTTGGTGTCAACCTCAAATTCTAATTCAAATTTCAAAACACGTTTAATCTGCAAAAAGAATCAACGATATGAAAAAGATATTGTATTTTATAATCGGTGCCATGTTGCTCACCAGTTGTGAAGATTTTCTCGACTCGAGCAACAAAACCAAAAAAGACTCGAGCAACTTCCCGCAAACCGAAGCCGATGTCTCGCAACTGCTGACGGGTGTATATTCCATTCTGGGTCGTCCCGAGCCGCTCGGAAGCCTCTTCTTCGTTTCCGAACTGATGTCGGACGACCGCTTGGGCGGCGGTGGCACCGACGACAAAAGCTGCAAAGCCATAGACCAGTTCAAGAAAGACGGCGACGACACATTCAACAACCCGTGGCGCGCCATGTACTTCGGGGTGTATCGCAGCAACTACCTGTTGTCCAGCTTGGACGATGTGGAATGGAACAGCGAGGAGTCGAAAAACAAAATCCTCGGCGAGGCTCATTTCTTGCGGGCTTATTTCTACTTCGACCTTGTCCGCATGTTTGGCGAAGTGCCTTTGATGATCGATCCCGAGCCGGTCAACATACCCAAATCGCCGGCTTCCGAGATCTATGCCCAAATCGCCACGGACTTGAAAACCTCCATCGAGTTGTTGCCCAGTGTAAAATTCCAAGACATAGACCGCGCCAAAGACCTCGGCCGGGTAACCAAGTGGGCGGCCGAAGCCTTGATGGCTCGTGTATTCCTGTTCTACACAGGATATTACAGAACCGACGCTCTGCCCCTGAACGACGGCGGCCAAGTGACCAAAGACCAAGTAGTCACTTGGATTGTCGACTGTATCGAAAACAGTGGCCACGACTTAGTGGAGGACTTCCGCAACCTGTGGGCCTACTCCTATGTGAAAGATTACAAATACACGGCCGACAACAACCTCGAATGGGTGGGCGACGGCAGCAAAGAGACGGTGTTCTCCATTAAATACTCGGCTTTGGCCAATGACTGGAACTCGCCTCAACAAAAGAGCAACCAAATATGCCTCTACTCGGGTTTCCGCAACCAAAACTACACCAAAACATTCCCCTTCGGACAAGGCTGGGGCATGGGTACGGTCAATCCCAAAATCTATGAAGACTGGGATCCCAACGACCTGCGCCGCGACGCCTCGGTTCTCGATGCAAGAAATACCGACGAGGTCGCAGATTTCGATTTCGGTGGAGGCAACCAACAGGACCTCACTTGCTATTGGCAAAAGAAATACATTCCCATAAACGTGTGGACCGACGAGACGAAAACCGACGTATATAATTTCAGCCACGAATTGTACAGCATGACCGGTACTGATTACCAACGCGACAACATTCAAGACTTGATTCTTATACGTTTCTCCGATGTATTGCTGATGGCTGCCGAGCTTGGAGCGCCCAACGCCCAACAATATCTCGACCGGGTAAGAAACCGTGTAGGGCTGGCATCGGTGCCTGTCACCCTCGAAAACATCAAAGCCGAACGCCGTTTCGAGCTGGCCTTTGAGGGCGTGCGTTACTACGACTTGTTGCGCTGGCACGACGAGGACCTGATTACCATCAACCAAACCGGTATCGTAACCTACAACCGCCGTGGCCAAGCCAATGCCGAGACAAAATCGATTACATTCCGTAAAGAGACCGGCGGATTCCTGCCTATCCCGCAAACTCAAATCGACTTGTCGGGTGGCGTGCTGACTCAAAACGCCGGCTGGGAAGGCGGAGACATCTATCTGAATTGATAACTCCTGTCAACCGCATATTGTCGTCATACCGAACCTAAAAGAAAATGGGAAATTACGCAACCAAGTTTCTATTTGTCCTGACCGTGACACTCTCTATTTCGTGCGCTTCGAGCCACAAAATAGACGAAAACGCCCTTGCCTTATCCGACAAGAAAGCCTCGGCCGAAACCGTGGAGCTATACCTCAAACTGCAAGAGAACTTAGAACGAGGTATCATGCTCGGGCATCAAGACGCTTTGGCCTATGGCAACAACTGGTTCTTGGACGAGGGGCGCTCCGATGTAAAATCGGTGTGCGGCGATTATCCGGCCGTATTCGGCTGGGACATCGGCGACATAGAAAAAGGGAATTTGGCCAACTGCGACTCGATTCCATTTACGACCCTCGCAAACTATGTGCACAAGGTGGAACAATGGGACGGTATATCGGTATTCACTTGGCATGCGAGCAACCCCGTCACAGGGAAAACCGCCAATGATTGCAGTACACAAAATGCGGTCAAACAGGTTATCGAAAATGATTCGGTTCAAAAGAAATTTCTTGCTTCGTTGGACAAGGTTGCCCAGTTTCTGGGCAACCTGAAAGACGAGGCGGGAGAACCGATTCCGGTGATATTCCAGCCATTCCACGGCCACGACTCCGACACCGCTCTATGGTGGAGCACCACTCAATGCTCGGCCAGTGACTTCAAGAATCTTTGGAAACTGACCGTCAACTACTTACAAAACGAGAAAGACGTGCACAACCTATTATACGCCTACTCGGTTTACAGCAATGACCCGGCCGACATATTGCCGGCATACTACCCCGGTAACGATTTTGTGGATATCATCGGCATCAATTCGCTCCTATTACAAGGCGACGGTTGCAGCGGACGCGAATTTATACAAGAACTCAACGAGGGCATCGCTTTCGTTACTCAATTTGCAGCGAAAAATAAAAAAATAGCCGCCGTCACTTCGACCGGGCTGGAAGGGATAAAGATATCCGATTTCTTTTCGAAGTATCTCTATCCTGTCATTTCACAATACAAACTGTCGTTCGTGCTGTTTGAAAAAAACGCATGGAACCAAGAGAAGCACTATTTCATACCGGTTCCGGGACATCCGGCCAGTGAAGATTTCATTCGCTTTGTCTCTTATCCCGACATTCTTACTTGCGACGACATCAAAAAATAACACTCACGATAACACACAAAAGGACTATGAAACCCACGAATATAAACAGACGAAATTTCATTAAAAAAAGCGGCATGCTCTTAGCGGCCACTTCTGTACCCTCGTTTTTACAGGCTGGGGAGAAACAGCCTACCCTCTCGATCAAAAACCAAAAAATCGCAATCGACAGCCAATGGGACGTGATTGTGGTAGGTGGCGGCCCCGCCGGCTGTACCGCAGCTACCGCCGCCGCCCGTGAAGGAGCCAAAACCTTGCTCATCGAAGCGACAGGCCAACTGGGCGGCATGGGTACTACCGGAATGATTCCCGCTTGGTGCCCCTTCTCCGACGGAGAAAAAATCATCTACCGGGGATTGGCCGAGAAGGTATTCCGCGCCGCTAAAAAAGGGGTACCCCATGAACCGGCCGATAAACTGGACTGGGTATCTATCAACCCCGAGCAACTCATGACCGTCTATGACGATATGGTCTGCTCATCGGGTGCGAAGGTATTGTTTTTCTCCCGCTTGGCCGATGTGGAAATGGCATCGGACGACACCATCGAGGCCATTATCGTCGCCAATAAAAACGGGCTGACGGCGTTCAAAGCCAAAGTATTCGTCGACTGTACCGGCGACGGAGACCTCTCGGTATGGGCCGGAGCCAACTATTTCATGGGCAACAACAGCGACCAAGTGCAGCTCTCCACCCTCTGTTTCTCGGTGGCCAATGTCGATTCATACGGCTACACGACAAATCCCAACCTTTATTGGGAAAACAAGGATAGCCCCATTCACGACGCTTTGAAATCGGGCAAATACCCGTTGATAGACCAACATAGCTGCAACAACCTCATCGGGCCGAGTGTGGTGCAATTCAATGCAGGGCATATCGCCATGACCAACTCGACCGACCCGTGGCAAATATCGGACGCCATGGTGAAAGGGCGAAAGGTGGCCGCCGAATACCTGCGCATGCTCAAAGATTATCAGCCGCAAGTGTATGGAAACGCATTTATCGTCAAGACCGCTTCGTTACTGGGAATACGCGAAAGCCGGCGCATCGAGGGCGACTATGTGTTCACGATTCAAGATTGGTTGGACCGCAAGAGCTTCGACGACGAGATTGGCCGGAATTGCTACTTCGTGGATATACACATCAAAGGCTACGAAGCCAAGCATTACGGACGAGGCGAGTCGCACGGTATCCCCTACCGGATACTTACCCCCAAAGGCATAAAGAACTTGCTGACAGCGGGACGCTGCATCTCGACCGACGAGGAGGCTTTGGGCAGTTTGCGTGTCATGCCCCCTTCGCTGGTCACCGGCGAGGCCGCCGGTCTGGCCGCAGCATTGGCTATCAAACAGTCCAAAAACGATGTTCACAATATAGATGTCGATTTCCTGCGCAAACGGCTGCAGGAAGAAGGACAATATTTCAAATAATATCGTCTGTGTCGATAAACCTATTTTTCACTAAAAATCATTATGAAGCATTCATTTTTAAGAATCAACACTCTTTCGGCTGTTCTGCTGGCCATGACAGCGCAAGTGATGGCACAAGAACCTACGCCGCCCTATCTGGACGACAATCAACCCATCGAGGTTCGTGTCGAAGATGCCTTGTCGCGCATGACCTTAAAGGAAAAAATCGCCATCATACATGCCCAATCCAAATTCAGTTCACCCGGCTGCCCGAGGCTGGGTATCCCCGAATTGTGGATGAGCGACGGCCCCCACGGCGTGCGCATGGAATTTGTATGGGACAACTGGGATCATGCCGACTGGACCAACGATTCTTGTACAGCATATCCGGCACTGACCTGTCTGGCGGCCACGTTCAATCCCGAATTGGCATTCAAATATGGCAACGCCATAGGCCAAGAAGCCCGCTATCGGGAAAAAGACGTCATTCTCGGGCCGGGGGTCAACATCTACCGCACGCCGCTGAGCGGACGCAACTTTGAATATATGGGCGAAGACCCCTATCTGTCGTCCCGCATGGTTGCCCCCTATGTAAAAGGTATGCAACAAAATGGTGTCGCCGCCTGCTTGAAACACTTTGCCTTGAACAATCAAGAGAAAGACCGAGACAAAATCAACGTCGAGGTAAGCGACCGGGCTTTATATGAAATCTATCTGCCGGCATTCAAGGCAGGTGTACAGGAAGGTGGAGTGTGGACAGTGATGGGTTCATACAACAAGTTCCGCGGCCAGTATTGCAGCCACAACGACCTGCTCATCAACCAAATCCTAAAAAAGGATTGGGGCTTCGACGGGGTTATGATGACCGACTGGGGCTCGGCTCACGATACCGATGAGGCGGCGCGCAACGGGCTCGATCTCGAAATGGGCTCTTGGACAAACGGATTGACTTGGGGGTTGAGTTCGGCCTACGACGATTATTATCTGGCTCAACCGTTCTTGAAAAAGATAGAGAGCGGAGAACTACCCGAATCGCTGTTGGACGAGAAAGTGCGCCGGGTATTGCGCCTAACCTTCCGCACCAGTATGAACCGAAACCGTCCCTACGGGTGTAAACTTACCCCCGAACACGCCGAGATTGCCCGTAAAATAGCCGAGGAGGGTATTGTGCTGCTGAAAAACGAAAACCATTTCTTCCCTATCGAGAAAGGCCGCTACCAGAAAATCGCCGTCATTGGCGAGAATGCGGTCAAACAGTTGAGCCTCGGTGGCGGGTCCTCCGAATTGAAACCACAAAAAGAAATCTCGCCGTTGGAGGGCATGATCGAAAAATACGGCAAAGAGCATATTCTGTTCACGCTGGGCTATGCTTCGGGCGAGCCCAATTACAGTAACGAACTACCCTCGGGACTCGACGCCGACTCGCTCGTGCAAGAAGCCTTGAAAGTGGCTCGCGAAGCCGATGTAGTACTGTTCTTCGGAGGCCTCAACAAAAACTTTCAACAAGATTGCGAAGGCGATGACCGCCGGAGCATGGATCTGCCTTTCGGACAAAACGAGTTGATCGAGAAAATTATTCAAGTGAATCCCAATACCGGTGTCATACTGATTAGCGGCAATGCCGTGAGCATGCCGTGGCTCTCGCAAATCGACGGGCTCATGCAATCGTGGTATTTGGGTTCCCAAGCCGGTACGGCTACCGCCAATATCATCTGCGGCGAAGCCAATCCTTCGGGAAAATTGCCGTTCTCCATTCCGGTAAAACTGGAAGACAACAGCGCCCACTATTTCGGGGCAGAGTCCTACCCGGGTGTAAATGGCACGCAATATTACAAAGATGATATTCTGGTGGGTTATCGCTGGCACGACACAAAAAAAATAGATCCGCTGTTCCCCTTCGGATACGGGCTCTCATACACGACATTCCAATATGGGAAGGCTCGAACCGATAAAAAAACATACCGTGCCGACGAGTCTGTAAAGATTTCGTTTACCCTGAAAAATACAGGCGACACGCCCGGAGCAGAAACCGTGCAGGTATATATGAGCCAGAAAAAGCCCAGTGTGCTGCGCCCGGTCAAAGAGCTCAAAGGATTTAAGAAAGTTTTCCTGCAAGCCGGAGAAGAGCAAGTAGTGGAAATAGAAATACCGGTTCGGTCGTTCGCTTTCTATGACGAGCAAACAGCCGATTGGAAATTGGAGAACGACAGTTACTCGCTCCACGTCGCTTCATCGTCGAAAGCGATACAGGCCACCGCAAAAATCCAAGTGAAAAATTAGTCGCTATTACAAAAAACACAAATGAATATGAAACGTATTGTCTTAGCGGGGATTTTATCCCTTTTTGCCCTGTTTTCATACGCACAGGAATATCAATACCACTTCCTGCTTGCCGGGGCCTCGTTTGCAGTCCCCGAGAACGGGTGGTTCGAACTGGTGTGCGACGCCTTCAACGCCGAGGCCATGAACAAAGCCGTATCGGGCGACGCCATTAAACACACCGCCTCCGATATGTTCTACGACAGGTTTTACACCGACGAAGAACTCGAACGCAACGACGCATTCATCATCATGCATGTACACAACCAAGACGTAGCCAGCACAACCGGCATCAAAGAGAATTACGAAGACTACACACACGCCGACATTCAACAATACAACACGGCGTATGACTATGTAATCAAGCGATACAAAGCCGACTGCTACAACTTGAAAAACAACCCCAACTCGAAATATTACCAAACCGAGAACGGCAAGCCCGCCACGATTATCCTGTGTACCCACTGGCACGATTCCCGCATCTCGTACAACCAAAGCATCAGGGAATTGGCCGAACGCTGGCAACTGCCCCTCATCAAATGGGACGATAATATAGGCTTCACCCGCAAAGTGGTAGACGAAGACGGCCGGCAGCCGAGTATCAAGTATGCCGCCGACACCGAGAAGATATACGACATTACATTCGGGTGGCACCCGCTGCGCGGAAAAGAGCAATACATACAACAAAAAATGGCTGCCATTTGCATGGAAGAACTGGAAAAATTGTTTGAACCCATGCCCGCCTTGGTCGAAATTTCTGAAAAGAACAGCGTTGTCGAAAGCGGCGAAAACGCCTCTTTCATTTGCCGCTTCACCGGGGTTTCGCCTTGGAATCTCATCTACTCGGTCAACGGGGTGGAAAAAAAGTTGGACAGCATCATGGAAAACCCGTACATCGTAACGGTTCCTACCGTAACAGCCCAAACCTCTATCTTGCCCGTGGCCATAAGCAACCGCACCACCGAGAGCGGCGAGGTTGCTGGGAAAGCCGAAATCTTTATCGGCAAACAAGCGATCTCGCCTACTTTCGACACCTATGTGCACCAAGCCAACAAAACAACGGCTTATGTAGACGATGACCATTTGGAGGTAAAAGGAAACTCCGACACCCATACCCGCGAGGCATATCTATCGTTCCCAATCGATAAAATCGACCCCGAAGCCAACCGCATCGTATTGCGTGCCTACTATTACGACTGCATCTACCCGAGTTGGGTGCGGAAAGAGACTCACCCGGTAGGCATAGCGGGCAATACCCAGCAATATACCACCATGACTTGGGACACGAAACCCACCGATTTCACCACCATCGGCGAAACGAAAGTTTTGGGCAATGAGCTCGACAGTTATGTGGAATGGAACGTGACCGACTGGGTAAAAGAGCAAATCGAAGCCCAACAATCCCTCGTCACATTACAGTTGAAGATGAACGATACCGACGCCACCGGCCTGCTCTATTTCTATTCGTCGGAGGCCGACGACACACGGAAACCGCAACTGCTCGTATCATCGGACAACTCATCGGGCTATACCGAAATGACAAAATCAAATATCGAAGTATATACCCGACCGGTCGAAAAAGAACTCGTCATAAAGGGGATAGACGGGAGTTGCCTTGTTTCGTGCTACTCGTTATGCGGACAAACCCTGTTCTCCAAAACGATAGAAAACGACGAAACGATACAATTGCCCGCCAACGCTTCGGGCGTCTATCTGCTCCAACTGCGCAACGCGACACAACATCATACTTGCAAAATAGTTTTATAACCCACTTAATTCCTCTTATACAATGAAAAAAGGATTGTTTGTCATCTGCATGGCCGCTTTATTCGCTACAAGCTGTACACAAACAGGAAAAACCGAAGAAGATCGTTTTATAGAAGATCTGTTGAGCCAAATGACGCTCGAAGAGAAAATCGGACAAATGAACCAAATCCATTTCGATAAATCCTTGGACTCCATCAAAGCCCAAGTGCGCAATGGTGAGTTGGGCTCGATGCTCAACATAGACCCGAAACTAATCAACGAAATACAAAAAACTGCCGTCGAAGAGTCACGGCTGGGTATCCCCCTCATCATCGGGCGGGATATTGTCCACGGCTACAAAACGGTACTGCCCATTCCGCTGGGCATGGCAGCCTCGTTCGACCCGCAACTCGTGGAGAAAGGCACCCACATGGCCGCTACCGAAGCCCGCGAGCAAGGTATTACATGGACCTTCGCTCCCATGCTCGACATCTCTCGCGACGCCCGCTGGGGACGTATTGCCGAGAGTCTGGGCGAAGACCCCTATCTGACCAGTGAACTGGGTGTCGCCATGGTGCGTGGATTCCAAGGGGACAACCTCTCTGACAACGACGCCATCGCCGCATGTGTGAAGCACTTTGTCGGCTACGGCGCCTCGGAAGGCGGACAGGATTACAACTCGACCAATATCCCCGAGCGCCTATTGCGCAACGTCTATCTGCCTCCGTTCCAAAAAACGGTCGAAGCCGGAGCCGCCACGCTAATGACCTCGTTCAACGACAACGACGGGGTTCCCGCCTCGGGCAACGATTTCCTCCTGCGCACGGTATTGCGCGATGAATGGGGATTCGACGGTTTTGTCGTTTCGGACTGGTGCTCCATGGTCGAAATGATTAACCACGGATTTGCCGCCGACCGAAAAGATGTGGCCCGCCTCTCGGCCAATGCCGGTCTCGACATGGAAATGGTGAGCCAGACCTACGTCGACTACTTGCCCGAACTAATCGCCGAGAACAAAGTTTCCATAGACGTCATCGACAATGCGGTTCGCAATATCCTGCGCATTAAATATCGGCTGGGATTATTTGAAAATCCCTATGTCGACGAAGTGGAAACTTCGACAATCTACTCCGACGAACATTTGCAAACGGCTCGGCAAGCCGCTACCGAATCGGCTATCTTATTGAAGAACAACGGTGTGCTTCCGTTGAAAGAGAATAAGACCGTAGCCATTATCGGCCCTATGGCTCACGCACCCTACGACCAACTGGGCACATGGTCGTTCGACGGCGACAAAAACCACACCGTAACTCCGTTGAAAGCCTTGCAAAGCGACGAATACAAACACATAAAATACTACTACGAGGCCGGGCTGGGTCATTCGAGAGACGAGAGCACCCGTAATTTCGAAAGAGCAAAAAGCATCGCCCGCCAAGCCGATGTGGTTGTTGTCTTTGTCGGCGAAGAGGCTATCCTGTCGGGAGAGGCTCACTCGTTGAGCGACATCAACTTGATAGGCAAACAATCGGACCTGCTCAAAGCCATAAAAAGCACCGGCAAACCGGTCGTTATGGTCGTTATGGCCGGCCGGCCGCTCACGATCGAGCGCGACCTGCCCTATGCCGACGCGGTTCTCTATAACTTCCACCCGGGTACGATGGGCGGATTGGCTATCATGGACTTGCTCTACGGAAAGGCCAACCCCAGTGGAAAACTACCGGTGACCTTCGTACGCGAAGTGGGACAAATCCCCATGTATTACAATCACAACAATACCGGCCGTCCGGCACAGGATTGGATTACCCCGATAAACGACATTCCGCTGGAAGCCCCGCAAACATCGCTCGGCAACACATCGTTCTACTTGGATTCGGGGAAAGACCCGTTGTTCGCATTCGGATACGGTCTCTCGTATAGCACATTCGAATACTCCGATCTTAACCTGTCGAGCAACGAGGTGAACGCCAACGATACGCTCACAGTCACCGCTACGATCAAAAACACGAGCGACATCGACGGTACCGAAGTCGTGCAACTTTATGTTCGCGATTTGGTAGGATCTATCACTCGACCTGTCAAGGAGTTAAAAGGTTTCCAACGCCTTGCCTTGAAAGCCGGCGAAGCTCAAACCGTATCGTTCAAATTGCCCATCTCGGAACTGGCCTTCTACGGTAAAGATTTAATCAAGAAGGTAGAAGCCGGACAGTTTGACATCTGGGTTGCCCCGAACAGTACCGAAGGACTTAAAGGCTCTTTCACCGTGAAGGAATAACCTCATTATTTAAAATTAGAATATTCAAAACACAGAGTGCCTCTCCCCATGAGACACTCTATGTTTTTTTAAAGAGTAATAGTTTTTAACTTCTGTATTCCACAGCCCCTCCGGCTACGCCACCCTCCCTATATTTTCTTGCAGGAAACACAGGGGAGGAGGTTTAAAATATCTACGATAATGAAAACTGAAATACTCCGTAGCATTACGGAGTAATTTTCAGAAACGAACTTAAACGATGTTCCTTTCCTTAGAATAGCAGTTTTGCCGTTGATAACTATTTTCATAGTACAAAAAAATTAGAGTACCACAAAGATACTCTAACTTTTCATGCTATTAAAAGACGAAAATTATTTCAAATCTCTATACATGCCTAAAACAAACTCACAATAATCTAATGAAGATTGCAGTGTTGATAAACAACGATCAAGAGTTCCACAACCTTTCATCAAAACGTCTATTTCATTTTGGGTAAAATTAGAAGAAAGAATCTTTAATCTTACTGCCCTTTGACCAACTTCAATCCTTTCCTTAACAGAGTCATATAAGTCAACCAGTGCGTTGTAAGAACTTCTATAAGCAGAGTATAAACCAGAATCATATCCCCCATGATAGCAACTGATAAGAATAGCATTTGACCTAATATTTACATCATGCTGTAAATCGTTAAGTTCAGACTGTAGCTGATTAATTTCATGACGACAATACAGGTAATCATAATCATGTTGCAATGTATTTAACTTTGTAGAAAGGCTATCTACATAAGCTTTTAAGTCGGAAGTTTGAGATGGATTATTGTCTTGAGCAACTACACGACTCATTCCGAATAAAGTAAGGATAAATAATAATATTAATTTTTTCATAATCAATGGTATTAACTTTTCACAAAAATACTAATAATAATCAACATACCAATCATTTTCATTTAGGTGTTTTGTTCTTTATAACCAAACATTTTAATATGTTTTTTAGCACAAAAAGGGAAATAACGCTTACCCGATTGATAACTAAACGATATTTTTCAGAATCAATAGTCTTTATAACCTTTTAAGTTTTCAAATTTAGATAAAAAGAAGGATTTCGCAGTGTTAATTCATAAAGTTGAAACAGATGTTAAGATAAAAAGGAAGACAACTATTTAACTAAAAATAGAATAATGCATACTACTTTTCAACTACAACAATCTTTTCTTCTCACCGGCTTTAAATACGACTTTTTTCGAAACTCCATTGAAGCAAATCTCAGTTCGTCCTCCTTTAAGGGAAGAGACAATTAATGACACAACTTCTCTATTTTTCCATTCCATATCGACGACAAACCCGCCACGAGCACAAATACCTTGTACTCTACCATCGGCCCAAGACTCTGGCAATGCCGGAAGAAGAACGATCTTATTGGTTGAAGATTGCATGAGCATTTCTATAACACCCGAACACCCTCCAAAGTTACCATCTATTTGAAAAGGCGAATGAGCATCCAACAAATTCGGGTAAGTTCCACCCCCACGCCGCGCATCTTCTCCTTTATAGTTATCGGGACTGACATACCGAAGAAGCCTACGATACATATGATAGGCTTTTTCTCCGTCTCGTAACCGAGCCAAAAGGTTTACACGCCACCCGGTACTCCAACCGGTCGTATCATCGCCTTTAATTTGGAGTGTACGGGCACAAGCTGCCGCCAATTCAGGAGTTTCCTCAACCGACAAATGATGCCCCGGATACAACCCGAAAAGATGAGATTGATGCCGATGATATGGGTCTTGATCTTGCCAGTCGTAATACCATTCTTGCAAATTACCGTCCGTCCCAATTTGATACGGATACAACCGTGAAAGAGTCTTTTTAATTCTTTTCCTGAAAGACTTATCCACCCCGAGCACCTTCGAGGCTTCGGCGGCATCAATAAGGCATTCGCGTATCATCGCCAAATCGGAAGTATTTCCATAGGAAGTAGCCCCCACATACCCATCAGGCGTAATGTACTTATTTTCGGGAGAGGTTCCGGGAGAGGTCACAAGTTTTCCATCTTTCTCGACTAACCAATCCATGCAAAACTCTGCTGCCCCCTTTAACACAGGATAAAATTTACACAAAAATCCCTTGTCCAATGTAAAAAGATAATGCTCCCAAATGTGAGTAGACAACCATGTACCCCCCATCGTCCAACAAGCCCATGAAGGGTCCCCCTCATTAAGACCAACAGGACACGTCATCGCCCAAACATCTGAATTATGCCCCAAGCACCAACCTCGCTCTACTCCATAATAATCCTTTGCGGTTTTTCTTCCTGTCTTACTGAGATTAGCAATAAACTCTATCAGCGGATATTGCATCTCTATCAGATTAGTCGTACCGGAAGCCCAATAATTTTCTTCGAGATTAATATTGACTGTATAGTTACTGCTCCAAGGCGGAAGCACACTTTCGTTCCACAGGCCCTGCAAATTGGCCGGGACTCCCGGAGTACGAGAGCTAGATATGAGCAAATAGCGTCCAAATTGAAAATAAAGTTCCTCTAAATCTGGATTTTGTTGCTTACAATCGGTATAAAAAAGTAACTGTTTGTCTGTCGGCAATGCCGCAATATCATCATCTGTATTTCCTAAATCGAGTTTTACACGGTCGAAATAATATTTATAGTCTCTAATATGTGCCTCTCGCAAAGCATCATAAGTTTTACCGATGGCACACTTCATACGTTTTTCTACATGACTGCGATAATTACGCCCCTCTTTAACCGGATCCTTGTCAAAACCATTAAAACTCGTAACATTCGCTATCAAAATGAGCACTTCTGTGCTCCCGTCAATCTCGATACGACTATCCGAGTATCGATTCTTTACACTCCCATCGACACTCAAAACCCTCACAAGAGTCTTAAAGTGAATGCCTCTTTCCGGATCATAGCGATGCTTATCTTCCGCCTTATAATAAACCGGGAACGAATGATAAGCCGCATAACCTTCAACAGATATTTCATTATCGGCCACCTGCGAGCTATGGGGTAACGGAGAATCGAATGAAAGCAACGCATGAATTCCTTCCTTATTTTCAGATTTCAAACGAATGACAATCACCGAATCGGGAGCCGATGCAAAATAATCGCTCGTAAAAAGTTTTCCGTCCTTCAAGTATTGCGTTCGTGCCGTAGCATTACCAATATCGAGCCATCGGTGGTAATCAGAAATACCTGCTGTATCATCAAGATATTCTATCGTCAATGTTCCAAGTGGTTGATAATTTTCGCTGTAATGTCCTTGTACCTTGTATTGAGCCTTATCTGCTCCTTCATAATCCTCATTATCCAGTAAAGCTCTGATTTCGGGAATAACATTAAAAGCATCGGGAGAAGAATTTTCACTTTCGGGTTCTCCTGTCCAAAGTGTTATATCGTTAAATGAAATCTTATCTTTTTTTACACCGCCATATAAAGTCGCTCCCATCGTCCCATTCCCTATAACGAGAGCCTCTTCGAAATACTCTGCCGGACGATCATAATGCAATTTCATATTCCCGGCAAAAGTAACTAGGGGGATAAAAAACATACACAAAATAATCCAAAAAACTTTCTTCATCACCATAACTTTATATTGAATAACTTATTTCTAAATTTCTCTCCCTAATTTTTATCCTATAATTTTTTATCCCGTAATCGGTACTCTATCGAATCTCCGTATAAAGTTTGAAGTCCGACCAATTCCTGTTTCAATTTCTCGATTATACTTTCATATCCCGGCTTATCGAAAAGATTGTTCATTTCCGTGGGATCAGTTTGCAAATCGTATAGTTCCCATTGATCGATATCGTCATAGAAATGTATCAATTTATAACGTTCTGTACGAACGCCATAGTGACGTTTTACCATGTGTTCTGCCGGATATTCATAAAAATGATAATAAAGAGAAGATCGCCAGTCTTGCGGATGCTCGCCCCTCAATAACGGCATCAATGAAATACCTTGTATATCATCGGGAATCTCCACACCGGCCAATTCGAGGAATGTCGGGGCATAATCTATATTCTGCACCAATTCGGTAATATCGCCTCGCTTTTGAAAACCTTTCGGCAAACGCATAACAAGCGGTGTTCGCATAGACTCTTCATACATAAACCGTTTATCAAACCAGCCATGTTCCCCCATATAAAATCCTTGATCGGAAGTATAGACAACCAACGTATTATCCAATAACCCAGCCTTTTCCAAATAGTCTAACACTCGTCCAACATTATCGTCCAACGACTTCACGACTTTTGCATAATCACGCATAAACCGTTGATATTTCCACTCAACCAGCTCCTTCCCCTGTGGATTCTCCCGAAAAAATACATCAGTTATAGAATCATATACCGCATCATAGGCTACCCGATCTTCGGGAGTAAGCCGTTTTATCTTACGTCCATAGGCTTTCTTCAAACGTGACTTCATTCCCTCACGATACATTTTCGTATCATAAATAATATCCATGTCTTTTGCAATACTCATCGTTTGCGCAGCAGCCGGCCGCCGACCCTCGTAATCATCATAAAAATTATCGGGCATTGAAAACTCTTTATCTTCATATAACGTGAGATATTTCAATTCAGGTAGCCAGTCGCGGTGAATAGCTTTATGATGAATAAACAAACAAAAGGGCTGCTCCTTATCACGACCTTTCTCCAACCAATCTATACTTTTGTCGGTAATAATATTAGTTAAGTAACCCTTTTCTCGAACCGTATCATTATTCATCGTTATAAAATCGGGATTATAGTAATCGCCCTGACCGGGAAGAATTTCCCAATAGTCGAATCCCGTAGGCATACTCTCTAAATGCCATTTCCCCACGATAGCGGTTTGGTAACCCGCAGTCTGCAAAAGTTTAGGCAGCGTCTGCTGCGAACCATCGAATACACAAGTCGTATTATCGGTGAACCCATTCGCATGACTGTGTTTACCCGTAAGCATACACGCCCTACTCGGCCCACTTAATGAATTCGCTACAAAACTATTCGTGAACCGAACTCCGTCCCGAGCAATTCTATCCAAGTTAGGAGTTTCGATATAGCGAGTATCATAACAACTCATCATTTGTCCGGTATGGTCATCTGTCATAATATAAACAATATTATAACGAGGAGGAACTTTATTTTCTTTCTTACATGACGAAAAAGAAAAAACAACAGTAGTCGCTGCTACTCCCGTTAAATAGGGAGAAAAAGATTGGAATAATGTTTTCATAGAATCATTTAAATATTAGAAGGTCTTGTATTTATTATATTAAACAACTATTTCTTATTTCCGTGAAAATACCGAAACAACTCTCCATAATCCAACATTTTGTTTCTGCTTTCATTGGTACTTTCTTTGCGACAAATACAAAACGAACTCTATATAGAGTTTACTGTTATATTTGACTTATATATAATTTTGCCAAAGATAATATTTTTTCTCAAAAAGATATAAATCGAAAGTAAACGAAAGTTATTTAACCATTTCGATTTATTTATGACCTTGATTTCTATACTAATCACAAAAAACAACACCCTAAAAGTTTGAACTTTTAGGGTGAGTCATTTATTATAATAAAATTATTTCTTACCTAATATCCTCCGCCTAACGCATGATAAAGATTAATAACTCCCTGTATCTCTTCAAAACGATCGGATACGGCCGATAACTCGGCATCCAAAAGAGTCTGGCGTGCGGTAAGTACTTCTAAATAGTTCTGTGAACTATGACGCATCAGTAGTTCGGAACTCCTGACTGCCGATTGAAGCGAGATAATTTGCTGTCGATCCAAATCCAATCGTCGGCGTGCAACTTGCCATTGTAACAAAGCATCATTTACTTCTGTTCCAGCATTAAGGAGTGTCTGGCGGAAAGTGAGTAAAGCCTCCTCTTGTCGAGCTTTTGCAACTTTCAAATTAGCTATATTCTGTCCTCTGTTGAAAAGCGGTTGTACCAATGCCCCCACCGCAGAAAACAACCATTCCCCCGGATTAGAAATAATAGCTCCGGCTGCATTCGTCCACCCCGCCGAACCACTTAGCGTAATGGCAGGATAAAAAGCCGAATAAGCCCGATTTGTCGTATAAAAAGCTTCGGCTAATGCAGCTTCGCTTTGGCGTACGTCTGGACGCCTCTGCAACAACTGCAAAGGTACTCCTACCGATAAAGTATCGGGAAAAGACTGCATATCCAATGTCGAACGATCTATCCTCTGAGGAACTACTCCCAATAAAGACGATAAAGAATTTTCCACCTCGGTAATTTGCTGTTCTAATGATAATAAAGAAGCATCGACCGACAATTTACTTGCTTCGATTTGAGCAACAGCCATTTCAGTAGTTTGCCCCGCTTTCTTTAAAGCCTTCATAACGCGTAAATTCTCTGCCCATATCTCGGCCGTTCGTCTACTAATATCGAGTTGCTTATCCAACATCAACAGTGTATAATAACTATTTGCGATCGTAGCGATCAACTGAGTCTGGACGGCTTGCTTATATGCTTGACTTTGCTCTAACACAGCCTTTGCCTCTCGTTTGGCATTAGTGAGACGTCCGAATATATCTAATTCCCAATCGGCCGATGCAGCCAAATTATACGTCTTAGTCGGACTATTTCCTTCTATACTCTTGATTGTTCCCTGCGGAGTAAGAGAAACGGAAGGCAAATACGCCAACTTAGAAGAGGTCAACAAAGCTTCTGCTTCACGCACTTTCAACCGAGCTATATTCAAATCGGTATTATTTGCTATTCCTTTTTCGATAAGCTGTTGTAAAACCGTATCGGTAAAAAGTTCTTTCCACGAAAAATCAGCAAGCGACATCGTATCTTCTGTCATTGCCGGAACTCGATACAGACTATCGACTCCCGATAATTCAGGACGTTCATACGTCCTATATATGTGGCAACCGCTCAATCCGGTCAATAATAACAAACCTATAATTATCCTTTTCATATCAATGATTCACAAGTTTATTTATTTTCTTCAATTTTGGGTAACTTACGTTCCGGCATTAATCTTTCTTGTAAAGTCTGGAATACGATAAACAACACAGGAACAATAAACAATAAAGCTATCGTACCGATTAACATACCACCGACAGTTCCTACACCGATAGAAATATTCCCGTTAGCTCCTACACCCGACGAAAACATCATAGGTAACATACCGAATATCATGGTAAGCGAAGTCATAAGGATCGGACGTAACCGAACCTGAGCTGCCGAGATTGCCGCTTGGGTAATTGTCATACCATGCCGACGACGTTCCGAAGCATATTCTGTCAACAAAATCGCCGTTTTCGCCAACAATCCTATCAACATGATTAGTCCGGTTTGCAAGTAGATGTTATTTTCCAAGCCAAACATTTTAGCAAACAAGAAACTTCCGGCCAAACCAAAAGGAACGGAAAGAATTACCGCGATGGGAATGAAAAGACTTTCATATAAAGCACACAAAATCAAATAGATAAATACAACACATATCACAAATACCAACGTAGTGGTACTACCCGACGATGCCTCTTCCCTAGACATTCCTCCGAACTCGAATCCGTAGCCTTCGGGAAGTGTCTCTTCCGCGACCTCTCGAACTGCCTGAATAGCTTGTCCCGAGCTGTACCCTGCCGCAGGTGTGCCGTTAACACTAATAGCCGAAAAAAGATTAAAACGAGACAGCGTTTCAGCCCCATACACACGAGTCAGTGTCAAATATTGACTAACCGGGGACATTTCACCATCTGAATTACGGACAAACATATTATTTAATGCTTCCGTATCTAACCGAAATTCCGGTGAAGCCTGCACCATCACTCGATATAATTTCGAAAAACGGTTCATATTCGATGCATAGTTTCCTCCTATATATCCCGACAAAACATTCAGCACTTCCGACGGCGATACTCCGTTACGTTTGCATCGGGCAGCATCTACCTCGACCAAATATTGAGGGAACTTGGTATCGAACGAAGTCGTGGCACGCGCAATTTCGGGTCTGGCATTCAAAGCGTCGATCATCTGACGCGTATATTTCAACAAATCCTCAATCGTACCTCCCTTTTGATCCTGTACATAAATTTCAAATCCACTGCTCACGCCATAGCCGGGAATCATCGGTTGTGCAAAAGCCATAATCTGTGCCGAAGATATATCGTCTGTACGTTTATATATTTCATTGATAACGGCATTTATTTCATCTTCATCACCCGTCCGTTCGTCCCAGGGTTTCAAACGAATGATAAACATACCGTTCGATGCCCCTTGACCGCTAATCATACCATTACCTGTCACCTTAGAGAATATACGAACCTGAGGAATATCCTTGATACGCCTGTCGATTTCGTCCATTACAACCTTAGTTTGCTCCAAATTCGTTCCGGGAGAAGTACGTACATCTACAAAAATAGTTCCCATATCCTCCTGCGGCACAAGTCCGGTTTTCGTCGTTTTCATCAAAATAAACAATCCGGCGCCAGCAATTACCAACAATACACCAGCCAACCATTTATGTTTAAACATAAAAAACACGCCTGTTTTATATTTCATCACGATACGATGAAATGCCGTATCAAATGCCATATGGAAACGAGAAGAAAAACTCATTTTGCCTCCTTTCCCAATCACGTGAGGGGTCATAATCAAAGCGCACAATGCCGGACTTAAAGTCAACGCATTGACCATCGAAATCGCTACCGCCACTGCCATAGTGAGACCGAACTGCGTATAAAACGTTCCGGTCGTACCACCAATGAAACAAACAGGTATAAACACTGCCATGAAAACAAAAGTGGTCGTAATCAATGCAGACGTTATACCACCCATTGCATCGACGGTTGCCAAATAGGAAGATTTATATCCCTCATCGAATTTAGCCTGTACAGCCTCGACCACAACTATCGCATCGTCGACCACCGTCCCGATTACCAACACCAGTGCGAACAAAGTCAACATGTTCAGACTAAAACCAGCCGCATAAAGGAAAGCAAACGTACCTATCAGAGAGACAATGATAGAAATAGAAGGTATGAGCGTCGAACGCATACTTTGCAAAAATACATACACAACAAATATCACCAAAAGGATAGCTTCGACCAATGTTTTTATCACGTTCTTGATAGAAGCATCGAGAAAGTCTTTGGAACTCATCAAATCTACCAACTCCATACCCTTAGGCAAAGATTTTGAAATTTCGGCTACGACTTTGTCTACCTCCTCGATAATCTCATTCGCATTCGAACCGGAAGTTTGCGCAATCATGCAGTTAGAGCCGGGATGTCCATTCACCTCTCCAATATAAGTGTAAGTACGGGAACCCAGCTCTATCCGAGCAACATCTTTCAATCTTAACACTTCTCCACTGGCAAGAGACTTGATTACCAAATTTTCATAATCTTTCTCATCTTCATAACGCCCTCGGTATTTCAATACATATTGAAACGTATTTTCCGACTCCGCACCCAAAGTACCGGTAGGAGCCTCCAAATTTTGTTCATCGAGAACCGTCGTTATATCTGTCGGAACCAACCCGTATTTTGCCATCTTACCCGGATCGAGCCAAATACGCAATGAATAATCGGCTCCCATCACATTCACCTCGCCGACGCCAGCTATACGAGAAAGACGGGGCTCAATATTTATTTTCAAATAGTTGTTCAAGAAACTTTCATCGAATGAATTATCTGGACTATAAAGAGCCAATGCTTTAATATTGCTCGTCTGTCGTTTACGAACCGTAATTCCACTCCGCGTAACCTCGGCAGGCAAAAGCCCCTGGGCACTAGCTATACGATTTTGTACATTGACCATCGCCATATCGGGATCTGTACCCTGACGAAAATAGATTGTAATTCTCGCAGAGCCAGTATTCGTAGATGATGAAACCATGTACATCATATTCTCCACTCCGTTGAGAGCTTCTTCCAAAGGTACGACCACACTCTTTTGCACAGTTTCGGCATTAGCCCCCGTGTAACTGGCCGAAACACTAACCGTAGGAGGAGCTATCTCCGGGAATTGTTCTATGGGCAACTGGGAAAGACCTATCAATCCAATAATGAGTATCACGACGGATATAACGCCCGCCAATATGGGGCGATCTATAAATACTTTTATTTTCATGGCAACACGTTATTCTTGGGTCGTCTGACTTTCTATTATCGTTCCCTCTCGTACTAATCCGGCTCCTTCGGCAATAATGACATCTCCCGAATTAAGACCCGATTCTACGATATACTCTGTACCGTTATTCAATTTAAATACCTCGACCGGAGCAGATTTCGCCTTTCCTTCAACAACTTTGTAAACGAATACCCGATTTTGTAACTCATAAGTGGCCGTCTGAGGAATAACGATACAATTTTTTCTTACCGTAGGAATAAGAACCGTCCCGCTTCCACCGTTACGTAACAATCCGTCAGGATTCGAGAAAGAGGCTCGCAAACTGATTGCTCCGGTACTTTCATCGACGGTTCCACTAATGGCATCAATCTTACCCTGTTGTACATAAGCCTTACCATTGCTCAATGTAAGTTCTACGTCAGGCATTTGCGACATCGCCTTTTGCAGAGAACCATATTGTTGAAGCAAGTCGAGAATTTGATTCTCCGACATGGAAAAATAGGCATACACTTCTTGATCGTCAGACACCGATACCAAAGGTTCGGAAATAGTACTACTCACCAAAGCCCCCACCCGATAAGGAATCATACTAGCAACACCGTCTACCGGACTTTTAACCTCTGTATATGAAAGATCGTTACGAGCATTTGTTTCTTGTGCTTTCGCTTGGGCCAAAGCCGCTTCTGCTTCGGCTAATTCATTTTTTGCCGTTTGAAGATCAAATTCAGAAACGACCTGTTCTTTAAAAAGTTCGGCCTTGCTTTCAGCAGAAAGTCGAGCCGTAGCCAACTTGGCTTCGGCACTTTTCACATTAGCCACAGCAGTTTCAAGAGCTGCTTTATAAGGCACTTGATCTATGATAAAAAGTGTTTGTCCCTTATGAACGGCATCACCTTCGTTTATCTTTATTTCGGTAATAATTCCGCTTACTTGCGGACGTACTTCTACAAATTGGCGTCCACGCAGTGTCGCCGTATATCCCGACTTTAAAGTCCTATTTGTCGGTTCTACGGTAATTGTTTTGTACATTGCTGTGCCTTCTCTTCGTTGGGATTCTTTACATGCCGAGAGCATAGACAATACAGCCATAGCAATAATAAATTGTTTCATTTTTACTGTTTTATGTGATGATTATTTAATTTGCGATTAATCTTCGTTACCCCGAAAAGTAATTCTCAAATTTATAAATTATATTGCTACCAGATAAACATGTATTGATAAACGACTAAAAAGTGATGCCGAACAGCAAATGATGACAATTGACAAATTCACAAGAAAGCTCTACCTTTGTCATAAAAGAAATTTTTCAACGACTACTCTCCCTTCAATATAAACCGACACATAAATGAAAATATGAGGCAGACTCGTATCAGTACATACATAGATTTACTTTTTTGTTTGGTTATACTACCAGTGATTATCATGTTAGCTCCTGTGGAAAAATGGATCATACACCACACCTATTTCATGTTAACATTGATCGTTTACTTATATGCCCTTTATTTTACTTACCGCAAAGCCAACATACCCTCACTTTTTTTAAGACATAAATTCGGACAAGTTTTTTTTCTTATAGCGGCTCTATTGATAATCACATGGGGACTCAGCCAGATACCTATTCCAAAAGACAAGTTTTCCACTTCTTCTCTGGACTTGGGTATACGACAGCACATGCGAACACAAACCGTATGGTTTTTCTTTCTCATCGTCACCGGATTCAGTCTCGCCATAGAACTGACATTCGAACTATTTCGCCAAATTCTGTCCAAACAAGAAATCGAAGCAGAAAAGAATAAAGCGGAATTGGCTCTTTACAAGGCACAAATCAATCCTCATTTTCTATTCAATACACTCAATGCATTATATGGTTTGGTATTGACCAAATCCGATAAAACAGAATCGGCATTCATTCAATTCTCCAACATTCTCAAATATATGTATGCACAAACTACATCAGAAACCATTCCCGTTTGTAACGAGATAGATTATATTCGCCAATATGTCGATTTACAAGCTCTCAGACTAAATAAACATACCCACATTTCTTTCAAAACGCAAACCGACGATGACCAAGCTCCAATTCCTCCTATGATTCTTATTACATTCGTGGAAAACGCTTTTAAATACGGTACATCTTCCGATATAGATTGCACTGTACTCATCAGAATTATAGTGAAAAACGGACAACTCCTTTTCGAAACAGAAAATACGGTCATGAAAGAAAAAAAGGAAAAGACCCCTGCTATCGGCATCGAAAATTGCCGCAAGCGATTAGAATTGCTCTATCCGGGTCGCTTTAATTTAACGACTGTCCAAGAAAACCGACAATATAAAATCAGACTAACTATTCGACTACAATGAAAAAATTTTCTTGTATAGCTATTGACGACGAGCCCCTTGCTTTACTTGTCATCACTCAATTTTGTGAGCGGTTTGGAAATTTGGATCTTTCGACATTCAGCGAACCTCGTATTGGGTTGGAAGAGATCAAACGACACAAACCCGATTTGGTTTTCCTCGATATAGAAATGAATAGTATCAACGGACTGGATATCGCTCACGCTCTACCCAGAGAGTGTTGCTTTATATTCACCACTGCACATGCTCAATACGCACTCAACGGATTCGACCTCGATGCCGTAGATTTCCTACACAAACCGTTTGCTTACGAAAGATTTAAAAAAGCTGTCGAGAAAGCCATTCGCAGAATAGAGACAGAAAAAGTCCCCGAGAATATCGTTATCAAACAAGAATATGCTAACGTAACAATTCCCATTAATGACATTCTATATATCGAAGCGATGGAAAACTATACTAAAATTTTCCGGGAAAACGGAGGATACATACTGTCCCGAACGAACATGAAAACGATTCAAGAAATTTTGCCCGAAGAAAATTTTCTCCGCATTCACCGTTCATATATCGTACCTATCGAAAAAATCGAAATGTTTTCCAAGAAAAAAATAAAACTTATCGGGAAAGAAATATTTCTCCCCATAGGAAGACTTTACGCTAATCACATATATGACACACTTATCTCCCAAAATTCCGGGCATATTTTTCCAAACCCATAAGAATACAAGGTAAAATACGGAACGAGGAAACGGAAACTACTATGGAATAAGCGAATAAAATCTGATATGCACCTATTAAACGCTCATTATCTTTTTTATAACAAAAGCATACATTTTACAGGTATTTTATTTTTTGTATAGAATCATTATCTTTGTACGGAAACTAATTATTTATACCCAATGAAAAATACATGTGTTTTTCTCACTATTTGTGCTCTATTCGCAGGTTGTCAGTCAAACAAAAAACAATATTACGAAAAACATCTCGTTTTTCCCGAAGGCTCGACAATCGAACAAAAAGTCGAAATGGCAGCACACCTGACACCTACACCTCAACAACTAGCATGGCAACAGTTGGAACTGACCGCATTTCTACACTTCGGTATAAACACCTTGACCAATCGGGAATGGGGAGACGGGAAGGAAGATCCCAAACTTTTTAACCCCACTCAGTTAGATGCCGAACAATGGGTAAAAACGCTGAAAGATGCCGGATTTAAAATGGCGATTCTCACAGCCAAACATCACGACGGTTTTTGTTTATGGCCCACTGCTACAACCAGTCACTCGGTCGCTTCATCACCCTGGAAAGATGGAAAAGGCGATGTAGTCAAAGAGATGAAAGAGGCTTGCGACAAATATGGTCTCAAATTCGGTGTTTACCTATCTCCGTGGGACAGAAATGCATCTTGCTATGGAAACTCGCCCGAATACAATAAATTTTTCATCGAACAACTTACCGAGTTGCTCTCAAACTACGGAGAGATACACGAAGTTTGGTTCGACGGTGCTTGCGGTGAAGGTCCTAATGGTAAAAAACAAGAATATGACTGGGATCAGTTCTATAAAACCATACAAAAGTTACAACCCAACGCTGTCATGGCTATCATGGGAGACGACGTAAGATGGGTAGGAAACGAAAAAGGATATGGGCGGGAAACCGAATGGAGCGCAACGGCTCTTGTTCCCGGTATATATTCCCGTTCAGACAGTATTAACACCGTATTAGGTTTAAAAAACAAATCGGAAGACCTCGGCAGTCGAGCCCTTTTAGAACAAGCGACCGAATTATTTTGGTACCCGTCGGAAGTCGATGTATCGATTCGTCCGGGCTGGTTCTATCATCGGGAAGAAGACGATAAGGTAAAATCGCTTTCTACATTGGTGGACATCTATTTCAAATCGGTAGGATACAATTCTGTTTTACTGCTCAATATTCCTCCCGACACAAGGGGGTTGATTCATGAAAACGACGCCAAACGGCTGCAAGAACTGGCTCAATATATAAGCCATACATTTGCAACCGATTATGGAAAAACTTCTCACGAAAAAATTACCGGGAAAGAGGGCGATTCCTTCGAGATAAATATAACGGCTACGACTCCCGTGAATACACTCTTACTGCAAGAGGATATACAGAACGGACAACGAATTGAAGCATTTACCGTAGAGGCTTCGATAAACGGAGTATGGGAAAAAATCTCCGAAGGCACAACAATAGGATATAAACGACTGGTGAGATTCGACGATGTTATCGCCGACAAATTAAGAGTGACTATTAATCGGACAAGAGCCGATTTCTCCATATTACGAACCGGAATATTCTATGCAAACCCTATTATAGAAAAATCAGAAGAAGCACAAAATTCGGTTTTCACTCCCCAAGAGTGTCTTATCGGAGATAAAGAAGCAGTAGAAGCTATTGACAAAAAAATCGAGACTGCTATTTACAGCGACGGTCTTTCTCCTATCCTCATCGATCTCGGAAAAATACGAAGCATAAAAGGGTTCTGTTACACACCGGTACAAGAAGGGAATACCGATGGGACTATTTTCCACTATAATTTGTATCAAAGTAACGACGGAAAAGAATGGAAAGGCATTATACTTAACGGTGAATTCAGCAACATAAAGAACAATCCTATTCCTCAATTCGTCACATTCGGGAAAGTCTTGGAAACAAGATACTTGAAATTAGAACCCATCGAAGAGATAAACGGAAACCAAAAGACCTCTATCGCTGAGTTTAGTGTGGTAATACCGTAAAAACAACCGATCATATATAGAAAACCGCCCGATAATATAAAATCGGGCGGTTTTTATATTACATGAAAATACTCCAAAGCTCGTTTTATACCATCGTCGTCGACAGAAGTTGTCACATAATCGGCTACCTTTTTTAGCGAATTTCCGGCATTACCCATAGCGACACCAATACCCGCGACTTTCAACATATTGGTATCGTTTCCTCCATCGCCAAATGCCATTACTTCACTTATGGAAAAACCACAATATTTCGCAACCGATTTCACCCCCTTTCCTTTATCTACTCCCTTAGCGGTTACATCGGCAAAAGCAGGATACCACCGACTGGACTCACAAGAAGGTAAACAAGGCATAATCTCTGCCTCTTCCTCGGCTGTAATAATCGGTGTCATCTGTATAATGCGTTGTTGCAAAAGAGCACTCAAAGAGATATTACCGGAGATATTGTTCAAATCGAGCAACCGATGGAAAAATTCTTCGATTTCTCGAGTCGTGTTATAGACCAGAGCTGCCGATTCTCCCACCAATATACACGGGAATTTCCGCTCATCGGAAAATTTCATCATTGCACAAACATCTTCTTTGGGAATTGTATGGCAAGCGATTACCTTATCTCCGACCAATATATAAGCACCATTCGTAGTAATATATCCATCAATAAGGCTTTTGATATCATCGAGATTATTGATATAAGTCAAAGGTCGTCCCGTAGAGATAAAGATTTTCAATCCTTTCTTTTTAGCTTTCTCCAACGATTCTACCGTAGAACGAGGAATACGATGAGTATGAAAACTCACAAGCGTACCGTCAATATCGAAAAACAGGGCTTTAATCATTCTTTCTTTTTTATAATGCAAAGATAGTCGAAACAAATTTACATCATACCAACTTCCTACCATTTATCACCATGAAAAAATCCGCCTATTGGTTAGGCGGATTTTCCCAAAAACAACATCAAATAACTTATATAACGAAGTAATCACTCCTCACGGCTATAAATAGAATCTTTTATATCATTGATATCCACAAATTTATTCACTATGGCATAAATCGTCAATCCAGCCGGACTATGTATTTGCAATTTCCCTGCGATGTTTCTCCTATGGGTTATGACTGTATGGGCAGACAAACACAATTTTTCAGCGATCTGCTTATTGGTCATTCCTTTCACAACGCCTATAATAATCTCTTTTTCTCTCTCGGTGAGCGGTTCTTGTCGTTCTTCTTTTTCAGAAGAAGTCTGCACCATCGATTCAAACGTTTCCTTAATCTGCTCTGCCGAATCGTACACCGAGATGACTCCATCATACATTTTTAAAACCGAAGCATCTGCCAAAGAATGCTGTAAAGCAATGCATTTCAATGAGAGACCTTCAAGGCTCTTCTTAAATTGTATAATAGACGATATACCTGCCAATCCCGGATCTATAATCAATATATCTGGCCTACGCCACGACAATAATGCTGGGAGCTGCTGCATATCGGCAACTTCGGCCGCTTCGATATTGAGAGTCGACAGTTTTTTCAACACAGTCAATAATCCCTTACGGATAATCAATGAAGGTTCTGCTATGACGACTTTTAATACAGGCTTCATTTTTTTCTTTCTATATTATATTCCAGCGTTTGAATGACCGGAATAAAAAGATAATCCTCTATATAATTATGCGAAGCTAAATCTTGTTCGCATGTAAATATATCGAACAACACGCTATTCAGCTCATTACTACTCGATGCCGGATAATATTTTATCAATATATTTTTCAGTTCGGTCAATTTCGCTTCAACCTGATCGTGTCGTTTTCGAAATATCGCAATACTGTACATATCGGGCTTTACACCTGCCAATAAAGAGTTTACATAAGGAAAAACAGTACTCTCTTCATACCGCATGTGTTTCTGAACCTCGGCTACATACTCATCGAAAAACCGGAGAATTGCAATAGAAATATCTTTCTCTCCTCCATCTATCGCATTCAATAGATTACAACGAATAGCCGGTAATCTGAAATTCAGAAAATAGTCGTGAGAATTATGTAAATACTCCAATAAAGCCCCGGCAGATATAACATTTTTATAGTCATCGACATCACCCTCGTCTAACAATAAATTAACTACGGCCAAAAATGTTTCGGTATGTACGCCATTTTCCCGACAAACCTCCCCGATACTTTTATCGCCGAAACCCAACGCGATGCCGAAACGGCTCATGACTAACAACACAGGGTAATTGTCACAAACCAAATCGCTCATTCGGTTATTCTGATTATATGCTCCGAGTTTATACATCTTTTTTTCTTTTACTTTTTTGTATCATTGAAATACAAATATAACCAAAGGTGAGCGCAAAGGCAAACGGAAACCTCATTTCCGATTTGACTCTACCGAACCGCATCCTATATTCTACAAATATAGCGAAATATCATTGTTTCGACATGACAAAGGAACAGCATTCCCAAGAGTTATACAATCCCCTTTTTAAGTGAAATAAGTGCTTTGCCATACCTAATTGTTGTTACTGTATATCATTATGCCATAAATATAAACATTTAGCCCCCTAAATTTGTCCACCCAAATAAAATCGAACTATGGTAAAAATTCTTTTAGACAACGGGCACGGATACGACACACCAGGAAAGAGGTCTCCTATATGGCCCGACGGTAGTCAACTATTCGAATGGGAGTTTAACCGCGACATCGTATCCCGAATAGAAATTCTATTGAAAAAGGCCGGTATCTCTTGTGTCCGATTAGTACCCGAAAAAGAAGATATTTCTTTATCGGAACGCTGCAAACGGGCCAATACGATCGCCAAACAAAGTGATTGTTTACTTATCTCTATCCATGCGAATGCCGGTGGAGGAAGCGGTGGAGAAGTGTTTACCTATTCAGGTAGTCACAAAAGCAAATCATACGCCGAAATATTTCGAGACCTCTGGAAAAATCATTTTCCCGAACTTCGTTTTCGAGGTTGTAAAGAAGAGAATTTCTGTATATTAAGAGAATCTGTTTGCCCCGCGCTTCTCACCGAAAACCTTTTTATGGATAACTACGAAGATTGCAAAATACTTCTATCGGAATGCGGACGAGAAAAAATAGCCCGTTGGCACGCAGAATCTATTCAAACAATTTTGAGGCGATTTTATCAACTCGGGTAAACTTTTTATTGCTTCGACATGTTATAGGGAAAAACCAATATATAACGATATGAAAAAATTTGTTTTTACATTATTCGCCGTGGCAGCTCTTATCGCTTGCCAGTCAAACAATAAACAAAATCAGATGACCGGCGAAGGCGAAGCCGTAGAAATCGTAGGAACCGACTCGACCGGGCTGGTAGATGTATTCGCTTATGAAGGTACAGTACCGACAGCTTCCGGGAAAAAAGACAGTATGGACTACTTGGTAATCATTACCCAAAAGATAGACAGTGTCAATGGCGTATACCAAATGACAACAACCTATATAACAGCCGATGGGAAAAGCGGAAAAAAAATAAACAGTAAAGGGAAAAAGCTATCACATAAAGGGACTAAAAAAGATAAAGCAGCCAAAGTTTACAAGCTAGTCCCCGACAGCGGATCGAATCAAACCGTCAATTTGTGGGTAGAAAGCGATACAACGGTCGTTATTCTTGACGACCAAATGAATACCCCAGCTAAACCAGAGCATTACAGATTAAAAACCGTTAAGAATAAAAAGTAAAATACGATGTTTTAGGCTTATAGAGAAGAAGGAATGAAGTTTATTATTTGTAAAACTTTATTCCTTCTTCTCTATAAATCAAAAAACTGAATCACCGCTAAATCTTTGTCTAACCACTTCATACATCATGACGCCCGCTGCCACAGAAACATTGAGCGAACCGATGTTCCCAACCTGAGGGATAGCCACCATCTCGTCGCACAAACGTAAATTATCGGCATCGACCCCTGTATCCTCAGCACCCATAACCACTGCTACGGGAACCGTATAATCCACCCGTGTGTAATTCGTAACAGCCTTCTCAGAAGCAGCGACCACTTTAATCCCGCTATCTTTCAAATAACGAATAGCACTATGTATCGAGCGCTCCCGACAAACAGGGATATGCAACAAAGCTCCCGCCGAAGTTTTTACCGCATCGGCATTCACACTGACACTTCCCCGTTCGGGTAACACAATGGCATCTACGCCTGTACATTCACACGTTCGAGCAATCGCTCCAAAATTACGTACATCGGTAATTCCATCGAGAAGAACAATGAATGGAACCTTCCCCTCCTCGAACAAAGAAGGGATTATATCTCCCAACCGCTGATACGACACCGCCGAGATAAAAGCGATCACTCCTTGATGATTTTTGCGGGTAATCCGGTTCAATCGTTCGATCGGTACACGCTGAACGAAAAATCCACGACCTTTTATCAAATCGAAAAGTTCTTTCGCCAAATCGCCTTGAAGGTCTTTCTTTATCAGAATCTTATCTATTTCCTTTCCGGCTTCCACTGCTTCTATTACAGCTCGGATGCCAAAAATCATTTCATTTTTTTCCATCTTTCAAGTCATTACGTTTCAATAATTCACGAGCATTATCCAAAGCCGCAGCTGTCAAAGAGGAACCACTCAGCATACGAGCAATTTCCTCGATCCTCTCTTTTTCCGATAACTTAATCAAATGAGTGGCTGTCGATGTTTCCGTATCACTTTTATAAACCCGATAATGCGTTTGTCCCAGAGAAGCGACCTGCGGCAGATGAGTGATACTGATCACCTGCATGCACTCGGCCATCTCCCTCATAATTCCGGCCATCTTATCGGCAATCTCTCCCGACACACCCGTATCGACCTCGTCAAAAACAATCGAGGGTAATGCCATAGCATGAGCAATGAGAGCTTTCAACGAAAGCATCAATCTCGATATTTCTCCACCAGAAGCGACCTCGGATACCGATTGTAACGGTTGATTTTTATTGGCAGAAAACAAAAAACGAATAATATCACCTCCATTTTCGTCATATTGCTGACGAGGAGAAATTTCTATTTCGAACCGCAGATTCGGCATCCCCAAAGGTTTCACCCTTTCAGTCAACGTTCGGGATATTTGATCGGCAGCTTTTCTCCGTTCCGACGAAAGTTTGCCGACAAGCTCACTCACCCTTCTCTCCTGCACCTCGATTTTTCTCCTTAGCTCCGACAGTTCCTCATCGTAATTTTCGATACGGGTCAACTTATCGGCAAAAGAATCTCTTAGAGCCAACAATTCAACGGTCGTACTCACCCTATGCTTCTGCTGCAAAGAGTAGTAAATATCCAGACGATTTTCAACCCAAGACAATCGGTCGGGATCTACACTCAGGCTATCTTGGGAATGATCGACCGACGAAGCTATATCTTTCAAATCGATATAATCCGATTCAATCCGTCCCACCAACTCATCGATTTCGGGGTATAACCGGGAGAGAGATTTCATTTTGGACAATGCTGCATTCAGGAGAGGAACAACACCAGTCTCTTCTCCATGCAAATATCCCTGAATAGCCGCCAACTCGCCCTTTATTTCCTCGGCATGTTGCAACGTTTGCTGCTCTACCTCCAATTCTTCTTGCTCTCCTTCTTTCAATTGTGCCTCCTCTAACTGGGACAACTGATACCGCAAGTAATCTTCTTCTTCCCTACCTAATCGATTTTCATTTTGCAATCGAGCATATTCTCTCAATAATTCACGCCACAAACGATACTCCCGTTGATAATCGGACAATAAACTAAAATTTCCGGCCATCGTATCGACGACACGTAACTGAAAATGAGAATCGGCCAACAAAAGATTCTGATGCTGAGAATGTATATCGATAAGCTGTTCTCCTAATGATTTCAACTGAGTCACAGAAACCGGCGTATCATTGATAAAAGCCCTCGACTTGCCCGACGGAAGAATCTCTCTTCTCAAAATACACTCCTTAGCATCATAGTCCAGTTCGTTCTCTTCAAAAAAAGATTGCAGATGATACGACGATATATCGAAAAGACCTTCTATTACCGACTTTTCATCGGTACGTTTCAATGATTTCAAATCGGCACGCTGCCCCAATATCAACGACAATGCACCTAATATGATAGATTTACCGGCCCCCGTTTCACCTGTTATCACCGAAAAACCCGAGTTAAATTCAATATTGAGTTCATCGATAAGCGTATAATTGCGAATACTCAATTTCTTGATCATAGTAACTACACTTTATCTTTCTGTCTGACGTATTTTCTCGAGTATCGTATTCTCGGTAGGATAGATACCGCTCAACGTTTCATATACCGATTCTTTTTCCGAAACCGGAGCTTTTGAATACACATTTACCAATTCATCGAGTTTCGCATCTTTAAATAAAGGAATGAGTACCGACATCGGTGCAGCTTCGTATACTTTCTGTAATTGCTGTATAGCATCGGTTATTTTTGCCCGTCCTTTATCTACACTCAAAGCCATTTCGTCCAAACCGCCTCGATGATAGTCATACCATAACTGTCGAAATCCGGCAGTGCTCTGCTCGATAAACGCCGATAATAAAGCATGACGATTACGGGTATCTTCGAAAGCCTTCCACCCGGCTTCCATAGAAGATTGTCCCAGATTCACCACTTGATGCGCCAATTCGTAGAATGGAGTTCCCCCCATAGGCGAGAAACTGTCGAAATCGACTCCGAGAATCATGTAAACATAGAAATTGATAACAGCCGTGAGATTACTCTCTATACTTGTCTCGGAAAATACAAGCGGTTCGTATTGCTGATAATTGAACTCTACTTTGGTATCTTTGAAATTGATGAGTGTCGTCGTATAGGAACTGTTATATACCGGACGCCGCGATTGCACTTGCAACTCGCAGACAAACCGATTATCGGTATATTCCTTAACGGTAAAAAGCATGGAGCAATCTATCCGTTCGACCGGCGAAATTTGGGCCGTAGACCATTTTCTATCGTTAATATACTCGGTTATAGCTTCCTTTAAAGTCGTAAACACCTCTTTATTCGTGCCCTGTATCTGGTCACTATTCACCTCTACACGACAATTTAACTCCTGTGCAACTGACAGGTAAGGAAGGAGGAGAAGTAAAAAATACAAGACATTTCTTTTCATATCATCTCTCTTATTCAAGACACTCAAATGGAGGAGTTTCTACCGTTTAAGATTCAACGATCCTCCGACACATAACGGCCGATAATATCGACAATATCGGCAGCAACCTCGATCTTGGGCTTACACGGAATCTCCATCGGTTCTCCCTGCTTACCGATAACAGTTACTTTATTCGTATCACACTGAAATCCCGCACCCGCATCCCGCAATGAATTCAAAACGATAAAATCAAGATTCTTTTTCTCCATCTTCAAACGGGCATTCATTTCCTCGTCATTGGTTTCGAGAGCAAAACCCACCAAACACTGTCCGGGTCTTTTTCTTCGTCCCAACTCTGCCGCTATATCGGGATTCGGTCGAAGCCGAAGAATCCGGTCTTCCCCTGTTCGTTTCAATTTCACATCGCTTACCGTTTCGGGAGCATAATCGGCGACGGCCGCACACATAATCGCTATATCCGACCGGTCGTACTCGGATAGCACAGCCCTATACATTTCTTCGGCAGACTCGACATCGATACGGTCGATCGATGAATGATTCGTTTTCAGACTCACCGGGCCAGCAACCAACATAACTTCGGCTCCCGCCTCGGCACAGGCTTCTGCAAGGGCAAATCCCATTTTCCCAGACGAGTAGTTACCGATAAAACGCACCGGATCGATTTTCTCGTAAGTAGGTCCCGCTGTAATCAAGACTTTTTTCCCGGAAAGCGGCTTAGAAGTTTCAAAAAAACGATCGAGTATTTCGACTATCTTCTCGGGTTCTTCCATACGTCCTTTGCCGGTAAGATGACTGGCTAACTCACCGGTAGCCGGTTCTATGATATGATTTCCATATGACCTCAACATATCCAAATTACGTTGTGTCGAAGCATGGGCATACATATCCAAATCCATTGCCGGAGCCACAAAAACAGGAGCTTTACAAGACAGATAAGTCGTAACAAGCATATTATCGGCTATCCCGTTGGCCATCTTACCGATTGTCGCAGCCGTGGCCGGTGCAATGAGCAAAGCATCTGCCCAAAGCCCCAAATCGACGTGGCTATGCCATTCGCCGGTATTGGCCGTAAAAAACTCACTAACCACAGGCTTGCCGCTCAGCGAAGACAAGGTAACCGGCGTAATGAATTCTTTCCCCGAGGGAGTCATTACCACTTGTACTTCGGCTCCCCGCTTTATCAGCAGACGCAGTAAATAGGCTGCTTTATACGCGGCTATACTACCCGTAATACCCAATATGATATGTTTTCCTTTCAACATCGTTGAAGCTCTATTTTTTACGCAATTTAGAAACGCCGGCGTGCGCGAGTATATATTTCAGTTATGACGTTTTTCGTATTCAACGGGAAATCACCCTGCATCATCCAACTGTAATAACTCGGTTCTAATTGGAAAACTTCCTCGACGGAACGCCCTTTGTATTTCCCGAAATTAAATACAGCCACATCGTACTCATTAAGAATAATACGCCCTGCGAAATCTACATTTCTATTTTGAGTCGAAAACGATACCCACGAGTCTATATCGTTCGTGAGATACTTTCCTTC
This sequence comes from Barnesiella intestinihominis YIT 11860, assembly GCF_000296465.1. Classification (NCBI taxonomy): domain Bacteria; kingdom Pseudomonadati; phylum Bacteroidota; class Bacteroidia; order Bacteroidales; family Barnesiellaceae; genus Barnesiella; species Barnesiella intestinihominis. Next base: position 86,295 of record NZ_JH815203.1, read on the forward strand.
ATACTCTTCTTTCATCTCCTCCGTATAACGGTCGAGCTGAGCCTTAAACACCTCATAAGTCGCCCGCGTATCGGCCAAAGCCGAATGGGCATCGACCAACGGCGCTCCACAATAGAATTTGTAAGCGGCTTTTAACGTGCGAGGCTCCATGATATGATAGATAGTTTGTACATCGACAAACTTCCTTTTCGATATATCGAGATTGACCCCGGCTCTCAACAACTCTTCTATAAGTAGAGGAACATCAAAACGATTGGAGTTAAATCCGGCAATATCGGCTCCCTCGAACACCTTCGCAATATTCCGCGCCACATCTTTGAACAACGGCTTATCGGCCACCATTTCGTCCGTAATATGGTGAACGGCCGTCGAAGCCGGAGGAATGGGCATTCCCGGATTGATATAAATATCTTTTTCTTCTGTTTTTCCGTTCGGAAACACCTTTACATAAGCCAACTCTATAATTCGGTCGGTCGTTATATTCGTTCCGGTCGTTTCCAAGTCGAAAAAGACAAGCGGATTCTTTAAGTTCAAATTCATCTTCTGTTATTCAATCGCTTAGGCTTTATTAAAAATCGCTGAGCATCATCGGCATTAACAGCATCAACAAATCTTCATTTTCTTTATTTTCCAGCGGCAGGATCACCCCGGCGCGAGTCGGATCCGAAAGTTCTACGAGTACCTCGGTTGCCGATATATTATTCAAGATTTCTATCAAAAACGAAGCTTTAAATCCAATAGTCAAATCGTCGCCGGTATAATTGCATGCCACTTTTTCCTCTGCCGAAATCGAGTAGTCCTTATTCTCGGTAGATACGACCAACTCCCCGTTTTTCAGTTGTAATTTAGCCAATCCCAAAGCAGCATCGGCAAATACGGATACACGACGCAAAACGTTGACAAACAAAGCGCGGTCGATAATTAAACGATTGGGATTATTCGTCGGAATAACCGAGTTATAATTGGGATAATTACCCTCGATAAGCCGGCAATTCAAAACAAAATCCGAAAGTTTGAAGCATGCATTTTTCGAATCAAAAGCCAACTCTACCTTTCCACTCTCTTTCGGGAGTATAGCCTTCAACAAATTGGCCGGTTTTTTCGGTAGTATAAACGCTGCCCGTACACCGGGGGCAATGCCCTGATTTTTGAACCGAACCAGTTTGTGTGTATCGGAAGCGACGAAAGAAACGCTATCTTCAAAAATATCCATGAATATACCATTCATAATTGGCCGAAGTTCGTCCTCGGCAGTAGCGAACAACGTGCAACCTATACCGTTAAGTAATTGTTGAGCTTCGACAGAAAACGATACCGCAGAAGAATCCATCGGCATTTTGGTAGGATACTCGTCACCATTCACCCCGATAAAGTTATAGCGTCCGTTCTGGAAGTAGAGGAATATTTCCAAATTATTGTCATCGATCTCAAACGTCAATGGTTGATCGGGCAACTCTTTCAACGGTTCGAGCAATATTTTCGCATTGACAGCAAAAACACCCTCTCCCTCGGCTTCCATTACATCGATAGCCGTAGTCATAGTCGTCTCCTGATCCGATGCCGTCATAGACAATCGAGTTCCTTCGAGACGAAATAAAAAGTTGTCGAGAATAGCCATCGAGTTTTTCGAGTTAATTACTCGGCTAATAGTTTGCAAATGCGATAGCAACAACGTGCTGGATACGATAAATTTCATAAATATATCTTTTTATTTATTTGTTTCACTACATTCTCTCGATAGCTCTTTCACTGACTATCAAGCCCGAACAAAGCAACCTACTCGGTACTTTGTTCTTATATCTTTAACGAACAAATGTAATGAAAATTTTTTTCTCTACCGACTAATTCGACAGAATAAATAAAGAAGTTATCAACAGACAATAACGACGAGATTGCCCCCTCCCGGTTTTTCCTCGAAACTTATTCATTTCTCGAATATTATTTTTATATTTGGCTTTACGCTCACTTATTCGTTATATTTGTAGAATATAAGATGAATCAAAAGAATATAAGTATTATTTGTATAGCCTTATGCCTAATTCTGATAGGAGGCTATATCCTCCGGCAAAATTACCTGCTCGAAAAAGCATATAAAACGGCCGGTATATATGATTATATTCCCGCAGAAAAAAGTAAAATAATTCTTGAAATAGAGCAAGTATCGCAAATCGACTCCATTACATCTCGTTTACCCATTTTACGACGAGTATCCCCTATCCTATCGTTATGGCAGGAAATACTTTCTTCGGCCCGATTACCCGAAACCAGCACTATAACCATCTCTTTTTCGGAAACAGGGGAGGCTGCGATCTGGTACTGCATGCCCCGACAGAAACAAAAAAATCTAAAAAAGATACTACCCCGGCTAATATCGAATAATTACCGCCCCGTTTGCGAAACCAAAGGTTCGATTACTGTCAACCACTACGCTCTGCACAACGGTTCTTTTCTGCATGCGCTTTTTGCTCCGGGCGTCACTGCTATCTCTTTCGAATCTTCTTTATTCCGGGAAGCCCAACGAACCGTAGACAAATTAAGCCGACGAGAACAATTCACACGCACACGCCAAACTCTCGATTCCCAAGCTACAGCAAGACTTTTGCGGCAAATACCAGAAAATTCGCACCGCAACTCAGGTAGATGGCAAGGGGAAAATATCTATTTGTTCGAAAAGAAAGCCGACGAGAAAGTAGCAACCTTCTCCAATGACTCAACCGCAACAGCAGCTACAACCACATCACTCTCTGAAACTACAAAATAACGGAATGAATCGACCGAGCCGAATTTTTCTTATCCCCCTCACAACTCTTGTCTGTACCAAGATATTGATTTTATCTTTATTTTATGAACAGTACCCTCACTAATTTCAACGGGGTCCGGATAAAAAAACAAAAGAGGCCGGCAACCTACGAGATAACCGACCTCTTATAGTGTCCGAGATGAGATTCGAACTCACACGAGCCAACGCCCACTACCCCCTCAAAGTAGCGTGTCTACCAATTCCACCACCCGGACAGTATTACAGTATCTATTAGAAGGTGCCCAGAACAGGACTCGAACCTGCATGCCTCTCGACACACGCACCTGAAACGTGCGCGTCTACCAATTCCGCCACCTGGGCATATACCACCGAAAGATACCGATGGAGCGAAAAACGGGACTCGAACCCGCGACCCCAACCTTGGCAAGGTTGTGCTCTACCAACTGAGCTATTTTCGCCTTTCAAAATTTCAATTTATTCTTCTGGAACGCTATCCAAATCGAGAGCGAAAAACGGGACTCGAACCCGCGACCCCAACCTTGGCAAGGTTGTGCTCTACCAACTGAGCTATTTTCGCAATTGCGAGTGCAAAGATAGTTTTACTTTTCGGTTTATGCAAATGGTTTACTATTTTTTTTCATCGGACAAGCTCCTACAAAACAATTAGCTTTTGAATCATAGAAAGTTATTATCCGATAGAATTTTTCCCGATAAGCGAATAAAATTCTCGTCTCCACTCTTCTTGCTCGAACTTACCACTACTATCGTATGTAACCGTAACGGCTCCTTGCTTCTCGACTCCTCGCATTTGCATACAAAGGTGGCGAGCTTCTACGACGACCATCACACCCTCGGTAGAAAGCGTATCGGTAAGGCTTTGACAAATCTGTGCCGTAAGACGCTCCTGCACCTGAAAACGCCGGGCAAACACTTCGACCAAACGAGCCACTTTACTCAAACCGACAATACCGCCAGACGGGATATACCCGACATGGACTTTCCCGAAAAAGGGAAGTAAATGATGTTCACAAAAAGAATAAAACTCAATGTCGCGTACTACTACAATGCGAGATCCCGTATGCTCAAATACTGCCGATGATATAATTTCCTGCGCCGATTGACGGTATCCTCTCGTTAATTGCATCATCGCTTTCGCCGTACGTTCGGGAGTCTTGCGTAATCCCTCACGGTCAGGATCATCGCCCAACAAAGAAATAATAGCTCGATAGTGCTCGGCCAATTCTTTACAAATGCGGCGTTGCTCCTCCGAGGCCCAAACAGACTGTTCTTCCTCCATCGCTCAAAGTTATTCTGTAAATCCCTGATGTATCTGTATATGTATTTTGTCCCGAACGACACGCATCTCCCGTGCCATTTGGGGAAACTCTTTCTTTAATTGTATCAACGCATTTCCGGCTTCCTCATAAGAACGAAAATCGCCCACTCTCAATCGCCAAAACGGAGACGTAAAAGTCACGTATGTTTCCAATTCGGGAAAGGCCTGTTGAATAAGTCCCTCTTTATATAAGGCATTATTTTTAGCCGTACGATAGTCATTATCGGAAAATACTTGTATACGAAATCCCGAGGACTGGGCATAACCTTTATTTCCGTCGTACTTTATCACCCCTTCTGCCCGACTTACCCGCTTAGCCAACTGAGCCGGTTGTACGACCTTGACTTTACCACCCGTCTCGGGTCGTTCGAGATATTGAACGATCGAGGTATCCATAACGGCAATTTGAGCTTGCGCCCCATTCGTTAAACCAATCATGGACAACAGCAAAATAAAAAAAAGAGACTTGCGCATAACCAACGTTTTCATTCAAAATAGTAAGGCTGCAAAAATAAGTATTTATTCTTACTTTTGCAGCCTTTATAAAGTCTATTTTATCAGAATGCAGTAATAATGCCCATAAATGAATCGGCTTTCAAAGCAGCACCACCGATAAGACCACCATCTACATCGGGTTTAGCGAACAACTCGGCTGCATTGCTCGGCTTACAGCTTCCACCATAAAGGATCGAAGTATTCTCTGCCACTTCTTTTCCATACTTGTCGGCAATGGTCTTACGGATAAAAGCATGTATTTCTTGAGCTTGGTCGGCAGTTGCAGTCTTTCCTGTACCGATCGCCCAAACCGGCTCATAAGCCAAAATGATTTTTCCGAAATCCTCAGCAGAAAGGTTGAATAAAGATTCTTCCACCTGAGCTTTCACGACATCGAAATGTTTTCCGGCTTCACGTTCTTCCAAAACTTCCCCGATACAAAAAATAGGAGTCAGTCCATTAGCCAAAGCCAAAAGAACTTTTTCTTTTAAGATTTCGGGAGTTTCGTGATAATATGCACGACGTTCGGAGTGACCGAGAATAACATATTGAGCACCCGTCGATGCCACCATCTTGGCAGAAACCTCTCCTGTATAAGCGCCTTCCGTTTTATCGGCACAATTTTCAGCACCTACCCCGATACGTTTGGTATCTACGGCATTGACCACCGACACTAAATGAGTAAACGGAGTAGCGATGATAACATCGCACTTAGTAGATACCCCTGCCAAAGCGGCATCTATTTCCTTAGCCAATGCTACTCCTTCTTGAAGAGTAGTATTCATTTTCCAGTTTCCTGCAACAATGTTTTTTCTCATAACAAATAAATTTTTATTGGTTAAAACTATACATTATTTTTTTCTATCATATCATTTTCATTCTCTTTTTTCTTTCGACGATGGGCATCCCGCCACTGCCGTACGCGTCCGATTATCATCGCCACGGTTTTCTCGGTCAACAACAAAAAGAGCATCGGCATGGCATATAACAAAACGATAAACCATATCCGTCTTTCCGGTCGATAAATTTCCGGCTGACCGTATGTAAGCTTATCCAGCGGCTGAACCAACAATGTCTCATCGGGCAATTGTGAAGGAGAAGTTTTTCGTAATATCGTCCCCCCCTTCAATAACAGCACACACGGATTTCCTCTCGCAATAGTGCGGATAACCGTTTTATCCATAAAATAGAACGGATATTCCGCCCCTGTATTTTCTTGCCAAGCCTCTACACCCTGCGGGGTAGAAGCCGTAACGCAAGCAAACTCATATCCATGCTCGACACAATAATCATAAAGCTCGTTAATTCGGTCGACCTCACTATCATCGGCAGTTTCAAGATCTGGCGAAAGCAATAGAATACGATAGTTCTCGTCATAAATAATATCCTCGGTTATATCGGTCGCTCCACGATAGATAGTAAAATCCTCGATTATCGGTGTTACGGATTCCTGTCCCGAAACTGTCTTTTCATACCTATCTACAAATACCCACCCCTCTTCTTCCGAAGGCAGATTATCGAGTAAAAACTCCTTCCTCTCGCCGTTCTTTTCATAAATGAACACAAATTCACGCTCCGGCTCTTCGACAGCCAATGCTTCCGGTATATTTACGCCTATTTTATAAGGCCGAAAATCGAGATAGGGCTGATAATACGTACCAATATAAACAAAAAAGAAGACAAACAACAGCGAATACAATCCGGTGAGCCATTGCACCTGCTGATTATACAAAGCTCTCAAAGAGGTATTCCGGTAAACTAAAAACAATACGATAATCAATAGCAATACATTTTTGAAAAATGTAGCCCAGTTACTTAGATGAACCGCATCCCCGAAACAACCACAATCGGATATAGGATTGGCTATTGCCAAATAAAGAGTGACAGGAGTCATCACACAAAGAAAAATAAAGATCAGCCGAGGGGTAGACTTACGATAAGATCCAAACAGCAGATGTACTCCTAACACAAACTCGATGACAGAAAGAGCCACCGAAAAAAGCATGGCAAAAGAAGAAAGGAAATCGAGATGAAACGCCGAAAAATAATCCTGAAACTTATAAACCGTGCCATAGGGATCGATAACCTTCACAAACCCCGAAAACACAAACGTTCCGCCTACGATCAAGCGAGATAGAAAAACAAGCCATTGAATCAAAGAAGATTTCCTATTATCTTTAATCGTCTTGTTCGCCATATTCTATTTTTATAAGACCAAACAATGAATAGTTAATCATATCCATATAGTTGGCATCGACTCCTTCCGAGACAAGAGTTTTACCGTTGTTATTCTCTATTTGCTTAGTCCGACAAATCTTTGTCAATATCAAATCGGTGTATGAACTGATGCGCATACTTCTCCAAGCCTCGTCGTAATCATGATTTTTGGCATACATCAACTCCTTTGTTTCCGTCATGTATTTGTCATACAGATCCAAAGCCCTCTCGACAGTTATATCCTCCGAATCGGAATATCCGAGATGCAATTGAATTAATCCTATAATACCATAGTTAACAATTCCGATTAGTTCCGAACGGACACCCTCATCTATTTTGCTTTCGCCTTTCGTCTCTATACTTCTTATACGTTTTGCCTTAATAAAGATTTGGTCGGTGACCGACTGCGGACGCATAATCCGCCATGAAGCGCCATAATCTTTCAGCTTCTTGACGAATAAATCCCTGCAAATAGAGATAACGTGTTCGAACTGTGCAATAGTATCTGCCATGATAAATGTATTTTCAAAGATAGCAACCGACTACATGCAAAGGTGAAAATATACCCGCTTTACACAAAGCCCAACTACTTCCGACTTTCGCATACAAAGATACAATTTTATTCTAAATACTTGTATTCAAATAACGATCGATATTTATTCCAGCATTTTTATAGTTCAGTAAAAAAATCCGTGGGATTAGCGATGAATTTTTATCCGCAACATCAAATTTTACACTAAAAAAGCCCGACTCTATAAAAGTCGGGCTATATAAGGGGTCGTATCAAAGGATGCGATGAAACTCCGAAAGACAGGATTTGAGAGCCTTCGCCCCTTTGTAATCCACCGTGCTAAGCATACCTCGAAAGGCGTGGCCCGCCATTGGAACGAAAAGCTTGTCTCGGCATTTCATAATTTTTGATGAGTTTCCCAATCTACTTTGATACGACCGGGCTTTCTCTTGTCTTTGATACAAAGCTAACCAAATACTTTGAATAAACAAAATATTTTCAATAAAAAAATTAGGGGTTTACCGATTTCGGCAACCCCTAATTTTTTATATAAAACCACAAATCCCTTTGTCTTATTTTACTTTCTCAACGATAGCTTTGAATGCTTCGGGATTGTTCATTGCCAAATCGGCAAGGACTTTACGATTTATTTCGATTCCTGCTTTATGCAGTGCACCCATTAACTTAGAATAAGACATACCTTCGAGACGTGCAGCCGCATTGATACGTTGAATCCACAACGCACGGAAATTACGTTTATTATTTTTACGGTCACGATAAGCATACGTCAAACCTTTTTCCCAAGTATTTTTGGCAACGGTCCAAACGTTTTTACGAGAACCATAATAACCGCGGGTAAGTTTAAGAATCTTTTTTCTTTTTGCTCTTGAAGCAACGTGATTTACTGATCTTGGCATAGTTTTTTCTGTTTTGAATGTTAGCGCTACCGTTCAAGGTAAACTTCAAGCTAAAAACATTCGGTTAATAAAATTTGAAACTACTCTTTTTTTGAGAAAAATTTTAGAAATCGCCGAAGCTTATTTCATACCCAACAATGCTTTTACATTGTTTACATCAACGGTATTTACCGTTCCCATGTGAGTAAGATTTCTTTTTTGCTTCTTCGTTTTCTTAGTCAAAATGTGACTTTTGAAAGCATGTTTTCTCTTGATTTTTCCTGTTCCGGTAAGGGCGAACCTCTTTTTGGCACCGGAATTAGTTTTAATCTTTGGCATTTTACTAAATTTTAATTTTATAATTGAATGAATAGTTTGTCAAATATCCTATTTATTTTTTCTTCGGGCTTATCATGATGATCATACGCTTACCTTCCAGAACCGGCATCATCTCCACTTTTCCATAGTCTTCCAAATCGTTCGCGAAACGCAACAAGAGCACTTCACCCTGTTCCTTGAACAGAATAGAACGACCCTTAAAAAAGACATAAGCCTTCACTTTTGCTCCTTCGTTCAGAAAACCGATGGCATGTTTCAATTTGAAATTATAATCGTGATCATCGGTTTGAGGTCCGAAACGAATCTCCTTAACAACAATCTTCGTCGACTTAGCTTTCTGCTCTTTCTGACGTTTTTTCTGCTGATAGAGAAACTTTTGATAATCTAAAATCTTACATACCGGCGGCACTGCATTAGGCGAAATTTCTATCAAGTCAAGACCTTGTTCATCAGCCATATGTATAGCTTCTTGTATGGTATATACCCCTTGCTCTACATTGTCACCGACCAAACGAACTTCTTTCGCCCGAATACGTTCATTGACACGATATTGGTCTTTTATATCATTCTTTTTTGCAGGCATAGGCTTGTTTGGCCTATTAGACTGCGGTTGCGGTTGCGGTTTTTTATCCATTCAGACTACCATTCTTTGAGTAATTCTTCTACTTCTGCATTTAAATTTTCGGCAAAGGTAGCAATTTTCATCGAACCTTTATCACCTTCACCCTGTTTTCTTACAGAAACTTCACCATTTTCAGCCTCTTTTTCACCAACAACGAGCAAATAAGGGATTCTTTTCAACTCGTTATCGCGAATCTTCCGCCCTATCTTTTCATTCCTGTCATCGACAAATGCCCGAATATCCTTCTCGGCCAATTCTCTAACAACCTGTTGCGCATAGTCGTTAAATTTAGCGCTTATAGGCAGAACAGCCACTTGATCGGGAGTAAGCCACAACGGGAATTTTCCGCCCGTATGCTCGATGAGAACTGCAACAAACCTTTCCATAGAACCGAAAGGAGCCCGGTGAATCATTACCGGACGATGTTTCTGGTTATCGCTACCGGTGTATTCGAGCTCGAAACGTTCCGGCAAGTTGTAATCCACTTGTATGGTTCCCAATTGCCAACGCCGGCCAATGGCATCTTTAACCATGAAATCGAGCTTAGGACCATAGAATGCAGCTTCACCATATTCGACTCTGGCTTTTAACCCCTTCTCTTCACAAGCCTCGACAATGGCCCGCTCCGCTTTTTCCCAATTTTCATCGCTACCGATGTACTTCTCGCGATTGTTAGGGTCGCGCAAAGAGATTTGGGCTTCGAAATTATCGAACTTCAAAGCTTTGAAGATAATGAATATGATATCCATTACTTTCAAAAACTCGTCTTTCAACTGATCCGGACGACAGAATATATGCGCATCGTCTTGGGTGAAACTACGTACACGAGTTAAACCATGCAACTCACCACTTTGTTCATATCGATAAACTGTACCAAACTCTGCAAAACGAAGAGGAAGATCTTTATAAGACCGCGGTGTCACCTTGTAAATCTCACAGTGATGCGGACAGTTCATAGGCTTCAACAAATATTCTTCTCCTTCTTCCGGCGTATGAATGGGCTGGAAAGAATCTTTCCCATATTTGGCATAATGCCCCGATGTCACATACAACATCTTATTTCCTATATGAGGAGTAATCACCTGCAAATACCCAAAACGTTTTTGAACTTTACGCAACATAGCTTCAAGACGATCCCGCAGTTGTGTCCCTTTCGGCAACCAAAGAGGTAATCCCGGCCCCACATTGGAAGAAAAAGCAAAGAGCTCCATTTCCTTGCCAATTTTACGATGGTCTCGTTTTTTCGCCTCTTCCATCAAAACAAGATACTCATCGAGTAACTTCTTCTTAGGGAACGTAATGCCATATACACGAACCAATTGTTTGCGCTTCTCATCACCTCTCCAATATGCCCCGGCCAAAGAAGTTATCTTCACGGCCTTGATAAGCCCCGTATTGGGCAAATGCGGTCCCCGGCACAAATCGGTAAACGCACCTTGCGTATAAGTAGTTATCGTACCGTCTTCGAGTTCGTTGATAAGTTCAACTTTATATTCTTCTCCACGTTTACCGAATCGGTCGAGAGCATCGACCTTCGATATTTCTTTCCGAACAATCGGTTCTTTACGGCTCGCCAATTCGAGCATCTTAGCCTCTATCGTAGGAAAATCGGCCGCCGTAATAGTAGCCTCCCCCGGGTCCACGTCATAATAAAATCCATTTTCGATAGCCGGGCCTATACCGAATTTAATACCGGGATACAGTTCTTGTAATGCCTCGGCCAACAAGTGTGCCGAAGAATGCCAAAATGCATGCTTTCCCTCTGGATCGTCCCACTTGAAAAGTTTAATAGCAGCATCTGCGTTTATGGAACGAGAAAGATCCCACTCCTGTCCATCGACTGTCGCCGCAAGAACTTCCTGAGCCAATCTTGGACTTATACTCTCGGCTATTTGTAAAGGTGTAATACCAGATTCAAATTCCTTTACCGAATTATCGGGAAACGTAATCTTAATCATCATTTTTCTGTCCTTATCTATTTTCAACGTTTTTCAAAAAACGCTTCTATTTTATACATTTAATAATAGAGACACATGACTGTGCCTCTTTTTCCAAGGCACAAAAATAATAATTATTTCATTACCCAAACGGATATTTATAAAAATCTTTTAATCACTCATTCGTTTCAACAAGTTATACGCAGCCACAACTCCCAACTCACCCGCTTTACTCAAATCTGCCGTACCTTTAACCGTATCGCCTTGTTTTAAATAGACTAACCCTCGGTTATAATAAGCGTCTCCAAAATCGGGACGTAACCGTATCGCCTCGGTATAATCGGCAATAGCACCCCTATAATCTTGCTGGGAACAACGCAGATTTCCACGATTGTAATATACATATATAAACCGCGGTGCAGACTCTATCACCTTCTCATAATCACGCAGCACCATCTCATATTCCATTTTCAAACTCTCATTTCCCACTGCCGGTAATCCAGACAAAGAGAAATCTTTGGAGTTTTTCGAGCGCACCTGTTGAAAATCTATACTCTGTACAGACTCCGCCGAAAGTTGATATTCTATTTGTTTCGCTCTTACAACAGCCCGAAGGAAATAGGCTAACGTAAAATTTTGACTCGTCATAATAGCTCTATTCAAATCGTCAAGAGCACTAGAAAAATCCTGAACAAGCATAAAATCGACAGCTCGACCGAAATAGGCCAATGGATTAGAAGGATTTATCTCTATAAGACGGGAATAATCATTTATGGAAGAGAAATGATAGTTTACCTGATCGGATAGCAGTGCCGCCTCGGCATTCGTAAGCAATAATTTCTTGCTAAACACATGGGTATCGTTCAACTCTTCGAGTTCCCTTACATAATAAATATTCTGACGAACGGCATCGGGTCTTTCATAATAAGTAAGCACATACATTGGCTGTACGGATACTTGCACATTCTGATCTTGTACCCGTCCCCGAATTTTATTCTCATATTCCGGCTTATATTCGGTATGGGCATCGGCTACCAATATTTGATTGAACTTATTAATATTTTTATCAGACTCAGACCGCTCATCGGCTGCTTGTCCCGATTTTTTACTATTATTCGAAGCTACTGTATTTTCATCGATCGGTTCATACTGGGTCTTCTTTTGTAAATCCATAGCTAGCATGAAATCCTTTTCACCGCCTTTCATATCGCCCATTTTCCGTTTCGCATCAGAGCGAGCATAAAAACCCGCGGCAAAATCGGGGTACTGTTCCAAAACTACGTTAAAATCAGAAATAGCCTTCCCATAATTCCCGATCATATCATATAACAAAGCTCGATTATAAATTGCGAAATAATTGTTCGGTTCAGCCTTTATTACTTTTGTAAAGTCGGATATAGCCTTATTCCGTTCACCTACTTGCATACGCAATAATCCCCGATTGTAGTAGGTCATTGTATTATCGGGATCTAGTTTCAATATATAATCATAATCGGCCATAGCTCCCTGCAAATCATCTTGATGATATTTTATACGAGCCCTATTGAAATAGTAAGACACTTCTTTGGGATCGAGCCTTAAAGCCTCGTTCATATCGGCCAAAGCCGAATCATAATCGGCATCGTGCAACACTTTAATAATAGCCCGTTGAGCATATGCTCCCGATATGTATTTATCTATCGAAATAGCTTTATCTATATCATCAATCGCTTTTATCGTATCGCCCTTCTCCAAATAAAACTGGGCCCTACTCATATAACCGTTGTAATAGTTCGGATGCAAAGCTATGAGTTTATCGAAACTTTTTTCGGCTTCGTCATATTTTTTCAACTGCACCTCGGCAATAGCCTTATTATTCAAAAAAGACCTATCTTCGGGGGCATAACGCAAACCCTCGGTATAGTCGTCGATAGCGCCTTGATAATCCCCAAGATTCTGTCGGGCAATCCCCCGAACTTGATAGGCATTGACAATAAAAGGATTACGTTCGATACAAAGGGTACAATCTTCTTCTGCCCCTTTAAAATCATCGAGGCTCAACTTCGCAACTCCTCTATAAAAATAAGGCTCGGCCATATACGGCTTTACCTTTATTACTTGATTGAAATATTGCATCGACAGAATATAGTCCTCAAAATAAAGTGCATTACGTCCGATATTCATCACTCTATCGGTATTAATCTGCGCCACAGATAAAAAAGAGGAAAACGACAGCAATAGAAATATGATATTTGACTTGAATATAAGTTTCATTAAATGCCTTAACATGATTATCAGACAAATGTACGTAAATAATGACAAAACAACACAACCCTGAGAGCATTTTATAAGATTTTTCTTTCCCAACGCATCGAATGAACATTTTTTACGCCAAAATGTCTTATATAAAAAAGAAGAAACTTTTTTCGTATCTTTATACCTCAAAATTGCACAGACATGAGCACAGAAAAAAAACTACAACACATCGTTATCGTCGGAGGCGGATTTGCCGGATTTTTACTGGCCAAACGAATTAATCCTGAAAAGTTCAGAGTGACCTTAGTCGATAGAAAAAATTTTCATGCCTTTCCTCCTCTGTTTTATCAAATAGCCTCGTCGGGACTTGAACCGGCCGCCATTTGTTTTCCTTTCAGGAAAGAGCTACGTAAATTACGTCACGTCCGTTTCCATATGGGAGAAGCTCTTGCAGTAGATACTCAAAAGCAAATTTTAACGACCAATACAGGAAATATAAATTATGATTATTTGGTACTCGCCACAGGCACAACCAATAATTTTTTCAATATGCCCGAATTAAGGGAACGAGTATATACTCTGAAATCTACTGCCGAGGCTATCCGACTAAGAAATGAAATACTATTCTGTTTAGAGCGGGCCTGTACCTGCGCCGATCCCGAATCGCGCCGCACGCTTCTCTGCTTCACGGTTGTCGGCGGAGGCCCGACCGGAGTCGAAATAGCGGGTGCTTTGGGTGAAATGAAAAAGTACATTCTGTCTCGAGAATATCCCGAGATCAGTCCTTGCGATATGCGCGTCGTTATCGTCGAAGGTTCAGACCGCCTATTACAGAATATGAGTACAGAAGCCTCTACCAAATCTCGACAATACCTCGAACAACTCGAAGTCGAAGTCATTACCGGACATACCATGAAATCGTTCGACGGGACTTACGTGAGTTTTGACAACGGCGATAAAATAAAATGCCATACCCTCATCTGGACAGCAGGTATCACCGGCGAACCTTTGAAAGGAATTCCAGAAACGTCCATAGGGAAAGGAAGACGAATCGTCACAGACGAATACAACCGGGTCGTCGGGTGTGAAAACCTTTTCGCAATCGGCGATATAGCCCTGCTTACCGAAAAAAACTATCCCAAAGGTCACCCGCAAGTAGCTCAGGTAGCCATACAACAAAGCAAATTGTTAGCAAAAAATTTGAACCGGAACAGTTTCGAAACGCCTTTTCGTTATAAAGATAAAGGAAACATGGCAACCATTGGCCGTAATCGTGCCGTAGCCGACTTGCCCTATCTAAAATTATACGGGCGGCCGGCTTGGTTCACATGGATGGGAGTTCATTTGGTTTCCATATTAGGCATGAAAAATAAAATTATCACTTTTCTAAACTGGTGTTGGTACTATTTTACCTATAACGCCACCTTACGATTGTTGATACGCCCGACCCGATATCCGAAACGGAATGAAGAATAACCATATTTAATCCGTGTTTTAGAACAATTTTGGTTTGTTTTTCCTCTAAAAAAGTGACTTTTTTCAATCTACCTTTGTCCCCCGAACAAATAGGTATTAATTTATGAAAAAAGTCACTAGCGTATTTTTGTGCTGTTTTTTATTTATTGCACTCAATTATGCCCAATCTGGACAAGTGATGACATTGAAAGAATGCATCGAAATGGGCATAGCGAATAATCTCTCCCTGCAAAATAAAAATCTAAATGTCCAAAAAAGCAAATACGGGATCTCTGAAAACAGGTTCAAACTGTTACCGGTCATCAATGCTTTCGCCAATTTTACCAATAGTCCCGAACCGGCCGTTTCGGTAACCGACGGAAGCAAATATGGAACTCCCTATAACGTCACCAAGACACTACGATACAATGCCAATGGCGGTTTACAACTGCAACTACCATTATATAATCAGACCCTATATACAAGTATCGCCATCTCGGAATTAGTAAATCGGATAGACCTATTGTCTTACGAAAAAGCCAAAGAGGATCTTATCGTCGAAATAGGGAAACTCTATTTCTTGGGACAAACGACCATCTGTCAATTACAAATTATCGAAGGAAATATCGCCCGTCTAGATTCCCTTCGCAACATCACACAAGCATTCTTCGATAATGGAATGGCTATGGACGTAGATGTAAAACGTGTTGAAATAAATCTCGAAAATATGAGGGTTCAATATCACAACGCCCAAGCTATGCTTAACCAGCAACTCAACCTTCTGAAATATACGCTTGACCTTCCCTCGGAATACGAGATAACTCTTACCCCGCTCAATCCCGACATAACCGGGAATGTGCGTTTCAATGGTTTATCAGATTCGCTATACGAACTCCAATTACTGGATACTCAAACCCAATTATTAAAGAAACAAGGACGAATAATCAATCAAGGTTACATACCTTCGCTCAATTTCACCAGCCAACTGGCTTATTCGGCTTATACAGATAAATTCAAACATTTCTTCCACTCTCATATATCCAACAAATGGTACGAATCATTCAACTTCGGCCTGTCCTTGAAAATACCCATCTTCGATGGTCTGAGCAAACACACCAAAAAACAACAAGCCAACGTCGAATACCGAAAAGCTGTACTCCAACAGGAAAATACCCGCAAACAACTAGAAACACAGTACACTAACTCGGTATCGGATTTGATGAACAATCAACGCAATTACGAAAAACAACAAAGCAACTACAAGTTGGCCGAAGAAGTTTACTTGGTTACAACCGATAAATACAAAGAAGGAATAGCTTCCATGACCGAACTCTTACAAGATGAGCTCCGATTAACCGAAGCCCAAAACGGCTATTTGAGCGCGCACTACAATTATAAAATAGCAGAATTAAATTTGCTGAAATTAACCCAACAACTCGATATTCTCACCCAATAATCCTGTAAAATTAATAATCAGTATATATAAATACTTTTACAATTATGAAAAAAGAAAATAGCTCTCATTATAAACGGAGTAAAAAATTAAAAGCATTGCGTTTCGGACAATATACATTAAATGCAATCGGTATCATCGTTCTATGCTACGGAGTTTATGAAGCGGCTTGCCTTTTTCTCAATTACAAACGCTGCGAAACCAGCAACGATGCCCAAATAGAACAATATATATCGCCAATCAACATACGCGTACCGGGATATGTAAAGAAAGTTTACTTCACCGAACACCAATTCGTACACAAAGGCGACACATTACTTGTTCTGGACGATAGAGAATACCGTATACGAGTATCGGAAGCCGAGGCGGCTTTGAAAGATGCCGAAAACGGAATTGCAATCTTGTCTTCCAGTTTGACGACGACACAGGCAACTGCTTCGGTTTACGATGCCTCTATCGAGGAAATAAATACACGCATAAGCAAATTGCAAAAAGACTTGACTCGTTACCGCAACTTATTACAACGTAATGCGGCTACCCCCATACAAGTGGAACAACTCGAAACCGAGTTAACAGCAACACTCGCCAAGTTAGAAGCTCTGAAAAAACAGAAAGCCGCAGCCACTTCGGGAGTAAACGAAGTTACAAACCGCAAAGCATCGGTCGAAGCCGGAATATTAAGAGCCCAAGCAGCTTTGGAAATGGCTCGATTAAATTTGTCCTATACAGTAGTTACCGCCCCTTGTGACGGAACACTGGGAAGACGGGCCTTAGAGGACGGACAATTTGTACAAGGCGGTCAAAGTCTCACTTATATCATACCCGATACTCAAAAATGGGTGATTGCCAATTATAAAGAAACCCAAATAGCCAATTTATACGAAGGCCAAAAAGTAAGCATCAAAGTCGATGCCTTTCCCGATAAAGAGTTTTCGGGACACATATCGGCCATATCGGGAGCCACGGGTTCTAAATACTCCTTAGTACCTACCGATAATTCAGCCGGGAATTTCGTAAAAATACAACAACGTATTCCTGTAAGAATCGAGTTCGACGAATTATCGGAAGAAGACAACCGACTCTTAGCAGCCGGAATGATGGTTATTATAAAAGCTAAATTGTAAAAATGGCTCACACAAAAAATTATCCTTTTTACGACTGGGTTCCAAAACCACTGGGAATCATCATACTCATCATGCTATTCTGCCCTATTATGTTCATTAACGGGGCATATACCATAAATAGTGGAGAGATGTCGTCCGGTCTTGGAATTATCTCGGAGCACATTCAATATGCAAGCTATGCCGGAGCAATCGGCATGGTAGTATTCGCACCATTTATGCAACGAGTCTTGGCTGTGAGGAGACCCAAAATGATGTTAATGACAGGCTTCATTCTGTTATTTTGGCTCAGCTATATTTGTGCAATTACAGACAGTTGGTTACTACTCATGTTATGCAGTCTCATTACGGGTTTTATCCGCATGGCTCTCACTTTGATAAATCTATTTGCTCTCATACTGTATGCATTTAAGATAGAGGCCAGCGACATCATCACCCCGGGAGCCGAAGCCACCGATCCCGTAGTTGCCGACAAGAACGATCAAGCCAAAGGCCTCACACAACCTATCATTTATCTCTTTTTCATGCTCTTCGCGCAAGCCGGTAATTCGTTGACCGCATGGCTTGCCTATGAATATGAATGGCAATATGTCTATTACTATATGATGGGAATGTTGATGCTCTCAATCGTCGTTGTTCTTTCCACCATGAAATATCAGAGGCATCTGAAAAAGCTCAACTTCAATCTCCGTCAATTCGGCGATGTAATTGCCGCATCATTGATGATGATGGCTGGGTCATTCATACTGATTTATGGTAAAACACTCGACTGGTTTGACAACTACTACATACGGCTGGCCGCTATATTATTCCTACTGTCCACGGCCGCTCTCATTTTTATTGAGGGAAACTTGAAACACCCCTATCTGAAACTAGGAGTATTCAAACAGAAGAATGTTATTTTCGCTTCAATAACATTCATCATGCTTATGATGATTAATTGCAGCGCCATGTTCGTGAGCGTATTCACCAGCATATCTATGAAAATAGACAATTTTCAAAATGCCATGTTGGGAAACTATTCATTGGTAGGATATGTAATAGGAGCCATATTGTGCATGATTCTATCGGCTTTCAAGATACCCTTCAAATATATCTTCGCATTCGGGTTCAGTTTCATCACAGCCTACGCCATATATATGTATTTCCAATACCAAAGCATGGGTCTTTATGAACACATGATATGGGCCACGATACTGCGCTCGACCGGTATGATGATACTCTATACCATGTGTGCCGTATTGGGTAGTATACGCCTGCCTCTCAAATATATGTCGTCTTGGATTTTTGTAATGCTCTTTGCCCGGTCAATTATCGGGCCGACCGTAGGAACAGCGATTTATTCCAACTTATTAAACGAACGTCAGCAACATTATATGGCCACACTATCGACAGGAGTAGACTTGATGAATCCAGAAATCGCAGGCAGCTTCAATCAAACGGTGAAAGGCAGTCAATTCATGCAAGGACATAGTGCCGAAACCGCGACTACTCTTGCGACCATGCAAGTATCAGGACGCATTCAAGTACAAGCCATGTTGTCGGCTCTCAAAGAAATCACGGGCTGGACAATCTTTGCAAGCATATTATTCATTATTATAGTTCTCTGTGTCCGGTACAAGCAACCAGAATATCCGGGAATACTGAATCTCAAAGAAAAAGGAGCTTATGTAGGGAAAGAATTAGCCTAATATATAACAAATAAAAAAATGTCCTACTTTTCGAGAATTTATTTGTTATCTTTGCATATAACCAAAACAAATATATATAATGAAAAATTTTCTTTTTACCGGATTCATTATTTTACTTCTATCCGCAGTATCTTGTAAAACGACTGAAAAAGGAAGTATGACACAAACTCAAACTCCCACATCACAAACCAATGAGAAGAAAAACATTTCTATAAATCGAGAAGAACTCAACGGGACATGGATTATAAAAACAGCCAAAGGTAAAACCGTTATAGGCGATTCACCAGTAGAAATCACTTTCGATCTCACAAACGGACGTATTTACGGCAACGATGGTTGCAACGTGATAAACGGCACTGCATTTTTCGAAAATGAGAATGGGTTACGTTTCGAATCGCTCATCTCGACGATGAAGGCCTGCCGACCAGAAGTTACAGATCGTACTGTCCTCAATGCTTTGAACGAAACCCGCTCTTATAAACGAGCTGATACCAAAGAGCTATCTATCAAATTCTGTGACGAAAAAGGGAAATCTGTGATGACCCTTGAAAAACGAATGGTAGATCTATTAAATGGTTCTTGGAAAGTCACAACTATCGACGGGAAAAAAATCACCGAAGAAAATCCGACTATGGTTATCGATATCCCAGAGGCAAAATTATCTGGATTTGCAGGCTGTAACCGTATGTTCGGAGGGATTTCTTTAGATGGAACCGCTTTCGGAATAGCTTTTACACAAGTAGCAACTACCCGCATGGCTTGTCCAGATATGAAAACGGAGCAATTATTCTTATCGGCACTCGGCAAAGTTACCGGATTTTACATGATAGACAACTTTCATGCAGCATTATATCAACAACCCCAAACTCCGATAATCATCATCGAAAAAGTTCAATAAGAAAATACAAAGCAACGATTACATGTCCACTGAAAAAAGAGCAGGATAAAAAAATTATTCTTATAAAAATAAAAAAACGCAGGCGTTATCGACCTGCGTTTTTTTATTTAGAAACCCATTTAAATAGTCTATAAACCATTAAAAAATTCGGGTTATAATAGAATAGCCATTTTTTCAAAAAAATGGAATCAAGCACCTCCTTTTATTTAAATCTATTGCTTAATTTTGAGTCGTCTTACTTGCTTACATTAGGGAAAATATGTGTGTGTTACAAAATAGGAAGAAGGATTTTAAACCTTCCGCCTAATCATGTGTAGCACACACCATTCTGTGAAAGCAAGTAAGACATCTTTTGAAGAATGTGAATTAGGCGGAGGTTTTAATATATACAACTAAAAAACAAAAAAGTTTATGTTGCCGCCGACAGTCAAGCAATTTTTCTTCAAATTACTCATCTCCATTTTTGTTCACGATTACAAAAATGTATTAAGGCAATATCGACAAGCCTACACGACTCAACGTCAAATGAAACAATATTTAAGAGTCATCACACCCGAAGACTTATACGATAAAGAACTCGTACGAATTTCAGAGCGAATGAGCGATCTACAAAAACTTATTTATCAACTGCGAAAAAAGGGACTAAGCGACGAGGCAATATCTCGCAAACTAAATCTACCGTTACACAAAATACAAAAACATCTCGATCTCGTAGAATTAGATATTCTCCAAATTTCCCGATATTTCAATTAAGATATAAACAAAAAAGGAGATAATCCCAATGGGATTATCTCCTTTTTTGTTTGCTACAATCCATTACCAAATAATCACCCGATCTTCGGGAGCCATGTACATGGCATCTCCTTCTTTAATATCAAAAGCCTTAAAGAAAGTTTCCATATTACGCAACGCAGCATTGACACGCCAACGGCCCAACGAGTGAGGGTCAATCTTCGTCAACCGGAGAATTTCGGCATCTCTAATATTGCCGGCCCACAATGCAGCATACGCCAGATAGAAACGTTGATCGGCAGTAAATCCATCGATCGGAGCCGGCTCCACACCATCGAAAGTATTATGCAATGCAGTATAAGCAATGCGTAAACCTCCATGGTCAGCAATATTCTCACCTAATGTAAAATGACCATTGGCATGCACTGTATCGAGCACAACAATGTTATCATATTGCGAAGCCAAAATTTCAGCTCGTTTAGTAAATTGCTCAGCATCGGCAGAAGTCCACCAATCATTAAGATTACCATCTTTATCGAACTGGCGCCCTTGATCGTCGAATCCGTGAGTCATTTCATGTCCTATAACGACACCGATAGCCCCGTAATTAACGGCATCATCGGCATCAAAATTAAAGAATGGAGGCTGCAAAATTCCGGCAGGGAAACAAATTTCGTTAGAGCTCGGATTATAATAAGCATTAACGGTTTGAGGACTCATATACCACTTGGTCTTATCCACAGGTTTCCCCTCATCTTTCAGAGAATATAAAGTTTCAAATTCGGCTGCACGACGAATATTAGCATAATAACTATCTTTCGGATTCACCGTCAAACCTGTATAATCGCGCCATTTATCGGGATAACCGATCTTTACATAAAAGTTGTTTAGTTTCTCATGAGCCTTCGCTTTGGTTTCATCGCTCATCCATTCAAGGCTGTCTATATGTTGTCCCAGTGCGGTCTGCAAATTCGCAACAAGTTGTACCATACGCTCTTTTGCCTCAGGAGGGAAATATTTGGCAACATACATTTCGCCCACGGCCTCCGACAAGAGACTGTTAGGGACATCGAGAGCACGTTTCCAACGAGGTTCAATTTGTTCTTTCCCCGATAAAGTCTTCGAATAGAAATCGAAATGAGCATTTACAAAGTCATCGCTCAAATAGGGAGCTGCACCGTCGATACAGTTGAACGCCAGATAATCGCGAATCTCTTGCTCGTTCAATGTTTTCAGCAAATTATTTACAGCTTTCAATGTACGCGGCTGACCAATGTTTATCTTTTTCAAGCTGTCTAAACCCACCGTATTAAAATAAATATCCCAATCCAGACCGCCGAATTGCTTTTTCAATTCATCGATTGTCATAACATTATAACCCGCCTGAGGATCACGCAACTCTTCGCGAGTAAAAGCGGCCTTAGCGATTTCGGTCTCCACCTTCAATACGGTAGCAGCTGCTTGCGCTGCGGACTCGGCACTGTATCCCGACAATGTAAATATTTTCTGAATATAGTTGCGATAACTATCCCGTATCTTGCTATTGGCTTCATCGTCGGCTATATAGTAATCACGGTCACCCATATTCATACCCGCCTGATACCAACCTGCGATATTCATCGTACTGTTCTTAGCATCGGCATCCACATATATGGCAAAAAATGGGGCTGATGTGGTACGATGCATCTCTCCTATCATGGCACTTATCGCCTCTTTACCGGAAAGTGATTGTATACGACTCAATTCTTCCGCAATAGGAGAAGCTCCCTCCTCATTCAATCGCACACTATCCAATCCCATATTGTACAAATCGCCAATTTTTTGAGCGATACTACCCGGTTCAGCCTTTTGTTTACCTAATTCTTCGAATAACAATCGAATTTGTTCTCGGTTATTTTCACGTAATTGGTCGAAAGATCCGAAACGAGCATACTCAGGCTTCAACGGATTTTTCTTCATCCAGCCGCCACACGCATAATCATAAAAATCATCACCACAAGCTACCGTCGTATCGAGATTGGAAAGATCGATACCCGGAGTCTTTACGGTCGATTTGCTTGTACAACCAGTAGCAAGCAAAGCAGCAGCAAACGATAAAATCATTACTCTTTTCATTTTACTTTCATTTTTATATGTTTCATTCACTTTGTAGAATATAGAATGCGTTTCCTCAAAGATTCTAATCGAACTTAGCTTTTTGCATTCGACTTTTGCTAGATTTATTTCTGTAATTTATCCAATACTTCGGAAGCCTCGGACCATTTCCACATCACATCATCGAGTTGCTTCTTCAACTGCCCATGTAGTTCGTATAACGAAGTATCTGCCGCGCCATCGGGTGTTGCCAACTTTTCCTCCACCTCGGCTATTCGTTTCTCCAAACCAGCAATCTCCGATTCAATATCCGCAACCACCTTTTCGGCCTTTCTCAAACGACGGGCAAACTCTTTTTGCTCTCCATACGACAACTTAGAATCCTCCGATTGGGCCGGAGAAGCAGAATCTTTCGAAATATTTCCGTCCTTCTCTGTTTTCGAAACTGTGGCTCGTTGTTCAAGCTCTCGCAAAGAATCCAGCTTACGGCTTTCCAGGAAATCATAAATTCCGCCCAAATGCTCTCGCACCTGTCCTCCACCGAACTCATATACTTTCGAAACCAAACCATCGAGAAATTCCCGGTCGTGGGAAACAAGAATTACCGTCCCGTTAAAATCACGAATCGCTTGTTTCAACACATCTTTGGTACGCATATCCAGATGGTTAGTCGGCTCATCGAGAATAAGCAAATTAACAGGTTCGAGCAATAGACGTATCATTGCCAATCGGGTCTTCTCCCCTCCCGACAAAACTTTTACTTTCTTGTCCGAAGCCTCTCCCCCAAACATGAAAGCACCGAGTATATCTCGTATTTTTGTACGAATATCCCCTACCGCAACCCGATCGATCGTATCGAAAACCGTAATAGATTCGTCGAGCAAGCTCGCTTGATTTTGAGCAAAATACCCGATCTTTACATTATGCCCTATCTTCAAAGTTCCTGTATAGGGAATTTCGCCCATGATACATTTTACCAAAGTCGATTTTCCTTCACCGTTTTTCCCGACAAAAGCGACTTTTTCGCCTCGTTTAATCGTAAACGTGGCATTCGAAAAAACCACATGACTGCCATAATTCTTTCCTACTCCTTCGGCGATAATGGGATAATCGCCCGAACGAGGCGCCGGTGGGAATTTTAGATTCAACCGGGAGGTATCTACTTCGTCCACTTCTACACGTTCGAGTTTGGCAAGTTGCTTGATACGCGACTGTACCTGCACCGACTTCGTTGCCTTATAACGAAAACGCTCGATGAAAGCCTCGGTATCCTGTATCTGTTTCTGCTGGTTCTCATAAGCTCTCATCTGCTGTTCGAGACGCTCTTGCCGGAGAACAACATAACGGGAATAATTGACTTGATAGTCATAAATGCGCCCCAAAGAGATTTCAATCGTCCGTGTTGTCACATTATCGATAAACGCCCGGTCGTGAGAAACCAATACGACTGCATTGGCGCGAGTCGATAAAAAACTTTCGAGCCATTGTATAGACTCTATATCCAAATGGTTGGTGGGCTCATCGAGCAAAAGCACATCGGGACGCTGTAACAACAACTTCGCCAATTCGATACGCATACGCCACCCTCCGCTGAACTCCGACGTATCCCGTCCGAAGTCCTCTCGTGTAAATCCCAGCCCTATTAAAGTTTTCTCTATCTCTGCCTGATAATTGGATGCCCCGATAAGAGCCAATTGCTCATTAGCATTGGAAACCCGCTCTATCAACTCCTGATAATATTCCGACTCATAATCGGTACGCTCGGACAATTCGGTATTCATGCGCTCTATACGCGACTGTAATTCGAATATATGAGAAAAAGCCTGTTCCGCCTCTTCCATTACCGTACGAGTGTCGGATAGATTCATCTGCTGGGGAAGATACCCCACCGTAAGGTCTTTCGGCATATTCACATTACCCGATGTCGGAGCCTGCAACCCGGCTATGATTTTCAACATAGTCGATTTCCCCGCACCATTTTTCCCCACCAATGCAATGCGATCCTTTTTATTAATTACATAAGTAATATTGTCAAATAGTGTATTTCCTCCAAAAGCGACCGAAAGTCCTTCTATCGATATCATATATCTTTACCTTATCGAAATGCAAAGATAGGTAATAAAATGAAAAGATAATACAGAATAAGCTACAACAAACACTTAATTATAGTTATTGGGAAAAATTGTTTTACCCCAATCATAAATTTCTAATTTTTAAAAGTGTCTTTTCATACTCACAACAAAATTATTAAATTTGCCATTAAACTTAAAAAACAAATATATCACAAGATACAAAACGCCCTATATTCCAATCATGAACACGATAGCCACCCTTTACAACGAAACACCAGACATATTCAAAGACAAGTCTTTACCTCAAATTTTATCTTTTGCAGGAGACAGAAAGCTAAAAGACGGTAATACAACTTCTTCCGAATTTAGGAATCTACTGGATATAGTACAACCGAATATTTTATTCGAATTCGCAAACTATTGTCTTTCAAACCCTTTTGAAAATAGTGGTCTTGCCTTACAAGACATTGTCAATCAAATAGGTAAAAGGCTTAATTTCGATGTCGAATACGGATTATACAAAGGGAAAAAGAACAGTATTGGTTTTGATGGAATATGGACTACAAAAGACGGATATAATATCATTATCGAAGTTAAAACGACCGATTATATCAGAATCAATTTAAGCGAATCGGTTGCAAAATATAGAAGTGCACTTATCGACGCGGGGAAAATAGATAAAGAAAATTCTTCTATTTTAATCGTCGTAGGACGCGAAGATACCGGAGATTTAGAATCTCAGGTACGAGGTTCCCGCTATGCTTGGAATATAAGGATTATCAGTACCGATGCCTTGATACAGCTACTAAAATTGAAGGAAACATTTAATGATGCCAAAACTATTCTCCAAATCACAGAACTACTAAAACCAAGAGAATATACACGAGTAGATAAACTCATCGATTTGATATTTGAGACGTCAAAAGACTTACAATTAGACGATATCGATACAGTAGAAACACCATCGCTATCACCTACTAAAAAAGAAAAAGCTATTCCGGTCAACTTTTATTTAGATTGTATTCATAAAATACAGAACCACCTTAAACAACAGCTTATAAAACAAACAAAAATAACATATACGACCAAAGACAATAGTCTCTGCGTGATGTGCACCATATCCCGAAATCATAATACAACCGATAAACAAGGCCGATTTTGGTTTGCATTTC
The DNA here is from genome assembly GCF_000296465.1 of Barnesiella intestinihominis YIT 11860. Classification (NCBI taxonomy): domain Bacteria; kingdom Pseudomonadati; phylum Bacteroidota; class Bacteroidia; order Bacteroidales; family Barnesiellaceae; genus Barnesiella; species Barnesiella intestinihominis. The sequence continues at coordinate 112,332 of NZ_JH815203.1, forward strand.
ACCCTCATCAACAAAAAATGTTGGAAGAATATCCTACGGCTTACGTCGCATTTGGATGCGGAGATTCTCAAAAGACACTCCTCATACCCTATGCCCTATTTGGTCCTTTGGTCAAAAATATGTGGACGACTGAAAAGGAGAATAGAATGTATTGGCACGTTATTATTAATTACAAAAACGATAAATTCCTTTTATCGCAGCCCAAAACTACCGATCATAATCCTGTCGATATAACTGAATATTTAATATAATAAAAATTCCTCAAACCGATCATGTAGAAAAACCGGGAAAATCATGACACCCTTTCTATATCGCATAGCCCAAGCCTTTTACAAAAAATACGGTAACGAAATCTCTCGACTTGCATTTGTTTTTCCCAACCGGCGAAGCGGCATTTTTTTTCAAAAATATTTGGCCGAAGTTTCCGGGAAACCGATCTTCTCGCCCAAAGTAACCACGATAAACGACCTAATGGCCGAGCTATCGCCCTATACCTTAATAGACCGAATCAGCCTACTTGTAACGTTGTATAAAAAATACATCGAACTGAGAAAGAGCGATGAGACATTCGACAATTTCGTCTTTTGGGGAGACATGCTGTTAGGTGATTTCGACGATGTGGATAAATACATGGTCGATGCTCGGCAATTATTTACCAATATACACGATCTGAAAGAGATAGACGAATTTTATCTGACCGAAGAGCAAATAGAAATCGTCAAACGTTTCTGGGGGCATCTGTTTTTTCCTTCCACCGAAAGCGATAATAAACAGCAATTCATTCAACTGTGGCAAATCCTTTTCGATCTTTATACCGGATTACGAGATGAACTATCCTCCCGAAACAAAGCCTATGAAGGCATGATATTCCGAGACGTCGCCGAACAAAGTAAACGGAAAGAAGCTCTCGACTTACCTTATACACAAGTGGTATTTATCGGATTCAATGCTATCACCGAAGCCGAAAAAATATTCATGGAATATTTACGTGACATCGGCATAGGAGATTTCTATTGGGATTATTACGCTCCCACCTTGCAAGATTCATATAACAAAGCGGCGTTCTTTCTCAACGATAATAAACGAAGATTCCCATCAAAAATCGAGATCGACGAGCATATCGAACAAACGCCTCAGATCGAATTAATATCGATACCGTCGGCTGTCGGGCAGGCAAAACAAGCGACAGATATACTTCAAAGCCTTATCGACAATAATCATTTATCTCCCGAAAAGGCCATCAATACAGCCATCGTTCTCCCCGACGAAGAATTGTTGCTTCCTATGCTATACTCCATTCCACCGGAAATCTCTACGGTAAACATCACTATGGGATATACGTTGCAACACACCACTGTCGCAGCACTCATGGAATTGATATACCAAATGCAGCGCCACGTCCGGTTCTCAAAAGGAGAGCCGAGATTCTATCATCTCGATGTAAAACAATTATTGGGACATCGGTTCATAGCGTCCCGAATAGGCGAAAAAGCCTATCAAATAACGAATTTCATCAACGAAAACAATCGCACATTCGTTTCTCCAAAAGAATTAGGGAATCATCGACTGATAAAACTTCTGTTTCTTATCCCCCGTACGACAGATGAAGCGGCAGCCTATCTGATAGAATTGCTCGAATATTTGCAACAAGGTGGAAATAGGAGCGATTCATCAGAAGACGGCGACGAAGAAACTCCTGTGGGATTCTCGGCGATAGAACTGGAATTTATGTATCACTACTACATTACCGTCAAACGGTTACGTGATGTCATCGCCGAGCAAGATATAAAGATGACCGTAGAAACATTCTTTCGGCTATTGGGGAAAATGGCCGCTTCGATTTCCATACCGTTTCAAGGAGAGCCTTTATCGGGATTACAAATCATGGGCGTACTCGAAACTCGTGCGCTCGATTTCGATAATCTTATTATCCTTTCCATGAACGAAGGGGTGTTCCCCGTTAAGAAAGTAGCTGCCACATTCATTCCCTACAATTTAAGAAAAGGATTTGGCATGGCTACGACAGAGCATCAAGATAGTATTTATGCCTACTACTTTTACCGCATGATAAGCCGGGCTAAACGGGTATTCTTATTATACGACAGTCGCACCGACGGACTCAAAAGCGGAGAAGTGAGCCGATATATATACCAACTGAAATACCATTACCGCATACCCATACAAGAAATACAGATCAATTGCGACATAGCGACCTTCTCTCCGATAACAATCTCCATCGATAAACGGAAATATGGCATAGAAAAAAAATTAGCCGATTTCATGCAAGAAGGAAATAGCGCATTATCGGCCAGTGCAATAAATCGTTATTTGAACTGTCCTTTACAATTTTATCTGCAATACATCGAAAAGATAGAACAAACCGACGAAGTCGCAGAAAGCGTCGATAGCAGTACTTTCGGTAGCATTTATCACGGTATGATGCAAAAAATCTACAACCGTATCAAAGGCGAAAAAGAAAAAATAACTGTCACCGCCGACCACATCGACACCATACGCAAAGACAAAGGCTTGCTCACCCGGTATCTCGAAGAATGTTTTGCCAAAGAGTATTACAAAACTCCACATAGCCCCGAACCGCTAACCGGGTATGATTACCTGACTGGGGAAATCATTCTTAAACTGATTGACAAAACTCTGGAAAAAGACCGTGCCCTTACGCCTTTTTCCTATGTAGCCTCTGAACTTCCCATACATAAAAACATATCTATCGAAAACAACCGATCCATACAGTTGAAAGGCTTTATCGACCGGGTAGACGAACGTAACGGACTTATTCGTATCGTCGATTATAAAACCGGACGAGAAAGACTCGATTTCAAATCGGTAACAGAACTTTTCGACCCTTCTGAAAAAGATCGTAAAAAAGCAATCATGCAGGTGTTATTTTACTGCAAATTGTATAAACTAGACAAAGCACCTATGCAACCTTTACAGCCGTCTATTTATATTGTCCGTAACTTATTCGATAAATTCGAATCCTTCTTGAAATACGACAAAGAGCCTCTCACAGACTTTAACCTTGTAGAAAAAGAATTCGACCTATACCTTACTCGTTGTTTAGAAGATATATTCGACCTCGACAAACCATTTTCACAAACCACTGTTGAATCGCATTGTAAATATTGCGATTTCAAACAGTTGTGCAAACGATAACTCGAACAAATGAAAAGCGAATAAATTTTTCTACATAAGCTAATGTTCTTTCTCCAAGAAACATGGTATCGCCCAATTTATTTTAACTTCGCCCTTATACGGCTTAAACTTACAGGAGTAATTCCCAAATATGAGGCAAGACATTCTAAGGGAATTCTTTGTAACAAATCGGGAGTACGCTCCAACAAAACTCTATAACGTTCGGAAGCCGTCGTGAATAACAGTGGAATTAGTTTTTCCTCTGCTCGCAAAAATTCCAATTCGGCGAGTTTTCTCCCCCAATTCGCTATATCGATGTCTTCCTCAAACAAGCGATACAAATCGCTCCTCTTTAAGCAATACAAAAGAGAATCTTCCATAAGCTCTATGGTTTCGTATCCAGCCTCATTCTTTACATAACTTTTCAATGACATGATAGTCGCCCCCTCTTTCCCGATCCAAAACGTTATATCTTTACCTTCGTGCGAAACATAGGCCCTCACAATTCCTCTTTTTATAAAGAATATATCCGACTCGATTTTCCCTGCCTCCAATAGGCGATGCCCCTTAGGGAGTCCGAGTTCCAAAGAACAAGATAACAACCTATCCATCGATTTCTCCGATATCGGATATATGCTGTTGATTATGTCTCGTAAATCCATAAAACACGACTCATTCCAAGTATATTAAATACCTCTCAAAAAATCTTCGAGCGACTCTTTCCCCAAATTCAACTTTTGTCTCAAACGATAACGATTTTTCTTAACGCTCTCAGGTTGTAAAGAGAGCATTTGGGCTATATGTTTATTTTCCATACCTGTACGGATATATGCACATAAACGAAGCTCCCCTTCGGTAATAGATGGACACAAAGTCTTCAACCGAACAAAGAAATCGGGATGTACCTTTACAAATTGCATTTTAAAGAAATCCCATTCATCGTCGGTCCCCAAGTGCATTCTTATATTGTTACTAATTTGCAAAGCCGTGTTCGATTGAATATTTCCGGCATCTTTTTCTTTTTCCAACTCATCGACAAGAGATTCCAATACTTGGTTCTTCTCCATGATGATCAACGAATTGGAGGCAAGCTCCCTATCTTTGTACTCCAATTCCACTTTGAAACAATTATTCTGCAACATCTCATTCTCCAACCGAGTCACCAATTCTTTATTTTCCAACTCTTTCAATTGTTTCTTTATCTTCTCCTCCCTACTCTTTTTCCAAAATATATAACAAATCAATGCGGCAATACAAAGTATGAATGCACAAACGACAAGAATCAAAACGAACCGGAACCTGCCTCTTTCTTCCGCCTGCTGCAATTCGAGTTCCTGTTTCTCTATGGCCGCCCGGCTTTCCATACGTCTAATTTCAGCCAAACTGTTTACTTGGTCCAACGAATCTTTATATTGTTCATACTTGTTCAAATAAACATAAGCACTGTCCTCCTGCTGTATGGCAGCAAAACATTCCGACATATTCTTTATGACAGGAACGATGAGGTCGATATTCCGAATATTCATTCTACGGCATGCCTTTCTATAATAATACAAAGCACTATCCGGTCTATGATTATTTTGGTAAAAACGCCCCATAAAACACTCCGACTGAATCAACAGTCTTTTATTCGCAAATTCGGTAGACAATCGATACGCTTCTGAAACATATTTTTTACTCAGAGGTACATCATGTTCAGTCAACAATAACAAAGTATTGATATAGAAAGACGTATCTTCAACACAAACAGGATTTTCCAACAGCTTATAAAGAATTTTTTCGGCCTGCACCTCTTCATTCATCGAATATAAAACGCTCGAAATATTCAACTGGTTTTTTGCCCGATAAACCGGCTTATTCAGTTTCTTATAATAAGAATCTGCTTTCTGCAAATACTCCAACGCCTTAGGATAATCTTTCAGGCGACTCAGTATGTTTCCCATATCGATATAAGCATGAGCCAACATGAACAGATTGTTCGTCCGGGCATAATACTCCGATATTTTCTTTAAATTCTTATAAGCAACATGCGGCTGATTTTTATGCATAATTGTCCATAAATGAAAAACACGCATATAATCATAAACATAACGTATGGAATCTACCTGCTGATAGGCCTCATCAATTAAATGAATTGTAGAATCGGAATTATTCTTTTTAAGCTGCGACCTTGCATCCCAAAATTTAGCTCGCCACAGGTACATCGGTTCTTTATGGTGAGCTCTGGCTATGGTATATAATTCCTGTATCAACGAATCCCGATAATAAATACTATCGGTAGATATAAATTCCAATTCAAGCACATCTGCAATCGAATCGAATGTATTATCGATAGGCTTCCAATACGTCCCTATAACCTCACGCCCCCAAAAGTTAAAGGAATATAACCATAAACAAACGAATAAAAAACCTCTTTTCATGATACAAATATACGAAAAATGCCATCTGTCCACCGATTGTCCATTCTTTTTTTTCGAGAAAAGCAGCATATTAGTTTACATTTGTATATTAAAACTAAAAAATAGTGGTTAATATGAGAAAAGAAAAACTTTTTCATTTATTAGTATTATTAGGATTTACCTTATTATCCATGACCATCTCTGCCCAAACCGACAGTCGTGATGTTTACGGTTGGCTGAGATATGACGATTACAACCAAGACGAATACGGTATTTGTAAATTCAAAACCGATGCGGCCGATGACATTCAACCCGTATGGCCTTACGACCAAGCAAGAGTAGCCTGTGCAGGTGCATTCGCCGAAGGATTCTATTATGTTTATCTATATGAGACCGACGGTTATAATGCCACCCCTTACTCATTCAATCGCATAGATCTTTCCACCGGAGAGTCCACACAGGTCGCAGATTATAGAGGCATGCCATTTTTATTTCAGGATATGACATACGACTATTCGACCCAAACCATGTATGCCATCGGGTATGATGAAAGCGTCTATACAACACTGCTATTGAAAGTAAATCTAACCACCGGAGAAACGACCATTGCAGGAGAGATAGGCGAAAGCAAATATGTAGCCTTAGCCTGTTCTTATGAAGGTCAATTATATGCCATCGATGTAGACTATGGAGATTTATGGAGTATCGATAAATTTACGGGGGCAGCCACAGACATCGGCTATACCGGTGAACGGGTAAGCGAGGATCTTCAATCTATGGAGTTCGATCACGAAACAAATACTCTTTATTGGGCCGGATATAATTTTTGGGGAACGATAAATACCTCTACGGGAGCAGCAGAAGGGATTAGTAAATTAGGGAACTATGCACAAGTCGTAGGACTTTATATACCCTTCAAAAAAACGAATCCTAATGCTCCTGCCGAAATCTCGGATTTACAAATCACACCGGGAGCTAATGGAGAATTATCTGCCGAATTGAGTTGGACAAATCCATCTTTAACTTTCGGAGGGAATAAACTAACCAACTTAACAAAGATAGAAATTTATAGAAACGAACAACTCGTTCACGAAATCACAAACCCGACAATCGGAGAAAAAAGTAATTGGCAAGATACCGGAATACAACAAAATGGATCGGTTGTATATCGAATTACCGCAATCAATAACGAGGGAACAAGCAGCACCACGGCACAAGCAATATTTATAGGACGTGACGTACCGGCAGCTCCTTCCCAACTATCATTGATTGCCCTCGATGAAAACAGAGCAAAGATAACATGGACTACTCCACAAACCGGTGCAAACGGAGGTTGGATAGATGCCTCTGCTCTCACCTATAAAATTACTCGTCTTCCGGATTCTATCGTTGTAGCCGAAACTACGACCGGTAATGAGTATATAGATAATTCCATTACAAAACTAAATATCTATTCTTATCAGATACAAGCCATTACCCCCGATGGCGCAGGTCCAACCGCAACCACGGACAGGCTTGTCATGGGCCCGGCATTAACTGTACCTTACCGATGTAATTTCGCGACAGACGACCAATTCGCTCTCTGGAATGTGATCGACGCCAATAATGACAAATACACATGGAAACGGGAAACGACTCTTGCAGCCGCTTATTATTACTATAATGAAGATGGAGAAACCGGGGGAGACGATTGGTTGGTTTCTTCGCCGATTCATTTGGAAAAAGACAAAATCTATCGCTTAAAGTTTAAATTACAATCCTATGACGTAGGTTATCCCGAAAAGGTCGCCGTACATCTGGGTACAGGAGCTTCTGTCGCTGAACAGACGACCTTACTCGGCGACTACGAAATCGAAAGCAATACATTCGTCGAATATAAAGTCATTCTCCCCGAAAAGTTGGAATCAGGAAATTATCACATTTCTTTCCATTGCCACTCTGAGCCGTACATGTTTATCCTTTATGTAACCGACGTCTTATTAGAAGAAGTCAGCGAAGGGGTCTTATCGGGTGTCGTAACAAACGGACAAACACCTTTGGAGGGCGTGGAAGTAACCATAAAAGACGCTGAAACCAAATGCACTACCGATGAAAAAGGTTTCTATGAATTTAAAGAACTGGAAGCAGGGAACTATACATTGACGTTCAATAAAACAGGTTACCGCTATATCGAACAGAGCGATATAATCGTCGAAATGGGAGATACTGCGAAAATAAATACGACGTTGGAGGAACTGCCTACTTATTCCGTAAGCGGTAAAATAGTAAACAGTAAAAACGAACCTATCAGTCATGCGAAAGTATCGATAACCGGATATACCGATTACTCGACAGAATCCGGTTCCGACGGTACATTTATATTCCCACAAGTATATCAATCCAACCTATACGCACTAACCATCGAACGTTACGGGTTAAGCAACGATACACTGACTCTGAACATAGAAAATAGTAATATCGTTTTAGATGACATCATACTAAAAGACAAGCCTCTTCCACCCTATTCATTGCAAGCTGAAATTCAGGGAGAACAGGTAAAATTAGAGTGGAAAGAACCTATGGATACCCGTTTATTCCGTCACGATAACGGGATACATGGTGGAAGACTCGGAACAACAGGATCGACAGTAAAAAGCGTATATGGTTCGGTATTCAGAACACCGACCAAGCTAACCGGAATGACATGGTTCACAGAAAACTACCTTACCACACATCACACGGTCAATATTTTTGTGTTCGATTTAGATACCGAAGGAGAGCCCACTTCGACCATCTTATACTCTCAAACGAATGTTCCCAACAAAGATATGGAATGGAGCAGTTTTGAATTCCCGGAACCGATAAATGCACCGAATGGATACATGTTGGCACTCAGCTATGAAGGCCACGTCGGATTAGGACTCGATACAGGCGAAGGTCCCGACTATCCGTTTACCGAAAAAACAAATTGTTTCTCAGAGGATTACACGACCGGAAAGTTCACTTATACGGAAGAACACGATATCAAACGTTCTCTGATGATTCGCGGTATCGGTATTCTGATCGGTGAAGACGAATTACCGCCTGCCACGACAGATAAAAAATACCAAGTATGGAGACTAACCGCCGAACAGAAAGACACTCCGGAACAATGGGAATTATTAACCGCCGAAACAGTAGAGGCATATTCTTATACCGATACAAATTGGAGTTCCTTGAAACAAGGATTTTATCATTATGCAGTCAAAACCGTTTACAATAATGGAGAAATCGTTTCGCCGGCAGCATTCACGCAAACGTTAACGAAAGATATGTACACTCGGGTCACCCTCAATATAAAAACGAACACTCCTACCAACGAAGCGAAAGGAGCCCAAGTAGTTCTGACAAATATTGATGGAAACAGCGAACATATATACACCGGTACAACCGATGCTTCGGGTAAAATCGTCTTCTCCAATATATGGAAAGGGACTTACGATATAAACATTTCATTAAAAGGATTCAATAACTACACAGCTGAATCCGAAGACTTTTCCACTGAAAACAGTTACGAAAAATCTGGCTACGTATTACAAGAATATATCGTCAATCCGTTCAATCTCGAAGTGGTGAAAACCGACAACGAACAGGAGCGTATGTTCAAATGGAACGTGGCGGAACATCTTTTCGACGATTTTGAAACTCATACCGATTTTGTCATCAACTCGGCAGGAAACATAGGCTGGACTTATATCGACGGTGACGGTCAAGAAACTTATGGAATCGACGACGTAGACTACATCAATGCGACTCTTCCGAAAGCCTATATGATCTTTAACCCATACGCTACCGACCCCAACATCGCTCTTTTCGATCCTAATATCAGACCTCGTAGCGGAGAAAAATACTTAGCTTCATTCCCTGCACGTCCGGGTGCGAACAATGACTTTATCATTTCTCCCGAACTGAACTTCAATCGAAACTTTATATTGAAGTTTTATGCCAAGAGTTATACGGAAGATTATGGTAAAGAGTTGATGAACGTAGGATATTCGGTCACCGGTAATGACGCAACCGATTTCATCTGGCTGAACGGAGAAAAACCGATAGAAGTTCCGATGGGAAATTGGACGGAATATAAATATACCATTCCTGCCGAAGCCAAATATATAACGATTAACTGCGTCTCCAATAATATTTTCGTCTTTATGGTCGACGATATATTCATCGGAGTAGAGTTACCAGAAGGAGTCGATTTAAACAACATGAAAGAAAATATCTCTTTCGAAGTCTATTTAGATGGTGAAAAAATCAACACGACCCAACAGAGCAATTATCTGTTCTCCGGTCTGAATAAAGGTAAACATAAAGCAGGTGTGAAAGCTGTCTTTTCTTCGGTAACGACCCCTATGACAGAAATAGAGTTTGATGTGGAAGAAGGCAGCGGAATAGAAGAAAACCAATTAAACGGCAGAACGATTCACCCCAATCCGGCAAAAGAGACAGTAACAGTTTCCGGTGAATATGACTACTTGTCCATATTCGATATATCCGGGAATGAAAAGTCTCGTTATTCTTATGGAGAAACAATAAACGTACGGAACCTGCCATCGGGTATCTACATCGTCAGAATCGTTTCCGGCAGCCAAACAGAGGTGACCAAATTGGTCGTGACTAAATAATAATTTTCTAATTATATTTCGAAGAATCCCGATACATAACGATGTATCGGGATTTTTTTACTACGTTCGATATCATTCATCATTAATCGTCAAAAACTTATTTCACTTCTTATCAAATGTAAAGTAAAAATAGGCGGGACTGGAATAACTTTGCACCGTTTTCAAATTAACCTCTCGATTTTATGACGAACTGGATTATTTTGATTGTAGCAGGATTCTTCGAATCGTGTTTCGCTTTTTGCTTAGGAAAAATGAAAGGAGTTGTAGGCCTCGAATATTACTTTTGGGGCATAGGTTTTCTAGCTTGTCTGGCTCTAAGTATGATACTTCTGGCCAAAGCCATACAGACAATTCCTATCGGCACGGCCTACCCTGTATGGACAGGAATCGGCGCTGTCGGTACGGTGATAGTAGGCATCGTCTTTTTCCATGAACCTGCAACTTTCGGTCGACTGTTTTTCGTTACGACATTAATTGCATCAATCATAGGTCTGAAAATGGTTTAATTAGAAATAAATAGTAATATATGTTCAAAGAGATAATGGCTGCCACCGAACACAACAACCTTAAACCGATACAGACGAAAAATAAATGAGAAATAAACTACAACCGTGTTCTTTACTATTCTCCGAGCTGTCGTTTTATCCACTCCATCACCACAGCCACGGCATAATGTTGTTCCTCATCGGTCAATTCTCGACCGGCCGGTATACGATGCCATTTTTCGAAACAACCTCGGCAACAACACCCGGTGGCATGTTGAGCTATAAACACGGGATGCCCGCGCATGGGAGTTTGTTTACCATCGTTGGGAATCACGGCCGGAGCCAATCGTTTACGAATAAAATCGGCGGCATGACGGGCAATCGTATCCTCTCCTTTTTCTTTCAGATACACTATTTCCTTAGTAGTTAAACGAAATTTGCTGCGGAACCGGGACTGTGAAAGTCGTTCGAAAAGGTCTCCCCAATCATAGGTATTGGGTAAAGCCTCTGTTTTTTCGACAGAAGTCGATTCAGGGAATAATTCACCGCAGAAAAAATCGCTTCCTTTAACCTTCTTCATGAGACAAAAACAACAGAGGTTGACCTACAAAATCATCTCCATTCCTACTTTTTGAGGTTTTAAACCACATTTTTCATAAAACGTCATAGCCGATTCGTTGCAACACCACACATTTAAAGTGACATTGTAACACCCTTGTTCCTTAGCCAACCGAACCACCGCATCATAAATCACTTTACCCACACCATTGCCCCGTTGGCCTTCATCGACACACAAATCGTCGATATACAGAGTCTTTATATCCGTGAGGATATGACTATCCCGATGTTGCTGAAAAATACAAAACGCATATCCCAAGACTCTATCTTTATCATCTGCCGCTACCAAAACCGGGGTATCACAATCGGACATAATTTTTCTTAATTCTTCATCTGTATATTTTTTCTTCCCGGATTTAAATAAATCGGGGCGTCCTCGATGATGAATACTATTCACTTGAACCAAAAGTTTGTTTATCTGCTCTATATCCTTTTCTTCTGCAAACCTTATTATCATTGTGCTTATACTCTTTTTCATTACGAAGATACTGATTCTTGAATATAAAAAGAAATGTCACCACCCCCAAAAATCTATCTTTCCCCAATCTCACGGCACATATCACTCTGCGGAACAATCATCGAAGAATCAACAAAAAGGATATATTTCACTAATAATCAAAACAATACAAATAAAAATTCATAAATATCAATCAAAATAAATACCCAAGAGTAAAGTATAATATATAGATTTTATCGAAAAACGATAATTATTTATTGATTTTCTTTTTGAATTAAAATTTTATATGTATGTTTGCACTATATTAAGAATGAAAGATAAACCGGTTACAATCCTTTTTATTCACAAAAAATCTATCTTTGTAAAAATAGAATGAAACAAACAATAAATAAAAACAAGGAACAATGAAAAAATTTTTCACCACGACATTCGCCTGCGTATTGGGCGTAATGATTGCAGGAATATTATTAACCTTATTGTCCATCGCCGCATTAACCGGAATGGCGGTTTCGACAGAAACCGAATACACAGCGAAACCAAACACTATCATGAAATTGGATTTAGGTATCGTTACCGACCGTAGCCAAGAAGATTTCATGAGCGTTTTGTTTGGGAATCAACAAAAAACAGACGGTCTTGACAACATCATTAAAGCTATAAAAACGGCCAAGACAAACCCGAACATTGCCGGCATATACATCGATGCTAACGGCTCTTCCCTCGGTGTTGCCACTCTCGACCGCATACACCGGGCTCTGAAAGATTTCAAAGAGAGCGATAAATTCATCTATGCTTATGCCGACGACTACACACAACGCGAATATCTACTGAGTGCGATAGCCGACAGTGTCGTTCTAAATCCGGTAGGAGCTATCGATTTCAGAGGGCTGGCAAGTCAAATAATGTTTGTAAAAGGGCTTTACGATAAATTGGGTATCGAAGTCCAAGTCCTAAAAGTAGGAACATACAAATCGGCGGTAGAACCTTATATCAACACGCAAATGAGTGAAGCGAACCGCGAGCAGACGATGGCCTACATGACTCCTATTTGGAATCATCTTCTCGAACAACTTTCGCAAGACCGAGACATATCGGTGGACCAGCTGAACAATCTGGCCGACACTCTATTGGTGACAGTCGATGCCAAAGAATTAATTGCCAAAGGATTGGTCGATACGTTAATGTACCGTCCTCAAATGAACGAATTTCTGAAAGCCAAAGTGGGAATAGATAAAGACGATGATTTAATCTTCGCATCAATCAACGAAGTAGCATCGATCAAGCAAGCCCCAAATAAAGCCAAAGACGAAATTGCTATCGTCTATGCCGAGGGAGGAATCGATATGGGTGAAACTAACGGAGTGAACACCGCCAAGCTGGTCGAAGATTTAACCAAAATACAAAACGATAAAAACGTAAAAGCAGTTGTTCTCCGGGTTAATTCTCCGGGTGGAAGTGCTTATGGTTCGGAACAAGTATGGGCTGCTATCGAAGCTATTAAAGCTGCCGGAAAACCAGTAGCCGTATCGATGGGCGATGTCGCTGCATCGGGTGGATATTACATCTCTTGCAATGCCGACCGTATCTTTGCAAATCCCACTACATTGACAGGCTCGATCGGCATTTATGGCTTAATCCCTAACTATAAAGGTTTATTGACTGGTAAATTAGGACTTACATTCGACGGCGTACAAACCAATAAATATGGTAATTTCCCCTCGGTAAGCCGGGCTATGACAACCGATGAACATCGGCAAATGCAACAATACATAGAACGAGGCTACGAATTATTCACCACTCGTTGCGCCGAAGGCCGTGGCATGAGCATCGAGGCAATCAAAAAAATCGCCGAAGGTCGTGTGTGGGACGGTGCAACAGCCCTCGAAATAGGTCTGGTCGATGAATTGGGAGATTTGGATGCTGCTATCGAATGGGTTGCTCAAAAAGCCAAACTCGACAAATATAAAACAAGTGCTTATCCAAAACAAAAAACGGCTATGGAACAATTAATGGACGAGCTGGGAATGAATGTTCGCTCAAAAATAGCCGCTTCTTATTTAGGTGAAAATTATAAATATTTCAAAGCGTTGGAGCAATGCCAAAATATAGATCCCGTACAATACCGTATGGAAGACATTGAGCTCTACTAAGTCTTATGTACGGAAAATCGGTTAAGATAAACCATTGGCTCATTCCGGTCAGTTGGCTATATGGACTCGGAGTAGAGATTAGAAACAAACTCTTCGACTGGGGCATTCTCCCGGCCGAAGAGTTTGACATACCCGTCATATCAGTAGGTAACCTTGCCGTAGGAGGAACAGGCAAAACGCCTCACATCGAATACTTGATCGAATTACTCGGTCATAAATATCATATTGCCGTACTCAGCAGAGGATACAAACGGAAAAGTAGAGGATTCATATTGGCCGATGACAAGTCTACCGCCCGTGAAATAGGAGACGAACCTTACCAGATAAAAAGAAAATACCCCAATATAACCGTCGCGGTAGATGCCAATCGCCGTCGAGGTATCAAACAATTAAAAAAACAAATACCCGACATCGATGTGATTCTACTCGACGATGCTTTCCAACATCGCTATGTTACGCCGTTGTCCTCGATAGTACTGACCGACTACAATAGAGCTTTACACCTCGACAAACTATTACCGGCGGGACGATTACGTGAATCTCGACACGAATTGTCGAGAGCCAATATGGTCATCGTAACCAAGTGTCCAATAGATATGAAACCTATTGAATATAATATTATATCTCGTTGGTTACACCTGTTTCCCTACCAAAATCTATATTTCTCCACTCTTTCTTACGGTCATCTGCAAGCAGTATTCCCCGATACTGCCATAGGAGAAATATCGCTAAAAGATATATCGAGAAAAGACGGATTGATGGTAGTAACCGGAATCGCCAACCCGGCTCCCATGCTGCAATACATCTCTCATTTTCACGACCTGCGAGAAAAGTTACTTTATCCCGATCATCATAACTTCACTTCAAACGATCTGAACGATATAACGACACGATTTTCGGCCTTGAAAGGAGAGAAAAAATACATCATCACCACAGAAAAAGATGCAGCGAGACTACGATCGGTCCCATTCGATGACGCAATAAAAAAAGCGCTCTATTTTCTTCCGATACATGTTCGTTTCATGCAACATACCGGAACATCATTCGATGAAAAAATTTCAGACATAATCTATAAGAACCGCAGATCGAAACAAGTGAAAAAATAACTTCGAAGCCGCATTGAGTTTTTTATGCCAGATTAAGATCATCGCACAAAATATCTATCTACAAAAATTAAAACAGTTTCTTAAAACTCCACGGTAATTCCCAATGTCGGCAGAATCACTCCGCTTTGTTGGGCGATGTATTTCATGCGATACCGTTCTGTCCCGTCATTATCCACATATTTTTCGCCCGTGCTTATCAATACCAGAGGATTATCGTATTTAAAATTCAGCACATTCTGTAAATCTACATAAAATCCCAACATCACACCTTTGAAATAAAACGACTTATCCACTCTGATATCAGCCTCATAGAAAGTTTTCAAACGTCCTGTATTATACCGCTCATAATCATAATATGGTCTAGCCGTGGCATCCCACGCCGGAACAAGAGACGAAGTATACTCATCATAAGGAGTATATGGAGCCCCTCCCATCAACCTGAATTTCAATCCTATATCCCAATTTTTAGGTAACTTATACGTCCCGGACAAAGTAAAAAGATGACGATAATCCCATGCCGACGGTATATAAATCCCGGTGGCCGGATCCTCGAACTGACTACGATACCATGTATAAGAAGCCAATGCCGTAAACCGCCCCATACCAAACCAACGGAGCATCACTTCCAAACCATAGGCTCTGCCTCGCGCAGTCGAGCTTGCCGCCTCATTACCCGACACACCATAGTCCGTCCCCTTACAGGCCAATGGAATACTATCCCTTAGAGACAACGGTGAATGAGTATATTTTTTATAAAACCCTTCAACCGTCAAACGTGCCCACTTGTTGATATAATACTCCACTCCAACGACAGCTTGGTCGGAACAAACATATTTCAATCTCGATTTATTTATCAAAACATTATCCTCTTGATACCCCATTGTCGTATATGCCGGTAACTGATAAAACCGACCTATGCTACCATTCAAAAAGAAATTCCCTATCACATTATACGAAAGCGACAACCGGGGAGAAAATTGTTTGAAAGGATTATTCGTCAAAGAAGAATAATTACAAGCATCGAGACGAAATCCAAATGAAGCCGAAAAACGATCGTCGGCCGACTTATATCCAGAAGTTGCGAAGATACCCCATTTGAACAGACCCAAATCCGTTTTATATCTTATTTCCTTAGAGATATTGGTAAATGCACGTTGAAACGTATTATTCCTATAAACGGCATAATCGACATTAAATCCAGCGGTCAAATCAAACAGCCCCACCAATGACCTGTTCTCGAACCTCAAATGATTTTCAATCTCGTCCGATTTAAGCCTCAAAGTCAGATTATCGGTAGAAGATTCATCATTATCCCTATACTTAATATTACTGTTATTCATAAAACTACGGCTCAACACGACCGTCTGTGTATGATTGCCCGAATAATGCTTATAGACTGCACCCAGAGTATAGGTATTCTGTTTAATGGTAGGTAAATAATTCAACAGATATTGTTTCGATTCATCTTCGGGATCCGTTTCCGTGTTCAACTTCATATCGTCTATCGCGCCCAATCCCAAGACCGTAAGCTCATGTTCCTGTGAAAAACGGGTCTTTACCTTGAACTGAGCGTCGGTATAACGGGGCAAAAACGGCATATCGAGCAAGGAAAATAGTAATTGCAAATAAGACTGCCTTACTGAAACGATATAAGTCGTCTTATTCCCAATATGTCCTTTCGAGGTCAAAGCCAACTCCGAAGCTCCAACGGTTCCTTTAAAAGTATATTTATCGGGAGTACCGTCGAGCAGTTTAAAATCGAATACAGAACTTAAAGCATTTCCTCGACTTACAGGAAAAGCCCCCGTATAGAAATTAACCTCACGGATAAGATCGGCATCAATAATCCCAACTGGCCCCCCCGATGCACCTTGTGTGCTGAAATGGTTGATATTAGGTATCTCTACCCCGTCTAAGAAAAACTTATTTTCCGAAGGACCTCCACCCCTTATCATCAAATCATTCCTGTACCCGTTTCCCACAGCCGAAGCCACACCGGGAAAAGAATTTACGACTTTCGAAATATCCCGGTTTGCGCCCGGACTTTTTTCTATCTCCTGCACACCGATAACCCTCATAGCGATAGGACTCTCTATCGAACTTCTAAACGGAGCGGCCACAACACTTACCTCGCTTAAAGCCACCTGCGATTCTTCCAACGCTATATCAAGCGTATAATCATAAGACGATATACGAAACTCAGGAGAGACATAAGTTTTATATCCGACAGAAGAAACCTGTATGCGGTACATTCCCGGAGATAAATTTCCAATGAAATAATTACCCAAAGAATCGGTCATCGTCCCCATCGAAGTATTCCAAATACCCACACTGACAAAGGGCAATCCCTCACCCGTTGCATGAGACGTCACCACTCCTTTTACAGAATACGTTTGAGCTCCATAAGCCGAAATAAATACAAAAAAGAGAAAGACAAAAAGTGTATGTAACCGCAACATAAACAATCCTTTTTTAAGAGTACAAAGATAAATATATTTTTGTTCTCGATTCAAAAAAGAAAATAACCGATTACGTACGTTCAAAAAATTATCCGTATAAATAAAAAACAATAGTACCATGAAAAATTTATCAAATTTCAATCTGCTGATTATCATTTTATTATTCTCGTCTTGCCGACAACAGCCCTTTACAGGAACAGTCCACATAATCCCCTACCCCAACCAAATCGCCATCGGAACTCAATATAGGCCGATAGGGAAAAACTTATCGATTTACCTATCTCCCGAAAGTGGAATGGACAAAGATTATATCGAAGACCTCTTGTCCGATACCGGTGTCAAATGTAAGTTTACTAATTTTAAATGGATAGCCGATTTAACGTTCGACATAGAACCCGATACAATCGGCCTAGAAGGCTATCGGCTCGTATCCAACGACTATGGAACAAAAATTACGGCCTCCAATACAAAAGGTCTATTCTATGGATTACAGACATTCAGACAACTAATAACATCTCAAAACAATACGCTTGTTATTCCGTTCGTCGAAATAGCCGATAGCCCTAAATTTCTCTGGCGGGCCCTCATGCTGGACGAAGGCCGTTATTTCAAAGGAAAAAAAGAAGTTAAAAAGCTATTGGACGAAATGGCTCGTCTCAAAATGAATACGTTTCATTGGCATTTGACCGACGATCAAGGGTGGCGAATCGAGATAAAAAAATATCCGTTACTGACCAAAATCGGAGGGAAACGAGATTCTACCCAAATAGGGAATTGGAACAGTAACATTTACGATGGAAAAGTACACGAGGGATTTTATACACAAGAAGAAATCAAAGAAATAATAGACTATGCAGCCAAGCGACAAATAACTATCGTTCCCGAAATCGAAATGCCGGGGCATGCTTCTGCGGCTATTGCAGCTTATCCCCAGTTAGGAACAGAAAAACAATCTATCAAGGTTCCTACACGCTTCGGAGTACAATACCATGCTTATAACGTCGCCGACCCCAAAGTCATACAATTTATAAAAGATGTTTTAGACGAAGTATGTAACCTTTTCCCCTCGGAAACAATTCACATCGGAGGAGACGAAGTCAAATACGACCAATGGAAAAAATCGGCACAGGTACGTAATTTCATGAAAGAACAGAATATAAAAACACCTGCCGATCTCCAAATATGGTTCACAAATACCATTTCCCATTACCTGGAAAACAAAAAAAAGCACATGATGGGCTGGAATGAAATTACCGGAGTTAAAATACACGATTACACCGATTTTGAGGATGCAGCCTCCGGAGCATCGCTTGCAGAAGGAACCATCGTACATTTTTGGAGAGGAGACCCTTCTTTGATCAAACAAACAGTCAAAAAAGGATACCAAGTGGTTAACTCCTATCACGAATATACCTACCTCGATTATGACACGGCATACACTTCTCTCGAAAAAGCATACCATTTCGATCCTTTGGTGGGTATCACCGGAAAAGAAACGGATTTAATTATCGGAATAGGAGCCCAAATGTGGGGAGAATGGATACCTACCCCTTCGGACATGTACCGTAAATTATATCCTCGTATAGCGGCTTTTGCCGAATGTGGCTGGACCTCACCTTCAAATAAATCATGGAAACGTTTTAATCAAGCGGCCTACAAAGAAAATCTCCGTTGGAAACAATTATACCAATAAATATTAATATTTATTCTAAAAAATCTACATAGGTAATTATTGATTTATCTATGTAGATTTTTAGAATTATAAAACTTCATTCTTTTCATTCCTTAAATATTGTTTTTCTATCATTTTTTACCGTAATTTGATGCCGATAAAACAAGCTGCTCCTCGACAGCATCACTTTATGCAAATCACCAGTCAACAAATAGAAGAGATACGTGCAGGCAAAATCAAAACATTCGAGATTTTGTTCAACGCATATTATCCTCGGGTTAAAAGCTTTGCATTCGGTATGATAAAAGATCAATACGAAGCCGAGGAAATAGCACAAAATGTATTCTTAAAGTTGTGGTCCAATCGGGAAAAACTCTCGTCCGACAACACTTTGAGCAGTTACATATTCACCATCGTGCAAAATGAAGTTTACGATTTTTTTCGAGAAAAACACTATTCGCTCGGATACCAAGAAAAAATGTTGTCTACTCCACAAAATTTACAGTACGAAATCGATTCGGAATATAACATCAAAGAAATAAAATCCATTGTCAATCGTACGTTGCAAAACATGCCTCCGCAACGAAGGACAATATACCAAATGAGCCGAGAACAATTCTTAAGCAATGACGAAATCGCCAAAACCCTCGGTTTATCCAAACGTACGGTAGAAAAACACATCAGCCTCGCATTGGCTACCATTAAAAAAAATTTAGGAGACTTCCTTTTCTGGCTGTTTATATTCTTTATTAAATAAATAGCTGTTATCTCCTATCGTCATTTTCTTTCCGATAAAGATTTATATTAAAATTTTTTCACGGTCGTTACGTGTGTAATTTCCTTCAATCGTATAATATTATATAAGATAAAATTATGCAGAATCCAACTCCAACCAGACAAGAACTATCCAGTTATTTTTTCGACCGGTGCACGCCCGAAATAAGCAATAAGGTCGAACGCTGGTTTTTCAAGAACGGTAACAGTCAAGAAGCCAAAAAGTTATTATTCTCCTTATGGGAAGAATTGGAAGATACTACATCATCTACTTCTCCCGAAGAGATACAAGCCGCTTTCGAGCAATTCAAAGCCCGACTACTGAGCTCCGCACCCCAAGAAAACAAGTCTAAAAAACCAAACTTGTTTCTCTGGATACAACGTATTGCGGCAATCCTCATTCTCCCTCTGATTATATTTTCGGGGTACTTATTCTATCAACACCAAAAAGAAGAAAACATAGTGTGGATAGAAAAAAGTGCCGGATATGGCGACATCAAACATATCACTTTGCCCGATAACACTACTGTATGGTTGAATGCCGGCAGCACTATTATTTACCCCGAAGAGTTCATCGGCCGTTTCCGGCAAATATTCTTTACGGGAGAAGGTCATTTTTCTGTGGCAAAAAATAAAGAAAAACCATTCATCATTAAATCGAACGAAAGCAGTATAGAAGTTTTAGGAACCCAATTCAATTTAAAATCGTACAGCAACGACAACAGAATAGAAGTAGCCCTTCTCGATGGATCGGTAGCGTTCTGTTATCCGAGTACGACAGACCAAGAAATGAAATGTATCCTCTCTCCGGGCGAGCAAGTTTATTACAATCGCACAACCCACAATCTGGAAAAGAAAAATTTTATCCTATCCGACTATTCTTCATGGAAAGATGGAAAATACTATTTCAAAAACGAAACATTGGAAAATATTGCCAAACAGTTAGAGCGGAATTTCGATGTCAACATAATTATCAAAAACGATTCACTCAAACAAATTCCTTATCACATGGCATTTGTCAACAACGAAACTTTAGACGACATTCTATCGGCCATGAATTTAGACGGATATTTAACAATCAAACGAGATGGTAAAATCATAGAAATTTATTGACAATCAAACTAATTTATCATGAAAAGGCACAAAATTCATCACTCCGCCGACATTGTCGGGAGATGCAAGAAAGGCATAATCCCATTTTTATTATGCTTCGTCTTTATGGGATACGGACAAAACATATCTGTCAACTTCCCGAATATAACAGTAGAAAGAGCTTTGGAAATTCTTCGGAATCAAGAAGGGTATTCTTTCTCTGTCAAAACAAATGATGTAAACTTACGACAAAAAGTCAATGCCGATTTGCAAAACCAACCTATCGAAAAGGTCTTGGAAACCATATTCCAAAACCAACCGGTTTCTTTCGAAATAGAAGGTAAAATGGTAAGAATCATTAAAGCCCCTGAAAAAGATTCGAAACAAACAGGAAGCACAGCCGAAAGCAAAAAAATCTCCGGTAGAGTAACCGATAAACAAGGTGAACCACTCATCGGGGTAAGTATCATTGCAAAAGGAGCTAACAAAGGCACGATAACCAATATAGACGGGTATTATTCTTTAACTGTACCCGACAAATCGGTTATACAATTCTCTTATGTAGGCTACGATACCCAAGAACTAAAATTAGGAAAAGGGAATATATTGAACGCCACCCTACAAGAAAAGATAAATGACCTCGACGAAGTGGTCGTTATCGGATATGGCAGTATGAAAAAAAGTGACCTGACAGGAGCTGTTACCTCAGTAAAAACCGAAGACCTTCCGATGGCAGCCAACACATCGATCTCTCACATGTTATCGGGAAAAGCCGCCGGGATAACATCGGTTCAAAACAGCGCACAACCGGGTGGCGGCGTCACTCTACGTATACGAGGCGAAGCATCTACCGGAGCCGGAAACGAACCTTTATACATCATCGACGGATTTCCAGTAGGAGGATCCCAAGTCGAACCGGCAGCAGACAACAGATATAGCGATTTCGGGTCTCGTAATCCTCTGAACTCTATCAACCCCAACGACATCGAATCCATAGAGATTCTAAAAGATGCTTCTTCCACGGCTATTTACGGAGCAAGAGCTGCGAACGGTGTTATCATCATTACGACTAAAAAGGGACGCGAGGGAAAACCCGTTGTCAATTACAGCGCAAACTATGGCGTCCAACAAATTGCCAACAAGACGGAAATGATGACAGCCGAAGAATTCATGACCGAAGCCAACAAATTCGCCAAAGAGCAATGGCTCTATAACAACAGAGTATATCCATACGGAAATACGAACCCATCGTCTATAAAAGACCCCATCGTCTATCCTTATGACGCAAAAGATATAAAAAATGCGGGGAAAGGAACCGACTGGTATGACTTAATTACCAGAGAAGGTATGATTCACCAACACAATTTATCGGTATCTGGCGGAACTTCCAACCTGAAATACATGGCATCATTCAACTTCTTCGATCAAAACGGAGTTGTTAGAAACAGCGACTTCACCCGCTATACCGGACGTCTGAACATCGAACATCAAATAAATAAAATATTCAAATACGGAATCAATGCGACTCAAAGTTACATCAAGTCCTCGAATGTTCCATTGGGAACAGAAGACTTCGAAAACTCTGGATTGATAAACTCGGCTATGTCGTACGACCCGACGACACCTGTCAGAGACAAAAACGGGGATTATGCGCAAAGCGATCGAATGACTACTGTACCCAATCCTGTTTCCATGCTCGAAATAGATGACTATACACAAACTAAAAGATTATTGGTGAACGCCTTTCTTCAAGCAGAAATTATAAAAGGATTGGTTGCGAAAATCAATATAGGATTCGATGACCAAAACGGTGTAAGAAATTCCTACATACCCACTACTACATTATACGGTAAGCAAGAAGGAGGAAAAGCCAGCAAAAGTATGGCACAGCAATTCGACCGCTTGTTAGAAGCAACCGTAAACTATAATTTCAATATTGCAAAAGCGCACAAGTTCAATATTTTAGCAGGATATTCCTATCAAGATTTCAACAATGAAGGATTCTCTGCCGCCAATTCACAATTTTTCACCGATATATTCAAATACAACTCACTGGCTTCCGGAGAAGCAGCCCGTCCCACGGTAGCTTCCAACAAGTCAAAAACTATGTTCATCTCCTACTTCGGTCGAATAAATTATAACTTGTTCGATAAATATCTTTTCACTCTCACTGCTCGTGTCGATGGCTCAAACCGATTCGGTGAAAACAATCGATACGGAATATTCCCGTCGGGAGCATTTGCATGGCGTATCAAACAGGAAGACTTTTTAAAAGACGTCGACTTCCTCTCCGACTTAAAAATGAGAATAAGTTTAGGTCAGACGGGTAACAGTGAAATCGGGAATAACGCCTTTGAATACTATACGGCAGCATGGCAACAATATGTGTTTGGCAATTCGATTAACACCGGAACGGCAAAATCGCAAATCGCCAACCCAGATTTAAAATGGGAAACAACAACCGAATTTAACTTCGGTTTGGATTTCGGATTCTTCAACCAACGGTTAAGTGGTACATTCGAATATTTTAAAAAAGAAGTGAAAGACCTTTTGGGTTACCGCTCGCTAAAATCATTCATGGAAGTATCTACGGTAGCCGCCAACATCGGAAAAACTCAAAGTACCGGTATAGAAATCTCCTTGAAAAGCCGAAATTTTACAGGAGAATTCAAATGGGACACTGAACTTAATTTCACCCGATATGTAGACCGTTGGAAAGAGCGTAATCCCGAAGACGAACTAAGCCCTTGGCAAAAAGCGAATGATCCCATTCGAGCTCACTACGGATACCTATCCGACGGAGTTCTGGGTATAGACGAGACACCTCCCACTTCCATGCCCAACCTGCTGCCCGGTGAATATAAAATAAAAGACGTAAACGGTTATCTCCGAGACGACTTCGGGAACCTTATACCCGATGAAAACGGAAACGTTCAATACACAGATGCCCCGGACGGGATTATCGATGAAGCGGATATCGTATTATTGGGAACATACGATCCGGGCTTCTCAATCGGATTTGGAAATACATTCGAATACAAAGGCTTCGATCTGAATATATTCTTTTACGGCATGTTCGACCGAATCGTCAACAACGCCACGCGTGGAAAATTCTCCATTCCCAATATTCGTTTTATTCTAAACGGACAAAACATGATGAAAGAAATATCCGAACGTTGGTCTAGTGAAAACTCACACAGCAAATATCCGTCTGGATTCGTAAGCCAATACCCGCAGCCATCTGATTATCTGTGGGAAGATGCTTGGTTCATACGTTGTAAAAATATCACTCTGGGTTATACACTTCCTCAAAAATGGATACGGAAAGTATTTTCCAGAGCCCGGATTTTTGCAGATGTTTCAAATCCCTTCGTAATTACACCTTACTCTGGCAATGACCCGGAAACCGATTTCAAAGCCGGTTACCCCAATCAACGTACCTATTCTTTTGGAGTGGACATAACATTTTAATCCTATATGAATTATGAAAACTAAAAATATATTTTTCTCCTCGCTGTTTCTCATAGCAGCATATTCGTGCTCTTTGGAAAACGAAACTTATGATCAACTTGGCTCCGATAACGTGATGACTACCGAAAACGATGTCAAAGCCGCTGTCACCGGGATATACCACGAACTACGTGGCGGAGGCTGGGATCGCTATAATTGTGCATGGGGTTCTCTACTAACTATGCAAATCGGTTGTACCGATGAATGTGACTGCAACTGGGTATGGGACAAACAACTCGATTTCCTGTGGACTGCTGAAACAACCGATTTAGGGCAATTTTATACCGGACTAGTTCCCGCTGTTACCAAAGCGACCTCTCTGCTGGAACGCATGCGAAAAATATCTATATCCGCTCCAATAAAACGCAGATATATGGCCGAAGTCCGATGTCTCAGAGCTATGTGGGCATATGATCTATATGATCTCTACGGAACAGTACCATTAATTACCGATCCAGATATAGCCCTCGATCCTCAAAAAGCCCAATCTTATATGCCAGAACGGCCCTCGATAGAATGGTATGTCAACTTCATAGACACTGAATTAAAAGAAGCAGAAGAAAATTTGAAACCGGCCAGTCTGCTCGCGGCAAGCGAATACGGGAGAATGACCAAAGGTATCGCTCAAATGTATATGTTGAAACTCTATATGCATGAAGCCGGTCAAGAACGCCACTATCGAAACGACGAAGGCAAAGCTATGATGTGGTGGAATCGAGTAGATTCGATTACCGAAGTCATGATAAAAGACGGAGAATACTCCCTGCAAAAAGATTACATGTCGATATGGTCTCCTTCGAACCAAAGGAACAGCGAAGTAATTTTCCCGATACCCAATTTCCCCGAAGGCGGTTTAGGAAACTGTTTCCTCGCACATGCATTACCCGCCGATTATGTATCGCAAAACGGAATAGCACTGACTAAATGGGGAGGTTTCCTTGTTCCCTGGGATTTTTACGACACCTATGATCCCAAAGACAAACGGAGAAATGCTTTGTTGGCGACCTATTGGAATGGAAAAAAGATGGTCGACCGCCGTACTGAATACACGGGTAAACCGGGTGCTGTTCCAATGAAATACCAAGAAAATCCTAGCACGACAGGGCAATGGGATGCCAGCGAATACGTAATAAACCGATATGCCGAAGTAATATTGGCCAGAGCCGAAGCTCTGAACGAAATATACGGTCCGACCCAAGAGGCCAAAGACCTCGTTCATGAAATACGGGAACGAGCATTCGATAATTACAAAGGTAGCAAATACGAAAAAGAGATAAATGACATAACCGATAAAGATGCATTCAGAGCACACCTATTAAAAGAAAGAGGTTGGGAGTTTTGTTGGGAAGGCATGCGTCGCCCCGATTTGATTCGTCATGGAGAACTAATATCCAATGCCATTGCTCGTGGCAAGCTTATGGCCGAACCCAAACACATTCTATATGCAATACCACAATCGGTAATTTATGAAAATCCAAATCTCAAAAATAACGAAGGTTTTTAGTTATGAACAAATTAAATTTTAAATATCTGTTTCCTAATTTATTCCTATTTTGTATCTGCATGAACCTTACAGCGTGCAGTGAAAAGAACAGTAGCGGAGACAATCTACAATCGGGAGATGAAATAATCTCGTTCGAACCCGACCTGAATACACTTATCCGCAATCCAGCATCGGGTTGGACTTTATACGACGATGCAAACGACTACGTCGCACAAGCGAATACCTATTGGAATCAACAGGGAGCCGCAGCAGAAAAATATGCTTCTATTTTCTATTGGCGTTCCCGATGGTCTGAGCTCGAACCAGAAGAAGGTAAATACGCATGGGAACATGACGAGAATTTCAAAGCGCTCATTCAAGGCGCCCTTGACCGAGGATTGAAATTGGCATTCAGAGTTTACATCGACGGACAAGACAATATTCATAACGGTACTCCCGACTTCGTAAGAGAGGCCGGAGCCAAAGGTTATGCAGTCCATAAGCTCTGGGACCCTGAAAATGAAAACAACAACTGGACTCCCTATGCCGACGACCCCGTCTTTCAGGAAAAATTCGGGAATTTTATCCGTGCTTTCGCCAAAGAATTCGACAATCCCGAACAAGTAGATTTTATCGACGCTTACAATTTAGGCTGGTGGGGCGAAGGGCATCACGTACAATATTTGAACAACAATAATAAATTCAAAGTGTATCAATGGATTACAGACCTATATGCCGAGAATTTCAAAAATGTTTTGCTTGTCGTGAACTTTGGAACAGAAATAGGATTCGAATATGAAAAACGATTGGCTATCGACAAACACGATTTTTTGACTCGCCGCGACGGAATCGGCAGTTATTGGTTCCAAGATGCAGAAGTCAATATCATCAACTCGCTTTTCCCACAAAAAGCATTCATAGCTGAAAGCTGCTATTGGGGAGGAAATTCCGACAGCTATCAACCGTGGAACACCGATCCGCTTTATGCCGACAAATTCAAATCATGGTCCGACTTTTATGCTCAGGCTTATAAAGACGCTATACGAGGACATGCCAATACACTCGATTTGAGAGAGGCTACCGAAACCAGAGGTTGGATAACCCACGCCAAAGATTTGGTAAAAGACTTCATTAGTAACGGTGGATACAGATTAACCCCTATCCAAATAGAATATCCAGCATCGGTACAAATGGGAAATACATTATCCATAAAGCATACATGGCGAAATAGCGGGGTAGGCGTATGTCCCAACAATAACAAAAGATGGAACTATAAATATAAAGTTTCATTTGCCCTACTCGATCCCGAAAGCCATGAAATAAAACAACGGATCACCGATGAAAACGCAGAACCGTCGGCATGGATAAAAGGAACCGATAAAACGTATAAAACCAGCGAATCTTTAATTGTCCCAGCCGGACAATACATATTGGCAGTTGCCATTACAGACGATACCCAAAATCAAAAACCGGGATTGAATCTTGCCGTAAAAAACGGGAAATTCATAAACGACTGGCTACAAATCGGTACTATACAAATCACTAAATAATTCATCAACCCTAAAAACACAATTACAATGAAAAAATCACTTTTTTATTTAACAGCAGCACTACTCATTGCTACGACCTCATGTTCCGAGGACAACAATGACAATGACCCCAAAGGGCAAGAGAGCAACATTACACTATACGCGCCCGACGATTTAGAAGAGTTTGATCTTTTGTACGAAAATCCCACACGAAAACTGAAATTCGAATGGGAAGGCGATAAAGAAGGAGCTACATACGCTCTTATATTCAGCCTCGATGAAGAAATGAACAACATCGAGAGAATTGATATCGGAACCGAAATGTACACATCTCTCACCCATCAAGACCTCGACGACTTACTCGGTAAACTGGGCGTAGGCGAATACAAAAGAGGTGAATTATATTGGGCGGTCGAAAGCGAAAACGAAGGAACCTTGTCCCGCAGTGAAATTCGCAGCATGAAATTGTTCCGTTTTTATAAACCTTTCATCGATCCTCGTGACAACGAAGAATATCGCGTATGTCGTGTTTTCGATCCCATATCCGAAGATTATGCCGTATGGTTGGCCGACAATTTAAGAGCGACGACCTATTCCGACGGAACTCCTCTTGGAGAAAATGATGTAAAATTCTATACTCCCCAAGAAGGAGAAGACGAATCTTGGACAAAAGTTTTCGGAGGGTATTACACATGGACCGCCACCATGCGGGGCACTCGTGGAGCAGAAGAAGGTGAAAAAATTCAAGGTATAGCGCCCGAAGGTTGGCACATACCGACTAAAACTGAATGGGACTTCTTAATCAATGCTTGCGGTGACCCCACTATGCCCGCCACCATATTAAAAGAAAAAAGCTATTGGGATCCTAATGCCGGAGATGTCGGTATGAACTCTATCGGATTCAATATGGCTGGGACTGGATACATTTGGAGCATACCTGAAAACGATGTAATAGAAGCCTTTGCCAATACCTATTTCTGGACCTCGACAGCTCCCAAAGACGGAGATGTGTACCCGTGGAATCCCGATCCCGTAAACTTCCCCAATCAGGGAGTAACATACGGATTCACACTTAACGATTCAGGAGCCGCCCTTTATCCTTACGACAGGAACAGAGGATATAGTGTCCGCTGCGTATTAGATTAAACTATTGCTATACGTTATTGCCGGATCCTTCGGCAATAACGTATAACATACTTATCCTAACCCCGATAACTGAATATCATGAACATCAAAACCTCAATTGCAATAGGGCTACTCATACTCCTACTTTGTTCTAATTGCACCAACGTCAACAAAACCAACCAACCGGAATCCACCGCAATATTAGCCGAACGCCCACCGATGGGTTGGAACAGCTGGATATGCTTTGGAACTTCTGTAACAGAAGACGAAGTTAAAGCCAATGCCGACTTCATGGCCGAAAATCTGAAAAAATACGGTTGGGAATACATTGTTATCGATGCCGGTTGGTATGCGCCCGGCATGGAGACTTTGGAGCAATATGAATCGGCAACGCCACATCAAATCATCGACAAATTCGGACGCCTCATCGTCGATGCGGAAAAATTCCCATCTGCAAAAAACGGAGAAGGGTTGAAACCTCTCGCCGATTATCTGCATAGCAGAGGCTTAAAATTAGGTATACACATCATGAGAGGCATTCCCATTCAAGCTGTCGAAGCTAATACGCCCATAAAAGGGACATCATATCGAGCACGAGACATTGTCAATACCGATTCTCGATGCAAATGGTATTTCGGATTTTATGGGATAGACATGAGTAAGCCCGGAGCTCAGGAATACTATGATTCGCTTTTCGAACTTTATGAATCATGGGGAATAGACTATGTAAAGGCCGACGATTTACTATCTCCCATTTATGCACACGACGAAATAGAAGCGATAACCAAAGCCGTAAGAAAAGGGAAAAGGCCCATCGTCCTGAGCCTTTCTCCGGGCCCTGCCCCTGTCGAGAACATAAAACATTTGCAAAACGTAGCCCAACTATGGCGCATTTCCGAAGATTTCTGGGACGACTGGGAGGCTCTGAAAGAACAATTTCCACTTTGCCGGAAATGGCAAAAGTATATTTGTAAAGGGCACTGGCCCGACGCCGATATGCTCCCCATAGGCCCAATGGCACAAAGAGCCATGAGAGGAACTCCCCGAATGAGTAATTTTACACCAGACGAACAGTACACGATGCTTACACTATGGGCCATGTTTAGATCCCCTCTGATGATTGGCTGTAATCTACCCGAAATAGACGATTTCACGCTAAACTTGATTACAAATAAAGAGGTACTTGACATCAATCAATATTCCAAAGGAAATAAAGAATTGTTCGATCGAAATGGAATAATCGCTTGGTATGCTCAAAGCGAAGACGAATTGACCCACTATATCGCCATATTTAACACTACCGATAAAGATATAGAATCTTACACCTTTCCACTACAAACCATAAATTATATCGGAGACGGTCACATCACCGATTTGTGGAAAAACGAATCAATGGAAATCAAAAATAACTCAGTCTCGTTTTCTGTTCCTGCGCATAGCGTAAAACTGATTAAACTAACTAAATAGTCTTGTAGGTATGAAATCATCACATTTTTATTATATAATACTATTCTCGTTTTTACTTGCCGCCTGTAAAGACGACGGGCCGGGTGAAAAAGAAAATTCGGACAACGACGTTCCCTCCGTAGCGACCAATACTTGGCTATTAAACAGTCTGGATAACATAGAAAATTATTCCAACTCGGATCCAGAAAACCGATACGATATAAATATGGTTCGTAACGAATACGAAAGTGTACAGCTCGTTATACAAACCGATAGTAAAAAAAGTCTGAAAATAGAACGTATCGGCAACAACGATGCCATTGAATTTCAATGTCGGAAACTGGAAGCTTTCAACGGGAAATACGATGTTCTGATTCCTTGCGATAACGAAATAGAACCCGACGACAAAGTAGTGCGAGCTTGGCTCACTTTTAAAGTCAGGTCCGAAGCCGAGGCTAAACGACATAAAGAAATCATACGATTCAAAACCGATGACAAAGAATATGCCGTAGCTATATCGATTAATGTCGTTAACGCATCTTTGCCAGAAACTCCATCTATTGCCTCGGTATTCGGAATCAACCCTCAAAACTTCATATTCACCGGTCTATCGGAAGAACAAAAAATAGAAAAGCGCAAAGCAGCTTCGGATCTTTTATTGGAATATCGCATATCGCCCTACTTTTCCACATGGCTGAGCGGAACGATGAAAACCGAATGTTTCTCCTCGCCATACGCATGGAATGACGATCGCACTTGGGAATACTTGGCAGACAAACGTTTTAGCCGTATTGCCTTGCCATCGCATGGGTTATCCGACGATGAGTTAGAGATGATGCTGAATAAAGCTCGCGAAACCGGATTGCTAAACAAAGCATTTTTCTATGTATGGGACGAACCTACAAAGACCAATGAATATGAACAGATCAAAACTCTTTCGGATCGCATTCATCGATATGCACCGGAAGCCAAAGTGCTCACTACATTCTATTGCGGCCCTACCGACGGAGAACACAAAGACGATTTATTCGCCGTATTCGACATTCTAAATGGAGCGACATCTATTTATTGTACTGGCGTATGGGCGTTGCAGGATAATGAAAATCGCTCGGAGCAATGCAAAGCCAAATTAAAATCAGGACAAGAATGGTGGAGCTACGTGTGCATGTCTAACACTCCGGGGCTTGCTTCAAATTCTACCGCTATCGGTAACAGGGCGACCATGTGGCGTAATTATAAAGAACAAAATTCCGGATTCCTATATTGGGTCGTCAACGGATTCGCCAGCGTTTATCCCCTCAGACCTCGCCCTGAACTGCCCGAAGGAGACGGGATACTCATCTATCCCGGCGAATCGTTCGGCACAAACAAAATTTGTACCTCTGTCCGGTTGGAACGATGGCGCGATGGAGCCGAAGATTACGACATGCTGGTCTTGTACGAAAAAAAACTCGGACGATCGGCCGCCTTATCTCTTCTCAACAACGTCTATAAGAGTCCCTCGAACTACACAGATCAAAGCAAATACGCATTGGCTCTACGTAAAAATTTAATTGAAAACATCACAGAATAAATATTTCGATATGCAACATCACCTTTTCTATCGGCTTCTCATCATAAGCTGTACATTCTTTTTAATCTCTTGTCAACAAACAATCGAATGTTACCTTATACCTTCGACCGACAAAGCATCTGATTTTCATAAAGTTCAACCCCAAAATTCCGGCACGTTATTCCTCGCTAAAAATGAAGCGGAACATATCCAAATCGTTTTCAAAGGCTGTCCAGGAGAAACTTATAAAATACATCGAAACGGAAATGACGACAATTCTATCCGATATAGTTGTCGGCAAATCAAATCGGTATATGGATTCGACGATGCCTTAGTCCCCATAGATGGAGAACAAATTACTTTAAATGACTCTATCGCTAAACTATGGATTACATTCCGTACGGCCGAGTCGATCCGACCGGGGAAATACGAAGAACAAATTTCGATCGATGGTAACGGAAAACGGCAAAAAATAAAAATCGATCTGCAAGTGTACGACACGGCATTACCCTCGACACCTTCGTTACCAGCAGCATTCGGTATCATAGAAAAGAATCTCATCGACTCGACTTCGAAAGAACAAACTTTGCAAAACAAACTGGAATGGGCAGAATTATGCCTTGATTATCGCATGAATCCCTATTTCTCCACATGGTTGGCCAACAGCATGAAACATGAGGCATCTTCATCTCCGTGGAAATGGAACGACAAGCGAACAGTTCCTTTCCTATCGGACAAACGATTCAATCGGTTCGCTGTCCCCTACCACTCTCTGTCACACAACGAATTGGACAGCTTGTTGCAGCGATTAA
This sequence comes from Barnesiella intestinihominis YIT 11860, assembly GCF_000296465.1. NCBI lineage: Bacteria > Pseudomonadati > Bacteroidota > Bacteroidia > Bacteroidales > Barnesiellaceae > Barnesiella > Barnesiella intestinihominis. The sequence continues at coordinate 144,797 of NZ_JH815203.1, forward strand.
AACAAACCGATTTACTCGATAAATCCTACTTCTACTTATGGGACGAACCTGCTTATATGAAAGAATATCACCTCATCGGTCAATATTCCCAAGAAATACACAAGCTCATGCCCGAAGCAAAGGTCCTCACGACCTTTTACTGTGGACCGAAAGACGGGAAATACAAAGACCGGTTGTTTTCCGTATTCGACCTTTGGCGAGGAGACACTCAAATTTTCAGTATGAGCGCTTGGGCTTTACAAGCGAACGAAGCCAACGCAGACACATGCCGTTCTCTTCTCCGAGGCAATGAAGAATGGTGGACTTATGTCTGCATGGGCCCCGGAGAAGAGCAGCCCAATCTATTGCTCACGATGGACGGATACCAGCATCGAGCTGTATTATGGCGTAGCTGGAAAGAGCGTACCACCGGATTCCTATATTGGGCAGTCAATGCCTATGCCGAATCCGACACATTGGCTTTTCGCAAAGACCTCCCCGAGGGCGACGGTGTGCTGATTTACCCCGGCCAATATTTCAACAGCACAAGCCCCGTAGTATCAATACGAATGGAACGTTGGAGAGACAGTATGGAAGACTATGAATACCTTGCCAAGCTCGAAAAGAAAATAGGAAGAGCCAAAAGCGAAACCCTTTTCCAATCTATATACCAATCGCCCGAAAAATACTCGAAAAACAATGCAGAAATAGAAAAATTCAGAAAATCCATTTTAGAAATTCTCAGTAAATAATTCTTTAATCATTTAAATTTCAAATCTATGAAAACAATTACTTCATTCAAAATCGCAGGTTTAATAACAGCTTGTCTTTTTGCAGCTATGCCTACAAAAGCGGACATCGGAGCTATTTCTTTCAAAACATCGGCTGCCGGTATGAATGCGTTGGAAACAACAATCGGGTCTAATCAAATGACTTTAGAAACATGGTTATATATAGACAATAGTACCGGATTTTTCGCTAGCAATATGCACAACGACAAGGGATTCGCATTAGGATTCGACGGGTGGTTTAAATTTCAGTTGGACGGAGCATCTATATGGATCGATCCTACTTCTTGGAAAGAGAACTGGACTCACATCGCTTGTGTCGCCGACGGAAGTCAGATGATTGTCTATGTTAACGGTGAAATAGCCGGAACACAGGAGAATACAACAGGATATAATACGGAAGCCGATGGAAAGCCTCTTTTTTTGGGAACTGCTCCGTGGGGCAATCCTTGCAATTGCAAAATGGCAGACTTTCGACTTTGGAGTGTAGCCCGCACAGCAGAAGAAATAAAAAATAATTATCAGAAACAAGTAGAACCGTCCACGACAGGACTGATTAAAAATTTCAATTTCGCAGAAGGTAATGGAGACCACACGGCCAACTTAGCAGAGCCCGAAGGTAATCAAGCATGGTGTATGGGCGCTATCGATACCGATTACAGTTGGGAAACAGTAGCGCAGACTCCTACGAATCTACGGACAGAAAATCAAACCGAAAATTCATTCGACATTTTATGGGACGGAACCGACGGTAACACATGGAGTGTCGAATTATCTGCCAATGGACAAGTTGTCGACACGAAAACCAGACTTACCGAAAAGAAGGCCAGTTTCTCTAATCTCGATAAAAAAGATTACACTGTACGTGTAAAGGCACATTCGTTTATGGAAACTGCATTCTCCGATGCTTTCTCGGTCAATCTATCTACCTCCTCGGCCATAACCAATATTCATAAAAATATTTCTATTGTCAGACACAATAACGCAATCCAAATTGACGGCATTCAAACTGGAAAATTGATTTCGATATATACCGATCAAGGCATTTTGAGCCGACAAATTTCAGCCGAACACGAGACAACGGTTCTCAGTATAGAAGGATTCCCTCATGGCATATATTTCATCTCCATAGAAGGATACGGTCCGACATTTAAAATTGCTCTTTAATAAATCTTCCATAAACTATAAAGGCGGGAACATGCAATGTCTCGCCTTTTCTGTATCTGCTTTTTCGGAACAAAAATATATCCTATCTTTGCACGCATGAGTAAGAATGAGAATATTATGAATAAGGTTCTAATCATCGACGATGAACCACAGATAAGACAGTTATTAGCCCGCATTTTAGGGCTGGAAGGATATGAAGTTTTACAGGCAGGAGACTGTAAAGCGGCAGTAAAACAAATGGAGTATTCTCCCAATGTTATCTTATGCGATGTTTTTCTCCCCGACGGGAATGGTGTAGATTTCATAAAAACAATAAAAAAAATATCGCCCGAATCGGAAATCATTTTATTAACAGCCCACGGAAATATACCCGACGGGGTACAAGCCATAAAAAACGGAGCCTTCGACTACATAACCAAAGGTGACGACAATAACAAAATTATTCCTCTGATTAGTCGGGCTATGGAAAAAGCTCGAACTAACGGAGTAAAAAATCGTCCCGAAAAAGAAACCTTTCAGCAATATTCATTCAATTCTATTCTTGGTCAGTCAAAGCCTTTGCTGGAAGCTATCGCGTTGGCACGAAAAGTGGCATCAACCGATGTACCGGTTCTTTTAACCGGAGAGACCGGTACAGGAAAGGAAGTTTTCGCCCAAGCGATTCACCACGAGAGCAAACGAAATAAAGGAAATTTCGTTGCAATAAATTGTTCGGCATTTAGCAAAGAGCTCTTGGAAAGCGAAATATTCGGACATAAAGCAGGCTCCTTTACCGGAGCCTTGAAAGACAAAAAGGGACTTTTCGAAGAGGCTCACAACGGAACGATATTTTTAGATGAAATCGGAGAAATGGCGATAGAGTTGCAAGCCAAGTTGCTTCGAGTATTAGAAACCGGAGAATATATCAAAATAGGTGAAACCAAACCGACATCTGTAAATGTTCGTATTATTGCAGCAACCAACCGAAACTTGCCGGAAGAAATAAATGCAGGGCATTTCAGGGAGGATTTGTTTTATCGGCTGTCGGTTTTCCAAATACATTTACCACCTTTGAGAGAACGTCCGGGAGATATTAGGCTTCTAACCGAAGCGTTTGTACAATCCCTATCCGAAAAAATGACCCATTCCTCGAAAACGGTTTCCAAAGCATTCATCGACATGCTCGAACAACAAGAATGGAAAGGCAATGTGCGTGAACTCAGAAACGTTATCGAAAGAAGTCTTATTGTTTGTGAAAATGATGAGTTACACCCCGAAGATTTACCCATAGAAATACAAAATGCAGCTTTTAAGGAAAAAAGTAGTAATAATAGTGGTTTCGAATTATCGGCTATGGAAAAACGCCACATTGCCCGAGTACTAGACTATACGAACGGCAATAAAACCGAAGCTGCAAAACTCCTAAAAATAGGACTTACCACTTTATATCGAAAAATAGAGGAATATAAACTCTAATTCTTTTCAAAATAATACACAACCCTACCAAAATGAAAAGGGAGTATCTGTTCGCCAGATGCTCCCTTTTCATTTATAATACTAATTATGAACCAATTAAAATATTCAAAAACAATATTGGCACAACTTTGGCATATCCCAAACCGAAAAAAAATAATTTAGTATTCACTTAAAAAAATGTAACATGGAATTTGACGCATTAGGTTTTGGAGTTTGTATACTCAGTGGAATTGCCTGTTTCTGGCTCTTCTATAAGTGCATAGACTGGTTTGAAAAAATTTAATTAAAAGGAGATTTAACATGTACACTGCATTATTTATTATCAGCGTAATTATGTTCGGGTATCTGATGTATGTATTAGTGAAACCCGAAAAGTTTTAGTCATTTATAAAGATTAAACACAATGAATACAGAGATATTAGGTGTTATTGCACAAATTGTCCTGATGGTCGTACTCGCCTACCCCATCGGGAAATACATTTCAAAGGTTTTCAAAGGTGAGAAAGTTTGGTCGGACTTCATGACTCCCATCGAAAAAATCATGTACAAACTGGGAGGTGTCGATCCAACAGAAGAGATGAACTGGAAACAATTCCTGAAAGCATTGCTCGTGATAAACCTCTTTTGGTTTTTCTGGGGAATGATATTGTTAGTTTCTCAGGGAGTACTGCCCCTAAATCCAGACGGCAATTTAGGACAGTCTGTTCATCAGGCATTCAACACATGTATCAGCTTCCTCGTGAATTGTAACTTACAACATTATAGCGGAGAGAGTGGGCTAAGCTATCTCACCCAGTTATTCGTTATCATGCTGTTCCAATTCATTACCGCTGCAACCGGTATGGCGGCAATGGCGGGTATCATGAAGGCATTGGCCGCTAAAACGACCAAAACAATTGGAAACTTCTGGTACTTCTTAGTAAGGAGCTGTACCCGTGTTTTACTTCCTATTTGCCTCGTTATCGGATTCATACTGATTATAGAAGGGACCCCTATGGGCTTTGACGGAAAGATGGAAGTGACTACAATAGAAGGACAAACACAATATGTATCGCAAGGTCCTACTGCGGCGATAGTTCCCATCAAACAATTAGGTACGAATGGAGGTGGATACTTCGGAGTAAATTCATCGCACCCTCTTGAAAATCCTACCTATCTCACTAATATGATAGAATGTTGGGCCATATTGATTTTACCTATGGCTATGGTATTCGCTTTTGGGTTTTACCTTAAACGAAAGAAATTAGCATACAGTATTTTCGGAGTAATGCTATTTGCTTACTTAGCCGGGGTATGGATAAATGTATCCCAAGAAACAGGTGGCAACCCGCGCATTGACGCAATGGGTATAGCACAAGACAACGGTGCTATGGAAGGAAAAGAAGTCCGACTGGGTTCTGCTGCTACGGCGCTTTGGAGCGTGACAACCACCGTTACTTCCAACGGCTCTGTAAACGGTATGCATGACTCTACCATGCCTCTCTCCGGCATGATCGAAATGCTGAACATGCAAATCAATACATGGTTCGGTGGTGTAGGTGTAGGTTGGATGAACTACTTTACTTTTATCATTATCGCCGTATTTATCAGTGGATTGATGGTTGGTCGTACCCCCGAATTCCTCGGCAAAAAAATAGAAGCTCGAGAAATGAAAATCGCTACGATCGTTGCCTTGTTACACCCATTTGTCATCTTAGTAGGAACCTCATTAGCGGCCTATTTATATGTTCATGCACCTTCCTTTGTCGAAAACGAAGGCGGTTGGTTGAATAACCCGGGATTCCACGGACTAAGCGAAATGCTTTATGAATTTACTTCCTGTGCCGCCAATAATGGTTCCGGTTTCGAGGGATTGGGTGATAATACATGGTTCTGGAACTACTCTTGCGGTATAGTATTGATACTCAGCCGATACCTTCCCATCGTAGGACAAGTTGCCATTGCAGGATTATTAGCCAATAAGAAATATGTACCAGAAAGTGCAGGAACCTTAAAAACCGATACAGTTACTTTCGGTGTCATGACCTTCGCTGTCATCTTTATCGTTGCAGCTCTGTCATTCTTCCCGGTTCAAGCATTAAGTACTATTGCAGAACATTTCAGCTTATAATAACAGAACGATAGATATGAAAAATAATAAATCAGCTTCTTTATTTGAAAAAGAGCAAGTTTTAACGAGCTTAAAACAATCATTCGTTAAATTGAATCCTCGAATCATGGTGAAAAACCCCATCATGTTCACGGTAGAAGTTTGTACAGCCATTATGTTCCTTGTGATGATTTATTCCATCTTTGACAACGCTCAAGGTTCATTCGTGTACAATGCATGGGTTTTTGTTATCTTGTTTATCACACTATTATTCGCCAACTTCGCCGAAGCTATCGCTGAGGCCCGAGGCAAAGCACAGGCTGATAGTTTGAGAAAAACCCGCGAAGAAACTCCGGCAAAACTACTTGTCAATGGACAAATAAAAACGACAAGTAGCTCTCAACTGAAAAAAGGTGATGTATTTATCTGTGAAGCAGGTGATACCATACCTGCCGATGGTGAAATCATAAACGGATTGGCTTCTATCGACGAAAGTGCGATTACCGGAGAAAGTGCTCCTGTAATTCGAGAAGCCGGTGGTGACAAAAGTTCAGTGACCGGTGGAACAAAAGTCCTTTCGGATCGCATCGAAGTGCTTGTCACACAACAACCGGGAGAAAGTTTCTTGGACAAAATGATTGCTCTCGTCGAAGGCGCTTCCAGACAAAAAACTCCTAACGAAATTGCGCTGACAATCCTTTTAGCCGGCTTCACATTGGTATTCCTAATCGTATGTGTAACCCTTAAACCGTTTGCCGACTATACAGGAACTGTTATTACAATAGCATCTTTCTTATCGTTGTTTGTCTGCCTTATCCCGACGACAATCGGAGGTTTGCTTTCAGCTATCGGTATAGCAGGAATGGATAGAGCTCTGAGAGCAAATGTAATTACCAAATCGGGAAAAGCAGTAGAAACTGCCGGAGATATCGATACTCTCCTTTTGGATAAAACAGGAACTATTACAATCGGAAACCGTAAAGCTACCCATTTCTATCCCGCCAACGGTCTGGAAAATCATGCTTTTGCCGAAATTTGTATGATGTCGTCTCTATCCGATGAAACACCCGAGGGTAAATCTATCGTAGAACTGGCTCGTGAATCGGGTTTAAGAGTACACAACTTGAATACAACCGGTAGCAAGCTTATCAAATTCAGTGCCGAAACAAAATGTTCCGGTGTAGATTTAGCAGACGGTACTCGGATTAGAAAAGGGGCAGCAGAAGCTATTCGAAAAATTGCTCAAAACGCAGGCTACGAAATTCCACAAGATTTGGAAAATCGTATCACAGAGATTTCAAAAAATGGAGGAACACCTCTTGTAGTTAGCGTCAATGAAAAACCTGCCGGTGTCATAGAATTACAAGATGTTATCAAACCGGGAATACAGGAACGGTTCGAACGGTTACGTAAAATGGGAGTTAAAACAGTCATGGTTACCGGGGATAACCCATTAACAGCCAAATACATTGCAGAAAAAGCCGGTGTAGATGACTTCATTGCAGAAGCCAAACCCGAAGACAAGATGAACTACATCAAGAAAGAACAAAGTGCCGGTAAACTGGTAGCCATGATGGGCGACGGAACCAACGATGCTCCTGCTTTGGCCCAAGCGAATGTTGGTGTAGCTATGAATAGTGGAACTCAGGCAGCCAAAGAAGCTGGAAACATGGTAGACTTGGACAACGATCCGACGAAATTAATCGAAATTGTAGAAATCGGGAAACAATTATTAATGACTCGCGGAACCCTTACCACATTCTCCATCGCCAATGATGTCGCAAAATACTTTGCCATTATTCCGGCTCTATTCATGATAGCCGTACCAGAATTAGCTTCACTGAACATTATGGGATTACATAGCCCCGAAAGTGCTATTCTATCGGCCATTATTTTCAATGCAATCATTATTCCCATTTTGATTCCATTGGCTTTAAGAGGTGTTCAATACAAGCCTATCGGAGCTTCGGCTTTACTCCGCCGCAACCTGCTCATTTACGGATTAGGTGGTATAATAGCTCCATTCGTCGGCATTAAACTCATAGATTTAGTAATAGGATTATTCTTTTAATAAAAGCAACAATGAAAAATTTCATAAAATCAATCAGGCTAACATTAGTTTTCTGCCTTTTCTTCTCAGTATTTTATATACTGATATTATGGATATTCGCCCAATTCGCAGGGCCAAACTCTGGAAACGCCGAGGTTGCGACCTTAGATGGGAAAGTAGTGGGTGCAGCCAATGTAGGGCAAGTCTTCACCGAAGACATCTATTTCTGGGGCCGTCCCTCTTGTGCCGGAGATGGATATGATGCCAGTAGTTCTGCCGGTAGCAACAAAGGACCTACGAACGAAGAATACTTGGCAGAAGTAGAAACTCGTATCGACACCTTCTTGGTACACCACCCTTATTTGGAACGTAAAGATGTACCGGCAGAAATGGTCACAGCCAGTGGTTCTGGTCTCGACCCTGACATCACGCCAGAAAGTGCATACGTACAAGTAAAGCGTGTTGCCGCAGCCAGAAATATGGACGAAACTACCGTAAAAGAAATAGTAGACCAAACAATTGAAAAACCATTTTTAGGATTATTCGGAACAGAGAAAGTAAACGTATTAAAATTGAACATTAATTTAGAAAATTATGAAAACAAATAAAAACATTTCAGCAATAGCTATCATGAAAAAGAAACAATCAATAGATAAAGAAGGAGCCAGACTCATCAGAGCATTGATAATCATTTCGATTATAGGGCTCCTTGCCATGTTTACCAATAAAGCATCTGCCCAAGTACGATTCAATGTACAAGGAGATTTAGTCAGTTCCTATGTGTGGAGAGGTATGTATCAAACAGGCGCTAGTATTCAACCGACTTTGAGTTTCAGTGTTGAAAACCTATCGTTGACGGCATGGGGATCCACCGACTTCGATGGTTACCGGAATGGTAATATTCCCTCTGCAAATAAAGAACTTGACTTGACTCTGGCTTATACCTTCCCAAAATTGGGACTAACAGTTTCGGTTGCCGATATGTGGTGGGCCGGACAAGGAGCTGGAAAATATTTCGATTTCAATAACAAAACGACAGCTCATCATTTCGAAGCAAGTCTTGCTTATGTACTTCCGGTAGAAAAATTTCCTCTTTCGATCGCATGGTACACCATGTTTGCCGGTATGGATAAAAATGAAAAAGGCGATAAAAACAACTACTCGTCTTATGTAGAACTCAATTATCCGTTCAGTGTAAAATCGGTCGATCTCAATGTAACATGTGGTATAGTACCTTATAAAGCACCTCAATACTATACCAACGGATTTGCCGTTACTAATGTAGCATTGAAAGGAAGCTACGCAATTAAAATCACAGATTCGTTCTCCCTTCCGATATTTTCACAAGTAATATGGAACCCTCGTATGGAAGATGCTCATATCGTATTCGGAATCACTCTTAAACCATAACAGGGAGAATGGATATAATTGAAAACGAAAAAAATGTACAATATTTTCTCGACTTGATAAAAAAATCGAGGAGAGGTAAGTTTAAACTCTACATCGGCATGATTGCCGGTGTAGGGAAATCTTATAGAATGCTACAAGAGGCCCACGAACTCTTAGAAAACGGAGTAGATGTAAAAGTGGGTTTCATAGAGACACACGGACGTACCGGTACAGAAGCTATTTTACAAGGTATTCCTGTTATCCCGAGAAAAAAAATTTTCTACAAAGGGAAAGAATTGGAAGAGATGGATTTGGATGCTATCCTTCAAATACGTCCCGAATTGGTCATTGTCGATGAACTGGCTCATACCAACGTCGAAGGCAGTCGCAATGAAAAGCGATGGCAAGACGTCATGGAGTTACTCGATGCCGGTATCAATGTTATATCGGCAGTAAATATCCAACATATCGAAAGCCTGAACGAAGAGGTGCAGGAAATATCAGGAATCGAAGTTCGAGAACGAATTCCCGATCGTGTTTTGGAAGAGGCCGATGAAGTCGTAAATATAGACCTCACAGCAGAAGAATTGATCGAACGGTTAAAAGCCGGGAAAATATATAGGCCGGAAAAAATAGAATTGGCATTGAATAATTTTTTCAAGGCCGAGAATATTTTACAACTACGAGAACTCGCACTCAAAGAAGTTGCTTTACGGGTCGAAAAAAAAGTAGAAAACGAACTCCCCTTAGATACATCTCACGTACGTCATGAAAAATTCATGGCGTGCATCAGTTCCCACGAAAAAACGCCCCGCAAAATCATTCGACGCTGCGCTCGATTGGCTACACGATATAACACAAAATTTTTCGTACTATATGTACAAACACCCAAAGAGGATCCCGATCGCATCTCGCTGGCAGATCAGCGACATCTGTTAAACCATTTCAAATTAGCCACTGAATTAGGTGGAGAAGTCATACAGGTACATTCCCCGCACATTCTCGAAAGCATTATAAAGGTCGCAATCGAAAAACAAATTACAACAATATGTACAGGAATTCCAGCACTGAAATTGCCCCAAACCATATTTACGGTGTCCAAATATAAAAATTTCATGAAATCTTTATCCGAGAACAATATAGATTTAATTATCTTAGCCTAATAAAAATACCCGTCATGAATATAAAAACAAAGTTGCTTTTAAGTATAGGGTTACTGACCGGAATGATTATTCTGCTGGTCTCCTTATCAGTTATCTATTTACAGATGCTGACGGCTGCCGAACCAGACAGCCCGATAGCTTCGACAGGCTTAAAACAAGCCGTTGTATGGGTGGCAATTATCGGAGGCATCTGCATAGTCTGCGGTGTCACATTAGCTATCTGGCTTCCTCAATCGATAAATAGACCTATCAAGGAGCTAACCGACGGTATCCTCGAAATAGCGAATCGCAACTATGAAAAAAGGCTGAATATATCGGATAAAAACGAAGAATTTAAAAATGTGGTCGATAGTTTCAATAGAATGGCTCAACACTTGTCCGAATACAGATCTACCACCCTATCGACACTACTGGCACATAAAAAATTTCTCGAAGCAATTATCAATAGCATCAGCGATCCCATAATAGGATTAGATCCAGACCGCAAAATACTTTTCATAAATAGTGAAGCTCTGAACATACTGAATCTGAAAAAAGAAAACACAATCTTCAAATCGGCCGAAGAGATTTCTTTGAAGAATGATTTATTAAGGAAATTAATACGAGAACTGGTTTCTCCCAATCCTCAGAAAGAGCCTATCAAAATATATGCCGACAATAAAGAAAGTTACTTCAAAGCCTCCTATATAGAAATAGACAACACGAATCACGACAGTGAAGAACCCGAAAAACTGGGGCACGTAATTATATTGAAAAACATCACGGAGTTTAAAGAGCTGGATTCTGCGAAAACAACATTTATCTCGACGATATCTCATGAATTGAAGACTCCCATATCAGCCATTATGATGAGTTTGCAATTATTGGAAGACAGACGTATCGGGTCTCTTAACAAAGAACAAGAGCAACTCTCCCAAAGTATTAAGGAAAACGGAGAACGGTTGCTCAATATCACCGGAGAATTGCTGAACATGACCCAAGTAGAAGCCGGAAAACTACAACTGATGCCCAAGATAACCCGGCCCATAGAATTGATCGAATATGCGATCAAGGCCAATCAGGTACAAGCCGACAAATTCAACATACACATCGAAGTCGATTATGACGAAAATACAAAGAAACTATTCGTCGACAGCGAAAAAATAGCATGGGTACTTACCAATCTTGTAAGCAATGCCATACGTTATTCCAAAGAAAACGGTCGCGTCATTATCGGCACTTACCAAGACGGCAATATGGTCGAAATCTATGTACAAGATTTTGGGAAGGGAATCGACCCTCGCTATCATCAAAGCATATTCGACCGTTATTTCCGAGTGCCGGGAACAAAAGTACAAGGCAGCGGATTAGGATTGTCTATATCCAAAGATTTTGTAGAAGCACATGGGGGGACTCTTTCCGTAGAAAGCGAATTAGGAAAAGGGAGCCGTTTTATACTAAGATTGAAATCATAATAAACGGGGACTAAAAATCTCACCAATCGATTTCCCGTATTCCCTTACTCCGTAAAAATGCATTCGCTCTACTGAAATGCCGACATCCGAAAAAGCCACGATCAGCCGATCGTGGCGACGGGTGCGCGGCTGTTAAAACCAAATGCTTGCGAGCATCAATAAGCGCAATCTTCTCCTTAGCATAACTACCCCACAGCATAAACACGAGATTTTCTCTCTCATCGCTCAACTTTCGAATGACCGCATCGGTAAAAATCTCCCAGCCCATGTTTCGATGCGATCCTGTTTCATGAGCTCGCACGGTAAGCACAGAATTCAAAGGAAATACACCTTGCCTCACCCACCGATCCAAATTGCCCGAAGCGGGAATAGGCTTGCCCAAATCATCATGTATCTCCTTAAACATATTAAACAAAGAGCCGGGAATAGCCACCCCCTCGGGTACAGAAAAACAAACACCGTAATACTGTCCGGGATTGGGATAGGGATCTTGGCCTAAAATAACAACTCTCACAGACTCGAAAGGACATGCATCGAATACATGAAATATCAAATGTCCCGGAGGCAAAACATGCGCACGGCCATATTCGCTCCGCACAAAAGAAACCAATCGCTCGAAATAGGGCTTATCGAACTCGTCTTGCAGCCTCTTTCGCCAACTTTCCTCTATCCTCACATTCATATCTTATAAATTATTTCTCCAATGACAGCGCAGCTTCGGACAACAATAAATACACTCGTACCGAAATCTCCCTTATCGCATTGCCTCTTGCAAAGTTACATAAACAATGCACTAAAAGATTCATACGGCCTACCTTTTTATTTTTAGAGTCATTACAACAACCTATAAACACTCGCCGATATACAAACAGACTTCTATTCGAACACAGAAAATCGCATATTCCCAGCAGAGATTAATATAAGTTATGACTGCGTTTAAACCTTTTTTCGTTAACTTCGTCAAATGAAAAAAAATTGCACATGAAACCACTACTTATCCTTATTTCGATTTTATTCGGATTCCTATCCATGCAAGCCCAATATGACTATCCCTATGATAGCGGCAATCATTACTACGATAATACCCCACGTCTTATCATTCAGAAAAGCCGAATCATGGGTTGGTACGTTTCCGACATAAACGGAAACCGCATTAGCGACTATTACGAACAAATCCGACCTTATAGGCAAGGTCGGGCAGCAGCATTAGACAAAATCATGGGTTGGTGTTTCATTTCCCTCGACGGTAAACGATGCACCGATTATTACCTTCTCGTCGACGATTTCCACGAAGGGTACGCACTTGTCAAAGATAAAATCATGGGCTATTGTTTCATCAATAGAGACGGTCATCGACTCGGCGACTATTACGAAGAAGCCTATCCGTTTCACCGAGGCGTCGCTTTGGTGAAAGACAAAATCATGGGTTGGTACTTACTGAACACTGCCGGAAAGCGAATAAGCGGCTATCACGATTCGCCTCGCGATTTTCAACCGACAAGACCATTGTACCGTCCGTGGTGAAAGCCGAATTTTCTATAATAGACAAAAGTAAAGAAATAAAAAAGAGAGTCACCAAACTGGCACACCCTTTTTTCGGACACAACTTTTGTGATTAGGGAAAATAGTTGATTGATAACGAGTTAGTAAATGACACAAGTACGGATTTATCCGTATAAACATTATTTCGCTAAGGAAACTACTCTTTTCATGTAGGTTTCTATGTAGGTTAATTAATACCAATTGATTCCTACTAATGCGAATTAATAATAAGTCATTAACTAACTCGTTATCAGTCTATGTACACGATTAACATCAGGGGTAAGCAGAACCCGAAAGACACCAAGATGGTCAAGCTGGAGATAATTTTCTTCAAGACCGGTTACGCCCGTGTGCCGAAGGTTATAAACATCACAGGGCTATTAAAAGACTGGGATGTCAAGTCTCAGAGTTTCCGTGTAGGGAGTGCGGAGGCCACTACCAAGAACAAACTGCTTTTCGATTTGCGAACCAAATATCTGCATGTCGCCGATACCTGGGAGATGGAAGGCAGGAACTGGTCGCCCGTCCAGCTATCACATTGCTTCGATGAAATCAAGGCGGCCAAACCCGAGGTCAAAGTAAAGAGTGTCCAGCAGATGATCGATTATCTTGAAGAGACATTCAAAAACAAGAAACGCATCAAGAACGGTCAGATTGTCGACAGCACGACCAATGCTAAACGGTATGTCTATCTCAAGCGTGAACTGCAGGCGTTTACAAAGGAAAAATATGAAAAAGCCTTTTCCTCTTATTTCTTTACGGATATTACAGAAGAGTTTCTTCTTGACTTTGCGTTTTGGCTTAAAGAAAGAGGTATCAGAAATGGCAACAAGGCCGGACTTACACACAAACTAAGGTTGCTCCGTGCCGTATGCAGGCAGGCAGAAAAGAAAGAGATGTACGGGGTGAATATGGATAACTTCCTCTGTCTCGGTGATGATATTAATTGGCCGGAAACCACTTCAAGAGCAGTTCCGGAAACAGTCATAGCTAAAATCGCAAATGTTGACCGTACCTTGTTTACGAAAAAAGAGCAGTTGCATCTTGATTTGTTCCTGTTCAGCTACTATACCGGAGGTATGGCGAATGTCGATGTATGTAACCTGACATGGGATTTGGTCCAGGAAGACCGCATCGTCTATGAACGTATCAAGTTTCCCAAAACAGCCAAACCGGAATTACTCAGTAAAGCAAAAGCCATCATGAATAAATACCGTGGGCAAAGTTATGGAAATTATGTATTTCCTGTTTTTACTCATAAACACACGACCACTTCCAAGAAGACTACACGTGTCAAGCAAATTTCCACACGCCTTTCACAAACCTTGACGAAAGCATGCAAGATGCTGCGCATTAAAGAAAACATCACATGGTATTCCGCCCGTGGCTCTTTCATATCGAAGATGGTAGATGCCGGTAACAATCCGTATGTGGTTGCAGAGATGGCTGGTAACAGCCCATTGACCATCTATAAGCATTACTACAAGAATACAAAGCGGGAAGAAATCAAGCGGCAGATGGAAGAAATGTTCTGACCAGACATATCCATAAAGTTGTAAACACCTTGACAATTTCTCTGATGGATAAATCATACGGTATAATGGCTGTTAAAAGTCATTGATTACCAATGTGATATTTATTATATTGACAGAATCGCTCTTATTCTTGATTATTTTCACTACCTTTGTAGTCAATAACTTAAATAATATTTATATGAAAGAGTTGGTTTCAAAGATACAGGAAGTATATGCTACATTCTCCACGGATGCGGCACTTCAGATTGAAAAAGGCAACAAGGCCGCAGGTACCCGTGCCCGCAAGACTTCGTTGGAATTGGAAAAACTGATGAAAGAGTTTCGTAAGGTTTCCTTGGAAGAATCCAAGAAATAGCCTTTACACGTCCGGTCGTTATCACATAATGCCGGTTCTTCTGCAGATGCGGCATAAAAACCATATTGGCAGAACAACATAATAAAATACGGAAAGCGTTAGCTTTTGTCATGCACCGAAATCTGGTAAATTTCACTTATCCGCAGGACAAACAGTTTTCGCCTATGCTTTTGCGTGGGCTTAACTTGTTTGCGGATAGGTTTACCAGAACCTCGGTGCTACGGGTTATGTCCCACGCTTTTTGGTCTTGGTACATTGAATGCTTGACGGGACTCAAGCCAAATACGGAGATATTATGAACGACATGAATCTGATGGATGAACTTTTGAAAATTCCGGCCGATGCAACTGCCGCTACCGTACAAGGCATAGAAATGCTTCTTATCGATGAAAACAAGGCGGGGGCTTTATTGGAGTCGGATCCTAATGACAACACCATCCACGAATGCCTTTTAAGCAACGGCCGTTTCCTGTTCCAATCGGACAATGCCAACCTCGTTGCCCTGTATAAAGTAACAGGAGCATCTGAATAACGCTCCTGTTGCATATAATCACCTTATTTGTCTGATTTCATCCTTCCTGCAAAGGCTTTTGACGGTTTGAATGCCGGGATATTGTGGGCAGGCACTATTATCGTGGTATTCCTGCTTATGTTGCGTGCTGTCTTTTCCGCACGGTGTTTGATGATAAAAGAACCGAAGCCGCGAAGATAAACCTCCTCGCCGTTTATCATGGAAGACTTTACGCTATCCATGAATCCTTCGACAACTTGTAACACGACCTGCTTCTCCAGACCGGTCTGCGTTGCTATTTCCCTGACGATATCCGCTTTTGTCATATTAACTCTTGATTAAATACTGTCAATCCGGTCACAAAGATACATCATTTCCTGAAATATCCTCCTTTTACAAACACATATAATAAACATTAGCCGGCGTCCGTCTCTACTCTTTCGATACAAATAGTATCGAAGTATGAAGCTGACACTCAACCGCAAATTCAAAGGTCAGACCTATACCATAGGCGACCTGTCCATCAACGGCAAATTTTTCTGTAACACCATCGAAGATGCCGTGAGGAAACTTCCGGCAACCTGTCCGGATACTCCTCGCGGCCGTTCCTGCACATGCAGGGAGAAGGTCTATTCCAAGACCGCCATTCCTGCCGGGACTTATAAAGTTACCCTTCAGTACAGCCCCAAGTACAAGAAAAAAATGCCATATCTGCACGATGTACCGCATTTCCTTGGCATCCTAATCCATTCAGGCAACACCGAGGGAGATTCCGCCGGCTGTATCATCGTGGGAAAGAATACGGTCAAGGGAAAAGTTTTGGAATCCCGTACTACATTCCAAAAACTGTATGCCATGCTCGAGTCCGAAAGGGACATAACCATTCAGATTATATAAATCGAATGGCGGTCAACAGGCTCAAACCACCCAGAAACCTGCGCATCGAGTTCAAACCGTCCCCACGGCAGTATGAACTCTGGAAACTGTTGCAACCGAACTATTGTCCCCATTGTGGCGGGGAGATCGAGCAAATCCTTATCGGTTATGACCAGCAAGGCAACCCTCAGTACAGGCCTCAATGCAGGCATTGCAAGTCGCAGAACCTGCCGCAGCTGATACTGGGAGGCGGAGCGGCCGGCGGCGGAAAATCGTATATCGGCAGCGTTTGGCTGGTGTCTTCATGTATTCGGTTCGAGAATATCCGTGCGGTGGTGGCCCGTAAGACACTCAAGTCGTTAAAGGAATCGACATGGAACACCATCAAGTCGATTCTGAAGGACTGGGGACTGAAAGAGGATACAAACTACAAGATAAACAACCTCGAAGGCACGCTCACATTCTGGAATGACTCGGTCATCATCATGAAGGAGATGGCGGATATCCCCAGCGACCCCAACTTCGAGCGTTTCGGCTCTTCGGAATATACCATCGCCATGGTGGACGAGGTGTCGGAAATCTCGGAACGGGCCGTCGAAGTGCTGTTCTCCCGTCTCCGCTGGAGAACCCATGAGACATTCAAGACCCCGAGAATGCTGCTCACCACCAATCCGACAATTAACTGGGTGCGTTCCCGCTTCGTGCAGGACGAAAACGGAGACAAGGTCATCTGCCGCGAGGGTGAAGCGTATATACCTTTCTCCGTGTTTGACAACCCGAATATCGCTTTCCGTCAGGTGTACGAGGCGGCCCTGAACAAGATCCGGGACCAGGCGACAAAAGAACGCCTGCTCTATGGCAACTGGGATTTCGTGGAAGCCAACGATATGGCGATTTATAACAGTTTCGACGGCTCCCGGCATCTCGTTACCGGACTGAAAGAAAAAGCGTACGATCCGATCAAGCCGCTCATCACGGTGTGGGACTTCAATGTTGCCCCCCAAATGTCGGTACTCTCCGCACAAATAGACTATGAAAACAGGAAGGTCTATATACTGGAAGAGATACTCGGCAAGCCGGAGGAAAAGGAGAACAACACACCTGCGTTGGCACGGAAAGTACGCTTAAAACTTTACCGGGACAAGCATATTGGCGGAGTGGATGTGACCGGTGACCCTTCCGGGTTACAACGCTCCACCACCAACGAGGACGGCATCAACAACTATACCATCATCACGGACACTTTCGGCAGAGGAATCCTGCGACCGAAGGTAAAGCTATTACGCAAGCAGCCTCCGCAGGCTACACGGTGCGAGTTCGTCAACGAGGTATTCGGGGGCTATGAAGGCTGGGAGATACAAATCGATATCAAATGTCGCAAACTTACCCAGGATCTGATTTACCAGCTTCGTAACGAGGACGGTACCAAGAGCAAACAGAAGACCACCGACCCGAAAACCGGTGTCAAATATGAACGGTACGGGCACTTGTCCGACTGCCTTGACTACCTGCTCTGTTACTACCTGCGTGACAGCTGGTACAAGTTCAAGAGCGGAGGCGACGGGAACGGGTATGTGGTATCCACATCGGTAATTCAGGAAGGATTTTCATACTAATAACGGAACAAGGATATGTACAGACGGTTTCTCAATAATGACGACTATCTTGGGATAATTACTCCGGAAGCCCTGGCACAACTCACGCGGGGCAATGATGCACGATTCATCCAGGCGGAAGAATCGACGGAGATGAGTATCGTGGAATATTTGTCGGAGAACTACGAGATTGAAAAGGAACTTGCAAAAGGAAAATATATCGCCGAATACGACCGTCGGATTACCTATCCCGTGGGTGTGCATGTCTATTTCGAGGGACAAATCCATGAGGTGATACGCTCCGTCAGCGGCTATCGCAAGCCGGCAACGGTTGTCTATTGGGAAGAGAGTTCTGATATCCGTGTCGATGCGGGACAAGTTGTAAATTATTCCCAGTTCAACACCTATTATCCGGGAGATAAAGTGAATTATAACGGCATTGTTTATACTTGTCTTAATGAAAACGGGTACAAGTTCGATGATGTCCGTATCCCGTTGGTCGGCGGTTGGATCGAGGCGGAAGCCTCGTTATGGCAGCCTGTCGAGTATCCTCTGTGGGCAGTCGTCGAGTATGAAGGAGCATTCTATACTTTGATGACGCTTGAAGGTTTCGATTACAATCTTGACCCGATGGTTTCCGACTGCTGGGGAGCCATAGCCGATTACGATTCATCATACAATGCCTATGAGTTGTCGGAACACGAATATGTCGTTTATGACGGACGGGTATTTTACCCGGAAACGGATGTGAACGCGGACACACCGCAAGTCGGGCAGAACCTCTCGTTGCATGACCCCCGCAACTACAATCTCAAGAAGCACATGGTCCGGCTGGCCATCTACGAACTCACGAAACTCATTGCTCCGAATAATGTCAGTGTTGTCCGCATGCGCGATTACGAGGATAGCATGAAATGGCTCAATGATGCCGCCAAACTACGGCTTAATCCGCAGATTCCCCGCAAAGTCGATGACTCGAAGAAACCTGTCACCGACTGGCAACTGGCTACTTTCCAGACGGATTATGATCCGTATAAGAATCCGTGGATGGTGTAAATAGAAAAAGTATTAGGTATCAGAGAAATAATTGTTACATTTTTTCAACTGACTAAATAACAGAAGAATGTCGATGCCTTATACCTTACGAGCAACTAATCAAATCTAGCATCTCGTTACTTATCTAAATTTTTTAATTAGTAATATCTGGTAAATGCCGGAATTCCGGAATGAGGGATAGAAAAGTGAAAGAACTCTTTCGTACAAAAAAACAGATTTTCGGGCATTGAAAGAATAATTGATAATCAGTTATTTGTGCTGTTTTTTGACCAAAAACTTGTTTTTTGGACAGAGCAAAAATTGTCTTCTCAATTAAAAGATGGGAAACTCGCAGTCTTTATATAGCGAGTATTTCTTCCTACACCCTCTTTCTGTATAATCCCCATCTCTTCCATTTTTGAGATAAACACTCGAACCTGTCTGTCAGAACCTTGATATTATCTGATTACAGAATCAGCAGTCTATCAACTTTTCTATCCATTCATTGAAGTGACTGCACCGGGCACGAAGTTCATCCATGCCGACACTTTTGGTAACATCTTTGCCGGTAGCCGGCTTATTGTAGTTGTAATGCTGTTTTTTGTCTCCTTCTATCGCCTTGATAATACGTTTGCTCGGAGCCGTTTCCGGACTATTGTTTATCAGCTCGGGGTTGCTGGTTTTCTCCAGGTCTTTTTTCAGCTGTTCGCAGCGTTTCTCACAACCGGGGTAACGCTTTGCCAGATAGTCAATACCGCAAAAGAGCAGAGCTTCAAATTCATGCAGCTGAATATAGGGAATGAAACGACTATCGTTGATTGCTTCAGCAAACGCCGTTTCCAATGCTGCGACACGGGCGTAAGGCTCACCGATTGCTTTGGCTGCTTCATAACCGGGAAAATCATCCGGCAATGCGTAGAGGTCGAACATCGTTGTGAAAACATGACGTTCGTATTCGCCGTCCATCTTCATTTTCCGCAACAGTTCTAGGTCTGTCACCGCCTGAGCATAGCTCAGCATTCCACCACGGGCATTCTTTTTCTTGTTAGTGGTAATCAGGATGCTTTTTACACCTGCCACACCTTGCGCTTGCAGGTAGGGACGCAACACTTCCTCCACAAATCCCTGTTCCGTCTGTCCCTCACAAAGGACATGAATAATCTTCGCTTTCATACGGGACGTCCTCCTATGATGTTTTTGTCCCAAAGTTCGCTCACCGTATAGTTCTGAAGCCAAAGATGATATTCTTTGGCGTCAAGGTGAGTGACAGAGGTTGCCTGCGTTTCCTTGTTCATTTCCACCACAGAGATATCGCCGATGTCGAAATGATCGACCAAATCCTTGCTCTGCGTGGCAATAATGACCTGTGCGTGTATGGACGCATCCTTAATCATTTCTGCCAGCTGGCTGATGGCATAGGGATGCAAGCCAAGTTCCGGTTCATCCAAAATGATGACGTTGGGCATTGTCTGGGCAGGCTGCAGAAGCAAGGCGGCCAGGGCAATGAAACGGATAGATCCGTCGGAGAACTGGTAGGCATTGAAACGATAGTCCGTGGCAGAATTATCTATCCACCGGAGAGAAATGATACCACCCACGGGCTCCAGATAGAAGTCCTGGAACTGGGGAACTACGTCACGGACATAGTCAACAATCCGGTTGTAGGCATCCTTGTAGTTCTCCCGCAGGAACAGCAGGAAAGAAGGCAGATTGTTTCCGTGCGACTGGAGGTAATTGGCCGTCTCGACGGGACAAGCCTGACGTAGCGGCCCCTCTGTCGATGAATCGTGAAACTGATATACCTTGCAGTAAGAAAGCATCTGGAAAATAGTTTTGGCAACCGGATCCTCACACTCTGCGAGAGCGGACTCCTTGAAATTCGGTTCCAGTGCTATCTCATAGGGCTTTTTCTCCCCCTTGCGATGCCATGTAATCCGCTCTTCCGTGATAATCAGCCTGTCGGGAGTGGCATTGGCCAATGAAAAGCCATAAACATCCATGGAATTGCTGTCGGCAAACTTCAGTTCTCCGGACATGACCGGTGTCCGTTTAATGCCGTAATGCAGCAAGGCATGAGACGTGCCCGATATTTCCACATATCTCCCGAATGACTTGCTCATCATGTAGCTCAGCATCCGGAAAAAACTGATGATATTGCTCTTGCCTGCACCGTTGGCACCCAACAAGATGCTGACATCAC
This sequence comes from Barnesiella intestinihominis YIT 11860, assembly GCF_000296465.1. Taxonomy (NCBI): domain Bacteria; kingdom Pseudomonadati; phylum Bacteroidota; class Bacteroidia; order Bacteroidales; family Barnesiellaceae; genus Barnesiella; species Barnesiella intestinihominis. Next base: position 165,980 of record NZ_JH815203.1, read on the forward strand.
CCAGCTTCAAGGTCACAGGTCTGTCATAGGCTATGGATTTATATCCTCTGATCGTGACTTCTTGTAATTTAGTCCTTTGGTATGTCTTTGCCATTATCGTCATATTATTGATTGAATTACAAAAATAACCATAAATCCCAATACGAACGAAGGAATGCTCAAAAAACTATAGAGTTAATTTGTCCGGAGTCTGAAGGCATAAATAAGAAATCTGTTTTTCTTTTTAGCTAGGTCGGATTTTCAGTTCTGCTATGTGTTTCTTCTTCTCCAAGCCCTTTGTGGTAAATCCTTCACATCGAAATGGGAAAAAGACGTGCAGAACAAGCGGAACACTCGGTAAATGCCGGGATTCCTGAATGAGGGATAAAAAGTGAAACGCCTGCCAATGATAACAAAACCAGCAGGCGTCATTTATTATATTTTGTCATTTTACGAATGTGACATCTCCTTCCACAACTTCCCAGTCGTCGATTTCAGCTCCTATTCCCGGTGTGCGAAGCCCGTCCGTACCGAGTATAAGCGAGATTTGACATTCCTGTCCCGCTTTGAAATTCGGAATGGACAGGTAATCATAGACCATTTCATTCAAGTGAACTTGGATGAAAGGCTCTACCGGGCTGTAGTCTAACGGCAAGGTGGCAATGTAATGTCCGTCGCCGGTATGGTCTTCCGCAGCCACAGACAAGAAGTTACCGTTGCCGTCCATACAATTGAGCCAAATGTCTGCCTCTGTTATGCTGCCGATGTCTTTGTCCGCCTGCAATACGACATTCACCTTCGGTACTAACATATTTCTTCTGGTGAATGTGTCAAGAAAATACAAAAGTTACAACCGAACATTAAGTGTTTGCGTTATACGCATACACGCTTTTCCGTCACCGTAAGGATTAATGGCTTTACTCATTTGCTCATAAGCAGATGCATCATCCAATAAAATCGATACCTCGGAGACAATTTTGTTATAATCGGTTCCTACCAATTTTACCGTTCCTGCATCCAACGCCTCCGGACGTTCGGTGGTGTCACGCATCACCAGTACCGGTTTGCCTAACCCCGGAGCCTCTTCCTGAATACCACCGCTGTCGGTAAGGACAAGGGTCACTTTTTCCATCAGGAACACGAAACTCAGATATTCCAATGGTTCGATAAAGAACATATTTCCCAAACTATTCAAATTCTCCCCGAATACTTCATGGATAGGTTTGCGGACATTGGGGTTCAAGTGCATCGGATAGACAAAGTCCACATATGGATATTTTGCCGTCAGATCCTTAATGGCTGTGCACATGCTGATGAATCCGTCTCCGAAATTTTCACGTCGGTGTCCGGTTATCAAAACGAGTTTCTTGCCATCAGCAAGCCGTGAGGTATCGTAACCCGCTTTTTCCAGCACCCCGGCAAGTTCTTGTTGTAGAGCTCCGTCAGTCTTTATTTTATCAACAACGATATGAAGGGCATCGATGACCGTATTCCCTGTTACGGTTATCTTGTCCTCCTGCACACCTTCCGTCAACAGATTTTTCTTGCTTAAAGCGGTCGGAGAAAAGTGATAGGTGGCAATGCGCCCTGTTATTTGTCTGTTCATCTCCTCCGGCCAAGGGCTGTATATGTTGTGGGTACGCAGGCCCGCTTCTACATGACCTACAGGGATCTGCTGATAGAAAGCTGCGAGTGCGGCGGCAGTAGAAGTGGTTGTGTCACCGTGCACCAATACCACATCAGGTTTCGCCTTGTTCAACACATCACGCATCCCGGTCAGCACACGGGCGGTTACATCATACAGATCTTGCCCCTGCTTCATGATGTTCAAGTCATAATTCGGCTTGATATCGAATATCTGCAACACCTGATCGAGCATTTCACGATGCTGCCCCGTCACGCAGACGATTGTTTCAAAGTCTGCTGATTTTTTTTGGAACTCCTTCACCAACGGAGCCATCTTAATGGCCTCCGGACGAGTCCCGAAGACCAGCATTACCTTCTTCATTGTTCTATAATTTTTTAGTTATCAGCCACCAGGCATACTTTATCAAGTGAATTTGCCGTTTTATTCTTTTCGGTTCTTTGAGCAACCGATAGGCAAATTCAAGATTGTGGTTCACCCACCATTTAGGAGCCCTTTCCACATGGCCAGTATATACATCGAAGCTGCCGCCTAATCCTTGAAAGATGGCTTTGTGTCTATGCTGTATTTCTTCCATCAGTAATTCCTGTTTAGGAGACCCCATAGCCACAAATACCACATCAGGTCTTTTTTCGGTTATGTCTTTTATAAGTCTTTCCCGTTCCTCGTTTGCCTTGATATATCCATCCCGATAACCGATAATGTGAATCCCTGCATATTCTTTACGCAGTTTAGACACAGTTTCTTCTATGATTTGAGGTTTACCACCTATCAAATAAAAAGTCTTTTCTCTATAAAATTGAGCTACAATTTTGAGCCACAACTCACAACCGGGAATTTTACACGCATTTTCAAAACCTTTTTGTTTGAGAGCCATTTGTGCGCCGGCTCCATCGCAATACCCTATGTTCCGATTGATAATTCCTCGTGTCTGATCTGTAGCATGTAAAATTTTCTCAGCATTTATGGCTACTAATATGCCCTTATTATCGTTTACAAAAGACAACAAAGACTGTTCGGAATCGAACGGATATATTTCGACTCCGTTTAAAGAAACTTTATTCATTTATGTTGGAAATTTTATATTGCGAGTAAATAATGCGACATTGCATTAAACATAAATGCATTACTCCATCGCATATACGAGATTTTAGAACTGATGCCAGGTTTTAATTGGTAGTAGAAATACCCCTTTTTATCTTGCATATTTCGGATTGTCCATTGCAATACTTTTTTGGCAAGTTCCTCATATTTTTTCATCTTATGTAGGCGGGTCAATGTTATCAATAGCTGCCCTGGACAATGGATGTCAATAGGATACATTCGGTTATCATAATATTTAGGAGTTCCGTCCGCTTCGAAAAAATGATTGACATAGTAGTCGAAACCTTTTTCGATGTAACCATTGAAAGCATGATCCTCTGTCAACTCTTGATAAGCGATCAGCGCATCTAAATTATATCCTGTATGAAAGCTGTCTACCCAATTCTGTACGGGGAGCATTCCATATACCCAAGCCCCGTCTTCCCGTTGCCCGGAACAACAGGCTTTAATGGATAGCTCCGCTAGTCTTTTGTATTCCTCCTGTTGTGTATAATAAAAACAATAACTCAACAATCGAGAACCGAGCAGCGAAGCATTGAACACAGTGTCATTACCCTCTAACGGACTATAAGAAAAGAGAAAGCCACCATTATACGGCGTGCGATGCAAATCTTTTATTACAAAATCCGCTGCACTTAATGCAATCTCCAAATAGTGTTTGTTCCTAGTTATTTCATATGCCTGCATCAGTGCCGTGGCACAGAAATTTGTAGCAACTACTGTGGGCGTGAATTTGGGAAAAAGAAACAGACGGCGTGCCTGCCAATCGAAGTTATACCCCCAGCAAGCACCGCTGTAGCCTTTAGATTGTAAGGATATAAGCAACTCTGCCAATTCTTCAATCCGAGCCTTTATCATCTCCAACGTTCCCATTTTTTCGGATAATTGCGGATGATTTTCCACAACTTTATACAGATTGCAATATCCGGACAAGAACAGCCCGATACCTTTTGCGTTATACTCTTTCGGAACGAAAGCCATCCGTCTCATATTGAAAGGGCAACGCTTGAAACCTTGTATGACCATCAATCTGCACAATACAGACTTTTTCAGCAGCGGAATTGCCTGAAAAATTTTAGAGTTGAGACCATCATACGGATCCCAACCCTTGAAATGTTCAGTCTCACAATAAATTTTTAGCTTATAAAAAGCATCTGCAATATCATTCATTGGTGTTATTCATTTTGTCAAGAATGGCATACGGCCATCTTTATACTTTGGGTTTGTCTCAATCGCATAATCAAGATTCTTTCTCCAGCCAATAATCTTTGCCGGACATCCTGCTACAATAGCACCTTTGGGAACACTTCGGTTGACAAATGAATTTCCAGCGATTACCACATCATCTTCTATTACAACAGGGCCAGCAATAATAACATTAGGTCCCACCCAAACATTATTCTTTAGACAAGGAACTTCTTTATATGGAAACTGCCGTACAGTAGAAAATCGCAATCCTAATACGCAATTTTCTCCGATTTCTGTTCCCGGTATTAAGACAGTGCTAATCCCTTTGCACACACAGTATGACCCTTTTCCTATTTTTGAATCAGCGGTTATTTTTGAATTGAAAATGAGAAAAATCAATAGTTGTACGATTTTGGGCAAAACCGGAATATGGCGTTCAAATAGCCAACGTTCTACCCTATAGAATGATATAATGTCCATATGAATTAATCCTACCGTTTTCTTATAAATTTTGCGGGATTTCCTGCCCAAACTTCATTGGCTGGTATATCTTTGGTCACAACAGAACCTGCTCCAATTATAGCTCGCTCTCCAATTGTTACAGGTTTTACCACCAAAGTATTCATTCCGAGATAGGCGCCTTTGCAGATATGAACCTTCCCCCTGTCGTAACTTCCAGTATTAGGATTCATGAAATGTGTTACTATTTTCACCCCCGATGTCAAACGAACACCTTCTTCGATAAAAATATCTTGTGGATAATTTGTGTCAAATATGACGCCCTCACCGATAAACGTTCTTTTGGGGCTGATTATCTGCACTCCACCCCATTTGCAAACTAATGGTCTCCATGCCCTTGATTTCATGGGTAGATGTTGGAGGTGTAAAAATATTAGCTTCTTGATTCTCAGAATATTCATAGCTCAATATATTTCTTTAGTGTATTTTCAAATTTTCGGACAACAACGGATGCAACAAAATGGGTTTTCGCATATTCGGAATTATATATTGATACACTCCTCATTTTAGCAGGATTCTCGATATATGGTTTCATTGCTTCTGCAAAAACTGCCGGATCTAACGAACTTGATATATATCCCATCTTTCCATTTTCAAAGAAATCTATTAGGCCACCCACTTTTCTGGTAAAAATAGGGAGTCCGAAAATCATTGCTTCCAAAACCACAGTTGGCATACCTTCCGTATAACTTAGAAACAAATACATATCGGCGTTAATGTATTCCTTTTTAAAATCTTCCCCACGTAACTCTCCAGTAAAACGGACATCCTTTATTTTCTTATTCTCAACATATTGTTTCAACATAGGAAGTTCTGAGCCATCACCGACAAAGGTCAATGTCAGATCCTTGTATTGTGACTTAAGTATTGAAAATGTATCGACTGTTTCATATACACCCTTGGCCTTTTCTATTCGCCCGCTATACATAATGTTTTCGGCTTTTCCTTGTCTCATCGAAAGGTCAAAACCTGAAATAAAATAATCGGGTACTTTTGTCGAAGTTAGATGTATATCAGATTTTATCCCCCTCCTTATCAATTCATTCTTGAAATCTTGGGATAACACAAAAATACACAAGGCCTTATTCAAATTGGCACTTATCCATTTCCAATCTGCATTTTTAGCATACTCGAAATTGAAACCATGAATAAATACGGATGTTTTCTTTCTGAAAAATCGGCAAATGTTTAAATATATAAAATCTCGTTTTAAGGCTTTATCTCCAAGCGATGGGTTAAGTAGTACTATATCAGGTTTAAAGCAAATCAATCGGATTATAAAACGGATAATTAAAAATGGATAAAATATATTACGCCAAGGCTTACGACCGAAATAAAAATATTCAACATTTTCTTTCCAATACTCTTTAATCCCTAAATAATAATTAGTTACTCCTCCATATCCGGATTTAGTGGGAACAGTTATTAATACCCTCATTGTTAGTGTTTCAATTGATATGATTAAAATAATTAAGAACATTGAACATCAACGGTTAATCTATTTTCGTTTTCTGATGTTATGCCTTTTTGGTTGTTCGTATTGGTAGCTATCCATAGACCATACATCAGCACGATGAGAAATTCAGATTACAAAATTTTTCATCATGAACATAGATTACTAAACCATAAGTTTAGTTGGAACAACATGTGCCTCTGTTCAACTAATGGTGTAACAATGAAATACAATACCGGTATAATTGTAACCATAGTTATTAGTAGCTGGGACTTAAAACTCAATTTGGATTGAATATCCATAACCCACATATATGTAAAAACATATAAGAATAGCACGGCAAGTTTGAAGAATCTATCATAAAAAGTCAAACTGACATATCCGAAATTGGCAAAAGACAATAGGAGAATACAGAACCCCCAGAATTTGACATTCTGCTCCCAAAATTCTTTCCCTATTTTTTTATATAGTATATAGATCACAGCCAAGACACCGAAAACGGCAATTGTTTCACGAAGCAAATAGAACTGATTACCATACTCGCGTATTTCCTCTGCATACTTTCCAACAGACTGTATGATATTTTGATTCCTAACGCTCTCTTTGACGTAGTTTTCAAATATGCCAAATTGTGCGATATTAGTGACAAACGCGATTTTCGCAAAGCGAACGATGAATGATACGATAAGAATTAAATAGTACACTTTAAACCTATATCGCAAGAGTAGGTTTAATACAGCCGCGACACATAAGGCGAGTAGTGAATAGTGAAAACAAATACATAACGCAGATAACCAAAGGTACTTAACGGCTCCTGAATTAAGGTATCTCAAATAGAAGCCAGTAAAAACAAATGCTCCGCTCCAAAAGCGAAAACCGAGAAACCAATAGTATTCTACAGTAAAAATCACCCCCAGGAAGAGTAGCCATGCAGGAATTGACATTTTCTGCATATATAATGGCTGGAGTGGTTTTACGACTCCAAATATAAATAGAGAAGTATATACCACACACGCACAAGCAGAGAAAAAATTCCGGTTATCAGCAATTAAACCAATGAAATATTTAAATAATACAGGATATATTTCTTTGCCATATTTTGATGTTCCAGAGTCCATCCATTGCTCAACCAATGATTTGTCGGCAATACGATGAAAATGCTCATAATGAACCAACAAATCCATTTGTGGCTCATAAAACCAACCAAAATAGAAAGAAAAGATAATAAATAGAATGGGGGCAAACCTTTGTCTGAAAAACATTAATGACAAACACAGTCCTACAAAAGGAATAAATGTCATTATTACAGACAAGATTACAATTAAGGCTAAAGAAATAGCCCAATGTCGAGAATTAGTATCTATATTGTATATCCTATTGTTTATCAACATTACCAACTCTTACTTTATTGGCTAAATATAGGCGCAAAACCAAACATCCCACGTTCGCTATAATCAAAGCCCAAATAACACTTCCTATGCTAATACTGTGAGTAAGAATCAAGACAAGGACAACAATGATGTATATGATTGCAGAATAAATGGTTGTCATATTTACCTCATTGATTTTTCCAAGTACGCCCAAATAAGGGAAACCGAACATGTCAGCTGGCACACTAATCGCCAATAAAAGCAAGAATAGGTTGAAATACGTGGTTATACTTGCTGTTTCAGTCTTAATAAAAATCGGTATAAGATACGGTGATAAGAAATATATACAAGCTAAAGCGATTGTATTGGCAATACATAAAAGCAATACCATCTTAGTCGCTCTACCCATATTTTTTATCCTTGTGAAATATGGGTAAAATATCTGAGATAAAAGCGGAGAAACAAATGATGAATACGCATTATGAAGTTTTTCCGCAGCTGTATATAATCCGACTGCAAAATCTCCAAGAATAAAGCCAAGCACTAAGGTATTCATTGTTTTATAGGCTCTCATCAAAAAAGTTGATGAGAAAAACGGAATACTATCCTTAAGATAAAATTTCACTTCTTGTGCCGAGACTATTTGAAGTTTGATCCCGTATCTTTTTTGGGCAATGAATAAAGCGACAATACCTGAAACAAATGTTTCAAGAGCATAGCACAACATCACCAATGCATAATCATCAGTAGACTTAACGATTAAAAAAATAGGCAATATACATAATAGCTTTATTGGCACGCTGATACGTGTTATATATTTAATGTCCTCCATTGAACGGAAAAGCCAATAGGGAGCAATGACAACCCCTATCAAACGAATAAAGGCTAATATATAAAGCGTGAGTTCATTCCTTAGTGAAGGAATCAACCCTACAACTAAAATATAAACAAATAGAGAACAGAGTATGAGAAAAAACTTACATTGCAGAATAGAAGAAACTATCCTTCCCAATTTTTCTTGATTGTCTCTATTATTGACGACATGCCTGACATTAGATAAATCGAAACCGAACTCATTGAATATCTGAAAGTAAAAGCTAAATATAATGGCAAAATTTACAAGACCGTATTTTTCTACTCCTATAACGTTCAACAAATATGGAATTAGTAGAATTGGTATAATGCTACTGAAACCATAAAGGAGAAACTGATTCCAAATATTTGACAACAATCTTGATTTGAAAACTTGGCTTAATGTCATCTTCTTAAAGCAATAGATTTTCTGTAAATCTGCAATCAGTATATGTGTACGTTTATTGGGAGGGTAAGTCTTGGTAAACTTAATGATTGTCTACCTCTATTGCTTAAATATTCCACAGAAATCAAGTATCACTTTATCATCTTTCCACGGTAGTTCTTTGAAAGGTGTATGGGCTGTAAGGAACACAACAATATCGGCTTTGTCATAAGCCTCTTTATAGTCTGTCAACTTGAACACGTTATGTTCTTTCACATTTGGCTCTACCACTAAAATGTTGGCATTATTACATCCTTGCATTACTTTAGTTGTGATATATTTTGCTGGAGATTCACGCAAATCGTCAATGTCCGGTTTGAATGCCAACCCCATCATTGCTACCACAGGCTTACAGTGATTTTTCAGTTCAAATTCAAACATGGCGTTCTTTACTTTTTCAGCACAATAGAACGATTTATAATTGTTGATTTCGCGTGCTGTAGAAATTATGCGACTTTCAACCGGAAAATCCGCTGTAATGAAATATGGATCGATAGCAATACAATGACCTCCGACTCCACAGCCAGGTTGCAGGATATTTACGCGCGGATGTTTGTTGGCAAGCCTGATAAGTTCCCAAACATTAATCCCTGCCTTGTCGCAAATCAATGAAAGTTCATTGGCAAAAGCTATCTGCACGTCACGACTGCTGTTCTCAGTCAGTTTGCACATTTCAGCGGTCTTGCAATTAGTCCGATGCAGCGTCCCCTGTACGAACTGCGAGTAGAACTCGATTGCTTTTGTTGTACTTTCTTCGTTCATACCGCCAATGACACGGTCGTTATGTACCAACTCATAAATCACATTGCCCGGAAGTACACGCTCGGGGCAATAGGCGATATAAATTTTACCTTCCAATTCAGGACGCTCAGCGAAAATTAAGTCACGCATTTTATCAGTCGTACCAACGGGTGATGTGCTTTCAATTACATATAAGTCACCTTCCTTGAGAAAAGGAAGTACAGCACGAGTTGCCGCCTCTACATACGAAATATCAGGCTCATGATTACCTTTGAACGGGGTGGGAACAACCATAAAGTAAGCGTCACTTGTCTCCGGCTTCGTGCTTGCGTGCAATGTCCCGTTTTTCACAACTTCTTGCAGCATTTCTTCCATCCCCGGTTCAATGATGTGGAGCTTACCTTGATTGGTCAGCTCTACAACTTTGGGGTTGATGTCAACACCCGTTACCTGTACTCCGTGCTTTGCTGCGATAATGGCTGTAGGCAATCCGATATAGCCCAAGCCCATAAAACATGCTTTCATAAAATTGAGTTTAATTGAAATTCTTTTGATTGGTCATTCATACTTTTGAACAGTTCATCCAGCTTTTTCACAAAATTGTCTTTTTGGCTATCGGAAAGTTCCTTATCTTTTAACTGCTCTATAATGGAATGATAAAGAGCCTTTTCTCCGCTTGTCATCTTGTTGTTTATTAATAGGAATTTTTGTTATAGCTTGGCTATCCATAGCCGCAATAATCTTGACTATAAATCAAGCAGTTTTTGTACGTTTCTTGTAACGCTTGTACAAATGAACTTTTGAAATATACTGTAACTGTGAATATCTGTCCCTATATAAGCAATAGCCTGTTCTCTCATAAGAAACATGGCCTTTTTCTTAATCCGGTTGCCATACATACCCGCTATTGATGGAAGATTAATCTGGAATTTCACACCCATGTCTTTTAGCTGTCGGTAATCCGATTCATCCATATAAGCATAACGCTCCGGATGGGCGAGAACAGGGTGGTATCCTTTAGATTTGATGCGAAGCAGGATATTTTTCAAGCCCATCGGAGGACTGAAATAAGAGGTTTCCACCAGCAGGTGGTCGCCATTCTCGCCTAAAGGTAGCAGGTCATTCTTTCCCAGCCGTTCCTCAAAGAGATTGTCAAGCATGTTTTCCGCTGCAAGGTGCAGTTGTACGCCACCTGTGTAAGCAGCCTGCAATTCTGCAAAACGGTCGCGAAGATGGGCAGTCGTATTGGGAATGTCTTCCATGATGTGCGGTGTGAGCCATACGGATTTGATCCCTTGCTCCTCATACAAACGTAGAATTTCCAAAGATTCGTCCATCGTTTGTACACCGTCATCCACGCCCGGAAGAATATGCGAATGATAGTCTGTAAAACCGATTAGCTTTATTATATTTTGTTTTTCCCTTTTTTTAAAAAACCACATATAATGACATAAAACTTTTTAATCATTCCCGATTCCACATGACATATATGCGGAATCCGGGAATGAATTGATTGTCCCGGTGATAAACTTCACCACCAGTTTCGCTTGCCGAAATGATTTATCAACCCGGCCCCAACACAAGCTAAACCGATACAGATAGCCGCAGGAGGACAGATAAATCCACCAGCCAATACTCCGGCTTTTGTTGCGGCAACCACTCCGACTCCTTTGGTAATCAATGCTGTTTTACCAAATACACCTACAGTAACCATACCCGCACCGAATAAGGTCGCTTTGTCTTCTGTAAAATCGTTCTGTGCCATAGTTGTGATTTTTAGTGAAACAATAGGGAAATCAAATTTACATTCTTACTCCGTATTTAATTGCTTGATAATCAACGATTTACTCTATATATTTTTCATCGGAACCATAGTGATATTCCGAACCGTAACCATAGTGATAACCATACCGATAGCCATAACGGTATCCGTAGCGACCACCGCTTCCCTCGGTTCCATTCAGGATCAGGGACATGTTCTTGTATTTTTTCTCCCCGTAGATTTTCTCCAGTTCAGCAAGCATACTCAGTTCAAGCAATCCTGCACGAACCACGAAAATAGTACGGTCAGCCAGCTTCTCGATTATCTGCGTGTCGGCCACCAGTTCGATGGGCGGACAGTCAATCAGCACATATTCGTATTGTTCCCTTACGGTATCTATTACCTGTTTCAGCCGGTCGTCGAACAACAGTTCGGTGGGGTTGGGAGGTATGGTGCCGACAGGAAGGATGTCCAGATATTTCTGTTTCGGATTGGTGACAATTATTTCATTGAGATTGTCAATCCTGCCGCCAAGATAGTCGCTCAACCCCTTGGTAGGAGAGTCGATATAGGATGACGCAGAGCCGTGACGCAGGTCACCGTCGATTACCAACACTTTCTTCCCTTTAATGGCAAAGCTCACGGCGATATTCATGGTCAGGAACGACTTGCCGCTGCCCGGATTGAACGAGGTCACGATGATGACATTCGATGCCTTATCCTTGCCAGTCATGAACTCCAAGTTGGTACGCAATACACGGAATGCCTCGTTGATGATGTCACGGCTGCCCTCCTTGACAACAATGGCCCTGACTTCCTGTGGTTTCTTTCTGAATATTCCTTTCTTCTTTCTTGTGAACAGCGGAATTTCACCGATGAACGGTACGGTTACGCTTTCCAGATCTTTTCTTCCCCGTACACGGGTATTCATGTTCTCACATATAAAGATAATGACTACCGGAATAAGCAGTCCCAAAGCACACGCGACCATTAAGATGTTTTTGCGCACGGGTGACATCGGCAACATGCTACCGTGGGGCGGGGCAACAATACGGGTATTGTAGGCCGTAAATGCCTGTGAGAGTTCGTTCTCCTCACGCTTTTGCAGTAAGAACAAATAAAGAGCCTCCTTTACCTTCTGCTGGCGTTCCACCGAGAGCAGGTATTTGGCTTGTGTAGGGTTAGCTGCTATACGTGATGTTGTCTGTTGCTCCGTCTGCCGCAAACTTTTTATCTGCGAATTCAAGGTTACTATCTGATTGTCGATAGACCTGATTATCGCCCCACGCATGGATGCCAGGGCCTGATCCATATCAACGACCAGCGGATTTTCCGTACTACTGTTCGCAACCAGGCTGTTGCGCTGCAACAGTTGTTTGTTGTATTCGGCAATCTGCGATTCAATATTGGCGCTTTCAATGCCGGAATTGGCCGGAAGCAGTTGGGTACGGTTGGCGTCATTGGACAAATAGTTCCGGATGTAGCGGGTCATGTAGAGCTGGTTGTTCAAAGCCAGAATCTGCGCATTCGTCTGGCTGCTCTGCGCCATATACATGCTCGAAGCCGCCTGCACGTCGGGTAACAGATGTTCGGACTTGTAGGATGAAATGTCCTCGTCCACGTTGCCCAGTTCCTGTTCGATTACGCCCAAACGCTCGTTGATGAACATCGAGGTGCTGATAGCGATCTGGTTCTTGTCCTTCACCCAGTTCTCATTATAAACGGAAATCAACATGCTCAATACATCCTCCGCCCGTTGTACAGAATTATCCCTGAATGACAGGTCGATAACTGACGCTTTCTCATTATTCAATGAAACGGACAGATTGGACGAGCAGGAGTTTACAGCATCATACAAACTGGATTTACCTACATACAATGTGTATGTCTCGCCTTTCACATAATTGGGGGTTGCATGGATAATGATTTTCCCTAATGGCGTAGTGATGGAGTCGAGCAAGCGGCCCTTTATATCCTTTCCGTCGAGCTCCGTCCCGTTACGTGTAAAGTCGGATAAGAGTAATGTGCTGTCTGGCTGTACTTCCAATGTAAACCCAGCCGATTCGTTTTCAGGAAAGTCACTTATCGTTACATCCACTGGTAATGTCAGTCCATAGGCCACCTGACGGTGGAATTTCCCCGGAACGAAGTAATTCATATCCAAACGAAATCGTTTAACTACCTCGGTCATTAAAGCCGGCGACTGAAAGGTGATGAGTTCGTTATTTACATTGGTGCTGGACTGGAACAACCCAAACTCCGAAAAGGATTCCAGATCCGGGGAAACCGACTTGCCTTTGGAATCCTCCTTGATCAACACCGAAGCAGTGCGTGTATATACGGCAGGGGTACACAGCAGATAGACAGCAGCAACACCTGTCGTTATCGCCAAAGACAGGACGAACCACTTCCACCTCGCGAGGCACAGGTACAACAGATCCTGTATCCGCAGGAAATCATCCGGCTGTCCCGGTTTTGTATTCTTTTGATTTACGGCCATATCAGATTCTATATTTATTTCACGATCAACACGGTAATGGTGGTCAGCAGCGAGGCCAACGATAACCAAAAAGAGGTAGACCGCACGTTGTTCCCATTGACTGTCGATTGTCTTGCCCTGACCGAGTTAGGTTCGACATAAACAATATCGTTCTGTTGCAGGTAGTACACGGGAGAAGCATAAAGGTCATATCCCGAATTCAGATTGACCCGGTACAGGGTCTTTTTGCCGTTTTCCTCCCGCTGTACCAGCACGTTCTCCCGTTTCCCGTAGACGGTAAGGTCCCCGGCCATGCTTAAAGCGTCCAGGAGCGTCAGCCTGTCCTTGTCGATATTGAAACGTCCGGGGTTGGCGACCTCACCCAACACGGAAACGGTCAGGTTCATGAATTCCACTGTTACTACCGGATCTTTTACGAGGTTTTTCGAGATCAACTCTTCTTTTATGCACAAGGCAATCTCCTCGCGTGTCATTCCCGCCACATGGATATGCCCCAGCACGGGAAAATCGATATTTCCATCCTTGTTTATCGTGTATCCTGACATTCCTTGATTGTTGGATGCTTCTGATCTTATACCGATTTGTCGGGATATAATCGGAAGGTTGAAAAGGTCCATCAACAAAGGGTCTTTGCTGTTGACCAATATGGAAATCTTGTCTTCGGGACGTACCCTGATTTCCAATGGATTAAGAACCTGCTCTGCCATACCCGGTTTCAGGTCCGTAAAATAAGCGACTTTCGGCGCGGCACATGATCCTAGCAGGGAAGCCACGGTCAATAAGAGTAAAATGTATCTGATTTTCATATTTCATTGATTTTTATTTGTTGGTTGCCTGTCTCGACTGAAGCTGTCCGATACGTTTCGTCAGTCGGATATTGGTGAAAGTCCATATCAGGATATCGACTAGTACGATCCAGTTTACATTCAGATAAAGGGAGAGAAGAATATTAAACAGTATGAATACGGTCGATACGGATATGACGATAATCATGACACTTCGCTGCTGCATTCCGACAGCAAGTAGTTTATGGTGGATATGGTTCTTATCCGGCAAGAACGGGTTCTTTCCGTTGCGTACCCGATGCAGATAAACCCGGACCACATCACAGCAAGGAATCAGCAGCGGGGAGAATGCCAGCACCATCGGATTTATATGTACCGTATTATCATCTGTCCCACACATAGTCAACTTGAGACTGAGAAGACAGAGCATCATGCCAACGGTCAGGCTGCCTGTGTCACCCATGAAAATCTTTTTTCCGTGCTCGGCATTCCCGAAAACATTGTAATAAAAGAACGGCACTAACACCCCTAATGTGGCGAACGCCAGCATGGCATATATATACTGGTGAAACATAAGAAAAGTCAACCCATAAAGCAAACAGGCAATACTGCATAGCCCGGAAGCCAGTCCGTCAATGCCATCGATCAGGTTGATGGCATTGATGATGAAGACCACGAACAGAATGGTCAGAGGATACCCCAGCCATAATGGAACCGAATGAATGCCTAGAATGCCGTACAGGTTATCGATATATATACCACCGGCGATAAGCATCATGCCGCACAGAATCTGGATAACGAACTTGGCTCGATAACGGATGCCGATCAAGTCATCGGCCATGCCAACCAGATACAGAACCATGATGGAGCAGAAGGCGAAAGCCAAGGGCCGAACATCGTTCTCGATTTCGGACAACATCTCCGAATGCCCCATAACCATATTGATCCCCAGCAACAAGGCTACGGTGAAAAACACTACCGGCTTGAATGCGATGCCGCCCAACCGGGGCACGGCACAATGATGAATCTTCCGTTCGTCGGGAAGGTCGAATAACCGCTTGCGGAAAGCGATCAACAAAATCTGGGGAATGATGATACCCGCACAGAACACACAGATCAGGAATGCAATACTGCAATTAACTATCCAAAAAATCATATTATGTCAGAATTTGTTCTTTACTTGTGCAAAGTCATGGAAGAGAAGAGAATTTCATCACCTCTTTTTTGTGCCATTCCTTGTACCGCTTCATCGAGATTCCTATCCCAACAAGTTCCCTGTACCCTGATACTTTCTTTCTGAAGATGTGATTTTTGCCGTAAGCCTGGAGTTCGTCATCCGAGATGCTGACCATTAAAACGGGAAATGGGTAAACTTTATGCCTGAGTACAGTTACATCGTGTGTCACGAACAGCTGACTCAATTGGTAGGCGGATTCTTCGAATGCGTGCCAATAGTCACCTGCTCCATACAGACGAATGAATCGTCCGGTTGTATCTTCTGTGTGAATGATGTCGAACAGGCATGTTTCGATGAGTTCCATCAATGGCATCCAGCAAGGCTCAGTTCCGGAATTGTAACCATTCATTACTTTCAAAAATGTTTCATCCGTTGTCGGGAATTAGCGTATATTCAATTTTACAAAGCCAGAAATGCAGGTTTTATCCTCATTGTAACATGCGCCGGGCTGTTCTGTACAGATGCATTTGTCAAAACAGATAACAGAAACCAGTACTCATCTTGTTCCGGAGCATAACCTTTAATATCCGCAGCTCGTCCGGCAGGTCATAATCAATGCACACCGCTTTAACTTTGGACCATATATCATCCAAAATAGAGTCGGGCTTACATATCATTATTTTATAATAGCCTGATATATTCGGGATTGACTTCCACCCCTACGGAAAAGAACTCGGGCAGCTCCACTAACAGACGTTTCGTTTTCGACCCGCGTACAGTCAGCAATTTTCCTTCATAACCGTCCAAAGGACCGCCTACAATACGGATGTGCCGTCCGCACATAGAGGGTGTCAATTCGCCAGGAAGATAATATTTCGGATTTTTCGACACACTTACAGCATGTATGAACCGCTCCATGTCCGCATCAGCGACAGTCATCGGATTTTTGTAACCACCTCCCTTCTGGAAACGATACTGTATCGTGGGATACTTTTCCACAAACGGATCAATAGCTTCCTGGGTATCATGAACAAAAAGCAAATCCTGGATAAAGGGAACTTCTTCCCGAGTCCGTTTGCCGCCATGAACACTCAACTGCTCTTTCATGGGAGTGAACACCTCGAAATGCTCGTTCAACAGTTGCTTGTATGCGGGCAACTTGGCATTGGCCCGTTTAAGGTCGCGCATCACGTACCAGCATGTCTGTTTTTCACCTTCCGAAGTAGCCATATTTTGGATTTAGGACAATTCTTCTAATCCTGCAAGATTGTAAATTATACTACATATCAAGCAGTTACAAACATTCTTTTCAAAAGCTGGAGAATAACTTCCCATGTCAGTATATCTGTTCATGTTTACACCATAAAAGATTCCGTTATCTCACACATGCACAAAATCTCTGAAGCCGTTTCCGGCTCCATCTTCTGCTACTTCTCTCCATAAGAGAAGTATTTGAATATAAAATTGGTTGTAATCAGCTAGTAAACAATATTTGTTTTATTTGCTTGGAAGACGATTCACTTAACAACTGTTGAGTAAAACCTATAACATCTGTTTGAAATGAGGCACTCGGTTGAAAATTATATCATTTTTATATTGTTATTTTCAGTGAATTGTATAATTTTGTATCCCAAATACTTCTCTTATGGAGAGAACGGAATTTTTGTCGAACAATCTCTCTATATAACTTACACTCAGACTTATTTGTAACAAAACCTTTTTTGCTTCATTATTGTTAGTCTGAACTTATCGGTCATACACTTCCCAATAATTAGACGTTTTCATACTATATATTATGTACCACTTTACAGCGCATGACGAGGATACTTGTTTTCATGCCAAATTTTTGTCACTTCATGCTAAGTAAGTCTAAACGGGTTTCAAATGGGCTACGTTCTGTAGATAAGGAGCAAGTTTTCTTTTACCCGCATTTAATTGCTTATTTCCTCTATAAACAGAGAAAAAATTTTTGTTTTCCCCAACAGATAGTAAGTAACTTAACTCTATCTGTTTATAGAGAAAGTATGGCGAAGTTGGAAGAAAGTTGGTTGACAGTAAATTGGTATATAGATTCCTTGTTTTTATAAATCAAGGTATAATGCTGGGTCCCCAATAACAGTATTTTGAGAGAAGATGTAGTATTTATCTGTATTTATCGCAACCGGATATTAAAAAATGTCCATGATGCTTGGGGGTTCCCCAAAAGTTGATAGTCGATTGAATAAGATTGTCAGCTGCGTTGAACCTAAATCGTTATCCGATATTATGCAACACTTAGGATTAAAAGACAGAAAAAAAATGCGATGAATGTCCATCTAACCTTGATGATTATTAGAGAGAGTGTATTGAAAAATGACAGAATCGGATAATCCTGCAAATCATTTTGATAGTAGGTATCCTAATTGAATTTTGTCAGACTGTCTATGACAGCTTATCTTCCGCAACGGAGCGGCATACGAAAGCCGGTTATTTATTTTGTTTTCCTTTTTTCTGGACGATTTCGTTGTGCTTTTCGACCAGTTCGGGGAAATTCCTTCTGATGAACTGCCCGAACGAGCAGTCGTTGAACCCGAACCGCCTGGCCAACGACTTCACGCTTTCGGTTGTCGTGCCGTACAGGTGCATGGCCTCGCTGTATTTCTCCATGCTGCGGCGGGACACCGCGCCGCCCGTATCCGTCCTGACCATTCCCTTCCGGGCATACAGTTCCGGCTCGTGTTCCTTCAGGTAGCTGCGGAACGCTTCGGGTTGCAGCCCGAACTCGGCGGCGACCTGTGCCGTCGGCAGCCCGCTTTCTTTCAGCCGGCGGATGGCTTCGGCATATTTGGCCTTTGTCGCGGGGTTGTATTTCCGGACTTTAGACCAGTCCACTAGCCGCCCTTCCTCGTAGGGGATATTCTTCCGCCTGCATACCAGGTCCAGATGCCACCTTTGCAGGTGCTCGTAGAATCCCTTCTTCGACACTCCCGTCTTCCCGGCTATCCGTGCGGCCGACATGGGTGTCGTGGCATACAGATGCACCGCTTCGGCATACTTCTCCACCAACTCCGGAGAGGGGGCGTGCACGGTACCCCGACCGGTGATTTCCCCTTTCCGCTGCCGTCGGAGAGCCTTCTTGCGTATCCTGATGCGCCGCTTCACCAGATCCTTATGGTAGAACAACAGGTGCTGTTCCAGTCCGGTATAGGAAAGCCCGCAGGAGTCGGCAACCTCCGGCACCGTGACATACGAGTTACCCTGCAAGAGCCTGACGGCCTCAGCATACTATTCCTTGCAGGAGCGGCGCGTGCCGCGCGGCAGCCCGTCACCGATACCCAGCCAATCGCGCACCTTCTCGCGCCATTCGATTATCTCGGGGTAGTGCGTACACGGCTGCCTGCCCAGATTCGTGCCTTCCAACCCGAATTTACGTGCAATCCGATATGCTCCATGCTCCCGCACGCCTCGATGGTATCCTTGTATTTGACACGGGTAGCGGGCAACTGTCCCCGGAGCTGTCCCAACTTAATCTGCCCGGCCTCTTCTTTGCTGCACAGTATAGCGTAACGGGCCAGCACGAGTTCACGGTGGTACTTGGTCAGGTAACACCGGAAACCCGATTCTGTCACTTCGCAGATACGGCATATCTCACAGCCGGAAAGCTCCGTGGAAGCGTACATCTCGATCGCTCGGCGGTATTTCTCCTCCGTCTCCGGCCTGATGCCCCTGAAACGGTTGCTCTCCTTACTGTCTTTTCCGGATGTCTTCATAGGCTTTCATGAGGCATCTTTCAGGACAACCGTTCTTCCACCTGCTCGAACGAAGCGTCCTTGAGTATCACCCGTTTTTCCGCATCGAGCAGGTAAAGGGTGGGCATCGCCTTGAGGTCGTACACCTGTTCGCGGGTAAGCCGCTGATCGGCATCATAACCATCTATCCAACCGGCGGGAAATTCCGCCTTTTCCCACGCGGGGGTCTTGCCCTCCACACACACGGAGAGGAGTTTCAGACGGCCGGACTCCAACAGGTCGTTCACAACCGGGGACAGGGTGAGCAATTCCTTCACCCGGCGGCAGTCCTCGCAATCGGGGTCGTTGAAGTAAACCAGCACGTAGTCGGCCTTTATGCCGGAGAGCTGCCTGCGCCTGCCGTCCCGGCAAGTGACGGTGAAATCCGCCGCCACGTCTCCCGGACGGTTCTTCATGGCTATTTCCAACAGGTAGCGGGGACGTATCTTGTCCGTATCGGACAGGCAGGGGTTGTCCAGCAGTGCCCGCAATACGAGGATATGCAGTTCCTCGTCATGCATGGGCGAATTGGGCTCGTAGAGGTACTTGTCACTCAGCCCGATGAAGTGATACAGCATCTCCTGTCCGGTTGCGGCGCGGCGGAAAAGAGTATCGATGGCAGCCTGTGCCCGGTCGGTATAGGGCAGGATGCCGAGGAAATCGACAAAGGCCTGCTCGGTGATTTCAGGACGGGAGATGAGCGACGTATCGGCAAAATCGAAGTGGTCCCAGTAATGCAGGGACAAGTACGCCGCCCTGTCTTCAGGCGCCGTCAGCGTGACAGGCACGTCGGGCAGACGGAATTCCTTGGTTTTCTGCTGTTGGGCATGTGAACAGGAAACGAGACTCATGCCCAAAAGACAGGCGAAAAAAGTATGATTCAGCATCTTCATATCTTATGTTGTTAAAAAGGCGCCGGATGTGGAAACGTCCGGTGCCGTTGCATATACCGGTTCGGAAAATCTCATTCGCCGGCAGACGGTTCAAGTACGATGTGCGGACTGGCAAACAGGCTGGACAGGCTCGGGTATGTCGCATGATAAACCATGCCTCCGTCACCTGTGTAATGCAGTTCCACCTCGTCCGTGTACCAGTTAAACTCATATTCCTTGCGAAGCCGAAGTTCGTACTGGCCGTCGGCTGTTACGCTTACCGACCCGATACGGCTTCCGTTGCGGGTACGCTCGAAGGATACGAAAGCATCCTTCGGTATGTTTTGCACCACGCCGGCGGTATTTTTATATTGAAGCGTCCCGGCAATCGATTGGTTCGACACACGGAAAGTCTTGGAATAATACACTACCCGGCTTTCATCGGACGAAATCACGATGTCCCCGGCACTTACGACGCTATTCACAAGGAACGGCAGGGTCTTGCGTTCCCCACGCTGACTGGAGGCAATATTGTCCGTGTTAGCAATATCATCCGTACCATATCGCCGTTCCGTCTCCCGCTTGGCATCCACGGTATAGACAAAACGCCCGGGAATCGTGGGATGCGCTTTCAGTTTGGTTCCGTCCAGTCTGTTTTCCGCAAGACGGCCGGCATCGATTTTCAGCATAGGCGCGTCGATATAGATTTCGAACGCTTGGCCGAAAGGATCCACCGACTTGTTGTCAAAACCGGCAAAGCTCGTCACATCGATGCCGATATCCACCCGCTGGTCGGGTTGATATGTCCATTCCAACGGGGTGACTTTTTCCGGTATGTCTGCCGGTATGGCACCGGATGCTACCGTGCGGTCAGGCTCGTCGGCCTCTCCCTGCCAGTCGTTGTTGCCGTACTTCACGCGGGCTCCGAACCGGAACGGGGTGTAGTTGGCCAGCTCGAAAGTCGTACTGCGGTATGATCGGCCGCCATATATACCGGGATTATCCTCGTTTGCATCTTCCGGCAATACCGGTCCGAGCCGGTTGTCGTTGGAGGCGATGTGGATCACCTCGGCGCTCCGGGCACGGTTGGTCTTCATGTAGATGGAATATCTTCCGGTACCTTGCGACGGGCTGCTCAAAACTTCAGTTCTCGGTTTGAACATCAGCATACGGCCGCCTTGGGGATTGTTGGTCTGCCACCAATTGTTCGATTCATCGGGATAGAATTTGCAATCGAATGCAGTCACTCCGGCATCGGGTTCCTCACCGTCCTCGTAATAATCCAGGTATTGCGAGTAGAGCAGGAATTCGTCTTTGCCTTGCGCATTGGCAGGATTGTCGTTCCCTGTCCCTTGATCATTGTCGGACCTCTCTGCCAGCAGCATGTCAAACTGCACGTTGGCTCCTTTTTTCTGTGGAACCAGACGATAGTATATCACTTCATCTTGTACGCCCGAGCCTACGGCATCGTATTTGTTCAGTCCCTGCACCGTGATGGATACGAGATTGGTGGAGTATTTGAACTTGCGCCGCATCGTTTCGAAATATTCGGCTTCGATATAGAGCGTGCCCTCGTAGCCGTTTTCCTGATTCAATATGTTCTCGAAATAGACACGCTGGACGCCGGGACCATCGGCCGTGTAGACAAATTTGTAATCCGGCTCTTTGCCTTGATAGACGGAAGAGATTTCACCGCTGCTGTACCAGTCATTGTCCGCCTCGCGCACCACGGGCAGTTCCATGCCCGAAGCGTTGCGGATATCCAGATCGCCAACGGAAAGGTACACATTCATCGGGAACAGCTCCTTGGGACAGCTTTCGGGTATGGTGAACATGGCCGTAACATGGGCACGGTTGTTCTTGTTGGCACCGTTCCCTAAATTACCGTATATTTCCGTCCCGACCCATGCAGGCACGAAAGACTGCTTCCTGATCGTGATGACCTTGATTTTGCGTTGCAGCCGTCCCTTCTTGACAAGCAGCGTACCTTCCAGTTTCTCGTTATTTTCCAAACGAAGCAGGTGTATCTGGATATGTCCCTGTCCGACACCGTTCACGACCTCGAATTTCGTCTCGAATGTCTGCGTCGCCACCCCGTTGTCTATCCAGGAGACCGTTGCGGCATCGGCTTCGGTGATGGCTTTGTCATTTTTTCCTTTAATGGTATAATTGAGCGTGTAGCTGCCTCCGTTTTCCGTAAAGCTCTCGTCCAGTACGACAAAAGTCTTCTCTACTGTCAGGATATAGTCCGTATCTTCCACCTCGTTCACTTCATCGGAAATGGAAATCCATACGTTGTTCGTGGCTGCCGCTTCCAACGCCTCGGCAAAGGAGGCCTGACCGAAAGATAGCGCGCCCTCGATGTGAAGCTTGTAATGGTGGTTCCGGCGCACGAGGAGCTGCTCGCCCTTGTCGTCAACCAGCAGGACACGGTAGTATTTCTCTTCGTCCTGATCCGGAAGATGTCCCCGAAGAATTACGCTGACAGGGGCATCGGCACTGTTCTCGCACTCGAAGACATACTGGTTCATGCTGGATGTCACGTCCGTAATATCGCTCATCTTGGCATCGTTCACGGGAAGCGTGACGAAGGGGTCGTCGCTGGAAGGCCACGTGAAATCAAAGCCTTTCTTCGGGTGGTGCGGGGCCACCGTTCCGAAAGCGTTGGTGTTGCAGACCGCAAAGCCCGTAATCACGATATGCCCGTTATTGTCCGGGTTGTCGACGGAGATTCTCGCGTGGTTGCGGATCAGTTTGACGGAATTGCCCGAGGTGGCCATCTGTTCGGCTATATTGCTGTCGTTTCCTGCATCGCAGGCGAAACGGCCCCAATAGATCATGCGTCCGGACGAGCCCTCCAACACTGCCATGACCTCGGACTCCGACTTGTTGCGGAAACTGTCCTCCTTGAATTCATCCATATTCTGGTTGGCCAGGAAATGGATGGTCCGGGTATTTTCGGGCACCTCAGCCTTGAATGTGCCCTCCATCTCCCCCGGGCCGGGCTTCTGCACCGTGACACCGGCCTTGACGGTAGAGATGAAAAGCCCGTAACTGTCAAAGCAGAAAAGTGTCATATCTTGCACTCCGCCACCGTCAGGGTCTACCGCACGGGTGACGACTTCCTGCATCGCAGGAATTTCCGTCTTGAAATTCAGCATGATGTAGCCGTCGCGTGCCTCGGTCTGCGGATTCTGCCACAACTCGCTTTCGCTGCACGAAGCGAGCAGGGCCGATACCGCAAGCAGGGCGACAAGCTTGTCTATTATTTCCTTTATCATATTTCGTTTCTTTTTGACAGGTTTCTACGTTTATTCCTTTTTACCGTAGGCATCGCGTACACAGGCCACTCCGGTACCGCTAACGGTGTATTTCTCATTATAAAATCTTCCGCTTGCGCTGTAATAGTACTGTCCGTTCAAGCGGTAGTCTATGGCGTCTGCATCCTGGTCTTTCGAGCCCTGGAATTTAAAAATGATTTTAAGTTCGGCTTCTGTGGGCAGGCGCCAGTCATCCAAGGTAACCGTCCTATCGGTTTTCGGGTCTTTATACGTTTCTACATAATGCGCGCAGTGCTCGCGTGCAACGCGGACACTGTTGTCACTCCCGTCCAGCTTCAGGTTTCCTCCTCCAACTTGGAATTCGCCTACACAGGAACCTATCATGAATGACGGCGAGACCAATTGGGCATTGTCCTGTCCCGGATCCGTAACCATAAGTTCCGGATGGTATGTATCCTGGACCATACGTGGACGGCCAAGAGTATATTCACTGGATGTCCCTGTCAATACAATGGTGTACATTCTGCCGTTAATTTCGCTATAGCGGGATTCCCGAAGTCTGTTTGAGTTTGATGTGTAATAGTATTCATATAAATCAGACTGTCCGCTTCCATCATTCCTCAATTTTGCTACTTTTGAAACGAAGAATCCGTCCGGAGGACCTCCAAATAAACCATCTGTCCCCGTTAGGTATCTATATTCTCCGTTCCAACTGGAGATATTTCTGGTGGCAAGGGCGATTCCGGTAATTTTATCACCTACATATTCATAGGTAGTCGGGTTAGGATCTGAATTCTTGAAATCATCGCGGTACGAGTACCACCCCTGGATATTCGTGATATATTCCAACGGATACTGCTCAATGGTTACGGTACGTTCGTTGCCGTCCTCATTTGTTACCCGGACTTCGATATAACGTATCGTATTGTTCCTGGGGAGGTCGCTGTGTACATCCAGCTTGCCGTTGAGCCCCTTGTCGGGAGTAATGAGGATGTTGCCATGGCTGCGCCATCTGTATCCGGTACTCACTCCCCATTCGTTATCGTTTGGATTATCGGGGTATCTTTTCTCCAAGTTCTGTTCCCTTCCGAACTTGTCTATATAGTAAACCCGGGTAATCTGTGCCGTCACTTCCGACGAGGAGGTGAAGATCAGGCTGGTGCGGTCGTCCTCCTTGTTGTGCATTTCCAGGTCGTACCGGTTGAGCACAAGGAAAGTCGGGCGGTCCCCGCCTCCGACATTTACCGTCTCGTCTATCCAATTCTCCACGGTATATTTCAAATCCGTCAACTGCACCGGTGTGGAGGGATTTTCCGCTCCGGGGGCATTGACCGTTGCCGTTACCCTGTAGCAGGTGTTGCGGTTCAGGGCCTTGCCGTTACAGACAGGAATCTGGTAGTAGTTATCGGGACGCAGTTGCGGGTCGGTATCCTTCTGGTAAGTCAGGGGGATGTTCATCACCAGGCGCACTTCCTGCTCCATGGAACTTCCATTGTCCCAGGCATGGGCATACATGTAAGCCGTTACGGTAATTTTGTTCGCCGTCCACTCAAGATAGCCGCCGGAGGTCTGGGCGGTATTCCTCAGCTTTGCCGCACCGTCCGCACCCGCCACTACCGATGTGGTATAGGGCATATTGCGCAGGTAGTAACCTATGCCTTTGGAATCAAAAGTCACGTCTTGGCCTTTGTTGATGGTCACCACGACTTTTGCCGCTGCCCTGCGCAGCGTGACCGCCAGCCGCGTGTCATTCCCTTGCGAGCCGTCGTAGAGGACGACCGGAGCAGCAACCGCCGGTTCATCGTTCCCTTCGGGATAGGCTATGCCGTCCATGAGGAATGTTCCCGGGACACCTTCAATGTCTTTCCCTGTCAGGTGAATGTTCTCGTCCTCCTGCGTCATCGCCTTCAAGGCGTTCAGGTTCGCGAGGTTTTCAAAATCCTTTTCCGGGTGGGTGCTGTTGGCGATCAGATACACCCAATACCTCTCATTTTCCGTAAAAGACGACCGTTTTACGGGCAGTGTAATCCGTCCCGTTTCATTGGCTGACGCGTTCACCCGGTCGCTCCACACCTTCGTTTTCTCGTCGGTATCGTTGAAAATCAGCACGTCGATATGGCTCACTGCGACCTCCGCCCCTTCGGCCGGTACGGTAGCACGACTCACCGGCAACGCTCCCGACGAGATGTCGAGGATAATGCTGTTGCCGTTACCTCCTGTCTGCCCGCCGGGGAGATCGTCATCTTTGCTGCAAGCGGCAAGAAGCCATGCCGCCGCACAACAAATCATCATATTGTATATAATCCGTCTCATCGCTTGTTAGTTTGTAGGTATGTCAACCTGTTTGATTACAATCTTCTCGGTGCTCTCGCTTCCTGTCCAGTTCGTGGCTCCGCTCTGCATGTTGATCAGCAGGAGCGAGCTTCCCGAAGGATCCCACTTCGGGGTATAGGCGATGCCCAACGAGAACTGCTTGTCCACGTTCTCGCCTTTCAGTGCCCTTACCCGGATTTCGTACGCTGTATCGGAAGCCACATAAGGCGGTGTCACGAGTGTGTTGACACCATCCACGTTTTGATATACCGTCAGTTCATAGTCTGCGGCTGTGGCATCAAACAGCGTGGGCTGCCATTCCTGTCTCACAGGACCTGTGATGGTGAACCTAAAAGAGTAGGTTCCCGCTGTCGATGATGCGCCGCCATTGTAGTAAACCGTCGGCTGCGCGTAGGGGGCGGTCCCTCCACCGAAAGGTTGCAGCAGTTCATAGGAAGGGTAATCGAACTCCAACTGATAATCTCCACCGTCCTCCCAGTCGGCCACATCGTATGCGACAGTTATCTTGCCGCTGTTGTGCATCAGGCAGCATACCGCATAATACTTGTTCCTTTCAATGCGTGGCATATAGACCAGACCTTCGCGCGGCTCGCTGTCGAACGTGTAGCCGATTTTGAGGATGTTTCCATGCTCATCACCCGGTGTGTTCCACGAATCGCTGCCCCAAGGGTTCTCGAAAGGATAAAAAGGAGCCCCCAGTACAGGCGTGTAGTTTTCGGGGTTCTGCCTCTCTTCGGGCGTGATATTCGTGGCCAGCGTCTTCGTTACCGGTGCTGAAGAGGGGACGAGTGAAAACTCGCCGGTACCAGTGGCGCCTGCCAGTTTCAGCGTTTCGTCGGTCTGTGGCATCAGGTAATTATACGCACGCGTTCCGGCTTCCAGCAAGGTCAGGTCCGTTACACACAGCTCTCCTGCCTCACCTGCTTCTTTGGCCGCGAACACGCCCAACTTGCCTATGGGACGCTTCAGTTGGAACGTCAAGACATCTTCCAGCGGTGTATGCCCCGAATGGCCGGGGTCGATCGGCTGACGGTTAGAAAGTTTCGAGAAGTCGATTGTTTTGGATTCCTTGCCGAACATTGGAAGTCCGTAGGCTTGGACATCTCGTGTCAGCGTGGTAAACGTGAAATCATTTAGTTCCGCTTCCGTAGTATTTTCCGTAAAGGTTTTCTCGGCACCTGGGGTACTCATGGCCTTCTCGTTCGCGATGATGTAGAAGTCTACCGTTTCGGTAGTCAGGGAAGTCATCGTCAGATCCATCCAGAATGTAGCCGGAGTCTCCATGTCTCCGCTCCGGAACTCGTGGCCCGCCAGTTGTCCTTTTACAAAGGCATAGACACGAAGCGAGTGAATGGCCGATTCTTCGCCGGTCGGTGTGCCGTCGGTTTCGCTGACGGCGCGTGTCCCCACGTTGAGGCGCACCGCCACGTCGTGCCGTTCGCCGAGCGAGGCGGCATCTTCCTTGACACACCCGAAAGGCAACAAGCCACAGCATACCGCTGTAACCGCCCAATATAATATTTTTCTTGTATTCAGCATATTCTTTTCGGTTCGGTCTTAAAACTCAGGTTTCACTTGTTCGATGTACCATTCGGGTACGCTTACCGTGATTTCTCCCGACTTGAACTCGAAGCGTATCGGGATGAGCACTTCGTGTTTGGAACAGTCGATAACGGGATTGTCGGCAAGGAACTTGGCGAGGTTGACTTCGGCCAGCGTCTCCCCATCAAGGGCGGCGCTCAGGCGGACGTTCACGTTCTCGTGGTCCTTGTGACGCATTATATTGGTACGGGCCGTGAGCAACGCTTTCCCGGCCTCGTATTCGGTTTCAAGCAAATAGTCGGTCGCTTCCCCGCAGGCCCGGTTCTCGAAATCGGTACAGGGCGAGACTCCGCATATCTCAAGCACAGGCATCGAGCCTGCGCGGTTTCCCGTGACGGGAACTCCGGCCACTTCCACCAACAGATCGTAGTGAGAGCTGGCGAACTCTATGATTTTGGTCTGGTCCTCCCCCTTGTGGGCGCTGTACGGCAGCACGGTATAGGAGGTGGAGGCATAATAAAGCGAATCATTGCCGGCAACCTGTTTCTCGTCGAAATAATCCCCGGCGGCAAAGAGCATCCGGTCGTAGTCGCCCGTAGCGATGCCATCGACCTTCGTGTGGTGGGTGTTCCCCAAGCAGACAATCCGGTAATCACCGTCAGCGAGCGGGGGAAGCGTAGCCGTGCGGCCCTTAACTTGTTCCTCTGGTAAGATACTCGAATTGACGCATCGATTCTCTGCATCGAATACGAACATTTCCACCCGGCAAATCTTGTCGGGGAATATCTCCGTGGTGCCGTCACCCTTGTAACTGAGCAACAACTTGTTCGTGCTCAGGCAGTCGTCCAGATCCTCACGGATGCAGGATGTGGCGGCTCCGGCGAGCAACGTCAGGCAGAAAACAATATTCGTCAATTTCATATATATGTGATTGAAGTGTTAAAGGATAGACAGGGCGGAACTTTCGCCCTGCCTATCGGGTTATCAATTAAAATTCAGGTGTGACAGGAACTACATCCCAGCTCATGACGTCAACAGTTACCTCCACACATTTTTGAGGATTATCCAAATCCTCATCGCTAAATGCAAAGTTCATGACGTAAATCTTGGCGAAATCTGCTGTAACAGCAGGAGTGAATGTACTGGTAGCCAAGTAAAGAGGAACCTTAGTTCCTTCATTTGTTGTACCAATCAATTTTACAAGAACTTGAGGATGGTTAGTATTTCCAATATTATTATCTTTAGGAAAGAAGTGGTATGCAGGACGGACATTGCCTTTCTCG
Organism: Barnesiella intestinihominis YIT 11860; assembly: GCF_000296465.1. Lineage (NCBI taxonomy): Bacteria > Pseudomonadati > Bacteroidota > Bacteroidia > Bacteroidales > Barnesiellaceae > Barnesiella > Barnesiella intestinihominis. The sequence goes on from NZ_JH815203.1 coordinate 194,579, forward strand.
TAGGAATGCTTATACTGTGTATTTTCATCCAATGTAACCAAAGGCAAGGTGGTTGCAGGACTCTCTGTTGAGGTAAATTCATCGTTATACCACGCATCAGCAGCTGTCTCGAAAAGGCCGAATATAGAACCGGGGTTAATATCGGAGTTCTGTATGTCACTGGCTGTTCCTCCCTGACGGTCTGCTTTCCCGAAATAGTTGTTCAACATGACCTGCTGAACTTCAATACTCTTGTACTTACGCTGACCTTGAGTAGGAGCTGTATACTCAAATTTACCGATTTCAATTCTGGATACACGCGGTTCAAGCACTACCTTCGCTTTGTAAAGCGGGTGTCCTGCCTCGTCTTGACCGGACACAGAAGTCAACTCGACTTCTTTATAAAGGTCTAGATCAGTCGGATTTTGCTGTTCGGCGATTATCAGGTCTTTTTTCAAATCTACATAAGTAGATGCATTTATTTGACTACCGTTGTTACCTACAACGATTACCTTGTTCACCTCAGCAGGTAAAAAATGGAATACCTTATCTGCGCGGTCGTCAAAATTACTTTTATTGCTGAAGTAGTGGGTTGCCTCAGTTCCTTCGATTGTTTTTCCTTTATACAGGGTAGTTCCGTCTGTAAAGAATACCTGTAAATCTGTCAAAGAAACCTTTGAGTTGTCTTCTACCTCTTGACCGGCGCCTCTGGTTACTGGAATCACATTAGACAGGTCAATGCTTACACTCTTTGGGGTGTTGTCCAACTGTCCCATTTCATCGTCTTTGTTGTCACATGCAACAAACGTCATTGAAGCAGCTAAAGCTGTCAATAAAAAACTCTTGACTTTCATCTTTTTGTTATTTAAAAATTAGTAAAAAGGTTTTTATAACTTCTCGCTTATGGATTTTGTCTACAACTGGTCGATGACCTGCCGCACCTCTTCGAGGTTATGCCGGGCCGTCTCGGAACCGGCCTCCGCGGCACGCCGGAAAGCGTCTTCGGCCTTGTCATACAGTCCCGCTTCGGCGTATGCCACGCCGAGCGTAGTCAGCAACCCGGCAGATTTCGCGGTGACTTCCGACTTTTCGAGCAGCTCCACCGCCCTGGCGTACTCCTCACGGGAGATGGCATTCACGGCATTCTCGTTGAGCGCGGCGGGCGATGTCGGAAAATAGCGTACTGCGGTGGCCATCACCTTGTCGTACTCGGGCGTGCCTTTCCCGTAGGAGCCGGCCACCTTGTACATTTCCGACAGGCTCAAGAGATCGGGACGCTCATCGACCATGCGGCGCGCCTCTTCGAGGTTGAAGTTGCGCACGTTATACTCGATGCGGTACTCGTTGCGGCGCAATGCGGGGTATATCTCGGTGAGCAGCCTGAGGTAAATGGTCGGCGGTACGAGTTTCTGGAGCTGTAACTCGCAGAAGTCCCGTTCGTCGGGATAGCGTTCGATGACCTCATATACCTCGTCGCGCTTGAGCAGGTTCGGGAAGTCGCCGAGCGTACGGATGAAGCCTTCCCAGTCCTCACCTTTCCAGTCCACGTGGAGCATGTCGGGCGATATGCCGTCGTGACGACGGATATAGTCGGCCAGTGCCTTGGCGCGGTTCTCGGAAAGGGTCATGTTGTGCGCCATGCTGCCCTCGGGAGAGGCGTAACCGGTGATGTAGATGCCGATAATCTTGACATCGGTATTCTTCTTTACCAGTTCGATGGAGTTGGAAACGGTGTCCAATTCGGCACGGTTATCCTTGAACCCGGGCAGTATCTTGTAACTGTCCTGCCGGAACTGCAACCGTGCGGTACGGGTCTCGGCACGTACCTTCACCGGTTCGGGTTCCGGGGCTATGGAATCGAGACGGTAATCCGGGATAAAGGTGGGCAGTATGCCACTCCACAGACCTTGCTCGGCCTTACCCTCGCCGCAGTTGGTGCAGCCGTGTACCTCCTCGCGGATCTCGACCCGTCCGTCGAGCATCCATCGCTCGTAGGGGACGGAGGCCGCATAGTCATACTGTTGGTTCTTGCCGCCGTGACGTATGATAACCTGTGATGAATCGTTGTGAAAAGGCGGGAGTTCCACGCTTTCGAGGCGTTGCGCCCTCAAATAGACCTTGTGGCGGGTCTTGCCGTCGATGACAATCGGGGGAAAGGCGATTTCCCGGTTGCCGTCCGCCGACACGAGCACGGGCGTCAGCGCCACGGTGTGCTGCGTGCGGATTTTGGCCTTGCTCAAATCCACGGACATCGTCAGCTCGACCGAGCGGTCCCGCTTGACGACACCTCCCTGACGGATTCCGATCGAGGGCAGGTAACTGGTTTCGTTCTCGGCATGCAGCATCACGGGGCTACCTGCCAGTATCAACAATAGTATGATATATAAGCGTCTCATAGTCGTTTCCTTGTTATTTGATTATGTATATCAGAGAGATGCCCGCCTTGGTCGGGCCAAAGTAGTGTTTATTCTGACTGCCCTTGAACTTTCCGCAGGTGGCGCACTCGTACTTGTCGTAATTCGTGTAGATGTAGCCCAGACCGATCGTGGCTTCGAGGTTCCAACGCTTGCCCAGAATCCACGAGTAGCCGTATGAAAGCCCGACGCCCGTGGCCCAGCCCTGGTAACGGTGGTCCTTGGTGGATTTGCTTTGGAAAGGGATTCTCACGCCGCTGATGTTGTAGAAGGCGTAGCCGCTGTGCAGACCGAAGAAGTGGCCGTTATAGCGTTCACAGAGCCAGTAGCGGAACTCCGGCATCACCAGCCAGTGCTTGATTTTCTTGTTCTTGTCCTTATTCAGCGTCCACGGGTTGTAGGCACCCGTGAGGTCGAGGGTTGTGCGTTGACCCAACCCAAATTCCAGACTCAAGTTGGGCGTTGTGGTTGACCAATACAGCAGATTGGTCTTTGCTGCTATATCCTGCGCGTTGGCGGTGCCTGTACACCAGCAGACGGCAAGGAAAACACCGAGGATCAGTTTTTTCATATTTTCCTTCTTCTTGTTATCTCATTTGAACCGGCAAAGCCGGCACTTTGTTATCAATCATGGGGACTGTGGTCCCGTGTTTTTTTTCATTTTTTAGAGGGAAATACCCCGCACACGATTTATATTTCTCTCTTTAAGAGAAATACAAAAGGTTGGTTCTGCTTGTAATTAGCTGATATTCAACTATTAATAATTTTAAGAGGAAAGGCAAAAGCTCAATGCTTGTTGTGGAAAAGAGATAAGATGCAAATAACTGAAAAAAAACATGGCTGATTTTATAGCCGTTTGAGGGATTTTTCGTATCTTCGAAGCGTAGTCATTTCTCTTAAAGAGAGAAACGTTTTTTCACTCAACACTTTTCATGTCGCTCAAGAGTCATTTGCACTTATTATTTCTTTCCATATTGCCTGCCTTTTTCTTTTAGCCAGTCATGACAAAGACTCTTTTTAACGGTTGTCTGTTCCAACTATTCGTCTTTGCCGATCAACCTGTCGCATTTCTCTTTTGAAGAGAAATTTATTTATACAATCATCTATATATCAGCGACGTACACTGAAAATAGCGTTAATTGGCTCAACATATTCTTCTTGTCGCACAACTTTTTTTGCACGACAAGGCAATTATTCCGGCTGCTTTCATTGTCATTCTCAATAATTTTCGTATTTTTGTAGTTGTTTAGAACTTCTCTTCAAAAGAAATCATCCGATTTTTTGTATGTATCTATCGCTTAACGGTGTAAAAAATTTGCGGGCGGGATTTGTCCGTTATCCGGTGATATCGCACAACATGGGTCTGTCCTGCCGGTACCTGTAGAAATGGAAGGGCCGTTCTGTCCGGGGCGTGTTATAACGGGATGACGCGTTTCCGGTGCAACCGGTCGTAAACGGAAACACCGCCGGAGAAATCAATCTGCCGGATCATACCCATCTGAATGATATATAAAAGGCTGAAAACAAAATTCTTGCACATGAATTTTAAAGATATAAGGTATGCCATAAACCGAACTTGGTCAAAGAACGGTTTAATGGCCATATAAACGGATGCACTTACGCGATTTTCTATTACAGTGATTTCAGAATCAAACTGTTCGCCTTGTCCACCACCGTAGTGTCGAGTGAAGCGAGATAGATACGGGTGGTGTTCTCGGAATCGTGTCCCATCGCCTCGCTGATGGTAGCGATAGGAATATTCTTGCTTTTGGCGATACTTGCCCAGCTATGGCGGGCCACATAGCTCGTCAGTGGTATGGCCAACCCCAAAAGTTTACCGATTTTCTTCAAACTCTGATTTTCCCGATGCGCCTCGCTCTTGTATTGTTTTCGGGCATCCTCTTTCATGTCCCGTATGATCGGCAACAGATAAGGAGTCCCGGACGTGTCGTACTTGTCGATGATCTCCTGCATGGGCTTCTCCCACCTGATAAAGAGCTGTTGTCCCGTCTTCTGGCGACGGTAGGCCAGAACTCCATTCTGTAAATCTTTCTTTTTCAGGTAAGCCATATCCACAAATGACATTCCCCTTGTATAGAAAGAGAAAAGGAACAGGTCTTTCGCGTAATCCAGCATGGGACTGAGTGTCAGGTCCAGATCCCGTATCTGGCGGATCACTTTCAGCGGAACGGCGCGTTTGACCGTTTTGTCCACGCCCGTGTAGACATGCCTGAACGGGTAACGCTGCACGGTCAGTTCCCGTTCCACCGCACGGTTGTAAATGGCACGCAGGTTACGCATGTAAAAAGAGGAGGAGTTCGGGCAAACGTCGCACCCTTTCAGAAAGGTCTCGTATTCCACCATCAGGTTGGAGTCCACCTCCCCGAACAGAAGGTCACGTTCGCCACGAAACCGCAGGAAACTGTTCAGCACGGTCGTATACGTCTCAGCCGTACGCCTTTTCCCTATCTGTTTCAACTCCTTTATGAGCTGCCGTGCAAAAGAGACAAACCCGCCGCAGTCAGCCGGGGAGGAAAACAGTTCCACCACCTTGTCGGCGGTATACATTACGTCGGAACGTTCGAGCCGTGCGATGATGCTTCTGAAACGGGACAAGTCATCTGCCAAGGCGGTCTTCACGGAGAGCAGGTAATTCCTGCGCCCCCCTTCCGTGCCGGAATCCATCACGATCTCGGAAATGCCGGCATCCCATTCCGAGGGAAAAAGCTTGTAGCCGGTATGTACTTGTCTTGCCAGACGGTTGTGAATCACTTGATAGTAGAGCGAGCCTTCCTTCATCTCGACGGAAGAGGCACGGAATTTAACTTTTATTGTTGCCATGAATATATCTGTTATTTAATTTTTCACCTGAAAACTAATCCCGGGGAAACCATTGCATGAATATTCATCTGCCTTTAACACATCTAAAAGCAAAAAGTCCCTTGGCGCACCGGCGTCACAGGAACTTTTCACATATAAAAGACACATGTTCTTTCACTGTATGCGTATATATTCCGAATACCTGATTTCCACATACGGGTTGTCACTGGAAATGGACTGATGGATAGCCTTTACACGCTTCCAGAACCACCATCCCTTGTATTCTACCCAAACCGCCTGATTGAGGGTTACCGGAACTTTGATGTCGCCTTTGAGCCGTTTGTTCTCGATCAACCCGGTAAGTTGGATATACGGTGTAACCATCTCCACCTTCTGCCGCAGCAGTGGAACGGTATCACGGATAATGAGCGTGTCACGGATGGCGGCATCTATCGGGGCTTTCACTTCGACTTCATGCCGTGCAGCCACTTCGAGGTTCCTGATTTTCACGCCTAGCCTTTCGATGGTCTCGGCATCCTTGGCACGGAACTCTTTATACTCATCTATAGTCAGCCGCAATGCCTTGGCATCGAGGACCATCGTCGCTGAATCGATCTGCATCCGCTTCACATCGGAAAGCAGTGCGGTGCTGTTCATGCGGAATCGGTCGCGTTCTTCCGTGAGGCGTATTGTCCGCCGGTGCTGCAGCCAGAGGATGCTACAGAGCAGCAACACCGTTGCCAGAAGTATTCTGTTTAATCTACTCATATGATACTGATTCTTCGGGGATGAACCACAGAAATTCATCCATATAGATTTCTTCCAACAATACAAGGCCGCCCCGGTTCTTTTTTCGGTTCTGCGGGAGGTCTTCAACGACCAGTCCACGGCGACCGACCAGTTCGTCCAACCTCATTTCGGAGAGTTCAGGCGAAGCGATGATGGTAACGTATGCATTCTTTTTCATAACTGGTCTTTCCACGATGTTTTTACTTGTGCGTTCCCTGACATTTGAGAAGTTCACGGATATCGGCACGGATTTCGTGCAGGTCATTCTGTACCGTGTTGAGCTGCATCATGGTTGCCTCGAACACGGACTTGTCCAGCTTCATGGCGTTGATACGGTCATACTGGTTCTTGATTTCCACTTCCAAACCGATACATTTGGTTTCCAGTTCTGCAATTTGGGCGGTGTTGTTGACATGCTGTATGTACAGTGTCAGCGAGAACGAGAGTACCACGACAATGATCTTGAAGTACTTCATTACAAATTCTTTGAGTTGTTCCATATCTTATTCCATTAAAAGTGAGAATGCGTCCCTGATAGCCCTCAGCAGAGTCTCGGCTGCCGCACTATCCCGGAACCCATAGATGACAAGCGCGATCATCATCGCCAGATAGACCCACCAGGCGATTTCTTCCTTAGTGATTTTACGTTTCCGCTTCGCCATCTTTTACAGGATTTTGGGGTACGATTACATTGAAGATAACATTGCCGTCGCTGCCTTCGATACGCAGGCGGTTCTCCTCCTTGTGCCTGATGGGGAAGATATCCATCAGCGCCTTGGCGGCATTGACCGACACGGCCCTGAGCGGTGCCGGAGAGAGCGGCACACCGAAACGGTCTGTATAGTCCGAAGTGGCCGTCTCGTCCATGATTGCCTTGAGAGTCTCGGTCACCTGCAGCTTTACAGCCATCGTCTCCATCTCGAACCGTTCCGAGAAGAGCAATGCCTTGATATGTGCCAGCACATGCGGTTTGTTCATCAGGTAATTGGCCGAAGCATACGGGTTCTTCACCGTATCCTCACCGAATACCTCCACAAAGCATTTTTTCGGCCGTCCGGCATATTCCAGCCCGCCGTTCACATAGAGGTTGCAGAATTGCAGCTCCTGCTCCGTGAGCGGTTTCTCTTCCGGCCTATCCTGCGTGTTCGTTATCTTGTCTGACATCGGTTCTTCCTTCCTTTTCTGAAAGAGTAGCGGGTTTGTATCCCGGAGGTTTTACAAAATCCGCCTTTTCATTGAGCAACTGCTCCATTAATGTGTCATAGAATACCTGGGCCAACGCATCGGCACACGCCTCCGCATCCGCTAGCGAGTTGATGAGCCGCAGGTTGAACTTGATTTCCAGGTCGTAGCCCGATATGAACGCCATCAGTTCGTTCCCGTCATAGCCCAGCGCCCCGTAGGTCATCCGGTCCGCCGTACGGAATGTAATGGTCTCGGGAATCTGTTCCCGGTCAATGCCTTGGGCTTCCTTATTCGTGTCCATACTCATATCTTGAAATATTTACGGGTTTTCTCTTTCTTCTGCGTAGCGATTGCCGCCCCTTCCGTCTGGCGCAGACGGGAGGTATAGACCCCCAGGATGTCAAGCGTGGCCGTCACATCCGCAGCCGCATCGTGGGCATCGTCCAGTTCCACCCCCAATTTTGAGGCTACCAGTTCCAGTTTATACGAAGTAACCTCCGGATCAGCGGCAAAAGCCAACCGTCCCATGACAAGCGTGTCGATGTAGTGCGGCTGGAAGTTGCCGTAATAGTCCTTGGTACCGGAAAAGGTCTTTTCAAACTCGGCGGCCAGTCCGGCATAGTTCATCAGCTGTTGCAGGAATCCGATATCGAAAGCGATGTTCTGTCCGACCAGCACGGGCTTGCACTGATAGCCCTTCGAGAGGGTGCTGCGTTTGGCGAAGGCGATGACTTCTCCGGCGACTTTCTTCATGTCCACACCCTGTGTGCGCAGCATCTCCATGGTAATGGCGGAATAGTCCAATGCCGTCTGTTCGTACTTCATCGGGACATATTCCGGTTCTTTCGCCTGTTCATGGCGGGTACGCAACACCTTGCGTCGGGGAAGCCCCGCGTCCTGTTTCCCGTAGGGGGCGATATACGCCTGATAGCGGTCGAATACCTGCCATGTGTCGAAACGGACGGCTTGCAGGGCGATCTGTGTACAGGCGCATTCACGGCAGTCCAGCCCTCCGGTCTCGAAGTCCAGCCCGATGCCTACATATATCTTCTGTTCTGTCTTGGGTGCCATATCTTTTCAGGATTGAATGAATAACAATGAGTTCCTATAGGTCTGTAATGTATTGCATCCGTTGTAGTCGCTGTAACGGATGACGGCAGTGAGGATGACCACCCGGTCTTTGAGCGACTGGATCTCGGTGTGGTGTTCCATGTAATAGTCGTTCCAGCATACACATTCCGCCAGACGGTTGTTCTGGGAGAGTGTCAGCTTGGCGAAACGCTTCCGGCTTCCCGTCTCCCTGTCCTTGTAGGTATGTTCGGTTACATCCACCACCGTGGCGCAGATAGTCGCACGCCTGCCGTCGTTCTCGTCCCGTGCCACCTCGTCCAGGGTCAGGTAAGAGGCTTTTCCCTTGACCTGCCTGCGGGCTTCCGAATTGTTGAAGATGCGGCGATAATCGATGCTGCCTATGCCCGACACGGCAATCTGCTGCTGCGACCAGAAGAAATGCCGCCCGCGCATGTCCTGCGGGAAGTCTTTTTCAGAAAGGGAGAATCCCAGTTCCCGTGCTGCGCGTTCGAGCAGCGCGCAGCGTTCGGTAACCGCCCCGACTTTTTCGATACGGTCGAAGCATCCGGCAAGGATCATGTGCTTGACATGCCGGGCGTTCACGGGGACTTTCACGGCCTCTTCCGCGTTGTCGGGGTCGTCCCAGTAACTGTATTTCTTGAGTTTGTAACGGAATATGCGGTGGATGAAGTTCTCGATACCGGTATATGCCCCGCCCCGGTCGCGTTCCGTGACGATGTATTCCACTGTCTTGACACCGACCTGTTTGATACGGGTAAGCGACCAGAAGATTTCATCGGTGGCATAGTCGGTGAAGAACTCCGTCCCGGAGCGGTTGATGTCCGGCGGCACGATCTTGGCCGACGAGCAGCGTTCCATCTCCGCCATCAACGAAGGAATCTCCTTGTCGTCCGCCCATTGCAATGCCACCGTGTAGAATGCCGAGGGGTAATTGGCCTTGAGCCATGCCCCGCAATAGGCTGTAAGGGCGTATGCCGCGGCATGGGAACGGTTGAACGAATATTTCCCGGCTACCTCTATCTTGTGCCAGATTTCCTCCGCCTCATAGTCCGGGCATCCGTTCCCGACGGCTCCGGCAATGAAATCCGCCTTCAGCGTGGCCATCAGGTCGGCTTTCTTCTTTCCTATGGCCTTGCGCAGATAGTCGGTCTTCCCGAGGTCGAATCCCCCGAGCGTATGAGCAACGGACATGAACTGCTCCTGGTAGACCATGATTCCGAAAGTGTTCTTCGTTGCTTCATAACAGCCGTAGTTATAGACCGGGGCCACTTCGCCACGCCTGAAACGGACATAATCATCGGTGGCACCGATGTCGAGTGTGGCGGGACGGTACAGGGCATTGATGGCGATCAGGTCCTCGATACACTCCGGCTGTACATCCTGGATAAACCGGGTAATGCCCGGCGAAGAGAACTGGAACACATTCTGCGTGTTGCCGTCCGAGAGCAGTCGGTAGGTCTTCCCGTCTTCCAGCATATCCTGCGTAATACGCCCGATAGTAAGTTCCTGCCCGAAATTCCGGTTGACCAACGCGATGACGGCACTCAGTTTGGCAAGTTCCTTTGTCGCCAGCACATCCTCCTTCAACAATCCGATCTCATCGACCGAATAGCCGTCGAACTCCGATACCAGTGCCCCGTCCATCTTACGGACCGGCAGGAAATCGAAGCATTCGGCGGGCCTGCCGTCCCGCGTGTCCGGTGTGACAACGATGGCCGAGGCGTGTATGGAGGCCGCTTTGGGCTGTCCGAGCAATCCTTGCACGTCCTCGATGACCAGCGGATAGGTCTGGATAAAGTCCCGAAGTTTTCTGTTGAAGGCAGCCTGTCTGAACAGTCCTGTCCAGTCCGTGCCGTCATCTATCATGGCGGTAATATAGTTCACGATGGAGTGAGGCACGCGGTGTACGCGTGCCACGTCCTTCAAGGCGGCTTTCAGTTTCATCGTGGTAAAGGTGCCGGCGGAAAAGACACGCTGGCGGCCGTCCGCGTTGTACCGTTCTTCCAGGTAATCCTTGATCTCCTGCCGCCGGTCGGAGGCATAGTCGACATCTATGTCCGGCAGCGAAGCGTGGCCGCCTTCTGTCAGTCCTTTGTCCACAAAGGCATCCATGACCGTCAGCGGTCCGTCTGCTTTCCTGATTCTTATATGTGTTACTTTCATCTGATATATTTCTTGTATCGTATTATCGCGCTTACCGTCTGGCGGCTGACACCGTACTGTTTTGCCAGGCTGTTCTGGGAAGCCTGGCCGGAGGAATACCTCACCCGTATCTCTTCCGCCTGCCCGTTGGTCAGTTTGGCGTTCACGCTTTTCTCGCCGTAATCCCGTTTGAGGCCACCCGCTATGGCATGTTCCATATTCCGCTGGTGCGTACACATTTCCAGGTTATCCGCACGGTTGTTGTCGCGGTTCCCGTCGATATGGTTCACCTCCAGTCCCGGATTCCAGTCGGGCAGGAAGTGCTGTGCCACCAGACGGTGCACGGAGAACTTCTTTCCGACACCGCCCTTGTAGAGTCGGACACAGTCATAGAGCGAAGTCGTCCCACACCAATGACACATGATACGTTCGGGTTGTGTCCAGGTGATACCGTCATGCGAAACTTGCCGTTCCAGACTCTTGACACGCCCGAGGTTGCTGATCTTGTACTTTCCTTCATAGTTCTTGATATCCACCCAGATTTCCCGGGTGTCAGCCATGGGTTATACGGTTTAGTGCTGTCTGAAAAATTCCCAGGTCTATCTCCACGCCGATGAACCGGCGTCCCGTATTCCGGCAGGCCACGGCTGTACTGCCGCTGCCCATCGCAAAGTCGAGGACGATGTCTCCTTCGTCGGTGTAGGTGCGTATCAGGTATTCCAGCAGGGCGACAGGTTTCTGTGTCGCGTGCAGGCAGGAGAGCTGCTTGTCCGTCTTGAATTTTAGCACACTGCGCGGATAGCGTTCCGTGGATATGTAATCCCGGAAATTATCGTGCTTCCGGTATATCTCGTCGGCATCGCATTTCCGCTGATGTTCGGCCATCACGACCTTGCGCTTGTGCCCGTCCGTCTTGATCGGATGATACTTCGGCAACCTGTCGTAAAAGACCAGAATGTCCTCGTGCGCCTTCATCGGCATACGCCTGGCGTTTAGGAAGCCTGTCGCCTGCGTCTTCTCCCATACCCAGGCATACCGCAGCCTGCGGAGATTGGAGCTGCCCAGCAGGCTCGTAAAAGGATGCTGGCAGAACAGCAGTACGGGAGTGTCAGGTCTGGATATGCCCTGTACAGCATTCCACATCCCGGGGATGTCTATCACGGCGTCCCATCGACAATGTGTCGTACCGTATGGAGGGTCTGACAATACCATGTCGGCAGTGATGCCTTCTTCAGCCAGCAGGGGCAGCACATCGAGTGCATCGCCCCGGTAAAGGTCGCAACCGTCATAGGGACGGTGGTGTTCGTAGGTCGGATTCATGGGTTTCGAGTTCCTTTAGGTTCCACAAGCAATCTCGGCGGTCAAAAAGGATTTCGTCGCCACACATCAATTCATCTGCGTATATCGTCCGCTCTTCTCCGTTACGGATTACCCGCATCCGGGCATCCGTGCACAGACGGTAAGTCTTGCCTTCAGATTCCATCTCCACATAGCGTTCGCCCTTGCCGAGTGTGATGTCCGGGGCAAGCACCGTCAGTTCGTCTTTCCAGCTGAGCCCGCAGCGTTCCGGCACGAGGAAGCGCGAGAAGATAAGGTCGTATTTCAGCGGGTCGATGGAGGTTATGCCAAGCAAGTAGGAAACCAGCGAGCCCCCGGCGGAACCGCGACCTATACCAGTTGCGATGCCTCTCCGGTGCGCCTCCCGCACCATATCCCACTGCACCAGGAAATAGTCCACATTGTCGGTCGATTCAATGATATAGACTTCCTCGTCCAGCCGTTCCCGATAGCGTTCCCGCTCCGGTTCCGGCACTTTCCGGTCCAGCCCGTCGTCAAGCAGTCGGAGGAACATCGTACGGCGGTCACCATACCGTTCCCGCTCTTCCGGTCGCATACGGTATTCCGGCATGAACATTCGCCCGGTCTCGAATGAGGCGTCCGCACGTCCGGCAATCTCCACCGTGGGACGGCACATGCGCCTAAACAGGGAATCGAAGTCCCATTGCCCGGAGAACAGAGGACGGAGCGTGTCATACAATTCATCCGCTGTCTTGAAATACTGGTCATCGCTCTGTTCATGGGCGGCTCCCGTGGCAATCTTGTTCACCACGATTCTGTACCCTGCATCGTCCTTGTCCATGTAGTAGCAGTCCGGAATCAGGACTGGTTCTACTGTAAATGAATCCGTGTCGGCATCATAACAGTTGCCGAAATAATATTTCAGGGCTTCTAGTTGCTCCCTGTCGATGCGGTCCGCCTTGTATTCGTTGGCGTCGACCTGGTAATAGACCGCTTCGGCACCTTTCCGGATACGCTTCACCTGTTTGGGGTGTCCGGCCATCCAGTAGACGGAACGGATGGCGAAAACCACCACACAACCTGCGGCATACATCAGCAGCTGTTCATAGCGGAGGGTGTTGTCTTCCGAATCGACCATGACGGCCCGTTGGATGCGCAGCAGATTATGCAGCCCCTCGTTATCCAAGGCATAAATCTTCAGCCCGACACGTTCTTCTTCGTGCATCATTGTCAGCGAGTAGCCGAATATATGTTTCAGCCCGGTATTGGCGCACTCCTTCTGAAGGTTCAGCGTGGCGGCCATTGTATTGCGGTCGCAGATGCCGACAGCCGTATGCCCGAGCCATTTCGCCTTGCGGCACAAATCTTCCGGCGAGCAGCAGGCGTTCAGCAGCTCGTAGGAGGTATGGATGCCGAGGTTCACGAAAGGTACATCATGTACCGGAGGCTTGGGCCGGCCGATATATTTCAGCAGGTTGAAACGGAATTCTTCCCGCAGGTCATAGTAGTACCAGTTCCTGCCGAACGGGAAGGCCACATGGAAGATTCCTTCTTCCATCAGCACATCCGGACTTTCCATCAGGTTGAACACGAGCTTGTCCCCGTCGCCGCGGAAGATGGATTCCACTCCCGACAGGTCGGCCGTGAAAAGCCGCCCGAAGCCGGGAATATCCACCACTTCCGTATCGACCGGGATATAGGTTATCCGTTGTGCATCGAGCCATGAGAAAAGTTCCTGTATCATCTTTCCTGTACTTTTTTGAGTTTGTATTCAAGGACGGACAGCAGGCGGCAGGCGAAAATCCCGTAGATTTCCGCTTCCGTGAGTTCGTCCCAGTCTTTGGCGGCATCAGCAATGTCCGCGATGAAAACCTCGAAATAGGGTTTCAGCCGTTCAGCCGTCCGCTTTACCGACTCGACGGCATCACCATCGTAACCGATGACTACGGTTCTGACGCCTTTCGATTGCAGCTTGTAGATCTGTACATCGGATATTTTCTTTCCGAAAGTGGCCACGGCTGCGACATGGGAATTGTCATAGAGTTCGAGTCTGCGGGTCAGGGCGATGACATCGAAAATACCTTCCGCGAGGATGACCGTATCGGTTTCATCCATACGGACGGCATCGTAGTTATAAAGGAGTCTGGAAAAGTCGTTTTCCGTGGAGTTCCGGTAACGCAGGATCTTGTACCCGCCGCTATGTCTGGTCTTGCGGTTGTGGGCGTCTATATCCTCTTTCGGCCAGGTATGGCGGGAGACATAGCCGACAACCGTACAGTCATCGATGACCGGAAAGACGACATAGTCCGCGTAGCGCGGATTGAGCCTGCCGGTTATCCCGACCGGGAAATACTCGTAATCGTCGAAACAGAAGCCGCGCCGCTGCAAATACGGATGCCGGAAAGTGCGCTTGTAAAAGTCCGGCAATTCGACCGGCACCAGTTCGTCGTCTATTTCTTCCGCCTCGTCCTTCTCCAGCAGGTGCAGGTTCAACGGTGCGGCAATGTCAGCTGTCTGCAAAACCATCAGGTCCATGCGACCGATAGCCGCCAGAAGTTGCTCCAATGTACGGGTGGATGCCCCGCAGGAGAAGCAGTGGGCCATGAAAGGCCGGCGGTGGGCAGTCGCCTTGCCGATGTAGATACCGAACTTACCGCCCGACTTTCCGCAGAACGGGCAGCGCGGAACGATAAGGTTCTTACCGCTCCCGTCCCGTTTGGCACCCGTCTCGCGGGTTATCTCCGAAACCAGATATTGATATTCCTGTACCGACAGTTCCATATTAAGGTATAGTCGTGACCGCTACAGGTTGGTTTGAAATGTTTGGAAAAAGAATCCGGATTAGCCCAATAAAAATAGACCGGCAGAATCATGGAAGGTCTTTCCACCCAAAGGAAAAGAGAAATTGTCTTCCCGGCTGGACAAAAAATGACTGCTTTTGTCTAATCGATAAAACAATATATAAATAAGGAGATTGATAATCAGCATTGGCTGATTATCAGGTGTAGAGATGTACTTTTCTAAAATGATCACTCTCTACATAAAAAAAGCGTATTTTTTGTGCAGTACAATAAACATACTGAATGAAAAGTATCGTTTTCCAATTACTACAAATAACGGATTTGTATTTGCGAGGTCATTCGAACTTTCCTCGAACAAAGGTCGTATGATATCTCGAACGCCAAGACCCGTGAGCGGAAACTGAAAGTCTTGGAGGCGGCAGAGGAATTGAAATGTGAAAACCTGCTGTTGATAACATGGGGAACGGACGATATGGCGGAATACAAAGGGCATACAATAAAAATCGTATCTGTCCGGAATTGGTTTTACGCATGTAAGCTGCCATATATTCTCAACATTCCAGTCGTTACAAGTCAAAAAGCCACCGACACGCCGCATCCGGATCGATGGCTTTTTATTCCCTGTTCAGATTCAGTGTCCTCTGCCCGTCATAGAACACCTCATTGTCGTAGTCGGTGGCAATCCTGATAGTGTCTCCTTTCTTGAAGAACCGGCTTTTGGCCACGTGCAGGCGCATAACGTTCTCCTTTCTTTCAGCCGATGACTGGTTGAGCGAAACAAGGTGCGTGCACGGGCGGGCCAGACCTTTGGCCTCCGAACAGTTGTACTCGGTCAGCACGTTCCGCTCGTCATTCAGCCACTCCCGGTCTTCGATGGTAGACTGGTAAGTCACCACCATCCATACCTTTTCGTCCGCCGCCAGGTCCTTCAGGTCATTAGCCACCGCGATACGCTTCGCCCGTTCATGGTCGGCTCCCCATGAACGGCGGTTGGCATCCGTCAGCAAGTCCATCGAATCCACAATCACGATGTCCGGATTATATCCTTTGAGCTTCCTGTATTCCGAAATGCCGTTCTTGATGTCGAGTGTCGAGACCTGGGCATTGAAACGCGGGTAACTGCGCACCGTGATGCTTCCGGCATACGAGGCGACCAGTTTTTCCAGATGTCTCATCTCCGTATCCGAAATCTTTCCCCGCTCGTAATAGTAGGCGTTCCTGGAAATCAGTCCGCCGGAATAGGCGTTCAACGCCTCTTCTTCCGAACCTTCCAGCTGGAAATGCAGCACATGCAGCCCGTCATCGATGTCCGCCCTGACACCGATCCATTTGGCGATGTGCGACTTTCCCACGCCTGTGCTGGCCAGGAAACAGGTCAGCTGACCTCGCAGGTTACGTCCGGCATTGAGCGCATCCAGATACGGGATGTAGAAGCGGGACACACGAGGGGCGGCCGAGCGTTCCTCTTCCTCCTCGCGCCGGCGGTTCCTCTCGAAACGCTCCTTGAAAGTCGCGGCCACATCGACGAACGAGGAACTCTTCAGCGTGAACCCTGCCAGCCACTCGGCATATTCCCGAAGAGTCTTCTCCGCCTTGTCCTGTTTGTTCTCGTTATACAGTTTCCCGACCTCCGCATAGACCGACTGCAACCGGACCCCCTTGATGTAGGACTCCAGCATGTCGGTCATCACCTCGGCACTCTGTCCCTCGTCATACTCCCGGAAAGTGTCTATCAGCTCGATGGCGTCGTAATCCTCATGGAAGGTCTGTGCCAGCACGGCATACGACGGCGGTGCCTTGTATGTCTTGAAGTGTACGGCTATCGCCTCCTGTACCCGCTGGAACGAACGGTCCGGCAGGTATTCCTTACGCATATGCCGGGCTAGGACAGCACACAACGGTTCCTGTCTGAGCGCCGTGGCATAGAGTTCATACAGGAACTCGGCACTGAGCGGATTGACGGCACTCATGGCTTCGCCTCCTTTTTCCGCCACGCCTCACAGCGGATACGGTACAGTTCCGGATAGCGCGCCTGTGTCCTTCTGCGGCATGGCTCCGCTTTCGCACATTTTGAGCATGACGGGGAGAAAGGCGTCCACATCAGCGTGGAGAGCGCACAGACGAGATATCCCGCTTCGGTGGAGAGCAGTCGCCGCTTGGTCGTCTCCTCGTATTCCGGATAAATAAAACGCCCGAACGGATGGCTGCGGCGGTCTTCCACTGCCCGCGCCAAATCATGCCGTGACAGCCCGAAACTCTTCAGCCACCGGTCCTCCCGGTAGCGGCGTTCCTTTCCCGAGCGGAGATAGCGGCCGATGGCTTTCTTTCCGAATGAATGGGAGACGTTCCATTTCCTGCGATACGCGGTATCATATCCGGAAATGGCATATGCCTGGCAGATACAGAAGTCGGACAGGCGTTCCGCACTGACGGAGACGACCTCCCGGCACAAGCCGTCGAAACACATCCCGAGCTGCCTGTCCGACTTGCCGCCGGTAGGGAACACAAAATCCGCCCACACCGTGGTGCGGACCAGCCGTGTAAAGAGCCTCCGGCATCCGTCAATCCATTCTTTTCTCTCCATCGCGTGTCAATAGTTTGCGCAGCTGCGTCTTGGCTAGGAAGATGCGGCTTTTTACCGTTTCTACGTTCCTGGTCTGCAAAGTACCGTTGTTATAGGTGATTTCCATGATTTCCCCGAGTTTGTAACCAGCCTGCTGCAAGAGCAGGGCTTCCCGGTAAATCGGTTTGAGCCGGTCCAGTGCCCAGAGGATGTCATCGTTATAGAACTCGCGGTAGTTGTCCATCCCCATGCTGTTTCCCGACGGTTCGTCCTCATCCGACAGCGAAGAGGATATTTCCGAAATGTCGATATTGTCGTCCGGGGGCATGCGGTTCCTGTTGCGGTTGTTCAGGTCCGCCACAAGCCGTTTGGTCACGGCATAGATCCAGGTCTTTACCGGACGGGCCGGGTCATAACTGTCCATATACTTGAAGAAGTTGGCCAACGCCTCGAGGTAGTTGTCCTCGATGTCCTCCTGGTTATAGGTATATTTGATACAAATGCTGTATATCAGATTCTTGTGCGGCATCACATATTTTCTGAGAAGTTCCGCCCTCTGTCTCGCGGATTCGTCTTCAGGCTGGAGAACCGCAATAAACACATCTTTCTTTTCCACGTTTCCACTGACTGAAAAGGTTGATAATGAATCTCATGTCCTAATCTGTCAGCTACCGTGAGCGTCAATTGAAAAAACGGGCGGCAGCATTACCGCCGCCCGGAAAAAATCCAAACCGTTGTCGGCTTGTCACAGCCTGTGCCTGCGGATGTAATAGTAGAAGAGGTGGCAGGCATCCGCCGCATTGTCATCCACCGGGACAATACCGTATCTGTCCTTGCAGGCCGCGACCATCTGCGTCTTGGTGGCGTGTCCGTCTCCCGTCGCCCATTTCTTGAGGACAGCCGGGTTGACGAACTCCGGTTCCGGGATATCCAGTTCATCGCACACTTCGAGCAGGATACCCCTGAGTTCCGAGAGCCGCCGCATGTCGTAGAAATGGCGGTTCACGCTCACATCCTCGGCCACGACGCGGCGGATGCCGTAACGACGGAGCAGCGAGAGCAGCGTAGTCCTGAAAGCGCCGTGCATCTTGTTGCCGTTGCGCCGTTTGCTTTCGGTGAAGTTCCATGTCCCGGCCTCATGCAGGGAGAAGTATCCGGTATGCGTGGCGATGTCCAGCGCCAGTACCTGCTCCCGGGTCAGTACGCTATTCTCCGAGTCTCGATTCGCCATTCTCTTTCACGATTACCAGTTTATGCGGATAGCCTTCAGCCACATTCCCGTGCGAGACTACCAGCACGGTACCGCCGAGCGAGTTCAGCGCCTCGAACATGGAGGCCAGCCCCGCTTCATCGACCGCCTCGAGTATCTCGTCCAGCACGAGCAGATCCAGTCCCTTGTCCCCGTCGCAGTTGCTGTTCACGAGTTTCTGCATGGCAAGGATGGTCGCCAAATTCACACGGGCGGCTTCGCCTGCCGAAAACTTGCCGAACGAGCCGCAGTCCATGCCGTCGCGCAGCAGTGAGATGGAGATTTTCTCCCTTACCTTACCACTCTTGAGGACGGTATACCCGTCGAAGCGGATACGGATGTCGCTGCCGATGTCTTGCAGGAACTCGTTGGTGATACGGCTGAGCGCCTCGATTTTCGTGTTGGCCAGATAGGTCTTGAACTGCACGAACCGTTCCCGCTGTATCTCCAGGGCACGGACCCGGGCATCGACGGCCGTCTTGCGCCCTGCCGCCTCGTTGGACTTCCCGCGCGTTTCACGGAGAGTGTCCTTGAGCGATTGTATGAGGTCGGGTGAAGCCGCCTCATCCAGCTCCCGGATCGTGGCCTGCAAAGTGTCGATGGCGCAGGCCGCAGCCTGTATATCTTCCTTGCCTACCCGTATGCCGCGGTTCAGTGCGGCATTGCGCTCGTCTATGAATCCGAACACCTCGTCGAATACCTTGCGGCGGACACCTTCGATTTCACTTTGCAGGGCGGTAATTTCGGAAGCGATGCGTTTATGCCCGCTTTCCACCTCTTCCACGTGGCGGGTGGCATTCCTGATGGCCCGTTCGTGCCCGGCCAGCTGCTCCTCCCATCCGGTGCGTCTGCCTTCCAATATCCGGCGCTCATGGTTCAGCCGGTTCTGCTGCAACTCCACGGCATCCGTCTCCTCCTGCTTCTCATCGATACGGCCGTTGATTTCCGTGAGCTGCCGTTGACGGAGCTTCAGTTCCTTCATGCCGGCCTCGATGTCGAACTGTGGTTCTGCCACCAGAAACTCATGCCCGCAGAAAGGACAGGTGATGGAGCCGGCCAGTTTGTTCGAGAGGCCGTCAATACCGGCAGAAACGATACGCCG
The DNA here is from genome assembly GCF_000296465.1 of Barnesiella intestinihominis YIT 11860. NCBI lineage: Bacteria > Pseudomonadati > Bacteroidota > Bacteroidia > Bacteroidales > Barnesiellaceae > Barnesiella > Barnesiella intestinihominis. The sequence goes on from NZ_JH815203.1 coordinate 214,014, forward strand.
TTTATGACGCAGTTCCTCGATGCTGCCGGACAGGTCGCGCAGACGGATGTCGATTTCCCGCAGTCTCTCCGCAGTCGTATCGGACTGATCCCTGTATGCCTCACAGAATGCGGCATACTCCTTCTTGAACTGTTCCCAGCCGTCAGTCCTGTTTTTCAGTTCCTGTTCCGCCTGCTTCAAGACGGCATCGCAATCCTTCAGCCGCTCTGTGGCGGTCTGTAACCGTCCTTTCTTTTCGGCAATGACCTTGTCCCAGTCCGTCTGCCGGGCATCGGGAAAGAGGGACATCATTTCCGCTATCTTTTCCAGACATGCTTCCAATGCGGTATCTCCGGCTTCCAGTTCCTGCAAAGCCTCGTCCGCCCGCTGCACTCCGGCAAGCTGTTCCTCAAGCCTGTCCACGTTCTCGTGCCCGGTACGGATCTGCTCCCTCTTGGCCGCTATGGCCGTTTCCAGTCCCATGATACGTTCCACACGGGTACGCCCCCGCTCGGCTCCGGCTTCCTCCTCCTTGCGTATCTGCTCCTGTAACATCCCGATACGCCCGTCCAACCCGGCCAGTTCCAGTTCCACCTGCCGTTTCTTTTCAGAGAGCGGCACGATGTCTTCCTCCACTTTGGCGATGGCTTCATCCACCAGGATACCGTTGGAAAAGCGGTTGATGACCTCTTTCTTCTCCTTGTCCGATGACGAGAGGAAATCCTCATACCGGTATTTGGAAAGGATGAAATTGTTGAGCAGCTCGTCGCGTGTGATACCCAGTTTGTCAAGAATATACCGGTTATAGGCATCCACCGAAGGCTGTACCGCTTCATCGGTTACCACCTGCTTGCCGCCACGGTAAAGCGTACAGCTGACAGAGGAAGCCCCCTTGCGCGGGATACGGCGGTTGACGAGCAGTTCCTCGGCGGCGGAATCGTTGATGAAACGCAAAGCGATACGGCATTCTTCCGCTGCATCGTTGATAATCTCCTCCGAGCGTATCTTTCTAAGCGGGCTGCCCGTGATACCCACGGCAATGCATTCCAACAGGGCAGACTTGCCGGCCCCGTTCGACTGCTGGGACTCATTGTCCCGGTTATCGCCGAAAATCAATGTCGTCACGCCTTGCCGCAGCATGTAGGACAGCGAACGGAAGGCGCAGAGATTTTCGGCTTCTATCGTCTTTAATTTCCACATGATCTGTTTTCTATTCTAGATAAATACTCCAATCCCATCGACACATCCTCGATCTGTTTCTCCCGGCAGAAGTCCTCGTAGGTTTCCCGGATGCGGCGGCTGTCGAATTTCTCGAAGAGCGAAGAGGATACCGCCTCCGGCAGCTGCTCGTCATCGGCAACCAGTTCTACCTTCGCCGCTCCGGCTTCCAGCAAGGCGGCTTTGTCCACCGATTTCATCGCGGCGGCAGGTGCATGGACACGCACCTTGACCTTGTAGCGACCATCGGCCTCCATTTCACGCAGCTCGTCCATCAGGTGCAACCCGGCACGTTCCGCCGGCATATCCATGACACGGTACCGCATGTTCACGCGGTTCTTGACAAACTCGTACGTGCCGTCCGTATACAGCACCGTGTATCCTTTCTCCTCGTCCTCCCCGAAGTTATGCTGGCGCGAGGAACCGATATATTCGATTCCCGTCCCCGGAATGACGGTACGGTTGTGGTAATGGCCGACAAAGACCTTGTCGAAAGGAGAGAATATCCTGGCAGGCAGTTCCTTTTCCGAAGGCTGTGCCAATGCCCCGTTGATACCCTCATGGATGTAGAGGAAGTGCTCCGGTTCTCCGGAAAGCGCTTCCGCAGCCAATCGTCCGAGCCTTTCGGCAAAAGAGCCGTCTTCCGGAAAATAGCTCATTACATGGAGCGCGAACTTCCATTCCGGGCGGCACAGGGTCAGGTACTCATCCACGACAGTCACATTCGGATGCCGGTCGAAGACATGACAATATCCGCGCAGGGATTCCTGGTTCACCTTGTCGTGGTTCCCTTCCGCCAGCGTGACATGAATGTCATGGTCCGCGGCGGATACAAGCATATCCCTGACGGCCAGCAGGACATCGAGTGTCTGGGCGGCACGGGAAAAGAACAGGTCTCCTCCGACAACCACTTCCCGGATATCCCGTTCCCTGCAAATTCCCATGGCCTCCTGCCAGTTGGCCTGGAATGCAGGGATGTTGTCTTTCGAGATGTGGATGTCATTCAATAACAAAAGGCAGGGTTTGTTCTCTTTCATACTAAGTGATTGTGATTAGGACGGGAGGCCCGGATGCCTCCCGTCGGATTAGAATTCAAGAACTTGTGAAAGGCTTATCTGCGGTGGCGGGGACGCCCGGCACGCTCTTCCGTTTCCTCCGGCTGCTCTTCTTCCTCCCCGGGGACATCCTCCGGTTCGTCACTGGGCTTCGGACCCTCCATCTCGCTTTCGATCAGGTCGAGTAGTTCCCGGTTGCTCGTGGAGCGTGTGACACGCACGGAGAGCCCTTCCTGCTCGATGTAGCCGCGGATCATCGCACGCAGCTCCTGGCCTTCCTCGGTCTTCTCACCGAGTTCCTGCCGCTGAAGCTCGTCATAACGTTCGAAAAGGTCGTCCAGCGAGATGCCTCCGCCTTCACGCCCGTTTTCTCTGTTATCTTTCGTACGGCGGTCGAACGAGAACGCGGATATATCCTCCTTGGGCAGTTCACCGTCCAGCGTGTCGATGACCGTCTTCATTTCATCCGTCTCCATGAGCGACATGCCGTAGATACCGTCGCACTGTTTGAGGAACTCGACGGTGGCTCCCAGATGATAACGGGTGTAGCGGTAGATGATTTCCGGGATACGCGGCGCACCCATCAGGGCGGTCAGCTCCTCCTTGGTCAACGGTACCGGTTCCGATTCGTTGTCAATGGAAATGACATACTCGGTCTTGGCTCCGTTCTTGCGCTTTTCAATCTCCACCGGATAGGCGTCATACACCGAGGAAATCGGGCACGGGTAAGACGGATTCTTGGCCAGTTTCTTGCTCCACAGCTTGAACTTCCTCTCATCCAGATCCTTGAACTGGGCATGGGAAAGGGTCATCATCTGCACGCCTTTGGCTCGTTCACCCAGGTCGAATACATAGAGACAGTGGCCGTAACTGTATTTCAGACCGCCTCCGAACGAGCCCCCGGCAATCTTTTCCGCCAGTTTGTCGTCCCCGTCCTCTTTTGCGGCTTCGACGGCCATGCGGCGGTAAGTCTCGATGGGATCAACGCTATATCCGGCATCGGTAGCGCGGGTGACAGTGACATACATCTTCTGGGGCTTGTTCCCCGTAGCGGGTTTCTCCAGCTCCAGAAGCAGCTGGTGGACGGGATACTCATAGCCCGGACGTGTCGGCGAGCCGTCCGGATTGGGAGCGATGGGCAGGATACGGAGACGGTAAGTCCCGAACTTGTCCATGCGGAAGAACTCCGTACGGGCGAACGCCCTGTTCTCCTCCTGGGCACGCAACTGTGCCTCCTGATAAGATTCCTGAACGCCGAGGAACATTTCCTCGACAGACATGCCTTCCATGCCGTTGTTCTTTTCTTCTTCTTGCATAAACGCTTTGTTTTATGGATTTAAAAATGCCCGAAGAATGCGACACGGTATACCCGCATCGCAAAGAAACTGGTAACAGGACGGACGGGTTCGGTTGCACCGTCCGCGTTCAACTGATAAAATTGGGAGAGGATGTCTCGCTGACCGTATCCCGAAAGAGGATACTCATTTGACAATATGGAAAGGTCTTGCAGCGACCGTGGAATACAAAATTAGGCAAATTACCCGGAACAGCCATACATGTACATGAATGTTTCTCACCGGCATTGTCCTTCAGCGCATTACCGTTTCATTTTAAGAATGCTTTTAATCTCTCCGAGCAGTCTGTCGCCGCCCGGCGCGTTCCGCGCTTCGGCAAGCAGCCTCCTGCGGTTCCGGCGGATATACTCTTCTCTCTTGCGGCGGCATATGCCTTCATAGTAGGCTTTGCGCTCCGGCGTGAGCCGTTTCCCGCGCCGGCAATAGACCCCGTCCCGGCGGTACTCGTCCAGGTAGCGGCGGAACTTCGCCTTGCCGCAGGAAGGGTCTTTCGATGCCTCCGCCACCGACCGTATGACCTGCCAGTCCGGCTCGAAGGGCTGCTGCGTGGCGCATAACCTGCGGAGCAGATGATAGACTACCGGCATCTCATACCGGAGCATGAAGCCTATCCGTGTCTCGTCGAAAGGAAAGCGCTTAAGCGTCCCCTGCGGTCTTCCGTCTTCTCGCTTTCGGGGCTTCTGCTGCCGGGGAGACGGTTTCTTCTGCGGCTGCCGCCTGATTTTCTTCTGTTTCATGATGTTGCGGTTGAATGGTTTGCTGTACGGTTTCACGGACGGGAACGTTCCTGCGCTCCGCAATCCTCCGGCGGCTTTCAATATCGCCGTTTACATTGAGTTTATGTTTCATGACTATACAAAATAGGTGAAGTTGAGTTCTACATTGACATTGTACATACCGCGCTCGTAAAGCTGTATCCTGCGCGAACCGCCGTAGATGGTGAACGAGGAGCCCCGGTTGTACTTGTGGTCATCGTTCCAGTCAGCGGCGCTGCAGCGCACGCTGTATCTCGGGGGCTGTATCTTGTTCGGGATGACGGCAACGATGCCGCCCCAGTTGCTGCCGTCCCTGCGTGCGGTATTGATATACCCCTGTATGGACACGATATTCCCGATCTGGCGGATAAACAGCCCCTGGGTATCTGTTCCCGAGCCGCTGTTCTCCATGTGCATCCATCCCGTATCCGCCAGCAGGGGCTGGTATTCTTCCGCATAGGCGGCTCCGATAGCGCGGCAGGCCTGCCGTTTCGCCTCCGCTGTCGGCAAGGACAGGTCGGAAAGTTTGCCGTCCTTGCGCAGGTAGTCCTTGACGATTTCGTCTTTGGACAGCACGTCCAACTTGTTCCGCAGGAGCTGCCGGGCTTCCATGGGGGATTTTCCTTGCCCGGTCAAAAAGTCGATGTAATCCTGGAACAGGTTTTCAAGCGCGGCGAAGCGGGCGTCCGCCCCGGCCTTGGTATACAGGTTCAGGTTGGTGGCGATGGTATCCTTTTCGGAAGCGTTGTAGCCGCCCATCAGCCGCTCCGCCTTTTTCTTGAGTTCCCTGACAACCTGCGAGGTCATCACGTATCCCTCGACCTGCGCGTGCGAAATGCCGCCTTCATCTATGTAGGCGAACGAACCGGTCTTGATTTCCAGCAGTTTGTCCCTGAGTTCGGGTGTGAAGACAATGCCCTCGTAAGCGGAGTCAGTCCCGAGCTTGCCGTCCATCATCCGGTCTATCTCGGCCGTGGAATAGACTTCGAGGTTCTTGCGTGCCTTGCCCTTGTCCGGAAGGTCGGACAGGTTCGAGGTCTTGGCCAGTTTCAGCTCCCCGGTACCTTTCTTTTCGGCATCGAGGGTATCCCTGACGGCCGCCTGCCGCTTTGCTTTCAGTTCGGCGGCTTCCTCTGCCGTCAGCCCGCTGATCTCGTCCGCCGTCAGGCGCACCAGCTCCTTCAATCCTTCGGAGATTTCCAGAAATACCTCCCCGGCTTCCGCTTTGGAATAGACATCGATATTCTTCCGGGCGGCAGCCTTGTCCATGACATCGGAAAGGTTCCCGTCGGCGGAGAGTTTCATTTTCAAAGCCGCCGCGACGGTTCCCGATGTGACATAACCTTCGCCGCCCTCCGTCAGTTCTCCGGTAGTGATAGCCGCCAGTTTCTTCCTGTATTCGGTCGTGAAGTCTTCGGTAGAGAGCTGTTTGCCTTCTACCACATCCACTTTCTTTCCCATCGCCTCCGTAAAGGCCCTGACGGTCACATAGGTGTCGGACACGGATTTTCCGTTGATTTTAAGCGTACCGAGCACATCCACCGCTCCCAAAGGGGCAAGCACGATGTCGCCCAGAGCGTTCCTCAGCGCAAAACGGAAACTGTCAGCGGTGTCGAAGCCGACGGTGGCGAGCAGCGCGGCGGCACTGTCGCGCCAGGTAATCAGGTTTGTCAGCCTGGCATTGTCTTTCGTATAGGCGGTATTCTGAATATCGATACCCCGTCCGGTGCTTTGCAGGGAGAGCAGTCCGCCGACCTGCAGGGTGGCGGTACGCCCGATGACTTTCAAAACAGGTGTGGTGCAGGCTTTTCCGTCATGCACGGCAAAGTCACGGTATTTTGTTCCGCCGCCCTCCGTGCCGTGGTAATTGATACGGATACAACCCTCATCCGTCACATCCGAGGTGTTATAGATGTCGTATCCCTTGATGCGGACAGCCCCGATCCGGGCGTTTTCATTCAGCGAAGTACCGCAGGATATGCCGTCTTCCGTAACCCTGGCCAGTTCCTTGCCTTGTTTCATGAAACTGAACGTGCCGTCCGTCCGGATGACAATCTCGTTGACAAGCAGACCGTGCAGGTAGGCACCGATGGCGGCATGGCCGTCCGCCTTGACGATGCCTTTGAGCATGTAGCCGTTCCCGCCGCTGACGGAGACGGCGGTCTTGGAGCTGATTTCTTTCTGCCCGGTGAACGTTCCGGCCAGCACCAGATCCTTCTTGACGGTCTGCCGGGCAAAAGGTGTATCGAGCAGGACAGCATAGCGGCCGAAGAACTTGTCGATGAACCGGGGTGCATAGCTCTCCGTCACCTCGATGGCCGCCGGCAGTTTGTCAGTAACCGGATCGACCGTATCCGGGACAGCCTTGGCTCCGGCACAGAGATAACAGGTACGCCCGCGCTTGTTGACCTCATTGGCGTAGACCACCGATTCATGCCGGTTGATTTCGTATATATAATAGGGATAGACAGCATCGGCGCAGCCGTCGAAACGGCGTACCTTTCCGCCGAGCCAGACATAACCCGGGGAGACGCGGGGACCCTCGATCTCGCATCCGGAGATGATGAAGTCCGAGCAGCCGTCAAAAACGGCACTCATGCTGAGAGCCAGTTCCTGCAAGTTCAGGATATCGTCCGAGTAGGTATACCGTCCGCCGGTTTCCGCAATATATTCTTTCATTGTCCTGTATTCTTATTGGGGGTGTATTCGTCTTCGTCGATCTTGATCAGGTAGGTCTTGCCTGCTGTCTTATAGGTGTTCACCACATAGGAAAGCATATAGACCAGTTCCCGCGGAGGTATGGTGACGGGCGGGACGCAGACCATGAAGCTGACCTTGTTGATCAGCTTCTCTTCCGCCAGCAGGTAGAACGGACGGGGGCGTTCCGCCTCATTGTCCGTTGTAACCTGTTCCCCGTTGTACCATACGGTGAAAGGACGCTGGTATTCCGCCCCTTCGTGGTACAGGTCCACACCGACACTCGTGCTGTCCTTGATGAAGATGCGGTCCTTGCCGTCCTTGATGTATTTACCGAACCGGTAGTTCAGGAACCACTCGAAATAGATGACCTGTGAGGTCATGCGCGCCTCGATGTGCCGTTCCCTCGTGAAACTGCGGAACCACTCGTTGGTGCGTTGCAGCGGGTAGAGGCAGCTCTGCACGAACAGGATGAATTTCCGTCCCGACAGATAGTGCGGGACAAGGCGGTTTACGGTGCGGTCTATGGATAACTTATACCTCATGGTTTTCTATTTTCAGGATGATGGCCTCACGGAAGTTGGGCAGGCCGGCCTCCTCGTCCTTGCCGGATGATTCTTTCAGGTATCCCGATGCGGTATGGGTCATGCGGGCGACACGCTGCGGGGGCCGGATATGGCCGTCGGTATCGTGGCTGGCTATGAAGATTCCCTGTTCGGGTACCGCATTCTCGTCAATATGGACATCGGTCACATGTTCCGCACGACGTACGGCATCCGTCAGACGGGAGACATAGACGGCGGCATCGAAGTCGATTTCCATCATATAGGCGTTCAGCTGCTCCTCGATGGCGTCATATACCTCGGATTCAGGTACGGCCCCGTCATGGAAGACCGTCAGGCGCGGTATCAGCACATCGCCCTTGGTGGAGATGACCTCCACCCGTGTTCCGGCAAACTTCAACTTGCCGATATAGGCATTGATGGGTACCAGGTCTTCAGGCGGTATGGCGGAAAGGTTGCCTTTCGTGCCGGTAGCTACTTTCAGGATCAGCTTGCTGTCCAGGTTCCGGTCATCGGTACTCTCCACATACGATACCTGTGTGATGATGCGTTTGGTTTCGTCGACATTCGGATAGCCGAACGCCAGCCCGTCTTCCCGCACCGTCAGTTCGTCTCCCTGCTGGTACTGCAGCAGGGCGTTGGCATAATAGGCAGGCGTACCGTTGATACGCCCGTTGATGGCTTCGGAAATATCCACCGCGAAGACATCCAGCAGGGTCTCGAAACTGTATATGGCTGCCGCCACTACCCACAGGATGCCGTTCATGACGGACAGTTTGGAGTCGCTGGCAAACTCTGCCAGCTCCAGCCTCCGGTTGCGTTCCGCAACGGCCTCGTTGTATATTTCCTTGATCGTACGGCTCATTCCACTGTATAGGTTATATCGTCGATAATGAATTTCCACGCGCCACCCTCATTCCAGGCCTCCTCGTGCAGGATGACCCATACGGCTTCCATGCCCGAGGCGATACGGTAGCGCCCCGTTTCGGTATCCCGGTCCGGCTCCCGATAGGTTCCCGTCGGGGCTGTAGGTAAAATGACCGTGCAATTCCGTCGGTCGCCGTAATGTTCCACAAGGGTTGTCAGGTAATGATCTATGACTGTCGGTTTCAGTCGGGCGGCGGAGAGGTCGAGTGTCATCAGTTCCCGGCATTCGGCAAGCGGTGCAAGATCGGCCAACGCGCAATTCGACAGGTTCAGGCTGTAGGTTCCGGAAAGCAGCCGCAGGCTCTCCAAGGAGAGTGTGGCGTGCGTGAGCGTCAGCTCCTCCACCGGCAGTGTCTGCACCAGTACCAACGACCGCGGTTTGAGCCCGCTCCAGTCGATACTCCGGAAGCAGGCATCGGTAAACCAACGGATACGACGCCTGTCCCTGACTTTGTTGTCGAAGGTATGGGTGAGCAGCTGCGGCGTGTCCGCGAGGAGGACGGTCTCGGTGTCGCTGTTGTCGCCCCAGTCGATTTCCAGCTGTCCCGCACCGGAAACGGCACACTGCACGGTGATGATCCCGGCAGCGAGCGTGAGGACGACAGCAAGCGGCAAGGTGAACGTTTTGGGATAGACATGCCGTTCACCGTTAGCGGGGACGATGCCGTGCAACCCGTTATAGGCGACTACATCGGCGCGGATAACGAAATCGTCCGTGTAGACAAGTTCCCGGCCGGCAGTCAATGTCGTGGCGAAGGAGAGATCGGGGTTGTTGATGAGCAAATCCACGACTCCCTCGATGCTGCCGTACAGGTACAGGGCCACATCGTAGATATTCTGTCCGGCTACGACCCTGTACTTACCCATCGTTCTCCTCCTTTTCCTCGGTTTCTAAAAGCAGCTCTCCCGTGGCAGAATCCATATAGGCATTCTTGATGACGACCTTGTCCGACAGGAATTCCGACTGCAGTTTGGCGGCAAGACCGTTGTTTTCCAGACTCGAATGCAGGTAGTCGACGAGGCCGACACCTGTCGTAGAATGTTGGTAGAGATTTCCGGCTGAAGCTTTCAGCAGAAACGTCTCGTTCTGGGCTTTGGCGGCTCCTATTTCGAAGTCGGTCTCTGAGCCGCTGTACACGGCAAGGTAACCGTCCCGTGACAGCAGGTTGTAGACTCCCTTCTCATTGAGGGAGAAAAATGCGGCCAGGGCGATATCGGCCGTGCCGGCTTCCGTCTCCACCACGACGGGAAACCAATGTTTGCCCGTCGCAGGATTTCTCAGGTACTCCGTGCCGCCCGAACCGCTTTCCATAACCAGACGGACCGTCAGGCGGCGCATGTCGGGCGTATAGGGAATCCTGACATGGAACCCTTTGCCGTCGTTATACGTGTACACGAAGCCGACGGGGACGGTAATCTCTCCGTAGCGGAAGGTGTCGTTGTCCGCACCCGCGACGGCATCGAGCAGGCGGAAGTCGTAGAAACTCTTGCCGGCGATATTGCCGGAAGTCTCCACCTCACCGTATTCGGCGTCCATTGTTATGTCCTGTCTTGCCATGAACGATACTTCAACAAAAAGCCCGACCATACATCAGAGTACGACCGGGCACTCTTTTCAAAAGAGTAGCGGCAGAAAGAAAGGATGGTTTACTTCTCCTGAATGAAATCGTAGATGCGCGACACGGTAGCCCACATATCGTCCGGAAGCTCCTCGTCCGAGATGCGTTCGCAGGCTTTCCGGAGATACTCCATCTCGTCCCCCGAGAACTCCACGGCAAGCGGTTTCTCCTTCTCCACATCCCATTCGATGCGCTTGTCCTCGGCATTCTCGTGAAGACCGATGGCTTTGCGCTCCTCGTCCGGAATGGCGATCTTGCGCAGAATCTCTTTTTTGAGGTTGAAGTCCTTGAAGTTGCCCCGTGCCGGCAAAAAGGACGGCAGGTAAAGGCGGTCTTTGACTGACAGTTCCATATTATTTATGCATTTTGTACGTTACTCTTTTTTATTTCGTCGATCATGGTATCGAAATCATGAAACAGGGGTGCAAGCGGCTCTCCCATAGGAATGTTGCATGAAATAACGCCTTGTTCCATGTAGATGATACCTATCTGCGGAGCGTTCCCCGAGCCATCCGTATCCTTCTTGCGGATGGAGGCGTGGACGCGGGTCAGCGCGTCATTGACGATGGAATATTCCAACTGGTAGTCGGCATTCTCCGTGCTCTCTTCGGCAACCTTGGTTACCGTTACGTTGGTGATGTTCATAATTCGCTTCTGTTTTTATTAAGTGTAGGGATATTCCCAGCAGAAAAGTTTTTAATAAGAGTGATTTAATATCTGGTAATGGAACGAGGGGTAATTGGCGCACAATACCGTAATGGAGTCTCCCTTGGCTAACGTGTAACTGGCAAGATCCCCGTTGTGGTTACGGATATTGGTGAATACAAGGCTATTCCCCCAGTTGTAGTTGTAAATTAGGGTAAATATGCAGGCGAAGTCCGACGGCAGAGTCGAGTAACCGAACATGGTGGCCACGGACGATGCCGACGGCAGGGTCACGCTGTACTTCTGGTTGGCATAAACGAAAAAGATGTTGAACTGCGAGAAATCGATCGTGTAACCGCTGCCTGTGAAATAGACATTCTTGATCTTGTTGCCGATGCAGGCAGGGGCTATAACAGAGGCATTGGACCATATTCCGTAGTTACGGTTACCGTTTTTGACATCGATATAAAGCCCGTAGTTGTTATTAAAGATGCTGTTCACCTTGTTGTTCACAATACGTCCGGTGGCACATGATCCGCCGGCGGATGCCGGTATGGTGTTGCTGCCGAACAGGACATACGAAATGGTGTCCCCCACGCGGAACAGGTCGTCGTAGATGGCAAGGCCGCCGCCTGAGCCGGTTCCTGTCGCCGTCGAGCCGATGCGCCCCTGACCGATGACGAATCCCCCGATGGTGCCGGCATTGGCGTTGATGGTGCCCGTCATCGTGACATTTCCCGAGGCGTCCCATTTGATATTCTGGTTGGCCAGATAACCCGATCCGTCATTGGCAAAGGAGATTTTCCCGCACCCGAACGTGGCGGAACCGTCCGTGTTCAGCGCCCAATAGTTTACTCCGGTGGAAGGGTTGTCGTGGTAAATATATCCTGAAGCCCCCATAACGATGCGGTGCCCCGAGGCCGGAGCCGAAGCGGTCAGGGCGCTTGTTCCGAGAATCCAGCCGCCGATCTTGCCGCTCACGGCCGTGATACCGTTCCTGTCCAGCGTGACCTTTACGCTATTGTTCGCATCCTTGACGGAGATGCTGCCGTTATAGCTGCTCCCTCCGACAGTCAGGGCGGAATCCACGATAATCTGGTTGGCGCGTACGGTTCCCGTGTAAATGCCGTTGGCATCGATGGTGGTCGTGTATTTCTCCGTGGAGGTAAGGTCGAAGACCGTGGCATAGGCCACATACCAGATGACAGGCGTATCGGAAGTCCCCTGCGTGCCGTCCACGTAGAAGAAATGGGTGCTGGAAAAATCGGCGGTGCCGCACACGACCTTGTAGACGTATTCTTTCCAGTCGCCCGTGCCGGCGTTCGACGTAAGCCACCGGTGCGAACCTCCCGTGCCGACGCTGTTCGTCGCCCAACAGAGATTTCTGCCGGCGGGGATCTTGGCGATAATGCGGGCGACGAGCACCTTGCGGTAACCGCATTTCGCCCCGAAATAGAAGCCTCCGTTGCGAGGGCTGGCACTGCCGCTGGTCTGGATTTTCAGGACATACTTGCTGTCATTGGGTGCCGTGGCATCCTGCTGCCGGGTAACGGTCACCATACCGTTCTGGGAGTTGTTGTAAACCACGACACCGTTGTTTCCGTTCCAGAAAGTCGGGTCGCGGTAGAGCATCTTCCCGAACGCCATGGCCGAAGCGAGTTCCTGCGCCGTCGTGATGCCCGTAGTCCACTGGGCGGATACGGATGCGGCAAAGGTAACCGTGCCGGCGGCATTCCATGAGATATTACCCGAGGCTATGTGCCCAGACCCGTCGTTGTTCAGACTCCATTTCGTGGAGTTGGCGATAGATCCGTCGCTGCCCAGCGAGATGTTGTTTTTCCAGATATGGTTGTGGTCGAAGGCCCACCCCGCGATACGGTTGTATACCTCCTTGCTGCCGCTTTTGGTATAGTTCACCGAGAGGCAGAAGTATTCCAGATTGTCCCATGACATCATCTGAAGACCTATGAATCCGGTCTTGACACTGTTGCCGGATGCCGCCACCTGCCCGAGGACGATATGCCCTGCATTGCTGCTCTGATACCACGTAAGGCATATACCCAGCGGCTTGTAGGCTCCCGTGTACCAGTAACCGCTGCCCGTGGAGGCGGAACGGATTTGCAACGGGATGGCACCCACAGCTCCGACGTTCCCTATGGTCATGTTGTCACTGCCGATGGAGAAACCGCCGATCTTGCCCTTCGTGAACGTGCAGCTGAGACCGTTGATGTAATCGGTATTGATAATGGACGACTTGATACCCACGGCATCGAGTTTCGAGGCGCTGATGCTGCCCGCGGCGATACGGTCTGCCGAAAGTGTTCCCGTCTTGATACTGCCGGCATCGATCGCCACGGCGTTGACCTGCGCCGCGGTAAGGGTGCCCGTGTAAATCCCTGTCGAGCCGATATAGGTCAGCGGGTGCGCCGCAAGCGTGCTGTCCGTGCTTTGCGCCAGAGCAATGAACCGATGGCGGCGGATCTCCTCCTCGACGGCAGCCGTGAGGGTGCGCGGCGCGGGGGCATAGGCTTGTGTGGAACCGCTCTGGAAGATAAGGTCGTTGCCGTAAGCGATTTGCGGAGCTGCCGGAATCGGCGAAGGACTATAACTGCTGCTCTCTATCGGCTGGTCGGAGTAGAGGTGGTACACGGCACCCGTATCGCCGCCGCCACGCAGGAAGACGGCGAACATGCAGTAGTTGCCGCACAGCTGCGCCCCGGCGAACATCCGGCAGTAGGTCTCGGAAAGGTCATAGATATCCCATGAATAGGCAATGCCACCCCAACCGCCGAAGTTGGTTTTGATAAGTACGATCAGACCTCCTTTGTGCGTGGATGTGTTCCACGAGACCGGAGCCTGCTCGGCATATCCCCGACGGACGAGAATGGTACGTTTGATGTTCTGGTCGCCACCTTTGAAAACGACTGGATAATAGGTCGCTTCGTCGCCGTTGATGATGAGTTTCTTGTAATATCGATAGCCGAAGTTCGTAACCTTGGCCGCTTCGATGTCGTTCTTCCATTGCAGCGATACGGAAGCCCCGAACGTAACGTTCCCGGCAGTGTCCCATGCAATGTTGCCCGAGGCGATCTGCCCCGAACCGTCGTTGTTCAGTTTCCATTTCGTGGAGTTGATGATCGAGCCGTCGCTGCCCAGCGACACGTTGCCCTTGCGAATGGAAGTCGTGTCGATCGTCCAGCCGGCTATGCTGTTGCTCGAACCCAGCTGTGCCACGCAGTACCCTGCACTGTCCGTGGTATAGAGCCCGAAGTCCGTGTCGCTGTTGTAGTAGAGCTGCACCCGCTGCCCGCTAGCGACACCCGAATTGGCCCCGTACACCGCGATGCGTCTGTTGCCGCTGTCTATCGAGATATGCGTGGCAGTGAGGGCCGAAGCCCCGATCATCCAGCCGCCGATTTTTCCTTTGGTGAAGGTACAGCTCAGGCCGTTGATATAGTCCGTGTTGATGATGGAGGACCTGATGCTGGCGGCATCGAGCTTCGAGGCCGCTATACTGCCTGCCGCTATGCGGTCGGCGGAGATGGTTCCTGCGGTAATCTGCGAGGCGGTGATACTGCCGGTATAGATTCCGTCGGCCGTGATCTTCGTCAGCTTGGGATAGCCGCTGCCGCCCAAAGCCGTGGTGAGGGAGCCGATAGGTGCCGTCCACAAGGCACTGACCGTCGAGGCGAACGTGACGTTGCCCGAAGCGTCCCACGCGATGTTGCCGCCCGCGACCGCTCCGGCTCCCGAGGCATCCAGCCGCCATTTATAGCCCCGGATACCGTTCGAGCCGAGCGTAATGCTACCTGCGGCAGAGGTGCAGCTCCCCACAGTGTTGTTCTTCGTACCCCGGTAAAGGGAGTCGGCATCCACCGTCCAGCCGCCGATTTTCCCTTTTGTAACGTTCAAGGTCAGAGCTTCGATGTTTCCGGCGGTAATCAAGGAGGCTTTCAACGCCGCCGTGTCGATGCGTGCCGCAGCGATAATCCCCGATGTGATCTGGGAAGCACTGATGGAAATCGTCTTAATCGTATCGGCCGAGAGTGTTCCGGTAAAGACGCCGTCCTTGTCGATGTAGGTCGCACCGACCCAGTTCAGACTCACTCCGCTGCCGAACTCGACCTTGCCTGTCGTGGCGTTATACCTGACATACTGGTCGCCATAACCCAACTGGGCGTTACCGCCGTTATCTACATAGAAGGTTTTGTAGCCATCCCTAAATCCATAGATGCCGTTTACCGCCTCTGCGGCGATCGTTCCCGAGGAGGTCTTCGTATTGAGTGTAAACGAGCCTATGGCTATCCCGGAGACGGTGCCGTCGCTGTTTTTCGTGCCCGCAAAGAGTTTGGGGGTGATGACCGTGTTGCCGTTGATGAGCGTCTTACCCGTATTCCACTCCTTGACCCAGTCGAGCATGTCGGCATCGACCCCGTCCTTGCCCGGGATACCCGCCTTGGCTTTCGACCAGACGAACGACAGATGATAGACAATACCGGAAATTGTCACGGGAATATCTATTGTTCCGTGGTCGGCGAGGGTCGTCGTACCGGCGGTGATAACGTAGGTTAAGGTCTTCGTGCCGTTATTGACGGTAACGGATGAGAATCCCGCCGGCTTACCCACCGCACCGATGGTAAAGGCCGTGAGTTCCTCGTCCCCGCACATCACCCGTACGGTCGAGGTGAGAGTGACGGACGAGAGAATCTTCCCCGTGTCATCCGCGGGGAACACGTATTCACCCAAAGACTGGGTTATGGTATACCCGTCCTTCTGGACATAGATGGTCGCCTGTCCCCGGGCGATGAGAATCTTTGCCATGAAACCTTTTTCTGAAAGTATAGTGCGGAATGATTCCGGCAGGTTGCGGATTTTTTTTCGTGTAAATGATATTATTATAAAAAATATTTGTATTTTTGTAATTGGAAATGGTTCCGGGCGGTTCGCCGCCACGGATGAAAAGGGAATCCGGTGAGAATCCGGGACAGTACCCGCTGCTGTAAGTCCCCTCAAGGTTGCCGCAACCTGCCACTGGTGTAATGCTGGGAAGGCGCGACGACTGGGACGAGTCAGAAGACCTGCCATGACCGGAAAAGGATTTACACCCGCGGGAGAAAATCGGGTTGCGATCAGATACGGAATGCCGTAGGAGTCATTCTCATATTTGAAGACAAACATAATCCCGTTCGTGTAAACCTGCGCGAACGGGATTTTTTGTGTTTGTTAAAAATATGTTTTATTAAAAAACAAGTAAGCTATGAAAAGAAATTTACGCTTTCTGGCGGGAGCTTTCCTGTTGACGGCAACCGCCCTGTTCACCGGCTGTAATTCAGACGATGACTTTTTGATGAATCCTCAAACTGATTCAGTAACTCCCGAAACCCGAGCCAACTTTAATGATGATGGCACTACAACCATTACATTCGATGACTTCGATGAAACATTCATGGCGGTTTCGCCTAAAGCAGAGAACTACTACACGCTTTATGGATATACTGCAGAGAACCAAATCAGGGAAATATACGATCCCGATTTTGTGTTTGTCTCCGACATGAATACTGTAACCAATTCTTATGGAGCGTATACTGAATTTTCCAGTGGTGCCATTGCGTTGTCGAAATACAATTATCGTTCTGATTCTGCTGCCGGCAAGACTTCTGGAACTAATTGGTGGTATACTTGGGAGAATCAATGTAGTGTCTATAATACAGCATCCACAGATGGGGCCAATACAGGGGCAGGTCACAGCGGTTCCAATTTTGCTGTTGTATACGGCTACTCTGATTTCGGAAATACGGAGTGGATGGCCAAACCTGAATTCTATTTTGACTCCCCTCGCAAATTCAAGGGTTTATGGTATTGTAACACAGCATATACCTATGGTGTGATTATAAATGGTAATCAGTTCGGAACATCGGGTGTTGCAACACCGTTGAGTAATCTGAAAGATTCTGACGGCAACAATATAGGATATTTCCAAGTCAACATCGAATGTTATGACGTAGATGGAAATTTGATCACCACTGTATCGAAATTGTTGGCCGACTACCGATATGATAAACCAACAGTGTCCCCCGTAACTACATGGACATATTGGGATATTAATGTAGCGGATGTGCAAAGTGTAAAATTCAATTTTGAAGGATCTGATGTCGATCCTATATATGGACTCAATACTCCGGCGTATCTTTGTATAGACGACGTTACAATAGAATAACAATTTAATATAGTTTGGCATAGAACTGATTTCAGTTCATATGCCTTTTTTATTATGAAGGCTTTCATATTTAGTATTCTTGTACTTTTGTTTTTTATTACAAGCTGTAATAAGAACGATGTAATTACTGAAGAAATAAAACAAGCTCCTATAATTGAACTCGATAGTGAGACTGGCATTTACACTATCAAAGTTGGGCGTGAACTGACAATTGCCCCGACATATAAATATGCGAATAATGCACTTTATGCATGGACAGTAGATGGAAAACTTCTTTCATCTGAATCAATATTGAAGTATACATGGAATCAGGAACAACATCTATATATCAAATTGCGAGTTGATACACCAGAGGGTTATGCGGAAGAAGAGTTAAAAGTAGAAGTATTGGAGTTAACTCCACCTACAATTTCAATCATAATCCCCTCTAAAGGATTAAAAGTGCCTCAAAACACGGATTATATTTTATCTCCAGATATTCAACATGACGATCTTGAAAATTTTAGAATTGAATGGGTACGCGATGGAGAAATCGTCGGAACAGAAAAAGCATATACGTTTCACGAAAAAGAACTCGGTACATATTCGATAACAATCCGGGCATCCAATATAGACGGAGAAACAATCCGTGATTTCGACGTAGAAGTTGTGGAAACAATGCCTTATTCCGTACGGTTTCCGACACCATCCTATACACAAACTTCTACGGATCGTTATACTTTTGCAGGGCGTCCTGTATATTTGCGGCCTTTGCTGGAATATTTCGATTATCCACAGTATCAATGGCAGGTCAATGGAAAAATTATGGAAGCCGCTACCGACAGGGTTTTTAAATTCACGCCGACGACTCCTGGAGAATATTTCGTTGCTGTTACTGTTACAGAAAAAATGCCCAACACACAGCCACTTTCACGTAACATAACACGTAGTAATACTTCAATTACAACGACAGTTAAGGTTATTTGTGAAGAAAAAACGGAACAAGAACGCTATCGGCAAGCGACAGCGACAAGTTCAGGTATTTGGGATAAGGTTTATGAATTCATTCCTGCTCCCGGACAGTTTATTAATGAGTTATCCCAAAATACCGGATTTATAGGAAATGAAACGACGCCCCAACAAGCCATAGAGTATGCAACGAAACGATTGAACAAAAAAGCGCATGTTTCACTGGGATCTTTCGGTGGTTATATCATCATCGGTTTTGACCATAGTATTGCTCCGAGTGGCCGAGAATACGATTTTGCAATACAAGGAAATGCTTTTAACAGTTCGAGCGGTGGCTCAAATGAGCCGGGCATTGTTTGGGTAATGCAAGATATAAATGGCAATGGCCAGCCAGACGATGAATGGTATGAATTAAAAGGATCTGAAACCGGCATCGATGGTACAATACAAGACTACGAAGTAACTTACTATAGACCTGCACCCAGAGCACATACTCCGTGGGTAGATAGTGAAGGTAATTCAGGTTCTGTCGATATGAATGCATACCATGGCCAAGAATATTATTATCCCAATTGGATTAAAGAAGATAGCTATACATTATATGGGACGCGTCTGACTCCTCGCAACAATCAAGATCCCGTTACAGGATATTGGGCGAATAACGCTTATGAGTGGGGGTATGTGGATAATATGGGTTCAGATAATCTGGTAGGAGGAAATGTCATTGATGGTAGCGGTCAGCGCAACGGATTCAAAATAGCCAATGCAATATATCATGACGGGACTCCAGTAAAATTGCAATATATAGACTTTATCAAAGTTCAGTGTGGAGTATTATCGAAAAGTGGTTGGCTTGGAGAGATATCCACAGAAGTATTTTCATTTGAAGACTTATCAATAACTAATAATCAATAATATGAGACAGTTTTGGCTTTTACTATTCATTGCCCCATTTCTTTTTTTATCATGTTCAGAAGATAATCAGACTCCAGAAAGTCCTGCTGATGCCGATGACAATTTTATCACATCAGTCGTGATGACTGTGGCAAGTCAATCCTATACAGCGGAAATAATTGACAATATAATTACCATAACAGTTCCATATACTGTTTCGTTAAATAATGCTCAAGTCGAATTCAAATACACATCCTCGGCAACAATTATTCCCGATCCGGCAAGCATTACTGACTGGGATACGGAACGAACGTTTCGTGTAACCTCTTACAATGGAGAAGCGAATGATTATACATATAAAGTCATTAAAGACGAGATTCGCTATGAAGGGGATGTGGAATTGAAGACAACAGCGGATGTTACGGCTTTCATTGATACGGACGTAACGGTTATCAAAGGTGATTTGATTATCGGGTCGGATGCTGAGGATGCAGAAGAATTGTCGGATATCGCCGCATTAAAAATATTGAAGGAAGTCGAAGGAAACATCATCATTCGGAAAAGTTATGTTGGACAAGATCTTACGGGACTTGATAATATCACTTCAATTGGAGGTTTGCAAATAGGAACTGAAACTGCCTTTGCGACCAACAGTAAATTGCAGATGGTCAGTATGAGATCTTTGCAGCATATTACTGGCGACATCGTTGTCTGCAACAATCAAGTAGCATATGTGCAATTCGACAACCTTGAAACGATTGATGGAAATATAATATTCAGGACTTCATCTCTACAAAGTTTTGAATTCCCTAAATTAACCACTGTCGTAAAGGATTTTGATCTCCAGTGTCTGACAAGTGACGGAGAACCAGGAGGAGAAATCACATCTTTGAGAATTCCTGAATTGACAAAAGTAAACGGTCGCTTAGGGGTTAATAATTTAGGCAAAATGATTTCTTTGGAATTTCCGAAATTACAAGAAGTTGGAAGTGTGGATTTTGCTTCTATACCGATTCCGTTGGAGACCCTTTCATTGCCGGAATTATCGGTAGTAAACGGCGACCTTAATCTCGTTTCCAGTTATATTGCGTCCGATGCTTTTACATCTACGGGAAATAATAAATTACAAGAAATAGATGGACTGTCTAACTTGTCGATTGTTAAAGGCACATTGACAATATCTAAATTCCAAGTCTTGAAAAAATTGCCGGATTGGAGTAAATTAGAACAACTCGGAGGACTGACCTTGCTGCGTTTATTGGAGTGTTCTGATCGAATTTTAGATTTGAGCAAAGTAAATTTTGTACCTTTTGAGGATAACGAACCTTTAATTTCTATTACAGACGGGACTATATTCTCAAAAATTATCACAAAAGAGGATATGTCGCAAGTTAGCATGTTTCTAGCTCCGAGCGGTATTACCGGTTCAAGTGTTGGAATAGATCCAGAATTGAATTTTAAGAGTATTAAGAATTTTAAGTATTCTAGCAATATGACAACAGATCCTGTATTCCAATTTGAACGAGTTTACGGGAATATGGAAATTATAAGAGGTTCAAAAAAAGGCGTTTCAGCCCCTAACTTGGTAAGTGTAGATGGATATTTAAGCATCGAAACTACAATGGCAAACAATATCTCGTTCCCGAAATTGGAAATTGTCGGAGGTCAGTTATGTATTATCGGTAATCTGAACGCTGTTTCTAACTATGATTATGATTTTACGAATTTAAAGTCAGTCGGTTGTTCAAGCAATCCTCAATATATCAAAGAAGGGGTGATTAATAATATTTTATATGGTTCTTTAGATTTTATGGCATCAAATAAAGATTTTACATTTCCGTCATTGGAACATGTCGGGGGTGTTGGTATGACTGTTCGTGCCGTAAAAACTATTTCATGCCCCAAATTGCAGGCCATTGATGGAACACTTTGTGCTGCAAATGCAGCATCGCTTACGACTTTCAATATGCCAACTTTAACAAAACTCTCAGGAGTTCGATTTATCCGGTTGACACGGTTTGTTGATTATACGTTCTTCAAATCTTTTGTAGAAGAAGAGCAAATCAAGAAAGAAGACTGGCTTGTAACCAATTGCGGTTATAACCCCACCTACGAGGATATGCAAGCCGGTCGCTATACCCAGCAGTAACACCCATTATTTTACAAGGGAACAGGGTACTGGCCGAAAGACCGGTACTCTTTCCCGTTTATAACAAGCCAATGAAACATCTGATACGACATATCATTCTTCTATGCGGGTTGCCGCTGTTGCTGGCGGGCTGCATGGAGTGGGACTACGGAGATGCGGTGGAAGATTTCAACGCTACCGGAGCCGGGTTGTTCATCACCAACGAGGGCAACTTCCAGTACGGCAATGCCACGTTGTCGTACTACGACCCCGAAACCCAACAGGTGCAGAATGAAGTGTTCTTCCGTGCCAACGGCATGAAGCTGGGCGACGTGGCGCAATCGATGTGCATCCACGACAATAAGGGCTGGGTCGTGGTGAACAATTCCCACGTGATTTTCGCCATCGACCTCAATACGTTCAAAGAGGTGGGCCGTATCACGAACCTGACTTCGCCGCGCTATATCCATTTCCTCAGCGACGAGAAAGCCTATGTCACCCAATTGTGGGACAACCGCATCTTCATCATCAACCCCAAGAAATATGAAATCACCGGTTACATCCAGGTGCCGGACATGACGATGGAAAGCGGCTCCACGGAGCAGATGGTGCAGTATGGCAAATATGTCTATTGCAACTGCTGGTCGTACCAAAACCGCATCATCAAGATCGATACCGAAACGGATCAGGTGGTAGAAGAACTGAAAGTCGGCATCCAGCCCACCTCGCTGGTAATGGACAAGAACCACAAGATGTGGACGATCACCGACGGTGGGTACGAGGGTTCGCCCTACGGCTACGAAGCCCCGTCTCTCTACCGCATCGATGCCGAGACGTTCACCGTAGAGAAGCAGTTCAAGTTCAAGATGGGCGACTGGCCTTCGGAGGTGCAGCTCAACGGTACGGGCGACAAGCTCTACTGGATCAACAAGGACATATGGTCGATGGACGTGGATGCGGAACGTGTTCCCGTGCGCCCGTTCCTCGAATACAGCGGTACGATTTATTACGGCCTGACCGTCGACCCCGTGCGTGGCGATGTCTACGTGGCCGATGCCATCGACTACCAGCAGCAGGGCATTGTCTACCGCTACTCGTCCGAAGGTGAACTGATCGATGAATTCTATGTCGGGATAATCCCCGGCGCATTTTGTTGGAAGTGATGGGCAGGATACGACACCTATACCATCTCATCTTCGTTACCAAAGGACGCAAGATGACGATTCCGACAACGGGAAAAGGATTGATGCTCGAGCGGATGACACGGATTTTTACAGGGAAAGGTTGCCGCGTACATGCCGCCAATGCCTTTCTCAACCACGTGCATGTACTTGTCGAGATTCCGAATTCCGGGGATTTCAGCAAGATCGTGAACAAGGTGAAAGGCGCCACGGGAACGGTATACCAGAAAACCCCGGAATATGCCGACTTCTCCGGTTGGGCTGCCGGATTCGACTCGTTCAGCGTGTCGTTCAGCGACCTTCACCGGCTCAGACGGCACATCGAGGAGCAGCATACAATCCATCAGGAGATCTCGTTCGAGGAAGAATACGGACAACTGCTTGAAGAGAATGGGTTCGACCCGCATCAAACGTCCGTGCCGGCATCCTCCACGGTACATTTTTCCGCGAATACCCACCCTAAAAACGGAATCAAATGATTTATACGAAATACATACTTTTCTCGCTACTGCTCGTCTGTCCGTCCGTATTGTCCGCGCAGGGAATCACACGACGCATCCACCAGATAGACGAGGTCACGGTGTGGGGCAAACGCCCGATGAAAGAAATCGGCGTGCAGAAGACGAAGTTCGACTCGCTCGCACTGAAAGAGAACATTGCCTTATCGATGGCCGACATTCTGACGTTCAATTCGTCCGTGTTCGTCAAGAGTTACGGACGCGCCACGCTCTCCACCGTTGCTTTCCGCGGCACGTCGCCCAGCCACACGCAGGTGACGTGGAACGGCATGCGCATCAACAATCCCATGCTGGGTATGACCGACTTTTCCACCATACCGTCCTACTTCATAGATCAGGCCTCGCTGCTTCATGGCACGTCGTCGGTGAATGAAACGGGCGGCGGACTCGGCGGACTTGTCAAACTCGGTACTACGCCGCAGGTCGGCGAGGGCTTCCATGCCCAATACGTGCAGGGCATCGGGTCGTTCCGCACGTTCGACGAGTTCGCCCGCTTCACCTACGGCAGCGACCGATGGCAGGTCTCGACCCGCGCGGTCTATTCGTCGTCGCCCAACGATTACAAGTACACCAACCACGACAAGAAGATAAATATCTACGACGAGGAGAAGAACATCATCGGACAGTATCATCCCAAGGAACGCAACCGATCGGGTTCGTTCAAGGACCTGCACCTGTTGCAGGAGGTATATTACAACACCCTGAAAGGCGACCGTTTCGGGTTGAACGCATGGTATATCAACTCCAACCGGGAACTGCCGATGCTCACGACCGATTACGGCGATGAGACCGCCTTCGAGAACCGCCAGCGGGAGCAGACGTTTCGTGGTGTCCTGTCATGGGACCATATCAAAGAGAAATGGAAAGTCGGCGTGAAAGGCGGTTATATCCATACGTGGATGGCCTACGACTACCGTCGTGAGGTGGCGCCGGACAACTGGGCCTCCATGACCCGTTCGCGGAGCAAGATAAACACGTTCTACGGACAGGCGGAAGCGGAATACTCGCCCGGCAGGAAATGGTTCTTCACCTCGAACGTATCCGTGTACCAGCATCTCGTGCGCAGCGAAGACAAGAACATCATCCTTCAGGATGGCAACAAAGCCGTCGTCGGATATGACAAGGGGCGTGTCGAGCTCTCCGGTTCTGTATCGGCCAAATGGCAGCCTGTCGAGCCGTTGGGCTTGTCGCTGGTCTTGCGCGAGGAGATGTCGGGCGACAAATGGGCTCCGCTCATCCCGGCATTCTTCATCGACGGACTGATTTCGCGCAAAGGGAACGTGATGGTGAAAGCCTCCGTATCGCGCAACTATCGTTTTCCGACTTTGAACGACCTCTACTTTCTGCCGGGCGGCAACCCCGACCTTAAAAACGAACACGGCTTCAGCTATGACGCCGGAGTGAGTTTCGATGTCGGCAAAAAGGGGGTATATAAACTGGGCGGCAGCGCAAGCTGGTTCGACTCCTACATCGACGACTGGATCATCTGGCTGCCGACGACCAAGGGGTTCTTCTCGCCGCGCAACGTGAAGAAAGTCCATGCCTACGGTGTCGAAGTGAAGGCCAACCTTGCCGTGCAGCCGGCAAAGGACTGGCTGATAGACCTGAACGGTTCCTATTCGTGGACCCCCTCCATCAACGAGGGCGAAAAGATGTCGCCCGCCGACCAGTCGGTGGGAAAACAACTGCCTTACGTGCCGGAGCACTCCGCCTCGCTGACAGGACGGCTGTCATGGCGGACGTGGGCGTTCCTCTACAAGTGGGCTTACTACTCGGAACGTTTCACCATGTCGAGCAACGATTACACGCTGACAGGCCACCTGCCCCGGTATTTCATGAGCAATATCTCACTGGAGAAAATGCTGTCGTTCAAACCGCTGGATGTACAGTTGAAACTTGCCGTCAATAACCTGTTCAACGAGGACTATCTCTCGGTGCTGTCGCGTCCTATGCCCGGCATCAACTTCGAGTTCTTCATCGGCATCACCCCGAAATTCGGGAAAAGCAGAAAATAATGTAAACGTAAATAAGGTAATGATATGAAAGTATTAAAGAATTTGAGCCTGATGGTGCTGCTTGCGCTGGCATTTGCAGGCTGTCGTGGCAAGAGTTCCCAACTTGCCGATTTCAACAAACAGCTTTACGCTCCCGAATATGCCTCGGGATTCAAGATTGAAAGAGCAGACGGCAGACAGAGCGTGCTGGTTTCCGTCATGAATCCGTGGCAGGGCGCGGATAGCGTCACCACCCGGTTGTTCATCTCCCGTAACGGGGAACCCGTTCCCGAGGGTTTCGACGGGCAGGTCCTCGAAGGGGATGCGCAGCGCATCGTGGCGATGTCCTCGACCCATATCGCCATGCTCGACGCCATCGGCGAGACGGCACGTGTGGTCGGCGTTTCGGGACTCGACTATATCTCCAATCCCGACATTCAGGCACGCCGCGACAGCATCGGCGACGTGGGTTACGAGGGAAATATCAATTATGAACTTCTGTTGTCGCTCGACCCTGACCTTGTGCTGCTTTTCGGCGTGAACGGGGCCAGTGCGATGGAGAGCAAACTCAAGGAGCTCGGCATCCCGTTCATGTATGTCGGCGATTATCTCGAAGAATCTCCGCTGGGCAAAGCCGAATGGCTGGTGGCGCTTTCGGAGGTCGTCGGGAAACGCGCGAAGGGCGAAAAGGTATTCGCGGATATTCCGATCCGATACAATGCGCTGAAACAGAAAGTGTCCGGTGCCGTTCTCGATGCCCCGTCGGTCATGCTCAATACGCCCTACGGCGATTCGTGGTTCATGCCCTCGACGGAAAACTATGCCGTGCGGCTGATTACCGACGCCGGAGGCGACTACATCTACAAGAAGAACACGGGCAACTCTTCGACGCCTATCGACTTGGAGGAGGCATACCTGCTCGCTTCGGAGGCCGATATGTGGCTGAACGTCGGCATGGCGAACACACTCGACGAACTGAAAGCCGCCTGCCCGAAGTTCGCCGATACCCGCTGCGTCCGAAACGGCTATGTCTATAACAACAACGCCCGCACCAATGCCGCCGGAGGCAACGACTACTACGAATCGGCCGTCGTGAATCCCGACCTTCTTCTGCGCGACCTCGTGAAGATATTCCACCCCGAGTTGGTCGAAGAAGATTTCGTATACTACAAACAACTGAAATAGATGCGTTCACGCCCCGTCATCCTGTTCACCGCGTTGTCCGTGCTTACGGTCGGCCTCTTCCTGTTGGATTTGGCTGTGGGCGCGGTTCGCATTCCCGTCGGCGACGTATGGGCGGCCCTGACGGGCGGCGACTGCCCGCGGACTACGGCGAAAATCGTACTGAACATACGGCTGATAAAGGCGGTTGTGGCTCTGCTGGCCGGGGCGGCGCTATCGGTCAGCGGCTTGCAGATGCAGACATTGTTCCGCAATCCGCTGGCCGGCCCCTACGTGCTGGGCATCAGCTCGGGTGCAAGCCTCGGCGTGGCGCTCGTGGTGCTGGCAGGCGTCGGCTCGTCGATAGGCATCGCCGGAGCGGCTTGGCTGGGTGCGGCCGTCGTGCTGCTCGTAATCGCTGCCGTCGGACACCGCATAAAGGACATTATGGTGATATTGATTTTGGGTATGATGTTCTCGTCAGGCGTGAGCGCTGTCGTGCAGATATTGCAATATCTGAGCAAAGAGGAGGCGTTAAAGGCGTTCGTCATCTGGACGATGGGGTCGCTCGGCGACGTGACGGTGCCGCAGCTCGCCATCCTCCTTCCGTCGGTCATCGTCGGGTTGCTGCTGGCCGTATGGACGATCAAACCGCTCAACCTCCTGCTCTTCGGCGAGGAATATGCCGTAACGATGGGACTGAATATCCGCCGTTCGCGCGGTCTGCTGTTTCTCTCGACGACGCTGCTGGCCGGCACGGTAACGGCTTTCTGCGGCCCGATCGGCTTCATCGGTCTTGCCATGCCTCACGTCGCGCGGATGCTCTTCCGCGAGGCCGACCACCGCGTGCTCCTGCCGGGAACCCTTCTCTCGGGGGCGGCGGTATTGCTTCTTTGCGATATCGTTTCCAAAATGTTCACTTTGCCCGTAAATGCCATTACCGCACTGCTGGGAATCCCGATAGTCGTATGGGTGGTTTTACGCAATAAATCGATGACGGTATGATAGAACTGTGCGATTTTTCCATAGGCTACGCAGAGAAGAGGCTTCTCGATAAGGTCGATGCCTCTTTCAAAAGAGGACAGCTGACTGCCCTTATTGGCAGGAACGGCACGGGGAAATCTACACTTCTCCGTGCCATAGCCGGACTGAATCATAATTATTGCGGTAAAATCCTGCTCGACGGACATTGTATCGCAAACATGAGAACTCCGGAGAAGGCAAGGCAACTGGCATTTGTCACGACCGAGCGCACACGCATCGCCAACCTGCGGTGCGAGGATGTCGTGGCTATCGGCCGCGCCCCTTACACCAACTGGATCGGCCGCATGCAGCCTCAAGATAGGGAAATCGTCATGCGGTCGCTCTCTTCGGTCGGAATGGAGGCGTATGCCGGCCGCACGATGGATAAGATGTCGGACGGTGAATGCCAGCGCATTATGATAGCCCGTGCTCTGGCTCAGGAAACGCCCGTCATCCTGTTGGACGAGCCGACCTCGTTTCTTGACATGCCCAACCGTTACGAATTGTGTTCCCTGCTCGCACGGTTAGCGCATGCTGAGGGCAAATGCATTCTGTTCTCCACTCACGAACTGGATATAGCCCTCTCGCTGAGTGACAGAATAGCCCTTATCGATACGCCCGTCCTTCACTGTCTGCCGACCTCCGAAATGATCCGCAGCGGGCATATCGAGCGGCTGTTCAACAATGCCGCCGTACAATTCGACCCCGTGAGCGGGATCGTGAAATCCATGCCAAGAGACTGACTTTCCTGTCGGGAAACACGTCAGACGCAATGAGGGTGTCCCAAAAAGTATTTGGCACCCTCGTATTCGTTGTAAGACATGTCGTTTATTTCGATACCTCGCACATCAGCACGCCTTTCCCCGCCACATCGGCTTTCGAGACCGTGATGGATTTTCCCGTGTAGGTCTTCACGACGGAAGTCCCGGCAGAGTTCCACAGTTTCCATGTATAGGTATAAGCTGTCCCGCCCGTGTCGATTTCCTCACCGCCCCTGTATAACACGGCTTTGGCATCCACGTCATTGCCGTTGTTCTTGATGGTGAACCCCTTCTGGCTGACCAGATCAACCGTGATGGGGTCGGACATATCCGTGAAGGAGATGATGTCGCAGACGACCTTGTTCGCCGAGGCGTTGCCCGCCGAGGTGTCCGTATCCTTGATGGCGCACTTGAAGGTCTCGAAGTTGAGAACGGCATCTGCCGTAATCGTGATTTCGTTTGTCGTCCAGCCTGCCGTCACGCCCCGAGGATTGGTCGAGGTAAGGCATGCCCAGCCGGCACCCAGCATGGAGTTGTAGTAGGGACACGAAACGGCGGCTCCCGATGCGGCTGCGGCACTCAGTGCGGAGGTCAGCGTCACGACCTTCGTGGAGGCGTTGACTGCCGAAATGGTGTACTGTGCCGATCCTATGGTTATCCTGCCTCCCGCCTCCATGTTCATTACCGAAGCGACCGTTATGGTCGTGGCTCCGGCTGCCGCGGCAGCTGTCAGTGTCGTGCCCGCGAATACCGCCGAATCCTTGATGCCCCACGCGTAGGTGACGTTCGTCGTGTCGATAGAGGCTCCGCGCCACAGGTCGCAATGCGCCCTGAGCGTCGCCACCTCGTCGTTCTTGAATACGATGCCGTCGGGTGCATACGCCACGGCGGCGATCATCGCTCCGGCGTTCAGGTGCTGCGTGAACTGAATCTCCGCCCGGAACGGAATCTCCAGCCCGTTGGCGTCGATGTAAACCGCCTCGAAAGTATAACGCACTTGCGGAGCGGAAACGGTCATGTGGTTGGCTTTGACGGTAAGGGCATACTTGGCCGATGCCGCGCCGATGGTGCAGCTGTCCTGTCCGGAGACGATCGCCGTACCGTTCTTGTACCACTTGGCCGAGCCGCTCTTCACGCCTGCCGTAAGCGTCGCGGCATTGCCTACCGAGGTGATCTGGTCGGTCGCCGCCTGACCGCTGACGAAGAGCGAAGGGGTAAGTACCAGATAGGG
This sequence comes from Barnesiella intestinihominis YIT 11860, assembly GCF_000296465.1. Lineage (NCBI taxonomy): Bacteria > Pseudomonadati > Bacteroidota > Bacteroidia > Bacteroidales > Barnesiellaceae > Barnesiella > Barnesiella intestinihominis. Next base: position 242,883 of record NZ_JH815203.1, read on the forward strand.
AGAAGCCGCCCACGAAGGGGCATAGGCATTGTTGTCTCTGTTGTACACCTGTGTCAGGGGCTGCGAGGAGCCGATGAATGCCTGCAACGATACCGCGTCGTTCTGGTCGATGATGGTGACCTGCCCGCGGGCTACTTTTACTGCCATAATAGATTATCGGTTATTTGTTATTTCCACTTCGCAATCGAAAACGGCCTTGCGCCACACGTCCCCGCCGGTTATCTCTATCTCCCTGCCGTAACGCGGTGCGGCGTTCCATATCCTGTCACTCTCCGTATCGCGGCTCGTCCGTATCCAGCGGAAATTGCCGTCGGGAATGAGCGATGTAATCTCTTCACCGCCCCTGTACACCCTGGCACGGAGTACCGTCGAGACGATTCCGTTGCGGAATGTCGTGCCGTTTTCAGACTCCACATAAACAGTATAGGAGGGAGATCCGTCGTAAAGTTTGAAAAAGGTATGGGTCGCACTGATTTTTTCATTACGGTATGTTGCCGTGTAGCGGAGGGTCAGCACGTCGCGCCCTTCCCAGCCATGAAACGGGGGTGTCATTTCAAATACGGCGGCATTGCATCCGGCATCTTTCCATATGCCGTCAACGGCAAGGTATTCCCACTGCCGACTTTCCGGCTCGAAATTGTATTCGGTCGCCACAAGCGGGATATTCTCCGGCTCGCATGCGCCTGAAAGCTCGTCCTTGAAATGGAACGCCGTGCCGCCTGTCAGGGAGACGGAACGGGGCTTGAGCAGTTCCTGCGCCTCCTCATCGAGGTCTTCCCAGCGGATGGTCACATCGCGCAGTTCGATGGTATCCTTGCCCCACTTGAACCGTCCCGAGGCGAAATGGCCCGTCCCGTCCGGATGGATGACGAAAGAACCGTCCCGTGAAACGATCGAGCCGTCTTCGTTCAGCCGCAACAGGGGATTCTGTATGGTACCCCCGATACCTCCCTTATTGAACCAGGCACCGTAATCGTCCGTGTAGGACAAGGCTTCATCGGTCGCCTGATAGGGGGTCACGTTCCTTCCGGCCTCCAATTGAGGGGCGGACAACGACAGGGGGACGGAAGCGGCAATGCCGAGACACATGACGGGGGAATCTGACCCGCGTATGAGGAACGGGACATTATAACGGACCCATCCTTTACCGGCAGCCACCGTCCGATCACCGACAAGATGTTCATCCTGATAGAACCGGATGGCTGCCGTATCTTCCGCTTTTATCCAGACTGAGAAACAATAACAGACTCCTGTATGAGCCTCCCGCCAGGCGGCACTTTGCGCACCAAGAAGACTGTCTCCGGCTATCCGTACACACCGCCCGAGTCCGGCGGGAGATGTTTCATCCAGCTCTTCCGAATGGCTGAACCGGCAGGACAGGCTGTCGGGTATGACATTCTTGTGGATTTTGCCCACATAAAACGTGCTTGAAAAACCGTTCTCGTCTCCCGCGGTAAGCGTGCCGGCTATATTGACATTGCGTGTGGCATAGAGATTCTGGAAATAGGCCCCGTAACCATCCAACATGCCGAAGACCGGATCGATGATGCCGCTGACCTTTCCCACACGGGCCTTGCTCGCCTCGCTGAAAGCGGATACGGAGGCAAGACGAACAATGTTCAGGTCGGCGACCTCGCACCAGTCCCCCTCGGAGGCCAGGCTTGATGTCAGGTCAAGAAACAGGCTCCGGCTGTACTGTGCCGGGTAATCCACGGTGATGACCCATAACTTGTACTTCCATTCCCGGCCGATGGAGATTTCATCTTCCGCATCCGTCTTTTCACGGTTCGTATAGCCGAATCGGATCGGTACGGAACCTGATGTTTTGGAAGACCTGACCTTGAACGATACCAGCAGGCGCTCCGGGTATCCGACCGGTTCTTCCAATGTCAGCATCAGCCCGAAGGAAGCGTTTCCTGCCGGTTCCGCGTTGCGGATAATGCGGACAATGCGTGTCGCTTCCGAATCGGCATCCAGATATTCCGTTTGCAGCATGCTGCCATAAACGGCGTACCTGGACTTGTCCGGCACTCCCGCCATGCCTCCGTCCATGACGGGATAGCACAGGGAGCGTTCGGTCGCCATGCCGTCGATGACATCCATATAGGGTGAATCGCTGTCAGAAGCCGTCAGGTACAAGGCGCCGCTACGTGCCGTATCGAACAGGTTGGTAATCCGCACGAAGTCCAGCAGTTCACCGCCCTGCGGTTCGTCCCCGTCCAGCAATGCCCCGATGAAATAAGGGGCGTCCTTGTCTCCGACAAGCTCCGTTCCGGTTTCTGTCACGCACATCAGCGAATAGACGGTACGCTCCCGTTCGGCATATTGCCTGCGGATGATATCCCCGGCTTGCAGTCCCTGTGTCTTCTGCGAGTCGGGGGCAATACGGATCTTGTATGTCGGATAACGGAATACGGACATGGATTATGACAGTTTTTCCACGGTGTCTCCCGAACAGCTGTCGCTGATCCAGAAGGAACCGTTGGTTACCGAAGTCTTTTCGACCTCGAACTCATAGGCGCGGAACTTACGGCGGGCCACCACCTCGTCGAATGTGGCGGAGACGCCTCCTGTCGTCCGGTTCCGGCGGACAGCCCATCCGCTTCCGGAAAGGCCCGGGGAAAAGAACTCCGAAGAGAGCGACCCGGTAAAGACGCTGTTTCCGTAATGCCGGATACCGTCCTCCACCGCTTGCAGGCGTAACGCCTCTGTCAAGTATAGGATTCTGTCAGTAATCCGGGTGGGCGACGCATGGATTCCGATATGCCCGGCTGCTTCCAACGGAACAGCGACCGTAACGAAATCGGCATCGGTGCGGATATGGAACGATTCGCTGTGACGGTTCTGCGGGGCATAACAGCTCACGGACGGACGGTGTGAAAAATCCGTGCTGTGAGGGATAGCCGTCCTTACGTCCTCTTCCTCGTAGATTACCTCGGAAGAAAGCGATACGCGCTCCCTGTCGCCTGTGAACATAAATCCCTCTGCTGTGCCCATCCGCAAGCGCTTGTGGATAACGATACCTTCATCGGAAGTGTCTACCCGGTATGAGGAGAGCAGGTCGGCGCCGTAGTTGTGGCGGACAGTCAGCGAGCCCGGAAAACAAGCCTTTCCGTAAGGGGAAAGCATCAGACACTCGCCGTCCACGTCCGATATGCCGGAGAACAGGCGTATCTTCGGGGTATGGTCGCCGCCTAAAAGAAGGTCACCGCCGATACTCCCGAACTGTATCTTGTCCTTGTCGGTACAGAGCAGTACGGGAACATCTCCGATCCGGATGCCGAATCCGTCCAGGAACGAGAGGAACCCGCCGAGCGCGACATCCTCTTCCGAAAACGAAAGCAGACATTTCCCTTTGTCGCCCAGTTCCACGCCTTGCAAGGCTTTCAGTCCGCCATCCATGACCGTACTCCCTCGCACCGTCAGATTCCGTCTCACCATGCCGTCCCGCATCGTCCAATCCACCGTGTCCGTATTGGCGTTGCCACGATGATAGACATCCTGCCCGCCCACGGCCAGCCGTGTCGGGGAGATGGATATTCCTGTATCCTCGTCCCCGATAATCCATGCCCCTTTGGAATGTACCGTCGCATCCAGAAAGTCTATATGGGAAGCGTTGATTGTAGCGGTGGCCTTGTCCGCGTCGTAACGGAGCAACTGCCTGCCGCCGATATGCAGGCTGTCGCCCCCGACTTTCAGGTTGCCGGTAATCCTGATACCGTACTCGATGGCAGTTACCACACCTTCCGGATCGGTAATGTCCTGCGAATAGGTTTCCAGGATACGGGTGTTTCCAATGCCGGCTTCGAAACCGTAATTGGCACTGAGCTTGCCGGTCATGTCACCGCCCGATTTCTTCAGGTAATCCAACAGCAAGCCACCGCTTCCGGAACCGCCTTCTCCCGTAACGGCTCCGGCAATGGCGGATGCAAAACCGTAAGCGGTATTCTTCAGTCTCAGGCTGGTCTCGTCGCCTTCCTCGATGCCGTAAGGATGCTCGTCGTCCTTTTTCTGCTGGGCATTGAAAAAGTTATGGTACAGCTGTGCATAGATGGAATAGCACAGGCTCTCCTTGTCGAGGGTTTCTATATCGGGATGCAGTTGTACGCTCATTTGGTATAGCTGGTCTTGGAAAGAAATTTCTGGATACGTGATGTCAGCGAGATGAAGTTCGGCATATTGATCGGCGACATCGTGCCCATCAGTGTGGGAGTCATGATTTTCGAACATTCCGTCAGGAAGTCGAGCATCAGCCGGGCAAGCTCATTACCCAGAACCAGCGGCTCGGTGGCATTCTCGTCACCGAGCGTCACCTTGTTGTCGGCAACGGCAACGGTCGTGGAATTGACCTTTTGTACCACTTTATCTGCTGTCTGTCTGACTTCAGACTTGTCCACCGTATGCGTGATGCTTTCCGCATCGATAACGGTTGTCGCTTCCTTGTCCTTGTCATTCCTAACGGTTGTTGTGACGGCCGTCGGCGTATAGTGGGTGGAGGTCTCGTTACCGGTGGTTTCCAGTTCGTCGTAGTCCGGGGAAGAGTCGTTTTCCGGATCCAGTTCCTCCATTTCGGTCACGCCGATGACGGTTTCCGTGCGGGCATTGAGCCGCAGGATATCCACATGGGAGAAGTTAACCACATAGGCATAACGGGTGGCGGCATCCATGAAGATGGTCACGTCGGAAAAAAGTGCGGGGACGATCAGGAAGCCGCCTTCGCTGTTGGTGGCGGCCGAGAGCAACACGCCTTTATGGATAACAGGTTCGGCGGAGGCCGTCTCGTCCGGGTACTCGCCGACATCAATGGTACCGCCGTAGTCGGAAAACTCCTCGTCCGAGGGGTTGTCGTGTATCTTGGCGACATAGCCGTGTATCATGCGGGCCGTACCGATACCGGACATGCCTCCGGGAGCCAGATTGATACGCTCCATACTCCGTCCCAAGGCTATCTTGCGGATAGCCTCACGGATAAGCAACTGGTTGGATTTGTCTGAAGACATGAGTTTTTTGAAAGAATAGGAGGAGCATAGTTTATTGGTTGCCAATTATTTTGTACTTTTGCAAAGACAATGATATTACTTATGAAACAAGAAATTTTAGAATCCTATATTACATATATATTTGATTTCTTTCAAAAATCAAGATGCTTTAAAGCCGGGCAAGGTAACATGCTCAGAAATTTTAGATTTGCAGCTGAAAAGCAATTTACTCGTAATCAATTGGGTATATTGTATTTCCTGGTAAATACCCTCATTGATAATGGCTATCTCTACTTAAAAGATAGAGATTTTATAGCTCTTACGGAGAATGGTGCCGATGTTATAAATGGGGGAGAGTGTGTTATTCCTAAAATTTCCCTTGAGCGGACAATTTATGAAAAAGAGACCAGTAGATCAGATATATATGAACAGCTTTGGAATATTATCGGATCGAACAAAGAAAATGATTATGCGCCGCTGTATGTAGATGGACCATTGTTTTATAATACAATCAGGCCATATTTAACAACATTGTCGTTACCTCATACATATGGGGAATATATGGCAGAATTGCGGGAAAAGGAAGAATTTACATCAAGAATTAAATGGTATAGGACTTTATTTTTAGCTCTTGATGAGAATGATGTACAAAAATTCCTCAAAGATTTGTCTATCAAAATAAACAGGCTGCTGCTAATGAATACTCCAAAAGATGCGATACAAGAAGCTTTGAATCCTTGGGCAGATGTAGACATTCCTACAATCGATAATACGCCTCTGCCTGAAATTCTCAATAAAGTGGCGGAAGAACCAATTGTGAATAAAAACAAGCCGTTTGTGTTGATTTCGTATGCGTGGGAGGTAGAAGACAATGTCTTTATGAATTGGATTCAAACTTTCGCCAAAGATTTGCGAAGACGAGGGATTGATGCTCAAATAGACCAGTATCAACCTCATGGAACTGACTTGCCTAAATTTATGCTTGAAAGCATCCGTAAGGCAACTAAAGTTCTGTGCATTCTGACTCCAAAGTATAAAGAGAAAGCTGAATCCGGTAAAGGAGGTGCCGCTTATGAAGGGGGTATAATATCACATGAAATATATAACAATCAGGGAACCACTAAATTTATACCGGTTGTACGCAAAGGGTCTTTTGAAACTTCGACACCGGATTTCATTAGTGGAAGAAAAGGTTTTGATTGCTCTACTGACGATAAATACAATAGCGAACTTCCGAATATTATCAAGGTAATAAACGAAGAACCATTGATAGAAATTCCTCCTGTTGAATAACGGTAAATCTTATTTCCTAATTTTATACGGAATACTCAGTTGTTGCCTGTATCCACCCACCCCGAAAGTAGTCGTTACCTCTTCCACGAGGTATACGCCGTTCTTGGAAGGATTACGGTAGTCGATCAGTTCCACCTGTACGGCAGGAGACAGTCCGAAATCCCCGAATACTGTCACATTGCCGGTGATTCCGTTCAGATTGTAATTCCGAAAGTATTCCGTCGTCTCTTCTACAAGCCGGTCGGAATTGATTCCGACATGAGGTGACATATATGGTACGATGGTATATGTGGATAAATCCACCTTGGTCCTGGTCTTCGCTCCTGATGCCGTCGTGTTGCCCGTTACTTTGTGCGTCTTTTTTGAAATCTGCGTGGCATTGACCGTCTGAAACTCCTTGCTGCCCGGCGTCGCCGGGTCGTATTCAGGATTCATGCGTACTGTCACCTCAAAGAATTTTTCATCCGTCCCGAGTGCCTTGCCCGTCACCGCCAAAAACTTCGGATCGGTCTTGACCACTTTCAGGTTGCTCTGCGCCACATGCTCGTTGAAGTATATCCTGTACGGTCCTGTCGATTCATCCTCCGGGAATACCGGCTGAGCCTTGCTGGACGAATAAGGACGCCCGACGGCAATGGACGGTATGGCCCCGTCATCATCGGCATCGTATTTTAAAAAACAGTAGACCTTGTACTTCGACCATTCGGAAAGGATATCCGCTACCGTGAAGTTGTCCGTGACCTTTACCTTGCCGATATGTATCTCAAACCGCTTCGTATCCGAGTGTATCCTGAAGCCGGTATCTTTCAGGATATTATACTTGCCTTCCAGCACCTCGTTCACCGTCGTCCCTTTCGCCGGGGTCTCGAAATGAGGTGCCTGTTTCAGTTTGAGCTTGTAGGCCATATTCTCACACTGGATTTCCAGCGTGCTGTCCGAATTGTATCCGGTAATGTATCCGTCGAACATATTTTTCAGCACGCCGTTGTAGCCCAGCTTGATATTGATGCGCTGTCCGACCTTGAATGTCGTCTCGTCAACCAGACGCTGCGCGCTGCGTTTCTCGATGATGACACCGTCCTGCATCACCTCCGTCGTTATCCTCGACACGTCCTTGCCCTCCAATGTCACGTTCCCGATAATCGTGGAGCGGCATACCGACCCTTTCGGGAATATCACTTTGGCCGTTCCGATCAGCTTCTTGTAACTCTCGTTGATTTCGAGCGACTGGACTTCCGTAATCTCCACGCCGTTCTGTATCCTCATCGGATTGGACGGGTCGGCATCCCCGATGGTGATGCGACAGCAGAGGATATCCATTGCAGCTATACCCATAAACGTGTCAGTTTAAGCAACGAGGCGGGGTCGATGACCTCCGTACCGAATTTAACATACTTGATCCACTTGTTCGTGTGCTTGATGGCCGTGTCCACCTTTTCCTGTTCCGCCAGTTTCAGTTCCACGGCTTCCGATGGCTCCACGGCGACACAGTTCAGCGAATACGGCTGCACGTTCCGGCAATCCGTAGGCTGTAAGGTATAGCCCTGTATAATCAACCGTGAAATGTTGAACTGGCGCAATACCGTGTTGTCGCAATCGATGACACCCTTGTATTGTACCAGCCTGATAAACTTGGACACTTCCGCCTCGGGATACACGTCCGGGTATTTGGAGGTGATCTTGCCGTTGATGGTAATCTCGAGGTCACCCCCGGATATATATTCCTTGCGGGTATAGTCCCGCCCCTGTACCCGGGTCAGCAGGATATTGTTCCGGCTGCTGACCTGTACCTGCGGTCCCAGGTCCACGAATGTCACCAGTCCATACCGGCTGTTCGGCAAAACCTTGCACTCGCTGTTGTCATAATACTTCCCCTCCTCTGATATGGACAGTTCCAGAAAATCCGCCACTGTCCGGCCGACGATGGAATCGATATGGTTTTTCTTCTGCGCCACCGCCTGCTGTTCCCTGATGAGCTGGTAGTACTGTCCGGTCTTGTTCGCAAGGCTGGACTGCGACTGTGTCTGAAGATATTTGTCCCGCACCTGCTGTTCCCAGTATTTGAGGTATCGGGGATAGGAACGTAGCAACCCGTAAGCCGTCTGCGAGGCAACCTGTATGGCTGCCCGTTTGAGCAGGTCATGGTGCCTGGAGAAGTAATGTACCTGCCCGTCCTGCAATTCGGCAAGCCCCATGCCCAACGCCAGACGCGTGGCGTTGCTGATGTATCCGCCAAGCGAACCGTGGTTGAGTATGCCTCCGCTCAACAAAGTCGAGGCCGCGATTTGTATCAGTCTTCCCATAATCCTTTCATTTTATGCGTTCCAGGAGGCATCGAAGTCATGCACGACATCGATGAGCGCCTGTGCCAGTTGTTCTTTCAGGTTCTGTATCTCTTCCGTCTGCCCCTCCTTCGACTTCATCAGGTCGATGGTCCTGACACTGAGCAGGCTCTCTATGTTCACGATGACCTGTTTAGGTGCCGCCGAGGACAACCGCCCCGTGCCGGAATAGTTGCCGCCGGCCCCTCCGTCATCCAGATGCGTGTTGGTAATCGGGTTGGCAGCAAACGGACGTGTATCGTTGGAATCCGGTTCGTTGCCGTACTGGTCGGGAGTGAAGCCCGCCACGCGGAGGATGTTCTCGGCTGCCTCCGCCGAACCTCCGAAAGTCTGCCGGAGCGATGAAAAGAACTTCACGAGTGTCGTATGTGCCAGCTTGCGATGCGCGATGTTGTCTATACGCTGCGCATCGGTGGCGTTCTGCCCCAGTGCCCGCTGTTTCCATAGCCCGTTTTCGTCCTGCTCGAATCCCCAGGCCCTGAACTGGTCAAAGTCGAACCCTCCCTTACGCATCAGCTCATGCGCATTGGCGGCACTCGATATGGCATTCCGATAAGCGGTGGCGGCACGCACAATCTCCGGAACGGTCTGCGTGTTCATGTACCGGGCATAGTCGTATGTGCGGGCGGCAACCGCTTCCGACCTGTCCCCGATATCATTCACATAGACGGCCTTGCCATCCTGCATACGCCACAAAGACTTGTCGAGATCCTTCTCCTGTTGCCCGAAACGCTCCTTTACCGTCTTGAGGAAAGCGTCCACTTCCAATACCGTACCCATCTTCCCGAACTCGGCGTACGCGGCATCGATACGTGTCTGGCTGTCGCGTTTGGCAAGGGTGACAAGCGCATCCCTTATGTCATCCTGACGGGCTTTGTCCATGTTATACACATGGTCTCGCGATACCATCCCCTCAGATGAAGCGATGGCAAATTCCCCCAAGAACCCGGCCCACCAGTTGGATGTGAAGGCTCCGATTTTATGTCCCGAAGCCTCTTCGATACTTTTGCCGGCAACGACCTCGTCCACGGCACGCTTTGTCTTGACAGCCATGTTATAGGTCTCGCTCAGGGAGGAGTAAAGTGCCTCTATGGACGGATAACGGTACTTGCGGTTCGATTCGATCTCTTCCAGTACGGCATCCTTCGCCTCCTTTATCTTCCAGGTCTTGTAAGCCACCCATCCCAAAGTCCCGACCAATGCGGCTATACCTGCCGTGGCGGCAACCGCGCCTGTACTGATGGCACTCAACGAGGCGGCAGCACCGGTCAGTCCGCTGCCGGTAGCCACCTGTGTGGCAAACAGCGACTGCAGGACTCCTTTGGCTCCGATGACACCGCCCCCGGCCATCAAGGCGCGGTTCATCGCTCCCCGTCCCGCCACGCCTGCGGACTGCATGGCCGACACGATGGCCCGCTTCTGGGCAAACGAAACCTTACCGATACCACCCGCCCCCAGCAGCCCCTGCACGGCACTGATTGATGTCGTGGCCGCAGACTGTTTGCCGATAAACCCCATGGCGATGCCGATATTCGTCAGGGCTCCCGCCACCTTGAACAGCCGGGTCGCGACAACGCCTGTAAAGACAAGCGGTTCTATCCAATGGAAATTGCGGGTCACCCATGCGCCGATATTGCCGATCACGGTGAAGATGTCCAACAAGGCATTCCCGATGGACACCAGGCCACGGGTAAATTCCGGAGCCTTGAACTTTGCCAGAAAAGTGCGGAGCACAGTGCGGATAGAGGGTTCCAACACCTCGTATGCCTGCATGAACCCTTCGGTCAGCTGGGAGGTCACCTGCGCCCACAATCCCTTGGTCGTATTCTGCTTTACCAATGCCAGTTCTGAGGAAACGCCCTGGGACCCCCGGTTATATGAAGTCAGTTCTCGTAGTTTGTCGTAGTTCTTCAGGAACATCATCGCCGCGTTACCGCCAATTTTCCCGAAGATTGCCTGGACATCCGCCATCGACGCGCCCTTCTTGTTCAATTCCTCGAAAATGTCCGCTATAGGACGGAGTTTCTCGACCTGCACCCCCTCGATGTCGCGCATTTCCGTGAACCGGATGCCCAGGCGGTCCAGAACTTCCTGTGCCTCCTTGGTAGGTTTGGCAAAACGTGTGGAAAGAGCACGCAACGAGGTTCCCGCCAGCGTTCCCTTCAGACCCATATTGCCCAAAAGACCGATGGCGGCACTGCTTTCCGTGAAGTCCACGCCCGCCATACGCAGGTAACCGGCAGCCATCTTGTATGACTCCGCCATCTCCACGATATTCACATTCGAGCGGGAAATGGTGGAGGAGATAATGTCCGCCACGCTGTCCATGCTGTCGTTATGGATATCATAACCGGCCATGATGTTCGTGGCCAGGTCGGCGATATACGACACGTCGTTGTCACCGATAAGTGCCAGGTTCGTGATCGGGCGGATGGACTTGTTGATTGTCTCGATATTCATGCCCGCCATCGACAGGTATTTGACGGCACCGGCAATCTCCACGGCTGTGTATTTCGTGTCGATGCCGATTTTACGGACATGACGGGCCATACTGTCAAAACGGGTCTCGAATGTCTTGAGGTCGCTGTCCGCCACACGGAGGATGGAATGTGCCGATTCCATGATGTTGGAATAGTCGATGGCCTTCGTCAGTTCCGAACGGATCAGGCTGTAACCCATATAGGCATTGAGCATCGAAGCGAACGGGAGGTTCCTGAGTGACGGCGCTTTCGAATACTGGATACGGTTGATGGCGGCACGGCGTTTACTGCGGTAGAGCGTACCGGCTGCAGTATGTTCCCGCTGCATGAGCCTGACGGACTGCATCGCATTGCGCTGTTCCTGCCGTCTTGCAGCCTGCTCGGCCTTTATACGTTCCGTTTCTGCCTTACGGCGTGCCTGTTCTGCCTGCCGGCGTATTTTCTCCGCAGCACGGGCGGCATTCTTGCACTCCCGTTCTTTAGCCCGCGCTTCATCGGCACGCCGCTTTTCCGCCGCGGCGGTTTCTGCCAGAGCCGCCTTACGGCGCTGGTCTGCGGTAAAGAGCTCCTCCGCGTGGACCAGTTTCTGGCGATGCAGCTGCTGTCCTGCATAAAGCCGTTCCATCAGTTTTTGCCGGGCCTTTTCGGGCATTACGAAGGCCTGCGGAGCATATGGCACCGGAACGGAAGGTGTGAGTCCTTCGGATGGTATGCCTCCCTGCATGTTGAAAGAAATGACAGAAGCACTTTTGATACGACCCAATAGGGAAAGTATCTGCTGCAACCTGTTTTCCGCCGTCCCGGTCTTGATTTGCAGTTCCCGGTCACGTTCCATGGAAACCAGGGCGGAGTTGATTTTCCCGATGGCTTTGGTAATGCGTTTCTGCGCGTCTGCCATCGTGCCAACGGACGAGGCGGCATTCTTTTCGATCTCCGCTTTGCGCATCTCGGCAGCCTTTTTCTCGTAAAGGCTTTTGGCGTTGGCCTTGATTTTCTTGCTGTCCAAAGCCTGACCGGCATTGATGGTCAGGCTGATGCCTTTGGAAAGCGTGGAAATATCCGTGAGTAACCCCTTGATACGTTCCAGCTTCTCTTCGCTTTTTTTCGTATCGATGGTCAGGCGGTAATCGAAATTACGTTTCTTGCCGTTCTTGGTGCGGAACACGCGGTCTATCTCGTCCATCATATTCTTGATGTTCGTGACGGCCGGAGTCAGGGACGCTTTCGCCTGTACCAGCTTGCCTACCGCCTCACCGAAGGCGATAACCTGCTTGGTGCCCTGAGAGGCATCCACGTTGATGGAGTAGTTGACCTGATAGTTCTGTTCCTGAGCCATGGTAATGGGTACTGCGTTAAAAGAATAGTCTTTCCGCAAGGGCGGAGATTATGAAACGAAGGCCGCCGCAAACCGGAAGCTTACGGCGGCAGGTCAAGGAGTCCTCTCCGGCAATGACATCGGAACGGGCATACGGCTGATGAGCATCTGCTCGTGCAGCCACAACGCCTCTTCGGAAAGCATCGCAAACTCCTCGTCGGAAATCGTGTCGAGGTTGACGCCGGGAAAGTAGTGGCGGACATAGATCATCCGCTGGCGGATGCGCTGCTCGTCGGTCACTACCCACCGGCTTATAAGTTTACCAGGACACTCTGGCGGGTGGTGATCAGCTCGGAAAGCTGTCCCATCAGACCGAACAGGAAGAGCGACTCGTCGTCCACGAGTTCCTTATCTCCGTCCACGAAGCAGTCGCGGGCCAACGTGCGCATGGCGATTACCTCGTCCTTTTTGGAAGCGGCCATGAATTTGCTGAACTGCGGAAAGCTCGGTTCGGACATGTAGGCCACATAAATCTCTTTCTCGCCGTTTGCGGTGTCTCCGAAAACGACCATCGGACAAATCTTGCGGAGTTTCTTCTCCTCTTTCAGTTTGAGGGCTTTTTCCTTGATCTTGATCTCCTGTTCCAATGAAAGCATTTTTTCGTCCATATCGAATTTGTTTTGATTCACCGAAAGAGTAGGACAAAGAATCGTGGAAAGGTTGAAGACACGGTTCTTATTCACTTGTAATCCATATGTTATACAAAAAACTTCTTTGCTCCTGATATTCCCAGATCAGTCTTTAAAGGAAATTTCGCTGAATATATTTCATATATTTCTTTGATATATAGTATATAATCGTTAATTTTGCATATTCTCAAACATAAATGATTATGTGCAAAATAGATGATTTTATAGATGTGACAAGCCGGTACATCGCTGAATTGCTTGATTTGAGGGCGGACATCAGGCCGGTCGAAAAGGATGTCTTGCATACATTCCCAGCCAATATTACTGCCGGTTATACATTTTGTACGGCTAACTTGTTGGGGCATGACGTAGTTCTTCTGTATAGTGCAGACAGTTCTGCATATACTCCGGGGCAGATGCGGAAACAAAAAGAACTGGTTGAGCGAAAAGCCCAATGCCCGGTAATATTTGTATTGCGTACAGTGGCGGCCTATAATGTACGGCGTCTTGTCAGACATCGTGTAAATTTCATCATACCGCAAAAGCAAATGTTCATACCGGATTTGTTGATAGATTTGAAACCGCATAAAAATAATATCGGGGGAGGTGAAGAAACGCAGATTCCTGCAATTGCCCAATGCATAATCCTTTATCATCTTGAAGTAAAGTCTCTCGAAGGGAAAGGAACTTATGATATTGCAGATCTTTTCAACGTGTCGTATGCCAATGTAAACCGGGCGGTCAGATGGCTGAAAGATAAAGAAGTTATCGCTTTATCCGGCGGCAAGACAAAGAGTATGATATTTCAGTTCAAAAAGCGTGAATTATGGGACAGGATGTTGCCGTTCCTGGCGAACCCCATCGAGCGGATTGTATATACCGATAGTCTGCCTGATGAAGTATTTTGTATTAGTGGAGTAAATGCCTTGTCGGAATATTCAATGCTGAACAAGGAAAAAAATGACACTTATGCCATTGCAAAAGAAGAAGCTCGACGGTTGCAAATCCGGACAGACAAGGAATATGGCGAGACCCGCATAGAGATATGGCGTTACAATCCATGTTTTTTCTCAAAAAACGGCATTGTAGACAAATTGTCTTTATTTCTGGCCATGAAGGATATGGATGATGAACGCATTCAAATAGAATTGGAAACTATGATAAATAATATGATATGGTAAGAGGAATTGATAAATTCAGGGAGTTTTTCACCGGATATGAAGGAAACTATGTCATCATAGGTGGTACTGCCTGTGAAATGCATGAAGAAATATATGCACAAACTCCAAGGGCGACCAAGGACATAGACATTATACTGATTGTGGAGGCGCTGTCTTCGGATTTTGCTGCAAAATTCTGGGAGTTTGTAAAAACCGCAGGGTACAGACAAAGGAATAAGGGAACCGGGAACGGGGAATGCAGGCATGAATATTACAGGTTCAAGGAACCGGGAAATCCGGATTTCCCGTATCAGATAGAACTCTTTTCACGAAATATCGGGGTTGTCAAATTCCCGGACGATGCCCACATTACCCCCATTCCGGTTGATGATGACCTGTCAAGTCTGTCAGCCATTTTGATGGATGATGACTATTATAATTATACCATTGAACACAGCACGTTGGAGGAGGGCGTACATATTGCGAACATTGAAAGTCTTATCTGTCTGAAATGCAGGGCCTATTTAGAAATGACCGAGCGGAAAAGCAATGGAGAACAAGTGGACAGCAAACATATCGTCAAGCACAAGAAAGATGTATTCCGGCTGGTTGCCATGCTTGCTCCTGCCGACACCTACGAAGTTCCTGATTCGCTTAAACAAGATGTTGACAGGTTTTGCCTGGCTGTCAAAGAAGAAGTGCCAAACTCTGATTTTTTCAAATCGGCAGGACTTAAAAGCATTTCCGGAGAACAGTTATTGGAACAACTTGAAGCCAATTTCATAACACAACAATGAGAATCCAATACGCATCCGACCTGCATCTCGAGTTTCGGGAGAACAGCAGTTTTTTGAAGCACAACCCGCTGGCTGTTGCCGGAGAAGTGCTTGTCCTTGCCGGAGATATAGGATATATCGGAGATGAGAACTACTCCAGACATCCGTTCTGGGACTGGGCTTCCGGAAATTACAGCCGGGTCATCGTGGTTCCCGGAAACCACGAGTTTTACAAGATGTTCGACATAGACAAGCTGTATAACGGCTGGTCGCTCAAAATCAGGGAAAACATCACCTGCCACTATAATGCCGTTATCCCATTGGGTAACGATATAGAATTGATCGCTACCACACTGTGGTCACATATCCTGTTGCAGGATGCCTATGAAACTGAGGCAGCCATCACAGATTTCCGCAGGATGCGTTACGGCAGCGAACCGCTGGACTGGACAAGGTTCAATGACGAACATTCGCGCTGTTTCCGTTTTCTGGAACAGAGCGTAAAACAAAGTACTGCCAGACATCTCATTGTCGCCACTCATCATGTACCGTCATTCGAACTGATGGCGCCGGAGTTCAAGGGCAGTCCGCTCAATGGGGCATTTACCGTGGAGCTTGGCGGTTTCATTGCAGACAGCCCGATTGAATACTGGATATATGGCCACTCGCACCGCAATATCAATAAGGTCATCGGAAACACCCGGTGCATATGCAACCAGTTGGGCTATGTGTTCAGTAACGAGCATACGTCATTCGATAAGGAAGCGCATATTTCGATTTAAGTCTGCCATACATAAATCCCGTCTGTCAGCCAAGGTCAATATCCGGCAAACAGACGGGTTATTATGTAACAAATTTATGGTTGACTATTGAAGTCGTGGCTTCACCAACTTCCCGTCGATACCGCATGTTTCCAGAACCGCGGTATTTTCTTTGTTGAAGGCGATCAGGCATGACGGCGCTCCGGCCGTACCACCCTGTTCCCCCGTAACATGGTAAAAACTGAGCCGTCCCTTGATAAAGAGTATTGAATCGGCGTTTGGGAATATCAGTTCGTGGAACAGGCGCGTGTCCGTGCGGGCAAAAGTGAGCGCGACGGCATTCCTGTGTTCGACACACCTGCGGATAAACCGGACAATCAGTGCAGTGTCATAGGGAGGATTGCAGAACACACGTCCGAACCAGGGTTGTTGCAGGCCGTCATCCTCAATGGTATAGTGATGTCGCGCCGTATCCCATGGGCGGTTTACGGGCGAACACGGATCCAAATCGAACGGCCCCAGCCTCCGAAGCAGGCAGGGAGGCGTGAGCCATTCGTTCTTTCCGGTAGAAGATTTCCCCTCGAAAGTTACATCCATGACAGCTTAGATTGTATCACCCGAGCCGATTTGGATATCGAACGGGTTGAGATCGAATTCATGGGTGATATTGGTATCATCCTGCTGTGACTCGAGACAATCCTCCGTGAAGATGCAACCTTTGAGCGTTACGGTCGTCGTTGTCCAGTCCTCGCCGGCCATCGGGTTGGCAAAGCTGATAATCAGGTCGAACTCGCCGATTTCGAGCAGCGAGCCGTACACCGAACGCAACAGCTGTTGCGTGGCATAGTCCATCGTGATGCTCGCCGTATAGGTAATGTTCCCGAACCCCCTCGACACCGGCCGTCCTCCCATGCCGTAGTTACTTTCGACCTTGCGCTTCTTCGACCATTTGATGGCCGACACGCCTTCAAGGGTCGTGGAACCTTCATCGATTCCCAGGGCGGTCGATGACAGGGTTATCATCGACCACGAGTATGCTACATTGTTGATTATTGCCATATGCTATGTCTTATTTGCGGTTAATGACAGTCCTTCCTCTACATAAATCTTCACGGCCACGCCCACCGGGACAAGGACATAGGAGATGCGCAGCGTGTCGTCCACCAACACGTTCTGGTTCGGGTCGATAGTGACGGCGTATCCTGAAATTTCCTGCGCCGCCTGCATCTTGGCCAGTATATCCCCGATGAGTGTCTTGAAAGCTGTAATCTTCGACGGGGCGAGGAACCCGGTTGAAGGATTGACCATCAGCGGTGAGTTCACATACGGCAGCAGGGCTGCACGCACGGCACGGCGGCTCTTGTTGATGGTGCGGTTCCGGGCAATGGTACGGAAATCCCCATGTGAGCATGTCTGGTCTTTCGAGATGTAGATCCCGTTCTCGCGGCCGGCATACTTGATGGGAAAAATATACCCCTTATCGTCGAGTTCGTCCAGCAGTGACGGGGAGAGTGACTCGTACCGGTTCAGGCTGAGGAAGTTCTCCTCTGCCTCGTCGAGGTTGATGTCCCCGAACCCCAACTCTATTTCCTGGAAATCGTCCGCGAAGAGATTGAACTGCTTGACCCATGCGATGGATTCGTGCACGTTGGCCTTTGCTATGGCTCCCATAACCGCTCCCAAAAATCCCACGGGCGTATGGTTCCTGTTGCACATCTGCATCGTGGAGATCTTTTCGTGATGCGCCTGGCCGAATATACAGCTGATACGGCTTGATTCACAGATGCATGAAGGTATTTTATTCAGGTCAATCTGACGCCCCTCAGTCGTATCCGCCCCCGTATTGGAAGGATTGGCGGAAAGGATGAGCGAGAGCGGCTGGTTCTGCTCCGCAAGCCCCACGGCCACGTCGTTGAGCCCCTTTACCAGATTGAGGTTGTATTGTTCCGATGCGCCGTTCGCTTTCCACAGCGGCTGTTCCGTCCATATGCCTATCTGGTTGATCATACCCCCGGCAGCACGCTGCATGATTTCCAGCGCATCCCAGTTCGCCGAACAGTCCGCGAACATCACGTAGAGTTTTCCTGAACCGCCCGGATTGCCGGACATGCGGAAAAATTCACGGATATGGTATGCCGGGATGCCGTGCAGGAAATTGACATTCATCTCCTCCTCGTCGGTTGCCTCCACACGTTCGATGATACCGAAGTCGTTCACGGCGGACTTGAACGAGGTGATGTAGCAGACATCGCCAGGCTTGAGCCTGGTCTCATTGGTTTTACCATACCCCTCCGTGAAAAGCGTCGGCTGGAGGGACACGTCGAACAGCAGTCCCGTCACCTTCTCGCCCGACGAGCCGGTATCGTAAGGAATATTGCCGTCCACATCCTTGATAAATACATTACCGAGTGCCATTATGATTTCTTTTTAAGTTCGTTGTAGAAAGGATTCCTGTAGAGTACGGCCTTGCCCCTGATGGCGGCCGCCGTGTCCGGCGCATAGGTTCCTCCGTGCGTGTCGATGTACAGCGACGGATATGCCGGGAACTTTTTCAACAGGGACAGGATGTGAGGCTCTGTCGTCTCCTCCGACCCTGCATTCCCTTTCCCCGCGGTCTTGGCCGGCAGCCTGTCTTCAGTCTCGCCGCCTGTCCCGAGGTTTTCCGATGCCGTTTCCGGAACGGGCACCGCCTGAGCCTCCGGTGCAGGAATATTATTGTTGTCTGTCTGCGGAGTTTCCTCCGTGTTGATTTTCTTTGCCATAACAGTAGAATGAAAATGGGGAACGGGGCCTTGCCTCCGCTCCCCGGGTGGATATTGAGAATGAAGAAAGGTGTGTTATTCGCTCTTCTTGTAGGCGGTATGGACCACGATCTCCGCCGGGCGGACGATGTTCACGTCCATTTTCATGCGCATCTGGAAAAAGAACAGCTCGGAGTTGGCCTGCAGACGGTCGATTTTCAGGATGTCCGTGTCGTTCGCGTAATCCACCCCCATCCACAGGTTGGAGTCCATGCCGGTGGAGAACTCGCCGAGCACCATCGTGTGTTCGGGGATTCCCACGACCGGGACGATGCGCTTGCCCTTGAAGCGATAGCGGTTGACCTCGGTATTCTCGGAATACTTGACCTGCTTGTCCGAGATATATTGGTCATACGCGTCCCAGGCGTCCCATCCGACCACAAAGGTCAGAGATGTCTTCTTTCGGATCTGCTTCGGACATTTCCTCCACATCGCATAGAGCGCCGCCTCCACCGCGGCCCCGTCCGTCAGCTCGGTCGTTCCCGAAATGATGCACTGCCCTCCGGCAACCACCTCGGCATCGGAGGAGTTCACATTGTCGAGGATCCGTTTGATGACCCCGTCAAAATATTTCTCCTTGTTGGCTCCGATTTTCGTGCAGCCTTCCGGTGCGGTAATCTTGGCCACCGTCTCTCCTCCGCGGGCGGAAGTCCAGATGGCGTTTCCGATATACTCGTTTTTCTTGTCCATAAGGAGACGGAGCATCGTCGCCTGGATTTTCGGGTCGAGCTCGCGGAACACGAGATTGCCTTCCGGCTGCGCGAAACGCCAGTACTTCTCGTAGTCCCTCGGGTTAAACTCGAGATAGACCATAAAATCGGACGGCTCAAGATGGCGTTCGGTGAACTGGTACTCGTTCGTGCCGTCATCGCCCTTGGCTCCGTGGATGGGTTGTGGGGTCGGCACGTTGTCCTGGATAATGTTGCCCAGCTTGATGGCAGGAAGCGTATAGCGGTGCTGGATGCCCGTCTTGATATGAATCAGTCCCTCGCGGACTGTATCATTGCCCTGCACGGTATAGGTCAGCAAGTCCTCAAGTACTTCGCCGCTATACCCGTTTTGAAGAAAGTTTACTGTATCAGCCATTGTCGTTTTAAGTTTTCCGTTGAAGAATGAAACTCGGCCGACTGGCGGATACCTGCTGTTTCCGCGCGAGACACTGCGGTCTCCGGCATGTCAGTTAAAATCGGGCGGACGCCCGCGGATAGTCTGTCAGAGCTTTCGGAACTTGAAATCCGCACCGACCACTTCCGCCACCTTCTCGGCCATCAGCTGTTCGGCGGTCTTTGTCGCTTCCGCCGTGGCCTGGATGTTGGCAGGGTCATCGGCGATTTCCTTCGAGATTTTCTCCCGCGCGGGAATGGAAGCCAGCGTGCTTTCCGCCAACTCGAAGTTGGAACCGGCCATCTCCACCCACTGCGTTTTCGCCTCACGGTCAATCTTGCCTTCTGCAATGGCATTCTCCACCAATGTCTCGATACGGGAAGCCTGCTCGTCCTTCTCTTTCTGCTCGTAGGCGGAAAGGCGTGCCGTCGCTGCGGCCAGGTCTGTCTGCAAGTTCCGGATGGAGGCGTCTTTTCCGGCGATGACGGTCTGCGCGTCGCTCAGTGATTTCTGTATTTCTCTGTATTTGGGTTCCATCGCGGCCAGTTCAGAGATACGTGCCATCACGTCCTTGACCTCACCGTCCTTCATGCCCAGCGAGGCTGCAATCGCCCCGTACTCAAAGCCTTGTGTCTTGTTTTCGTTTGCCATATCGTTTTCCGTTTCTGTAAGAGTAGGTTCAATGCCTTTGAAAGGTTTATTTCCCGCGCTGACACGGCTCATCAGTTCCTGGATGGCGGCCGTATCGGTCAATCCTTCTATCTCGTCATGCACTTTACGGCAAAGCTGCTTCGAGGTATGGATGACATGCTCCGCAGGTATGATGCCGGCCTTGACGGCAGCCTGTGCGTCGAAATAGGTCCCGTCCTTTCCTGCCTGTCCGT
This sequence comes from Barnesiella intestinihominis YIT 11860, assembly GCF_000296465.1. Classification (NCBI taxonomy): domain Bacteria; kingdom Pseudomonadati; phylum Bacteroidota; class Bacteroidia; order Bacteroidales; family Barnesiellaceae; genus Barnesiella; species Barnesiella intestinihominis. The sequence goes on from NZ_JH815203.1 coordinate 263,467, forward strand.
CCATGATGGCCCGCACATGCTCCGCTTTCAGGCCGAACCGTTTCCGGTAAATCGTCTCGATCTGTTTGGTAAAAGCCGTTACCATGTCCGACGGTTCCCCTCCGTCATCGTCCGGCAACATCGGGTTATGAATCATCAGTATGGCATAATCACGCATGAGAGAACGCTTGCCCGCCGCCCAGATGATGGAGGCCATCGATGCCGCGACCCCTTCGATGATACATTCCGTATCCACCGTGGCATTGGCGATGGTGGAATAGGTGGACATGCCGTAAAGGACACTGCCGCCCTCCGAGTTGATCAACACGCGGATACAGGAGGGACGGATGATATTTTCCAAAAAGTCGAACTCGTCATTGAAACGTGAGGTCGTCTCTTCCGTCACGCGACCGAAGAAACGGATAACAGCCGGCTGGCCTGCCTTCGCCTCTCCGACGACATATTGAAGTGTGTTCATATCCATATGCAAGGGTTATTTGAACAAGAGTAGGCGGTGGAAAAAGAAAAGGTTTTGCACTGCTATTTATGGAAGTGGAAATATGAGAATCCATCCATTTATGGAAATGCGATTATCTTTACAGTATAATAGATTGTTCAAATTACAGACCGGTTGCAACTATTTGTATCAAGACCGGCATGCTGAACATTCTAAATTCAGCAAGTACAGAAAATGTATCATGAGTCTTGTATTATCTGCTGATTCATGTCTGTTTATACGCAGTGCGGATAAATCTCCTGCATGGATTTCAATTTTCCGATCCGGTATCCGAAAAACCAGATACTTCGTCATGTTCCGGACGCGGATGGAAGCCGTGTCCGCCGCTGTCATGTTGCGGCGCATCGCTGTGTTGGGTGAACGGGGGCATGACCACATACCTTTTTACCCAGTCCCTGTATTTCCACGCGGAAGATTCCCTGAACCATACCTCGTAGTCTATCCAGTACGCCTGCAACATATTGGTTGAAAGCGGCATGTCGAAATAGGTCAGGTTGCACCGCTCGCTCAGCGCCGGCTCATGGTTCTTGGCATCCTGTATGGCTACATTGAGCCGCTGGAAGACCAGAAACGCCTCGCATTCCTTGTCTTCGTCTGCATTGTTGAGCGTATTCAGGATAAACCGCACGCGCATGGTGGCGCGTCCCTCACCGATACGCTGTTGCTGTACCAGGTACCTCACGTTGATAAAGTGGATGAACACGGCAGGGAACACAGTCTCATACTCCGTGTTATCGTCACGGACAATGCGGGCGAACTGGCCGTTGTCGATAGCGACGGTTTTGAACAGGGGCGGCGACAACGGGTCGTCCGGATTCTCCCGCAGGGTCAGGACAGCCCGCTTAACGGCCCGGTATATCTCCACGAAAGGGTTCGCGGAAACTTCTTCAGGCAGGCTCTCCGCCGGTGCCGACGGTTGTGCGGGCTGTGGTGCTGGGTGTTTGTCTTTTATCATAACGGCTGGTGTGGAAATCCTTTAAAAATCATATCTATGAAATGGGCGGCGATATAGTCGTCCGTCTTCGGTGAGAATCCGATGAACTGCCGGTGTACGGGACGGCGCGTGGAATACTGGTTTACCGTGTACAGCCCGAACTTCGGATCGGTATTGTGTATGGCGGCATAATGCCCGTAACGCTCCTTGCTGCGTCCCCGCTTGCCCTTGACTGGAAAGCTCTTTTCCGTAGTCCACATGCAATACCTGGCGCCTTTCCGGAAGATGCGCGTACGGTCCGAACGCCGTCCCACTATGTCTGTCCGGCCGGCTTCCGACTGTATGCTCCGGGCCAGAGTCCCCGTATCGTTCATGAGAGGATGGGTGAACCTCTTTCCCCATTTGGAGGTACGAGGCGCCCATTTGCTACCGTTGAATCCCCCCGAAGCGAATGAGGACACGAACTGCTGCCTGGTATAGTCACCGGCAGCAGTTGCGAAGTCGAATACGTTGAACTCCAGCCGGCTGGCCATGACGCGCGTACTGGTCCTGCTTACCCAGTGGCTGCAAAACTCATCAAGCGTTATCTTGGGCATAGGCGAACTTTCCTTTAATGCGTTTCACAATATCATTCATGTAACCCGGAAGCGGGACGGAGAAATAGCGGTGCGCATCGGAAAAGATACGCCCGCCGGTTGCCAGGCTCTCCCGGAAGACCGGATCCACCTTTTCCAGATAGTCTCCCTTATCCGGCAAAGCCGCCCGGACAGCGGCGAACCCCTCCGCGACCAGAAAGCAGCGGCATCCCCATTCGATCGGCGGTATCAGCTCCGGAGGAAACTCGGATTTGCGGAAGGAAATCCCTTCCAATGAAAGATGCCAGGCACGTACCCGTTCATCGCCTTGTGTCATGTAGGTAAGCACGGTATCCATATCCACCGCCATCCACCATGCGGCCATCGAGGCCGCGAAGAATACCTGGTTGTTCTCTTCCTCCGCATGGACGAGGTTATACCTGCGGCATATCTTTTCGTATGCTTCCATGTCCTGTTCATCCGCTGTCTCGGGCAGTTCCCCGAGCATGGCATACTCCTCTGCCGCGGCAAAATCCACCAGGTTGTCTATAGCTGCAATCAGGATGTCACGCTGCTGCCGTTCCCTCTCTGTTGTAAAGGAGTTGTGATTTTTCAGTATCTCCAATGCCCGGTCCATATCGATTCGCAGACCTGTCAGCGCACGGTCTATGAGGAAAGAGGCACGCAGGGTGATGATGTCCTCTATAATGTCGAGACGTTCCGCGCTGTTCTCCCAATAGAGGATCAGCCTGCGGAATGCATCGAAAATGACACGATACTCCTTTTCCGTATCGGATTCCGTGGTTGCAGATGCCCTGACAGCCCTGAACGGAGCGTTGTCCGGGAGCGGAAGACGGGCTTCTATTCCGCTCCCCGCAGAAAATTTCCGACCTTCGCCCCCCGGGGGCGTCCGTAACGCCGGAAATACTCCTCGTCCGACATGATGCCCCGGTCGTTGTGGCTGAGACCGGATGAGCCGCCTTCGGCTCCGAAACCTAATCCCGGGATAACATTGAGCTGCCGGCCCACATTGATACCGAACTCTTTCTCGATCTCATCGGCCGCCACTTCATATTTGTCCGTGATCAGCGAATAGAGCTTGATGCGGTCCTCGTTGCTCATCTCTATCCGGTTCGAATACCGGAACTCCAATCCTCCGGGGATATACCCGATAGCCACCAGGCGGGGGATTATCTCCTCGTTCATGACGTTTTCGATATACCGACGGTAGACTTCGATACGGTCGCGGAAAATGTCCTGGTGTGCTTTCGTGGAACCCACGTACGACTGCATCCCTCCGGCCATCGACTCGGAGCCGAGCACGAGGTTGGCAACTTCCTTGTTCACAAACTCGATAAGCCCGGTATATATCTTTTCCGAGTTGGACATGGTGAATGTCTTGATATCGACCTCGTCCTCAATGCCGGTAACCACCACCTTGTTCTGTGCCGCGTTGGCTATCTCGTTAGCCAGCCTCTTGCGGTCGGCGTTGCTCTCGCTGACCGTCTTTCCGTGGATAATCGGCTGTCCGTAAGTATGGGAAAAGTTCACATAGTTGGCCACCGTGAATTTCTTGGCCAGTATCAAAGGGGTCGTGGCGGAAAAAAGTCCCAAGTCGCCGGAGTTTACCAGTACATAACAACGGTAATATGCCGGGTCATGTAAATCCCAATGCGGCTCCCACAGTCCCTGCCGCTTCAGTACCGTTTTCTGGTCCGGCAACACATTACGCCGTTCGATGATGTTGACTTCCGCCAGCCTGCCCGTTCTGGGGTCAGTATGCGGCATGATTTCAAGCAGGGTGTACCCGTAGAGCTTGGATTCCACTATGCCCTTGATTATCTTGTCGAACTGCGAACCCTGTATCTTCAGGGAGTTCGCCACGTCCTTGATGTATTTTCCCTTTTCGTTTACACGGGCAAGCATATAGCGGTCGCCGAGAATCTGGCTTTCCAGTGTCTCGACAACGGAACGTATATGAGCGTCCTGTTGCAGGCAGGCTTCATACAGGTCAATGAGCCGGGCGCGGTCATCGAGAATATATCCCGAGCCGGTATCCTGACGGCATGAACGGTAGCGGTTGTTGCGCTCGATTTCGCGGACATACTCCTGAATTGTCTTTTTGGAGGTCTTAAAAATACTCTCCAAGAGTTCCCCGTTAAATGATTTGTCCGATGTAGCCATAATTTTTTTGTTTCTTGTTCAAAGAGTAGAGACAATCCTCAAGAGAGGTTTTTACGGCTAAAAGAATATATGGAGAACGGGACTCTTAATGCTTGATTTACAAACCGAAATATACAACTTAAATATATAGATATTTCGGTTTTATTTATGTTGTAAACATCTTATTATCAGTGATTAACAATTTATTAAAAGTGTAATTTATGTATATATTTATAGTGTATTTCATATTAAAAAGATATATCTTTGCACCACGTTAGATACAAATCCAAGAACAATGAAAAAGAGAACATGAAAGAAGAAAAGATTCCCTGCCGGATAATCCGGTACAGGGAGTTCCCCGATCTGCTTTTCGGAACGTTACGGGAAGACGGACCGGTCTATTTCGACGCGACACGCTTCATCCAGGCCAAAGGAGATGCACGCCGGCATAATGTCCGTGATTTCCGTGTCGCTTTCCATCACTGGGCAACGGCGTTGGCAGACGCCTACGGAATAGACAGGGAAAAGATGATCATCCGTGACGAGGCGTCGGGACACCTGTTAATTGATGAATGTCTGGCTCTATTATTTGTCGTTTACATCGATCCCGCGTTCGGTGTCTACCTTCTGGAGCGCGTGGACGAACTGCTGTCCGGTGGATTTACGGTTTCAGACACTTGGCTGGTACAGGCTGCCGGTCTTAGATTTACAAAGGAGGAATTAACGCAAATTTTAGAACAACATGAGACGCAGCACATTTAAACGACCCAAGATGGTGCTCATCTTCAACGGGGCACAGGTTCTTGTAGCGGTCACGCGCTCGCTGCACAGCGCGGCGGAATTGACAAAAGGCAACTTGCAGGCTATCTCATTCTGTTGCACGGGCAAGTATGTATGCAGCGGCGGACTCTATTTCAGGCATCTGCATCCGGATGTGGAAATCGAGCTGGCCGACCTCGGCACACTGATGCTGAAAGATTATGACGCCCTTTGCGGCGAGAAACGCACGTACTATCCGGTGCGCAAGATGGCACATAAGAGAGCCTTGCTTGAAAACAAACGTAAGTCTGATAACCAAAAGAAAGGAGGAAATACCTATGAGGGAAAATAGGAATGTTCCGTTCCGGGACTGGAACATAAGGGTTTCCCGGAACCATAACGGCCAGCTCCATATCTGCGCCGTGGATATATGCGATATACTCAAGCGGGACGAACTGCTTGAAAACGGCGCCATCGCCCGTGTTTGCCCGACGGCATTGAAAATCAGTTTCCGGAAAAACGGCAGGGAACAGTGGGGTTTCCGTCCCATCGATATGCGCCGGCTTTTACAACTGGTACGCAAGGAGACTATTATACCCCGTGACCTGCTTGATGAATTGGAAGTGTGGGGCAACAAGCTTCTGGAACTGGAAGCCGGGGAGCTGCACGCCGTCCCGCAGGACGACATCGTCATGCACTTCGAGGAAGGGTTCCCCGTCACGTTCCGGCGTGTCGGCGACAAGCTGATGGTCAACGCCACGCAGATCACGATGCACTTCGGGAAAATCCCGTCTGAATGGCTACGCATCGCTTCCACGGATATGCTCCGCAGGGAAATGGCCGGCAACGGACATACCGGGAAATACGAGTCGCAAGTCTTCACCACACGGGGGCGGGGGCACGGTGCGACCTGGTTGGAATCACCGCTTGTCATACCGTTGGCCAGATGGATCGCCCCTGACCTGTCTTTGGCGGAATGGTTGGGCGAGGCTATCGGCAAACTCTCCGTGAAACGAGGGAAGACAATCGTACGCGAACGCCCCAGGGTGGCGGCACCCGGTCTGCCCTGTATGGATTGTCCCATGCCGCAGGATATGGAATCGGCGACGAGACTGATTCTGGAACTGCGGAAGGTGGTGAGTGAATCCCTGCCGAAAATCGTATTCTACGAGGAGTTTATCGAGAACAGGGACTGGTTCAAGAGCACGCGCATCGCTGACGAACTCGGCATATCGCCGCGACAGTTGCACCAGTTCCTTGCCGAAGAGGGCATCTGCAAGTACGAGAAGCGGCAATGGGTGGTCTTTCCTTCCTGCCGGGCCTGGCAATGCGATGTGCCTTACACGTGGGAGAACAGCCGGGGCAAGGTATATACTTTCGGATCCACCAAACGATGGACACAGGCCGGACGGGAGTGTATCATAGAACTGTGGCGCAAGAGGAACCCTGAATACTGCCCACCGGGTGCATAGCGATGGAAACGGCATTACAGCGGATCATCCGCAAGACAGGAAGACGGCCGGTAGAGTGCCGTTGCCGTCTGTGCAGGCAGCAATGCCGGATACCGTGCCTCGGTACGCCGGAAGACATCCTCCGGTTGCTGAAAGCCGGATACAGGGAGCGTCTTGCACCCACTCGGTGGGCGGTAGGCCTGCTGTTAGGAAAAATCCCGTATATCGTGCCGATGGTACAGGCGAAACAGGAAGCAGGCGGGTGCACATTCTTTCAGGACGGACTGTGTGAACTGCATGCGGCAGGGCTCAAGCCCACTGAAGGCAGGTTGTCGCACCATACCATCACCATGGAGAACCTGAAGTTCGGAATGTCGCTCTCGTGGAACGTGGCCAAAGAATGGCTGGACGAGCGGAACTTCGACACGATACGGGAGATTGTCCGGATAATGGGAAAATAGATGAGGGACGGTTTCATGAATGAAGTATCAGTATAACCGGTTGATTCCTCCTTTGCCGATTTCATGGAACCGCCTCTTATTAATTCATACCATTTGCAAACAGTTCGTATTAGTCGCGGCTATCCTTTATCAGGAAAACATTTAAACGCGAATGATATGAAACTGAAAAGCAGAATGACCGTCGGGGAGATGTCGGAACACCTGACGGAACATACCGGCAAGTTCGCCAACCGCGTATCCGTGGGGCGTTACGCCAAAAAACTGGGATACGCCGTGTATAAACCGATGATAAACGGCAGGATATGCCAGTTCTATGTCAATCCGTCGATTAAGGATGACGGGGAAGCGGAAACATTACGGACGAACGAACGCGAAAACGGACATGAAAGGGAATGACGACAAAAGGCAACACGTGATACCGTTTATGAAATGCTTCACCGGGCTGGTCGGCGCGTTCACCCCGGAAGAGGTCATCTTCATGCTGTACATGGCAGACCGTACACGCCTGCGTGAAAAAGGTTACGACACCTTGCGCAGCAAGCGGTACTACATGGAGAACATGGAGATGGGTTCGCGGATTTTCGACAAGTGCGTGGAAAAGACAACGCGTATGGGATTGCTTGAACGGGTGCCGGTCAGCGGGATGTACGATTACCTGTGGCACATGGATTCCTACAACCGGCTTGTAGGGATATTGGCGGAACTTGGAAATCCTTTTTCTACCAGGGCATTCTGTCATCGGATGTTCGATGTGGAAAAAAGGACCGTGGCATCCGTCTCTGACGAAGAGGTCAGCCAATGGAAAGAGAGACACCGAAAAGTTTGAGCGTATCTGTCCACGGAACGTAAATGAATAAAAACAGACGGCATCGTTGTGATTTGCCGTCTGTTTTTGTGTTTTTGCGACATAAAATCCGATAAAACCGGAAGGAGGTGGTAGCCGGGTACAATATTATCCGGGCAAACGACAGAATATGCTAAATATACTTATTCAGTTCTTCCACAAGAAGATGCACCATTGTCGAAGATTCCGCCTGTGCCGGCGGTATTCCCTCCATTCGGCGCAATACGGCTTTTGCGTTCGTGATGGCCTGAGCCTGTTTACCGCCCAGCTCCCTGAAAACACGACCGCCTGTACCGGCTTCCTTGTTGTAGGAGAAGCCCAACAAGCCGGATAGCTTTGTTTCATATTGATTTCTGTGCATCGGGCCTTGTACCAGGTTATAGTGCAGCAAGAACCAATACTCGAAAGCCTGGTTGCTGTATGCCACCCTCATGCCACCGGCTTCCGCCATACCGATAGCCCGGTTGAAGTCCCGATCGGGAAAGTCATCCTTGTCAAATACCACCCAGCACTGGTCATACTCGCGTCCTTTCTTCCGCTCTTCTTCTTTCATCCGTAAAGCCTTTTGGACAAGACCTACCGTATTGAGTCCCTGGCCTACCGCTTTAATATTGGCGGAAGTCAGGCGAAATGCATTGAAATAATCCGGTTCCGTATTTACCCCCTCGCAGATGATCAGGAAGGATTGTTTGACCTCACGGACAAAACTGATACGCCTGAGTGTCCGTGCCGCGCGTGGATCACGCTTGTTCGTCCGTGCTGCCATATTCTTCCTCCCTCAGGTCAAATAACCGTTCAAACTGGCCGATGACAGGGATACCGCCATATTTCCCCATCAGGTACTCCTTTTCGAAAGGTGCACTGTTGCGAACCTTGTATTCCGCCAACGAATAGAGTTCCGAGGCTCCAAACGAATCTTTCTGTGTAAACCAGATCTGATCCCTGCGGAACAGGCTTGCATTAAGCAGGTTGGTGTCATGTGTCGTGAAAATCAACTGTGCATTCCTGGGATTTGTCACTCTGGAATTGAACAGCCCGATGATGCGACTTGTCAACAGAGGGTGCATTTTCGAGTCGAACTCGTCGACAACCAGCCTTTTGCCATGATCCAACGCGTCGATTATAGGATAAGCCAGCGAGAAGTATTTGATCGTACCCTCCGATTCGTTTACGCGGAACGGGAAAGTGACCGTCTTCGTGGCGTTGCCCTCCTCGTCATATTGCTGGTGTGAACTGATGACTGTATTGTCAACCTTGCGTATGTCGTCGATTCCGAAGTCTGCAAACCGGGCAAACTCCACAATACGCCTTTTCATGGACGGATCATCGATCTGGGCTATCGCCATTTCCCAAATCCGCTCGTCGCTGCTGCCAAGAACAATCGTGGTGTTGGCCAACCATCCCATGATTTCCACCGAGACGCTTTCGTTGAACTGTGCTGCCACGGAAAGAAGCAGCGCATTGTCGCGCACCATTTTTTTGGCGACAACCTCTTTGCCGACCGAAAATTTGGGATGCAGTTCATACTCATCGCCGTCACGCAGGAACAGTTCCACCTCCTTTGCCTTGCGCTTGTTGCCCTTTTGATAAAGCCACTCCCGGTGTACACGTTTTTCATCGACTTCGAACCCATAGCGGTATTGGACCGTTTCGTCGGCAAAGACCGCCTCAAAATAACTGGGCTCCTGTTCCGTCCTCCGGTTGAGACGGAAACTTTCCACCCGTATGCTTTCGCCGGACTGCACGCCTTTGGAGGAATTGATGACAAACCATTTGAAGAAATCGAGTGCTTTGACCAGATTCGATTTCCCGCTGGCATTGGCCCCGTAGATGACCGCACTCTTCAGCAAAGAGAGGTTCGTACCTTCAAGCTCAAAAACAATCTCATCGGACCGGGTCTGTTTTTCTTTCAGCGCGGAAGCAGCCAAAGACAAGGTCGCCGGCTCCTTGAACGAAAGGAAATTTTCGACTGTGAACTGAATAATCATATTATATCGCAGTTATATGTAAATTTTATGCAAATATAGGGGATATTTTTCATATATAGATGTTTTATCGGATCTCTTTTTGCGGTTATTTTCCTGCACGTGAAAATCAGACCGTTTTCGTTCTTGCAATGCTGCCCTGCAAAAGGCGACTGCAATTTTCCGAAGCGGCAACATCGGCTTGCGATTCATGCTCCCGATAGTGGAATTTGGGTGGAAAGACGCGAAATTCGCCACATCTTTCCCCTCAATGTGGTACAAATGTACCGTGTATCTGACAGGAGGGGTGTTACAAATGTAGCAACAATACTATAAGTAGTATTATACAAGAAGAAAGAAGAAAGATGTACTTTTTTCTTTAACGCAAAGAAAAAAGATACCAAAAAAGAAACAAATCATGACAGACGGCACGCCGTCTGTTTTTTTGTTTTTTTGAATCGGAAAGTGTTGAAAACGGATAAGATGAGGATTAAAGGACCACTTCCTCCCCAGATACAAGAGAGAGAAACAGAACGAATACCTTATACCGTCACCCTCTTACCGTCTGGCATCCTTGTCGCGGTTCAGCCTTACGACAGAGCGCACGCAGTCACGTACCAGTTCGGCATCCCTCCGCTCCATGAAATAGTTCCCGCATTCCAACCGTTTCCTGTCCGCCGGCCTGTTGTTGTCCCTGCATTCACGGATTTCCAGTATGTCATTCAGGTAATAGTACTTGTCACCGCGTCTGACACGTGTTGCCAGCCGTTCGAGTTCCTTCAGCCGTCCGTTCCATGCAAGCCCTTTCTGGCGTAGAGCATCGGAAAGCCTGCTACGGCCACTGGTTCCGATAGGCAGTATCTGGAGATTCACCGCGTACCCGACTGTTTCATGCAGGGAATAGCGCAGGCTCCCGTCTTCGTCCAGCAGGCAATACAGCACAACACGTCCTTTTGCGTCGATTTCCTTGAAAGCCCCCAGTATTACATGCTCATCCAGGATACTGAGTTTTACCAACTGTCCGTCTTTGGGAGCATAGAGAGATTCCGAACATACACCCCGGCGCTTGTCCCATGCAAGATGGCCTTCGTTCAGCAGGCGTTGGAGGGCAATCTTTTGCTCTGCGCTCGCTTCCCGGCAATCATTCAGAAACATGACCGCGTCATCGGTAACGAGTTCTCTGCCCGCAGTCATCCTTACCGGAACCGACACGCAATTACCCGTGACATCTCCCACAAGTCCGGTTTCCGATGTCCCACCGTTGAAGACGACCATTCCCTTGCGAATGGACGACCCACCCGTGCTGTCTTTCGGAATACTCCCGATTTTCTTCTTATGATATGATTCCATTCTTTCGATTCTTTATCCAGATATTTCCTGTAACAGCAAAATGCCATACTTCATACATAAGTGGATACAATACGGCAAATATACAAAAATTCACCAAAAAGGCAGGTGACTGAACCCCATTTCTTCTGCATTTCCACGGTTTCCTGTATAAAGTCACAAAAACCGTACAAATAAGTCGGAATCCATGTGGATAGCTTCGTTCTGTATATTCTATATGATTAAGGAACAAAACATTACAAGATTGTCCGATTGTGAAAAGCATATCCGAACATACTGAATGACAGGAATACACATCCTCCTTTTCCGTCGTCCAATCCGGTTAAGAACAGTCAATATACCGACGTGTCTCTATATATTTTTTGATGCGTTTTCAGCGTATCTAAAAAACAACTTCAAGCCGGAACCCGGAAATCGTGCAGAAAGTCTGTACACCCGTGAAAATTGAAAGGACAGGCATCCACAAATGAGAATATTTCAAAAATATGGGACATGGTGAACACCAGCACCTTAAGCAACCATGATAAATACAAGTACTTTACTGTATATTTTTTGATACCTGCTTACAGTTTCAATCCGAAAGCCGCATTTTGAGCCATTTTGGAAAACCGGACTTGAAAAAACGGCCCGAGGACAGAGACCGAATCCGCACCCGAGGGTACACCCTCCCTAATCTTTTTATTTTTATTACACCATTGAATATCAATAATTTATTAGGTTTACTTTTGTATAAAGTAAGCCTAAAAACGTCTTTTACATTATCTTTGCTTACAAATTGAAAGTAAAAAAATCTTTTCAGTCCTATTTTATCCATTTTAAGCAGCTAATAATCTGATAATCAATAGACAAAACTGATTTTGATTTTATACATACGTTGAAACGGGGCTTTTTTGATTTTTGCAAAGGAAAAATTTTTTTCAAAGAAAATCATTTTTTCTATTTTATTGATATTCAACCATTTACAAATTCACTTCGCGCGCGTGCGTTCCATATTCGCAAAAAGGCTGTTTTTGGAACGTTCCAAATTTTTTTTCTCAAAAAGTTTTGCAGTTCTGAAAAACGGTTTTATAATAGTCATGTACTCGAAAGCCAAACAAACGGCAAACAAGTACGGAGAAAAACGAATAAAAAAATAGATAGTAAAAAACAGAATTAAAAAACAGAAAAGCAAAGACCGCCGAGAGCGAGAAACAAAAACGGCGTTTACACGAAAGTGAGTTGTTGAGCCGTCAAAGGGTAACACCCGAAACAACACCGTGTGCGTTTAGGTACGCTTAAAGAGTGCGTTAAATAACCACGCTTCGCACGGGGCAATAATACCAGTATTGCCAACCTACGAAAGTAGGGAAATTTATGGAACGGGATAAATCGTATTTATTCCGAGTGCCGGAAATACGTCAAGACTTTTGCAAGTCGCTGGGAGTATTGAGAATACCGCCACTGAAAAGGACGTGCAAGAATAATGCCATAATTGCGCCCTTGTGCGCACGGAGATAAAATGCACGGTAGCGGAAAAACAGTCCGCACGGAGCTTGAGAAAAGAGCATTGCCAATGTTATGCCCATAATCACCAGCCGCCCACCGCCTTACTGTTAGCTGCCGGATTGGAAAAGATCCGGAACGTGCCAGAGAAGCGTCTTGCCGAAATTGGAGTAAAGCAGCGCAGAGCCACGACACGATGAGTAGAACTCGTGCAAAGATACGATATGCCGAAAATGCGCTCATTTGGATAGCTCTGCTATGGGGTACGTTTTAAGTGCGACAAAGTTACGAAAAATTTTGCCGTGCAGGGTGAAATGCACGGCAAATTTTTGGGCGCGTGGCAGGAAATGCCACACTTTGCGCTATGGTGCAAAGTTCGGGGTTCGACTCCCCGAGTGCCCGCAATGCGTGATTTTGCGCAGTGTTTCTAAAATTTTATCATTATGGCAACTTCTAAATTGAACAAGGAACAGTATGCAAACATCGGTTCGTTTGCAGGTATCATGTTGGTTTACAACTCTACCAACAAGGACGGTGAACTCGTGCAGACGGCACAGCACTTTTTCGGTGCGGACTTTGAGCCTGCCGACAAGTCGGACAACGAGATTTTCCGTGTGATTAAAAACATGGTCGCAACTATGTGGCACACCATTGCGGAGGAAAAGAAACTGCGTGCCGATGCCGACGGCATACGCTCGAAATTCCGTGCCACAACCCCTGCGGAAATCATCATCTGCGAGAAGTCGGGAAATCGTATCAAGAAGTACGACCTTACCGACAGCGTTTGGGCGCGTATCGGTCTTGTGCCGACCAAAGTAGACCTCGAGAAGTCAAACCGTGATTTCCAAAAGACAATCCATGCCGCTGCAAAGGCTATCCGCAACGCCATGGATTTCGCCCCGAACCTCGCCAGCCTCGAAAAGCCAACCGAGAAAACGACCAAGACCGGCAAGGCTGAAAAGGTGGCGGAACAGCCTGCCGGAACGGTTGCCGACGAAAGCAAAAAGGCGGCATAAGGGCAACGGAGTAACTGAAACCTGCCCGAAAAAGGCAAAAGGACGGCAGGCAGCCCGCTGAACGTGTGGGACTGCCTGCCCTTTTCGTATCTGCCGTCGTAAGCGCGTGTTCTTGTGACGTATGCCACGGATACGCGCTTTTCATTTCGGGCGAAAGCAACTGTAACGTGATAGGCGAAAAGAATTTCCCGGCAAAAAACGGTGCCGGGACTGTACCTCCGCCGCAGGACGGGGAGTACACCGTGGACGACCTGAAGACCGCTCTGGAAGAGTCCGAGCGGTCGCTGCATGATGCCGTCTTCATAGCCCGCCAAGTGTGGGAGAAGGACTGCGATGCCGTGAAGTTCGACATCGACGACCTTGTGCAGATAGAATCGGCATTGCAGGAGATATGCAACATCACCGCAGGAATTGACAGCGGGGACGATGGCGAGTGACATGACGCGCACACGTGCTGCGGAAACTGCGGGGCGTGCGCGCTTTTTCGGGCATTGATATACACTGTGTCAGGATTGCACCCTGAAATGCCCGCACTTTTCTAAAATTCCCTCCGATATGACTTCCTTGCGCCGTGAGGCGTTGTGCCTACCTTGTATATAACACGGTTAAGCACGGTCTGGCGTTCTGCGGAACCGCCTGCCGTGCTTCCGCTGTTATCCTGTGCGGGGAAGCGGAGAACGGATGTGCCAATAATAAAACGAATAAATATGATAGAAGTGTTTGACGCAAAGCGCACCCGCAGTTACGGGTGCTTTGCCAGTTTCAAGGCTGCCACCGATACGCTTGACAGCCTTGCCGCGACGGGACAGCTCGGAAGTGTGCCCGCTGTCAGCGTGGCGGCGTATTGCAGCGGCGTGTTACAACGGGAATATGAAGCGGTGTTTGTCGGTGGGAAATGGCGTGTGCCGAAATCTCCGAAAAGGCGGATGCCGGAAACGAGACCTGCCCGTGGGAGACGTCGGCGAAAATGGTGCAAGGAGTACGCTACGGCGGAGCTGATGTTCCGAGAAGGGTTTCCCGACCATTTGAACCGCAGTTATCCGCTCTCGGCGGACAGCCTGAGACGGTGCAACCGGAAATGCAGAATTTATATGCAATAATAAAAACGCAATGAGTATGAAAACATTAGCAGACGTGAAACGGAAAATGACGCTTGGCTCGAAGTGGCGGTGCGTCCGGCTGTTCGAGGGCGGAAAAGACCTCGGCGTGCGTGAGGTCGGGAAAGTGCAGGGTAATGCCGTGGCATTCCTCAAACCCGACGGGAAACTCTCGTGGCTATGGTGGCCAAAGGCAAAGGACGTGCAGGTGGAAGAAAACGCCTTCACCGTGCTCCAGAACGGAGTGCCCAAGCTCAAGTACATCTATGCCGGATAGGTGTTCCGGAAAAAATCATGCAAAATAATATGAATTAATAACAACTATGGGGGCGGAATGCCCCTATGCTTTTATAAACGGATAAAGAAAATGACAGAAATAACGAGAAAGCAGATATCTGGTCTGCGGGTAAAGATGTATTAACGGCTATGGGAGAGGAACATAGAATCAACGAGATAAAAGGTGTCATCATCAGCCGTGCCCTGCTCAAGGAATACGGGTATGATGGCGATATGCCCACCGACAAACAGATGCAGGTCATCGGCAACGGGTTACTTGAATACTGGGGCGTAAGCGACGGTTTCAAGGAAGCCCTCGCCAGTACAATGGAGAACATGTTCGGTGTAAAAGCAAAAGATTAGGTCTATGGAAACGAAAGAACTTACTACCCACCAGCGTGGTGTTATTCTACGCGGCATCTGCGGCGGGGCTGCATTGAAAGACAAGTCGCCGCAAATATCTGAAAACAATACCGTCATAACCTGCGCCGGAGGGTTGGAGATTTGGGACATCTGCTGCATCAGCAGTGATGCCGAAGCCTTCGGCCTGAAACCGTCCTTCGGTTATGACGGGCACACGAGAATCACTTTCACCCCCAAAGAATAAGCGGAATGAAATCATATTACTACTTGGACTACCTGCACCGTGAAATCTTCCTTGAAGAGGAGGATATTCAGACCGTTCCGGAATCAGGCAGGGCGGACGATGCCTGTTCCGCC
Organism: Barnesiella intestinihominis YIT 11860; assembly: GCF_000296465.1. Taxonomy (NCBI): domain Bacteria; kingdom Pseudomonadati; phylum Bacteroidota; class Bacteroidia; order Bacteroidales; family Barnesiellaceae; genus Barnesiella; species Barnesiella intestinihominis. The sequence goes on from NZ_JH815203.1 coordinate 279,052, forward strand.
ATTGCCGAAAAGCCGTATGTCGTGGAGCAGTTCATGGCGGACTCTTTCCGGACACTCAAAGATGTGGCCAGCCGCCTGTGCGATTCCCCTGATATTAAAAGCCGCCACGATGCGCTGATGTATATCGTGTGGAGGGTGGCACTGGACATCAAGGAGTGGCGGACTCTGAGCCATAGCGAAGCCGCCGTCAAGGTAACCCGTGAGGACGGTTTCGTGTGGCTGCTTGTATCGGCGGAAAATGCCCGGAAGCTATGGGAGGCAGACGTATTCTCCCTGTACAGGCTTTATGCCGATGATTCGGAATCCCTGATCGAAAGCGAGGCGGAGCTGGAATCGACTATCAAGGGCGGATACCAGATAGGTATCGAGGTGGGGTTCGCCTCTGTAATGGACCATGCCGCCCGGATGAAGCAACAATAAAAATCGGAAACAATCAAATAACGAAATCAAGAAGAAAGGTATGGAAACAACATTATTGACAAAGGAAAATGCCCATCGTGTGACCATGGTGCGGCGTGTGGATGCCCCGGAAAGCGAACCGGTAGCGTTTCTTTTCAGGGGAAAGAGACACGGGTATTGCAGCTATTCCCATCTTGTAGGGAATCCGGGCAAGGAAGAAATCCTCGCCCCGGCGGACTTCAAGGACTGGGAAGTTGTGGAAGTGGCGCACCCGGGCTATCTGGAAGAATATTTCAAGCAGGCGTGCAGCTCCTACAACCTCACCTCCTTCTCACCCGACGAGCGGGGTGAGTCAGACATCGCCTCGCACGAAAAGGAACTGCACGAGGATTTGCAGTCGATGCCCGAGCAGCAGCGGGAACGTTACATGGAAAACTACAAACGCTATTTCTCTGCCATGATCGCCGCCAACAGCCGTTGTGCCAGCGCGATGATTACGGGACCTGCACGCTTCAACACGGGCCGCAACGAAAAGGCCTGCAACAGCCACGCCAAGAGCGTCACGGCGTTCCGGGAATGGCGAGAACGTGCACTCGAAGCGATTCGCAAGGCTACCGAAGCGGCCAAGCCCGAAGAACAGCGTCTCGAGGAGGAGTGGCAGAAGGTCAAAGCCTTTATCGACGATGCCGCCTCGACCATTCACGGTATCGATACGGGTACGGCACGAGGCTATAGCCGGGCTCTCTTCGTCAGCAACCTCGCCGGGCGACTCTCCACCTATGTCAACCATGGCAACGTGGAAATCATCGACCGTGCCGTCGCTCGTCTGCGAGAGTGGAACGACAAAGTCAAGAAACCTGTCGTCACGGCACGCCATTCAATCTTCAAGTATCCCGAACTCGTCCGCAAGGTGCGGGAAAAGCAGCAGGAACGGGCAAGCCGTGAAAATCGTGAGATTCCGTTCGATGGCGGCAAGGTGGTCTACAACTTCGAAGAAGACCGCCTGCAAATCCTCTTCGACAAAATACCCGATACCGATATGCGTACAACCTTGAAGCGTAACGCTTTCAAGTGGGCGCCACGCAACCAGGCATGGCAGCGCCAGCTCACCCACAATGCCGAATATGCCGCCGGTCAGGTGTTGAAAATAACCATTTAATCCAGTGCCCATGAGATACATCATCGATTCACGTTATTTCGACGGGACATGCCTCACGTCGATGTCGGATGACATGCACAGCGACTACGGCGGCGAGACGCTGGAAGCACTGCGCGAAAGGGAGAAGAACCCGTACCTGGTCGCTGTATCACCGGTACGCATGACACTGCTTGTGAAGCGTTATACCCGGGCACTTTGCAAGCCCTTCCATGAAATTACGGAGGAACGTTATTACGAACTGCTGGAATGCCTGCCTCCGGCCCGCATGCAGAGCGACTGGTTCTTTGTCGGGGAACCGTATTACCGAAACCTGTACGCGCTCTGTTTCGAGTCGGACGGCAGGTATTTCCGGGCGGAACGTCCCATACGTCTTTCCAATGCGGAAATCTACCGCCAGATTCGGGAACACATGGAGAAAGTAAACCTGCATCCCGCCATCGTCAAGAAGGCTTCCTTTGTCAAATATGTCAATTGGTACAAAAAGACGGTCACCTACATACCGTACTATTTCGAGTATGGAGGTAAAATATATTTCCTGAAGAACCTCGCCACTCGGACGGGATCCGAATTTGGCGACCGCCGGGAACGGAACGAGATGGCGGCATTGCTGAGGAACCTGCGCGGAAACCGCTACGAATACTGCACTTTCTACTCCCAAAAGAAGGACATCTTCGAGTTTTTTGACTGGCTACGGAAGAACAAATACACGCTGGAAATCCAGGGCGACTTGTTCGACTTTGCGGATGACCGCTCCCACGTGGACTTTCACGGCAATGTATGCGAGTATTCGGCTGTGTTCCATTACCGCATCTATTCACGCGAGCTTTTTGGCCATATCATTAACCAGCTACGCACCGTGAAACGGTATCACGCGTGGCATAAAAGGAGGGAAATACGATGAAAATCTCAAATGAACCTACCCCATACCTCCTGCTCAAGGCAGGAACTGACAGTGCATGGGATTGCTGCGACTTTGCAATCGTGTACCTGTCAAAAGAGTGGAGACAGACACAGTCCGGCAGGCTGGAAGCCGTCAAGCCATTCAAGGATGACATCAGTTTCCAGTCTTTGAACTTTTATGACATATCGGTTGGTTTTTACCAGCCGGACGAGGACGGGATACTGGGCAGCGAGGACTTGCCGGAAGACAATAACTGGTGCTTCGTGGAACTGACCGAAACGGAACTGGAAAGGTTGGTTCCGCCGGACAATGTGCTGGTCAGCCATATCTTGGCGGTATTTGCAAACGGGGAAGCCAGATACCGGGCGTACGGCAAACATACCGACGAGCGATTCTGGACTGAAAAATTCCCTTTGCAACAGATTTTGGATATACTGGCGAGTCATGAATCTTAAAATTTCAAAGCAACTATGACAGAAATCATCAAAACGGACGGAACACGCCAACCCGTGCAGCCAGCCAATGGCTCAGACTTCACGCTGGAGGAGATGCAGGCGATTGTCGGCGGCTACATCGAACTGGTGGAACTGGACGGGAGCACGACAATGGTCGTCAACGAGGAAGGCAAACTTATCCCTCTGTCCCTCAATCTTGAAGCGAGCAGGATATTCCGTGCTCATCACCCGGCGTCGAAAGACTTCATCGTTGGGGACGTACTTGTGTGCAATAACAATCAAATCAGATAAAATTATGGATAAAGAGAAAGCAAAAGCGCTCAGCAAGACCCTCGCATGCTACAAAGAATTACAAGAGAATAACAGTGTAAACCTGATCGAGTTCCATACCGCTGACGGGCAGAAACACGGTATCGGCAACCCGGAAGCCATCAAGCTGTTGCTTTCGGTGGCCGTCATCGAACTGGAACGCCAGCTCCGGACCGCACAGTTCGGTGATATTCCGGAAAGCCTGGAGAACAGCCGCGAGTACAAGGCGGCCAAACAGCTGGAATACGCCATGAACGATTTGGGATTCAAGTCCGAACGTTTCGCCCAGGCTCTTCCTTATTTCCACAAGACACTGGAACAGACATTCTTCAGAACGGTAAAGGCTTCCATTACCGCTATGGCAGGGCGTGATTCACGCTGCATTGACGACCGCAACCGTGCTTCATACGAGATGTGTCAAATGCTGGCCTCCATGCTGGAAGATACCCGTCTGCCCTTTATCTAAATGCCATGTTCATAGACGAGAGGACACAAAACCGCCTCCATGCCGTGCCGGGAGAGAGTATCTCCCACGGCACGATGCGCACGCAGGACCTGATTCCGGCGTTCTTGGACGTTATCCGTGACACACCGGAATACGTGCAGGTGATGAATGCCATCCCCGCCCATGCCATGGAGGACAAAGAAGCAGACTGGTGGAACAGCGATGACGCGGCGGGATTGCTGGAATCGCTGTTCGACACGCTCGATAGTTACTCACCGGAGGGGTACTATTTCGGTGCTCATCTCGGTGACGGGTCCGATTACGGATTTTGGAAAATGGACAAGTGAATGTCGGAACATGGTACGGATTACAAAAGACAAGCGGCATGACATTCTCAAAGACGGGATTTGTATCGGGCAAATCTATCTTGCCCGTGCCGAAAGCAGGAAATTAAGATACTGGGCAATCTCTTGCATGAGTGGAATCGGCTTCAACACTTTCAATGAAGCCCGCAGTTATGCCAAGGATTTCCTTTAATAAAAGAATCGCATGAAAAATTGGATACAACAGATGCTTTTGTGGCGTAAAAAGACGGACAAGGGCAGAATGACACTCGGAAAGGTGCAGAAAGAGTATCGCGAGAATGACGTATGCATGGGAGAACTCCTTGATGCCCTTCCCGCCGACGGCCTTTCCATAGAGGAAGCTTTCGAGCTGGCTATCACCGCCAAGAAGTGGGCGGACGGAGACCGTTTCTACCGGAGTATCAACGATGGAGAACCGGAAGAATTGTAAGGTAAATAACAATAAACAATAATGACAAATGAGCAGATATGATTTTATAAGATTCGGCGGCTTTGTCAACTGGGCGGACGAGGACACGGACACGTTCCGGAAAATGAAAGTCTGCCTGCCGGTAAAGGAGCCTGTCGAAGATGACACGAAAATAGGACTGATTTCCACGGACGAGGACAATCCGGAAGAAATCGCGGTTTCCTATTCCGTCAGGGCAGCCGAACTCATCCCTTGGACGGACTCATTCCAGGAAGGATACTGGAAAGCCCTGATAGTGGCAGAGGCAAACGGAGCAGGCACGGACGTATTGCTGCCCATGCTCAAAGATGCCGGACTATGCCTGATGGAATGTGTCTTCCTGATGCTCCGGAGCGATGCCTGCAAACTGTTTCCGGTCCTGTGCCGGCTGTTCCCGGAAGTGGAGGAAATGTTTGAGATTATCACATGGAATGACAGGGAATATTTTGTCAGGGAACTGACGCTGTTCCGTGGAACGGGCGGGGAATACAAAACCTTGGTCTCTGTAACGGGTCTGCAAGACGTGCTGGTCGGCAAAGACGGCGCACCCATATCGGACGAGGCGGAGGCCGTGGACCGGAAAATCTGCTATTACTTCACGGACGAGGAGTTCCTGCTGCCGGAAGAGCGGCTTGTGGCCCTTGCGGAGGATGCGTGAGAAATCATAATGTATGTACAAAGACCAGAAAATGAATAAAAGAATGAACAAACAGCAAACCACTCCCGTTACCGACACTTTTAAGGGGATGCTACTTATGTCAATGGGTGTCCCTGTAGGAAACATCCGTCCCTACCGTTTGAAGTCGGCACCTTCCTGCCTCGGCGGTTTCGAGCGCATGAGCGTAGCGGCAGCACGAGCCTTGGGAATGGATATCCCGGAGACGGAGAAAGAGAACGATGAAGTTTACATATGCCGCTTGGGACCCGCCGTTTTCCATAAATGGATGCCTGTCTGGATGTTCGAAACCGCTTTCGAACCGGTTCCCGAGCAGAGACGCGGTGACCGCATCCGAACACTTACGGAAGAGATGAACAACCATCACGTGGCGGAGAAAGCCCTGAATGAAAAATGTTACGCCCTGTCCGTGGAGCTGCTTTCCGAGTGTGGCGGCAGCCTTGATGACAACGGTGAACAATCCTCGACCTATCTCCATGTTGTGGACCGTGACCCCGTGGAACTGGTCATCACGAACGCATCGCTCCGGAAAGACGGGAAAATCTTCATCATGGGTTACAGTTACTACACGGGCGAGGAGTACGAGCAGGAATGTGACGTAGAATCCGGCATGGACATACTGAATTTTATCCTTTCCCAAAAAAGTTTTGAGTGCTATGAATGAAGATAAGATATTGCAAATGTTCTTCGACATAGGCCGGTGGACGAAGGCCATTGAAAAAGGCGTGCTGAAAGACATTAGGAAAGACCAACTTATTCGGCTGACCGACGAGCATACCCGTATGGCGATGGCCTATGCCATGCGCCGGGGAAAGTACGAGATTTCCCCTCCCCACACGGCGCAGATACCCAAGGACAACGGTGAGTTCCGCACAGTGTACGTAAACGAGCCGATGGACCGCGTAGTACTGGGTATCGCCAACGACCTGCTCTTCGAGTTGATGCCGGAGATGCTGCACTCTTCGTGCAAGTCCTACCAGACCGGTATAGGGTGCGGCAAGGTAGTTACGGAAGTCAGCCACCGGATGACAGAAACCGGCAATAGCGGCTGTCTGGGCTGGAAGTCCGACCTTTCCAAATACTTCGACAGTGTTCCGATACGGTTCATCGACGAGGCGTTCGACAAGGTGGAGGCCAAACACGGCCAGTCTGCCCTGATAGACGTACTTAGGAAATATTACCACTCGGACCTCTATTTCGATGAAGATAACCGGTTGCAAAGCAAGTATCAATCCTTGAAACAGGGTTGTGCTGTGGCTAGCTGGCTGGCGGATGTACTGCTCTACGACCTAGACAGGGAACTGTCACAAATGAACGGCTACTACGTCCGGTATTCCGACGATATGCTTTTTATCGGCAAGGATTATGAAAAAGCGATGGACACACTCCAAAAACGCCTGGAAGATAAATCCATGAAGCTAAATCCCAAGAAAGTGGAATACCTGGCAGCCGATGTCTGGTTCAAGTTCTTAGGATTCAGTATCAAGGGCGGCATGGTCTCGCTCTCGTCATCACGCATCAAGACCTTCCAGCACGAGATCGAGCGGCGGACAATCCGCTGCCGGGACACGACACTGGTAAAAGCCGTGGACGCCGTGAACCGTTACCTGTACAAGGGCGAGTTCAGCTGGGCGATACAGGTATTGCCGGTCTGTAATGTGAAGAGTGACCTCAACGAGCTGAACAAGTTCGTGATGGACTGCTTTAGAGTCATTCAGACGGGCAGGTGCAAGATCGGCGGTCTGGGATATGTCCGAACCAAACCGGATGGCTGCATCGTCCGGGGACGGGGACGCAACGTGAAGGCCAACCGCGATAAAACAGACCGGGACATACCGGGTTACCTGACTGTCGGCTGCATGCGTAACGCCCTTCTGACCAGCCGGGCGGTGTACAACACGCTGGTGGCATCGCTATAAGTTACGCCGGGCACACGGCAGAACGGGTGGACGGGCAGGCTATTCAACGTTACAGGCTTATAACCAGAATCCATATCGAGATTAACCGGTCTAACACCCGGTTAATCCCATCTCGATTCTGGCTGCGCCTGTAATGTATCGGGAAATTAAAGTCATGTGCCGTCTGTCCCGCACCCGTTACCGGAGCACACCGGGAAAGTTCAAGGAATAGGTTTGGGCATCCCGCGTACCAACGTCTTCTTTCCGAGTCTGAAGGCGGCTGACCGTCGCCTTCGGACTCCGCAGAAGACCCATACGCGGGATACATCGGAAGCATAAAGCCATGTGCCGGTATTATGAGAACTTTCAGTCTTTTCCAGCACGGGAACGTGCGGTTCGGGGGAATGGATTCAGCCTGCTGTCCCCGATAAGCCCGTCTCGCGCCGTCGTATCCCTAACGTTATACGACGGCGCCATTCCGGCTTCCGCCACAGCAGACATCGGACCTGTAAAGGAACGTGCCGGCATTCCGGGAACCGCAAAAAGAACAGCACAGGGCAAAGGGGGCAAGGCCGGGATTTCAACAGAGCCGCAATTCACACAGCTGGAGCCTGTGTCATCTCCTGCTAACACGACAGATGACACAGGTTCCAGCTGTACTCGCGGCCCGTATCAGGTTTTTAAAGGGATGTGCCGTCCGGATGAGTCCCCTGAACAGAAGGTAGCGCGACCGCATATGCACGAGGGACCCAAATTCAAGATACAGTATTCAAGCTTGGTCCTGAGCCAGGCAACTACCTGGTTCAGGACCGAAGTCCTACTGTATTTATCAGGACTATAAAGATACGCGCCAGGGGTTTGAGTGCCATTTATTGTAAACAGGTGAGAAAATGGAAGATATTTACCGAGAAACCGTCACCGCCATAGAGAACGGCGCAAATTTCCGGATTGATTTCCAGTCCAGAAGTTTAAAAGTAAACGGGAGACACATGATACGGAACGGCAGGTATGATGGCGCTCCGTGGTTGCCGGAGTACGGCTGCGGGGATTTTTTCACGGATGTGGAGGAGCTGTACCGCCGCTATAAACATTCGATACCATCGGAGCGCAGCCAGAGCAAGTCCCGCCGGTATTTCATGGCATTGCCCGAAAGTGACCTTGAGGACGGGGACATGCTGTACGGGCAACACCGGGATACCGCGCAATTCGAGCTGGAATTCTATATCCTCTGCCGGATTATAGGCGGGTTCACATGGAATCCCGAAACGATGGGCAAATGGTTCTGGCAAAGCGAAAAAGACAAGGACCTGGTGATACTCAGAAAATGGGTGGAACCCGGAAGTAATCAACTATTAACAAATTCACAATGAGCAGAAAGAAACAAGAAACAAAAGTCCTGTGCCCCGGATGCGGCACGGAATTCGCCATCGCGGACAAGGAATTTGCCGCCACGGGCACCGTTATCGGCAAGAATTCGGATTTGGGCACCGTCTATCCGGTGGTGGCCGGCCATAATTCTCCCGCCGGACTTCCCAAAGGGGCGCGGGAGCGTATCGAGGCACTCCGCGGTGCCGGTGTGGACGTGAGCTGCCTGTTCGCCATGCAGGGAGCCGAGGGCGGCGAGTATATCGCCTCCAACAAAGACGGGAAACTTACCATCCTGGATGACAACGACCCGATATTCGGCAGCATCATGGCACAGGGTACCGTTCCCAACAACCGACTCTTCCGCCGGTGGGTCATGGCACAAATGTTCCATATGATGTCATACACGCATTACCGTGAAAAAGAGCCGGCAGGGGTGACCGAGATGATTCACCGGAAAGGCTATGATTACCAGTGGAAAATGCTCTTGAACGAGCTGCACGCCCAGATGAAGATGGAACACAAGGACATCACGGGTTTTGCCGAGAGAAACCGCTGGTTCAACCGTGATGTGGTTTTGGCCATCGCGAGCGACTATGTCAACGCGCTGAAAAAACACGTGGGCAACCTGGAAACAAGAAAATGCAAGGGAGTTCCCTACAAGCGTATACACGGCCGTAATATTTTCGTGGAGGACCTGCAATCCAAACTGTACTACCCGCTTTCCATCGCGATAACCCACATCAGGCACGCGTTGGACGCCACACAGCTTTACAACGCGGTCAGACAGTTCAATGACCGTCGTATCCGGCTGCCATGGGGCACTCCTCAAAGCAAGGCATGGATGGATGCCTATAAGGGAGCCGGGGCGTTCTTTACCATGCAGAACCTGATTCGTTTCCACGGTTGCACGGCTGTCAATGACCGGGGTCGGCGTCTGGACAAGTACCAGTCACTGGCGTTCCTGTCAGCCAAGGCGGAAGAGTATAAAAACGGAGAAGGCTGGCGGTTGCTGGCAGTCCTGAAAAAAATGCTGGCGGACAACAATATCAACATCAAAAAGAAGATGGCGGCATGGCGTAAGAAATAGGCCGTCATCTCCATCCGCCCGGTAGGCGGCACGGTGTGGCGGGTCAGAATAAATTAGTACTCCCTCCATTGAAATGATGCTCATCCCTGTTAACACAAGATGAGCATCTTTCAATGGAGGCATTACATCGAAAACGTAAAGAGATGCCCCTGTTTGACGACCACACCGCTATTCTAATCAAAACGACATAATCCTTTATACGATGAGCAAGAAACAACTACGACGCAGGGCCTACCTGCTGTACCGGTTACGAAAACAGGGTATCCGATGCCTGACACGTTGCCGGACCATCTTCTACCCTTACGGGGAGGATCCTAAATCAGTACCGCAGATCTGCAGCCTGATAAGCGAATTCCATTTCCATGTCCAGTTTGAAATACCCGCCTGACATGAAACCGGGAGACATTGCAACGCTGAAAGTGCCCTACAAGGGCTATCGCCGTATAGAGCTGTTGGAACGGCTCCAATACACCTGGCTGGTACGCATCTGCGAGAGCGGGAAGGAGATCGAGGTCTATGAAGACGAGTTCGAAACGGATTAAAGGCACGGAACAATGAAAGGAGAACAACAGGAAGAACGCATACCGAACTTTATCGGCAATGCCGTCATTATCCTCACAGCCGCCCATCTGGGCTGCGAGGTGGAGATGCTCGCCACCGCACAGGAGGTGTGGCGGACGAAACGCCTGCCCGAGGCGGTACTGCTGGGCATGTACGAAAAGGCCGCATGCGATGCCGTGTCGGCTGTCCGGAAGAGAGGTCTGGCGGAACAGGCTGACCGTCTCGGAGAGATATTTTACAGGACGGGGGAATTTCCCCCGCCGGAAGAAGACAATACATAAAAAGGAGTAACAAATGAAAACAAGGACTTTTCAGGAAATATATGATTTCTGCCGTACGGACGATACCTACCGGAGCTATTTCGAGGCATCGGACGAGTCCCGCATTACCGGAGCAAGGGCAAGAAAGTACTATTACGGCGACATCCGCCGAGGCCAGTGCCGCGTGGGGACATTCATCTACTGCCAGTCGATGCGGCAGCTTGAAAGGTTCCTCGAGGGCGCAAGGCAGGACCACTACATCCATGTTGACCCGCCGGCCTGCCGGGAAGTGAGCCTCAAGGACGATATGTTCCCCGGCCAGACCGCCTATATCGTGGTACATGTCAGGAGGCAGGGTGTGCAGATTGAAATCGAACACCCGTTGCATGGTGGATGGGTGCATTTCACGGCACGCTCCCACCGTCCCTTCACCAGGGAGGGAATCATAGCCGAGGCGAAGTCCTACATTGACAGCCACATCCTGCTGGCACCGGGAAGATACCGGGACTTGCAGCTGGAACATATGGTTTCCAAGGAACAGTTCCCCGCATGGTACAGGCAGTATAAAATGAGGCTGCACGACCGGGCGGAAGCCGAACATCGGGATATGGTGGACAGATACAGGCACAGGAACGACCTTACCTACGGAGAAGCCCGTGACATGCTCGCGGCTTCGGGTATATTCTTCGACCTGAACTGCGACGAGTTCGAGCGGGACGAGATTACGGAACAATTTGTAAGACTTTGTAACAAAACATAATACCCAGGCAAATGAATCTATATAATCAAATCAAATATAACGGGTATCGCATCAACATCTATTATGATGATGACGCCCGAAGCCCGCGTGAAGCGTATGACAATCTCGGTACGCTTTATACGGCACATCGTCGCTACCGCCCGGAGAAGGAGTTTGATGACCACTTCGATATCGACAAGGTTTTTGAAGGGCATATCGGAAATTTCCAGGAATCGTTCCTGAAGGAATATATCGCCCTGCCGGTCTACCTCTACGACCATGGCGGCATTACAATATCCACCTCGCCGTTCAGCTGCCCGTGGGATTCCGGATTTTTCGGAATCATCGCGGTACCGTTGGACAAGGTGCGCCGGGAATACGGGTGGAAGAACATCACCGCGAAACGCAGGAAGCGGATCGAGGGATACCTGCAAGACGAAATCAGTACCCTTGACAACTACTATACCGGGGAAGTTTTCGGGTATCGCATCATGCCGGAAAGTGACGATGACAATGAACTGGACAGTTGTTGGGGATTCTATGGTACGGAATGTATGAAAGAACTGGAAGCCGAATGCAGGCATATTATCGACGGGCAGAACAAAGCGGCAGCATAAAATAGAAAAATACGCATAATAACTGGAAATACAATGAAGACATCATACGGACTTGAATTTGACACGGTAACAGAAATCAATCCTGAATGGAGCGACTATGACAAGACGATAGCAGGATGTCACCTGGCCAATGCCAGGGTGGTCATCGTGGATACGGAATACGGGCAACCGATAGACAATGAGCATGACCTTGAAGAAATCTACCGGATTCTCGAAAAGAAAAAGACAGGCCATACTAAAAATGAACGACATGGAAGAAAAACGAGATAACAAGGAAATCAGGGTACGCCTGCACCATATCGACCGTGGAAACTGCACGGAAGTGTGGGAGGTGCAGACAGAGAAGGGTAAGCCCAGACGCTATCTGGGACGTGACGACGGTTATGGACCGAAGGAGTGGTACACGCTCTGCGATGCTCCCTACGGCTATTGCGAACGCGACTGCCATGTGAGGGAGGACCTCACCCTCATTGTCTGCGACAAAGATTGGAACGAGGTGTTGCGAGACGGAACGGACAGGGAACGCTTTCCTGAAAGTTTCCCTTCACTGGATGAAGCCTGCAACGAGGCATGGAGCAAGGTCGTGAAAGTGCTTCCGCATGTCACGCACAAAGGTTTCGGGCAGTGGATCACCAAACAGTCATTCCTCCCGCTCAGCCAGACCGAAGAATTGAATTGGCGGGATAGCTACTATGAGGAAGAAGCGAGTGAGATACTCTCACGTTTTACATGGATCGGTGAAGAGTATGCCATATTCAAGGTTACCCAGAGGCACACCAAGTGCGACGCCCAATGGTACGAGTATTACGCGGGGAAGACAAACCGGCAGGAACACGAGTGGTATACCCGTTTCTTCGGTTACGAGTACCATGACCGGCATATCAGCGACGTACTCCGGACACTCGGAAGGCGGTGCGACGACATCATCCGTACTGCGGTGGAAACCCGCACGGACCACTATTACGGGCGTACGGTTTCCTGTTTCATGGACGAGTTCATCGGTTACGACCTGTCCCATGAACAGGTCCGTGACGCCAAGGAATGCAGATTGCGCAAGGCACGGGAAGACTACGACGAAGCGAACGCCTACTATTACAAACTGAAAGAGAATGAGGAAAGCATCCGTGGTATCGAATTGATGCTGCACTGCATAAGACAACAAATCCGAAAAATGAAAAGATAATGGCCAGAAAACTACATGTAGCCAGAGTTTGGCAAATCGAATACAAATATCCGGGTATGTATGGCGGGGACGGTCAGGATATCTTTTATGATATCCTGACAATGTTCGAAGTTGATAACTCCGCAGAAGACGCCTATACCGATGACTTCGAAATAGCCCGTTCGGGTCTGCAGCAGCTAAGAAAACATATCTCAGAACAGGATGAAACCTTCCGGCAGAATGCCGAAGAATTTTATTCCTGCCTGGCAAAGGTCGGGATGGACCGGGAAAAGTTTATCGAAGTACTCGATTGTCTAATCAACGGCAGTGACCAAAGCGATGCCTATGTGCATGTCTCATGGTTTTAATGATATGCCATGAAGGCGTTTCGAGCAAACCTGCCGTAACATCAAACCTGTATGAAACCTAAAGATAACGGGCTGGCCAACCTTCATGACCGGAAACGTGAGGAACGCGGTTTCTGCTGCATGCAACTGATCATATTCCTTACAGACAATGGAGTGAAGAGCTGGGATGAATGGCACCGGGCGCATACCGACGCGGCCCGGGGCGAATGCAGATACCGCAAGCGGTGCCCGGTTTATGGACGTAGCAAACATTTAATGAACAATAAATAATATGGTACTTAATATTGTAAAAAACGACCTGCCTGCCTCATGCATTGCAGAATATGTAAGATGCGTATTTGACAATGCCAAAGTAAACATCAAAGATGAAAATGCAGTATCCGTCGACATCGAAGTGACCGGAAAGAACGAGCTGCACTCTTTGGAAGGATTAAAAGAGTTGGAATACTATTTTAAAGATTATGACATAAGAATATGGTGACCGCCATGCAACGGGCGGCAAACCGGAAATTGTTCAACTACAGATAAAAAACAAGCAACATGGAACAGGAAAAACCTACAAAGCCGGAAACAGACAGAACCTTTCCGGAAGACGATGACACACTTTACCGTGAAATGACAGTGCACATGCCCCGCTGCTATTTTCCGACTTCGCTAGGCGAGAACAGTATCCTCAAATTTGCCGGAGAGGAATTCCGCCGCGTCAAGAATATTGTCTGCCGGCGCTACAACTTTAACGAGGACAAATATATCCGGGAGAACGCCGGCGTATCCCCTTTCGACTCTGTTCGAGGCAACTTCGAGCAGGAAGTGTACAGACGTCTCCGTAAGGATTATGCGCACCTCAGTATCATCTCCATCAGAAGATCACTTATGGAGAAAATCCGCGACGCCGTGAAGAAGGAGAACAACATCATCGGCACGTTCTACCGCAACTGCGGCGTACATTACCGGGAGGCGGAATCAGCGGAGTATGAAACCTCCCCGATAGTGGTGGTCCACAATTCCGCTTTTTACGGATACGGCGGTTATGAAAGTGCGACCGTTTATGAACTTTTCATCGACGGGAACGGCAAACTGCTCTGCACGCTCAACGGCGAAGCCGGCGAGGATTTCGATGAGCCCATCGGACAGGTACAGACCGAGGGATTGCTTGAGATTGCCCACTGGCTGGAAGAACACGGGTTCATCTCCGCTGATGTCAATGACGACGAGATTGTCGTATGCGAGGGGTGCGGTTCAGACAATATACAGACCCAGGCATGGGTGGATCCGAATGCCCGTACATTCATCGGTACCACGGGTATAGACCGCTATGATAACTGGTGCGACGAATGCGAGGACCATCAGCCATTCTGTACTTTAAAAGAGTTCAAAGAACGCATGGAGGAATGGTGGAACTCGTTGGACGCAAATCAAATGGAACAGATCACGGGTTGCCGTCAGGACAAGTGTCCGGCCGGAGACAACCATCAGGGGTTTGCCGAAACCTGCAATGAATGGTGGGAAAACAAGGGCTATGACGAGAAACGTAAAATCTGGAAAGAACATAATGACTGCTGATTATGATTTACAATCTTCTTAAACGCATACAGAACCTGTTGGCTTCCAAGCCGTCCGGGACAAAGGAGGAACAGGAAATCCTGAGTCTGGTCAGCCAGGCGCTTCCTGCAATGCTCAATGGGCATGATACGGAAACACTTGCCGCCAATGAGCTGCTGGTACGGATATGCCCCGACACCAAACGGCCGGTCCTCGTATGCCATAACGGCAACGGGCAGTGCCTGTGCCTGCACAACGGGACGACGGAAGAGGATGCCGTCGACGTGGACTTATGGCTGCGTTCCAACGGTAGAGAGTGTAACGGCTACAACAAGTTGCAGGAGGCTGTCGTGGACCTTGCCTACAATGCCGGGGCGGACAACCTGTGGGAGGACAGGGACTCCCGTGCCGTCAATGCCGAGATCGTCCAGTGGGCGGAAGAATTCGAGACTGAGCATGCGGGCACTGATTGGGATGCGGAGGACTACTTCCTTGCCATCGACAGGTTTTACAAGGAAAAGACAAAACAAATGAATCCGGTTACAATACCGGCGAACTGAAAAAATGGCAACCGAATGGACAAGGAAATTGCAGAAGAAATCATCCGGGAAAACCGTTATCCGTCCGGATATGACATACAAGACTATCTGTTTGACAATGAGGATACTGTGCTTTCTCTGGAGGACGGAACGGAGCTGCTTGATGACTTCGACCTCTGGAAAGAACGTTCCGACCTCGAACTTGAAAAAATCATGGACCGGAACTACTGGTCCTCGACTGGTGGATATTAGATTAAAAACAGGAATATAATTATGGTAAGAGAACTTTATCAACGGCTCAGGGAATATTTCAACAACTTACCCGAACCGACAGAAGAGGAAAGACAATTTATCCGGGAGCTGAACGCCGGGTATTTCCCTATCACGTCCGTCCACCGCGATGACCTGGAAGGACAAGGTTTCGATGTGGAAAAGATCAGCGATGACGACATGCAGAATCTGGCGGAAAAGATGGCCGACGATTACTGCGAACAGTTGTTCTGGCCCAGCATGGAAATCATTGCCGGAGAAATCCTGAGTTTCCCGAAAGTAAAAACAAAAGACATTATCTGTCCGAAATGCAATTCGGAAAATATCCGTTATGATATTCACGAAAGTCGGTTCCACTGCGGCGAGTGTTCCCTAGCATGGGATGACAAGTTATATGCACTCGTGGAATTTCCCGAGGAAAGTGCTCCTTTCGAGGAAGAAGGAACCGGTTATCCGGCATGGGGAAGCGGGGACAACGGGGCGCTTTACGTGCCCGAGGAAGACTATATACGCCATACCGGCAAATCTCCCGAACGGGACAAGTGTTACCGTGCCGTGTGTTGGCCGGACTCCCAGAAATACATGGGAACGAAAGGTTGTGAACCCATACAGGATGAAAACGGGATACGGGATTTTGGCACATCGGCATACTGGGTGCCGCTGCTTCTGACGGAAGAAGCGGCAGAGCGACGAATGGACAAGAAAAAAGCACCGGTATGCCCCGAATGTGGGGGCACAGATATTGACATTCTGAGTGACGAGGGCGTGGCCGTATGCAATGACTGCTGCCTTGAATGGCCTTACGCGGAGGATTGAGAATGGAAACGGTAGATGTTTATACGGAACGAGGCGACCTGGTCACCTGTTCCGATTGCGGCAAGGTGATGCTCCTGCCGTATGGAGCGGATAAATGTCCCGCCTGCAAGAAAGAAGGTTGCCTGGTATGGACGGACGAAAGCTTGCGGGAAGCCGACATCGACTCCCTGCTCGAGAGGCACTGTAACCTGCACCAGAAGAGCGAACTGCAACCGGAGGAGTATCTTTCACTTTCCATACTGGTGACCGAGTATATTCCGTATCTGGCCGATAAACCGCAGACAGCGCGTGAAACCCTGTTCCTACTCCTTGAAACCGGCTCTCTTTTCGAGAAATACTGGCGGGATACAAGATGCTTCCAATCCGAAAATATCTACACGCCCGCCATCAAGACACTGCTTGACAAACTGGACGTGAAACTGCGAGAGGGCGACACGATTCCGGTAGAATACCAGGATTGCCGCTCCCTGGAGGACTTCTTCAGGGTCGTTGCCGGCGAGCGTCCGGCAAAGGAAGAGGTATCGTTTTCTTCAGATAAGGAGGGAAACTATTATTTCAACGGACGCAAGGTCAAGGTGGAAAATTCTGACGAGTACGCCTACCGCCTGCTGAAAACCAAAATACAGACGAGCTACCGGCGTCCGGTAGATTTTTACTTCCGCTTCCTTGCCCGTTTCGGACCATACGGAACTTATGGCAACGTGTATTACCCGAGTATCACGGACCTGATATGCAGGCGTTACCTGCCTGAAACCGCAAAATGAATTCCGGAAAGGCGATGGACAACGGTTCACCGCCTTTCTTATTGTATAACTTTTTTAATATCAATCATTATGGCAACAGCATTAGCAACAACGGCCGCCCCCGTGCAGTTCGATTTCCAGAACAACAACGTCGAGGTGATGACGCTCGACACGCTCCGGCGCACACACAAGGAAAATGACATCTATGGCAACCCGCTCAAGGGAATCTACCATTACGAGGTGATAGAGCGCATGGCGGACATCTGCCAGAAACACAACCTGAATTACGAGGTGGAGGAAATCTTCGCCGCCCAGAACAAGAACAAGGCACAGCCCGGCGTGGTCGTCCTGCCCCAGGTGGAACAAAAGTACGGGGCGATGGCCGTCGAGGCGCATATCCTGCGCCGCGTTTATACGACCATCCGCATTAAGGAATGGGAAACGGACGAGCTGACCACGACGCTTGTCATCGCCTTCCATCAGGACGGCATCCAGGCGGCCATCGGCCCGTGCGTCAGGGTGTGCCACAACCAGTGCATCCTCTCCCCCGAACGCAGTGTGTCGAACTACGGGAAAGACAAAGTCACCACCGAAGAGCTTTTCGGTCGTGTAGACGAGTGGCTCTCGAACTTCGAGGTACAGATGAACGAGGACAGGGAACGCATCCGCCGCCTGAAAGCGAAAGTAATTACCCCGGTGGAGATGTACGCCTACATCGGATTGCTGACAGCATTGCGCGTATCGCATGACAGTTCCGACAAGCGTCTTTCGTCCAAGGTGGAGACCTATCCCCTGAACCAGTCCCAGATTTCCATCTTCACCGAGGACCTGCTCAAACTCACCGAAGAGAAGAAGACGCTCACGGCGTGGGATATCTATAACGTGGCAACCGAAATCTACAAGCCCGGACGTACGGACATTCCGGCCATGATTCCCCAGAACGGGGCGCTGGCCGAGCTGATGCTCTCGGAAGGGTTGCCGGAATCTTAAAAGGCTGCCACGTGACAAGAATCAAGGGACAACTGACGACAGCCGACTACCTGCCCATAGCGGAATATAACAGGCTGGTCCGCGGGCTTGAGAAGGACGGCGAGTACCTGTGGGAGACCTACTGCTGGCTGTCGTTCTGCACGGCATGCAGGGCCTCCGACGTGAGGACCCTGCGCTGGAAAGACATCTTAGGAAAAAGCACCATGACCCGCATCGAGCAGAAAACAAAGAAAAACCGCCTGATCAAGTTCAACAGGGACGTGCAGGAGAAGAACCGTTTCCTGTACGAGATGCTCGGACAACCCGCCCCCGAACAGTACATCTTTCTCAGCCCGCGTACCGGGAAACCTTACTCGCTGGAATACATCAACAGGCTGCTCAAGGTATTCAAGGTAAGGTACAGGCTGCCGATCAGGGCATTCTCCACACATACCTTCCGCAAGACTTTCGGGCGCTATGTCTACGAGCTGATGGGACGCTCGGCCGAGGGCCTGATCCTGCTCAACCAGATATTCCGCCATTCCAACCTGGAAACCACCCGGCGCTACATCGGGCTGGCGCAGGAGGACATCGACAAAGTGTTCGATTCCATACGTCTATGAGAATATTTTCAACGATGCCCGGAACCCGAGCGGGAGGTTCCGGGCTATGCTTTATATAACATATCAAAATCAGAACTGTAAATGGACACACCGATATATATCGACACATACTTCCGCGTCGAGTCCGGCTATGACGGCGGTCGCATGCCGGAAGAGAAAGCCGGACGCTTCTTCGACGAGGTAAAGCGCCTTTTCACGGAAACAGGGTTCAGCATCAAGGAAAACAAATACAAAGACGGTTGTCCCGAGGTGTATCTCGGAAAGACATGCCTGTACTGTCATCCCCAATCGTTATCGGGCCCTGTTCTTAAAGAGCACATGGAGCTTATCGAGAAGATTCTGGCACAAGGAACGACCTTCCGGTACCTGCGTACTGACACTTACGGCGAGATTCTCGACCTGACGGAGGAGGAAGAACTCGCGTATTACCACAAGACTCATGACATGACTATCGGGGGTGTCTTTCTCGACGCCTTCCGCACCAAGCGCCGGAACCTGTACAAGAGCCGGGAGCAGGTGCTGGAAATACTCGTCGAAAAGCTGCGTGTCAAGACACTCCGTGGGAAGTCCGTTTATTCGAACACCTCCCCGGCATACCGTTATATCAGGGAAATGTACGGGAAAATGGTGTCTGAAGGACGGCTCGTCGAGGGATGCAAGCAAACCGCTTCCGGGAAACTGCCGCTCTGCCGCACGGCAACCGGCAGGGAACTGAAAATGAAAAGACGGGAAGACGACAGGACGGAATGACACGCGGTTCCGTACCGGACATGGCCGGATACCAGTCCGAAGACTTCTGTAAATCATAATTTTCAAGCCGGACTGTCAATCGAAAGAAGGACGACCCGGCTATACTTCAACAACAAGAGATAGCACTATTATGAGCATACAAATCGGAAAACTGTTGCCGGACGGCAGTGTCCGGCACATCAAGGCGCTCCATGAGACGCTTTCAAAAGACCTTGTGAGGAAACTCCGGGTGTTCTATCCCAATGACAGACGGGTAGATGCCCTGCTGTCGCTGGGCGACATCCAAAAACTGGGACCGTCACCCTATGGAAAATGGACCGGAACCGGCGATGCCGTCCACTGTTTTTCAAAGATCCGTGACGGACGGGAAACACCGCGGCAATCCGCATCACGCATCGCGGACAACGCAGACATTTTCGGCCGCATGGAGGACACGTGCCTCCTGTTCGATAACGGCAGATGGCATCTCATGGACAAGGGAGAACACTGTGAACCGCCGCTCTTCGTCGAAGATACGCCCTCCCATGACAGTATGAAACCGATCACGGTGTATGTGAATAACCATGTCCGACTCGAAAAGATAAATACACCGCAGCACTGGCAGGGACTTGAGGAACTCGCCGAACGGGAATCCAGGATACTCTATGTCTACCGGGGGTGCCGCCTTGTGAGAATCGTCCGTTCATCCAACCTTAAAAAGAAACTGTATGCGGCACAATAACATCGTATCGGCCATAGAATGGCTGCCGGAACACCTGTTCACGGAAGAGATCGTGGAAGCAGCCGTCGAAAGCAAGGAAATAGAGGTACTGAGCCATATTCCGGGACGTTTCCTCACACCCGAACGTATAGAACGAATCATCGCGGGCAGCACGGAGAGCTGGCACAGCTTCGAGTTGCGCAATATCCCGGAGGCGTACCGTTCGGGAGCAGTCTGTGACTACGCCACGCGCAAAAAACCGAAGAATATCACGGCTGTTCCCGAAGCAATGGTTACCCGAGAAATGGCAGAAGCGGTCATCCAAAACGGACGCGGGGATTTCGACATTCTCGCCTTCATACCTGAACGCCTTTGGGACGCGCAACTGGCATACCTGGCCTTGCGCAGCTATATTTACGACCCGTATTACACGGACAGCAGGACAGACGCCGTCATGAAAACGGGTCTTATCCTCGGATATGTCCCCGTTGAGGTAAAGACTCAAGAGTTCTATTACGGGATGCTCGACGGGATGAAAATATTGAGCACGGTTACCGATGCCGTCGTGCCGTCCCGTTTCAAGACTGCGGCATACTACCGCAAGATGGCGGAACATGACCTCTCGCTTGTTCCCGCCCGGTTCTATTCCTATGAGATTCTCCATGCGGCTGTCTGTTCGACCGAAGGAAAAAACTTCATCACAGACCCCCAGTTTTTCAAGCCGTTGTCGGTATATCTGGACGACATGCTGGCGGACCGGCTGATGGAGAAACACCCTTACATGTTCGGGGAGTTGCCGAAGCGGTTCAAGACACCGGAAAGACTGGTCATTGCCATCGATAACAGCAAACGGGAGACGAACTGCTATATCGACGAGGAAACTGAACAATCCCTGCTCACGGTGGAAGTGTGCAAGGCATTCATCCGAAGAAACGGCAACTGTCCCGAATTTCCTGAAAATGTATGGACGCGGGAATTTGTCGACTACTGCATGGAGCACGGGACGTGTTTCCGCTGGTTCCGCCAGATGCCCAAAAAGTTCCAGACCTACGCGAACACGCAGGCGGCGTATGATTACGGCCATCACCATATCTGTGACTTTGCCAAACGGTTCATCACCCCACAAATGGCGAAGGAGTGCTACCGGGAGCGCAGTTATGCACGTGCCATCCCCGGACATTTCCTCACGGAGTTCTGCCGACAGACCGGACTGCCCGAGAAGTTCTACGGCGGGGAAACCACGATGCTGTCGCTGAAAAACAGCCGTGACGACTATACTTACTGCAAAGTCGGCAATACCTGTCTGGCCTTTTACCTGAAAGAACAATACGAGCCGTCCTCGGCACATCTGATGATGACGCGGTCGGATTCAAAATACTGCACGCCGGAGAAGGTGTTCGACGTGCCTGTCGGAACCTTCCACCGCACGTGGCTGGAAAAGATCGTGGCGGAAAACGACCCCCGCTTTGTCAAACCCCGTGTGGACAAAGCGTTGAAAGCCGTACAGGCGGTCTGCTATTACGGTGTCGAGAAGTTGAAGGACCTGAACCGTACGGAAATCTTCCGCAACACCTTCATGGGCGAGACCATCGGTTACTGCGCCCGCCGCAGGGACCTGACCTACCACAGCGACAACTGCGGGACCCTTATCGAGGGCTTGAAGTTCAAGATCCGGGGAATGGCTGTCCCCGTAACCCTGGCGGAAGACATGACTCCTTATACGGCCGACATGCTGCACCGGAAGTTCGGCTTCTGCTATATCGGAATGACGGCATTCGCCACGGACTACGGCCTGGACATGGAGAAGGCATACACCTTTGCACAGATGCGCCAGATCGTAAGGGAGAAAGGGCACAAGCCGTCATTGAGAAACTACAAACGTGAACTGAAACAAATAAACATCATACAATGAAAAAATACCGGATAGCTATCGAAGAGACGCTCCGTAAGGTCGTGGAGATCGAGGCGGAAACGCCCGGTCTGGCCGTCTGCAGGGCGGAAGACGAATACAATGAAGAGAAACACGTGCTGTCAGCCGACAATTTCGCAGGAGCTGACATCGCGCTCTCGACTGATGACATCACGGTCATGGAGACTCTGGAAGACGTGGGTTTCATCGGATACGTGCAATGCCGTTTTGAGGAATGCCGGGAGTCCATATCCGTCGAAGACAAAGTCCGGCTGGCATTCGGAAGTTTCGACAACGCCCTGTATGAGTTCGGCGAATACCGTAAGGAGGCGGCCCGGAACCGCCCGCAGGTCTACCTGCTGTACCGGAGCGATGCCTGGCACAACCGTTCTTCCATGGAGCTCATAGCCCCGTTCTCCTCCCTCGAAAACATGATGGAGTACCTGCGGCGTAAGAAGAAGGAATTCCGCCTGACGGAAAGTGATCTGGAAGAGTTCAAGAACAACCGGCAGACGAAGGGGCGCGGCGAAAACTACCTGTACGAGTCGGATTATCTGGATGTGCTGCCGGAACAGGAACCCGAACTGCCGCCGAAAGATGACGCTTTCTATGACAAGGTTTTCACCTGCGGGCAATCCGAGCTGTCACGCAGGGAGTTGGAATCTCTGCCGGAGCCGTTCGATACCTACCATGTTACGGACGAAGAAATGGAACAGATTGTGTACGAAACGGAAATGGAGACACGGGACCGGCTGCGGCTCGGTAAAAGAAAGCCCATAGATTTTGACAATGACCGCCATAGTGAAATCTGGTGGGAAGAAATGGAAAAAGCAGTGGTAAGGCACGGCGTACCGTACTACGAGGCCGAATAACGAAAATAGAACCTGTTCATCACATGCCATAATGATGACGGGCCGTCGCGGCTACGGCTGCGGCGGTCTTTTTTTTCAAAACGAGGTGAGTATTCCACCCCTTATACAAAACGATTACCTACTCTTAAAAAAACGGATTTATGAAACAGACAAGACAGGATTTCTTCACGGCGAACGGGGAAGGAATCAAAATCATGACATTTACGGAGTTCGCCCGGCATATCCTGCGTATGGAATGCGGGGAAAGTCTGGAACTGTATGCCGTTGTGAACCGGCAGACACGGGAATGCTCCCGGCCGCTCTCTGTCAGAAAGGAACAATGGAACGGTACGCCCTTTTACCTGCTCGGCGGGCACGGGCAGGAAGTTCGTACCATCAATTTTGCGGGTCGTCCGAAAGAGGAGTTTGAAACGACCTGCCATGATGTCTTGGACAGCTACGATGCCGTGGAAAGTATCGGGGCGGTCGTGTCAAGACTGCGTGAATTATCTCCTGAAGAACTGCATAAGCGGATTGCGGAAGAGATGAAGACCGGCTGTAAATACCTGTTGGTCTACCGCAGCGAGGAGGAGATGACGGCCGCACTCGACGGCAAGATATACGCCATCAACGATACGGACGGCAAATTCCTTTGCGACCTGTATCAGCCGGATTATCTCCATCTGGAAAACGGGGGCGATATTGTGGACACCGCATCCATTCCGGACATGCATTTCCATTCCGATTGGGCAATCGCCAACCCCACGGTACGCGACAAGGTGCTCTCCTCCCGGATGGTGATTATATATACCCACGAAACGGTAACGCTATGATAGAGATTGGCAACAGGATAGAAACGCCGGAAGGTGTGTTCTATGAACTGGAATACGGAGGGGAAGGAAACATCTACAAGAACGAGGATGCCTTTCTCAACCGCCCCGATGAAGTGTGCTATGTACCTGAATACGCGGCAGAAGACCGTGAGGACTGGCGTGTGTCGGAGAGCAGTGACGGCTGTTTCACGCATAACTCACTGCTCGCCCTGTGCAAGGGTAATGAAGAGGTGTGCCAGGATCTGTTTTACAGCCTTGAATGGACGTACCCGACCACCTTGCTGGAAGAATGGGACTCGAACGGCTATTTCGATGAGATCGAGGGCTGGTATGACAGTAACGATTAAATGGAACGGCATATCATGGACAGGAAATACAAAATCACATACTCGGGAAAAATCACGGGCAAGACCCCGAACTACATATTGAGCCTGCGGGCGCATCTGAAAGGCATCTTCCCTGAAATGGAACGGTATGGTAAGGAAGAATTCGACCACGTGCTTCATTGCATCAGCTCGTTCATTGATGATTTTACCTTCAAGGTACGCAATTCCCGATACCGGGGAGACATCCTGAAAAGGACTATCAGTAACGACTGCCTGAAAGTGTTCAACCTGGGTGACGAGAAAGTGATACTGACCGTCTCCTTCACCCCGCTGGAAACATGAAACCAACAATATGACAGATATGGATAAAATACAGAAAGACAATGCGGAGCCGGGCAAAGCCCCGGACAAAATGAGCGCCGACAAGCTGCATCTGTTCGCCACCCAGTACGCCTTTATCGACGGACGGCTGCACGAGGCCGAGCAAGCCATGCTGAAATTCATGCTGGAGTTCCTGGCACAATATGGCCGCGTATCACTCGGCCTTACAGAAGAGGAGGAACTCGATGACAACAACTTCCCCGTCACGACAACCTTGTACGGGAAGCACGACACGCCCCGTATCAAGCTTACCGATGTCTACCTGACGGATGACGGGGAATATCTCCTTGCTGACGGAATAGATGCGGAGACCGGGGAAAAACGGGACGGATTCTATATCTACAGCGAACAATACGCCGATATCTTCCAGTTCGTCGGCCACGCTTCGGAGATGAACTGACGAATGAGGAACAACCATAAAACGAAATATCAATGGACTGTATCAAAGATTTACAAGACGCCATCCGCAACATTCTCGTGAACAACGGCCTTACGGAACTCTGTCTGGGAGAGCCTGACGAACTGGACGATCCCACCTATATCATCTGGTATGACAGGCACTGTGAGCCTCACGAAGACCCGGTATTGAAGGTTTACCTTGAAAATGAGGGCATTGCCGTTGAGGTCGAAGCCCGCAGTTTCGGGAACACGATAACCGTCTACGATTATGACATAGACCGTATTGAATGGTGGAAAGGCATTCATGCCAATATTCTGGAAGTGCTGGAGCGTGACGGCAAGCGCCGGTGTCCGGCCTGTGGCAGGACGGTCAAGGGGAAGCAGCGGTATTGCGGTGCCGGATGCCGTGATTTCATGACTCCCGGACCGACAGTGGAGCAGGTCGCGGAAAAAGCCAACCGGAATATCCGCAAACTGGCAAGCCTTGCCGCCGGAAAAGACAAGGCGTACCGGAAGCGGCTGATAGAGAAATATACCGTCGGTCCGTCATAAGCCGGCTTTGTTACACTAAAAAATGTATGATATTATGGCAACAAGAACCATTTACCTGACCGTACGGCTCGATATCGACAACCCGAAGGCTGATGAAATAACGGACGAAGAGGTTGACGAAATTATCAGCGAAGTGGACTATGAATTCAAAAATTACGGGGACTATGAAATCGACACGGAAATCTGCGGGAAAAATGACGAAGGTGGTCTTTAGACGCTATCCCGACGGACAGGTCATCGCCCTGTTCCCGGACATACCGTGGAGCGGACGGCGGGGTGAAATAACCTCCTACATGCATGTCGGCCAGCATGGCGCAGCCGACTATGCGGGCGTGATCGCCATGACACGGCCAGCCCATGAAAAGGAGTACCGCAACCCGCTTTCCGAACTGAGAGCCATCGGTTACGATGACCTACACATCATGCGGCGTGCAAGACCGAAATTCATAAACAGCTAAAAACAAATCTTATGTCTCATAAACCGAATGCCGTTCCTGTCTTGCAGGAGGGAACGGTCTATACAATTATACTTGACAACGGACGAAAGGTCCACGACGTAATCTATCATGCCTGTGTCGCCTCCGGCAAGTCGTATTTCGCCAAAGGCGATAAGACCTATCCCGCCGAAAAGGTGCGGAACCATTCAATCACCGGACATGCCGCATCGGACGGCTCTAGAAGGAACGGCACACCCAATCCCGACCGCTTCGCCATCACGGATGAAGTGTGCGAGGTCGTTGATGTAGTTACCACGCCGGAAACCAATCCGGAAATGTTCCGGTGTCGTGTCAAATGCCTGATGTATTCAGGCCTGTCACAAGCCGAGGCTGAGAAAGTCATCGCTTCAACGCCACTAAAGCTGGAACTCTTCTACGACGTAGGCCGTGGCAGTTTCGCTATTGACGCCGAGGCAGTTGGCAACACACCGCTGTATAATCCTTACACGGGAAAGGAAATCCCGGATGAAACCTAAGCCGAACTACATCGAATATGAGAGAACTATATATCAAGAATCTCTGCATCGAGATTACCCGACGTTGCAACATGCGCTGTACCCATTGCATGCGGGGAGATGCCGAATCCGTGGATATCCCTTTGAAACATATAAGCAACCTGCTGCGGCATGTCAGGCATATTCACCATTTCAACATCACGGGCGGCGAGCCGTCGCTTAACGTCCGGGCCATCCGCCATATCCTCGAACGGGTACGCGCCTACGGTATTACTGTCAATGACTTTTATATCGTAACCAACGGCTCTGCCACATCCCGTTCGGAGGAATTCATAGAAGCCTGCGCCGCACTGTACGAGTACCAGGAGGAAAAGGAACAGGACTCCGGCCACATGCTCGAAATGAGCGACGACCGCTTCCATGATCCGGCAGAGCATGCCGCCACGCTCGCGGCACTTTCCCCGTATCCCTTTTTCGGAGTCCGGGGACAGGCCGAGCGTATCTTCCTTTTCCGGGAAGGCCGCAGCACGGAGGGGTTTCCGAACCCTGTTCATGGGATTTATCTTACGGAGGAGAACTACGTTTACGGCGACCTCTGTCTCAATGCTGAAGGCATGGTTCTCTCCAACGGGGACCTGAGTTATGCCCGCCAACGGGAACATGCCCTGTGTCCCTGCGGGAAACTGATGCAATATCTCCGGATGACCTTGAAAAAGCGTCAAAAAGAAAGATTGTACGAATAAATACACAAATCAAAAAACTTATGTCAATCGTATGCAGTATCTGCGGCGGCACTGGAGTGAAATGTACCGCCGTCATCGACCCGAACACCAGACAGTTCCTCGAATTTACCCGCAACGCCTTGTCGGACGGCCGGTGCAGCCAGTGCGGCAACGTTGCCCTGACCGACCCTGACGAAGTAAAAGCCGGGCTGGACAAGCTTTGGACGGAATATACGGCGCGGCATCGTGCCGCCCCCAACTACACCTGCTGCGACATTGTCCGGCATGGTGATTACGACGGGTGTGAAAAGGCGTATATCCGCATCGGAGGCCCGTCAGACGTGGTCGAGAAGTATCCGGTCGTGGCCGTGTGCCGCGACCTCGAAGAGCTCAAATCACTTGCGCTCCCTGACCCGACGCGAGAATTTACCCTCATGGGAATTCAAGGGTTCGAGTTCCACGACGTGTTGGAAAACAAGACCTACGAGATCGGGGTGGACGACCTGAAAATTCCCGTCACGACGAAAGAGGTGCTGGACTTTTACCCGGCGGAACATCGGCTGAAAGAAACGGACATCGAACAATATGCCGCGGCTTACACGGCCCGTATCAAGGCGTACAGGGAGTATACCCGTCAGCTCGACGCCACACTCGTGCGGCGGCTTCTCGACAAAGAGCGGCTGATGAAAGTCGGCGAGAGCGACGGTTTCCGCTTGAAACTCCATTTCGACTGGTTTGTCATTTTAAAGCGGGAGAACGAAAGGATGTACGCGCCTTTCAAATACGCTGTAAATGCTTATTGTCTGGATAATATCCAAACTTTCGACCGTCGTTATGTCACGCTCGAAGATGCCTTGCTCCACTGCCTGAACGGTTTCAACGAGAACGCGAACATTCCTAACCGTTACAAGTCCATCGGGCATTACCTGTCGGGGAAATCCTGACGACGGGCAGTGTATCGACGGGTTACCGGAGGCCACGGGTGCTTTCCCCTTGACCGGAATACCGTCGGAACAAGTAACAATGTAACCAAAGAATAAAAAATATGATGAATGATTATAAAATCAAGAACATTCTCGAATCCCTGAAAGAGGAGGTCGAGAACGGGAAGGTATCCCTGCGGGAAGCTGCTGTCGAACTTCATAAAGCCGGCTGGACGAATTTCATCGACATCGACGCCACGAGGAACCTACTGAAGACCCGGAATGTAACGGGGAACGGAAATGTCCCGGGAGTTTCCGACATGATGGGAAAATACCGCGAGATGAAAGCGGCGCACCCGGATGCCCTGTACATTTTCCGAAACGGGGAATCTTGTGAATTGTATGAGGATGATGCCATCGCCGCTTCCGGCATTTTGGGCATTGCCACCGCCGAACGCGTCGACGGGCAAGGGAAAGGCGTCAAGGAACTGCGGTTTTCTTTTCGTGACCTGGACGTGTATCTCCCCAAACTGATACGCGCCGGAAACCGGGTGGCTGTCTGCGAACCGAATCAAACCGGTTCGGGCAAACGAGTTTGATAACCATTAAATAACAAATATTCAAAACCCAAAGACACATGATAAAGATAACAACGATTTTCGGCGAGGACGCCGTACGGGAATATGAAGAGAACAATGAACTGCCTTCTGAAGAATGGCTGGCGGATAACGGGGGCGTCGTGGACGAGAAAGAGTTCGAGACTGAGGCGGAGTACAATGCCTACATCGCCGGGGTAAACGATGCCGACGGATGGAGTGATTATCATATCATACGCCACCGGTCGGAAGAGGCGGACACCTCGAGAGAGGAAAATCTCTGGCTACGTCTCGGAATTAGCGTCCGGGGCAGCCGGGAGGACATCGAAAGGATTCTAAACGGGGACACCGAAACCCTTCGGAAACTGCTCGATGCCGGACGTTATGGGATTGGCGGAGAGACCTATGTCCCTGGTTCGACCGTCGAGGGGTACAACGAGGACCACGACACGGAGTTCGAGGAGGAAGACGTGGAGTTCCATTTATAATAAAACCACACCATCTGCAATAATGATAACAGTAAAAGTTCTACTCGGTAAGGATACTGTAAGCATATACAGGAAAACCGGGGATATCTCGTCGGTGGAGAGCACGGCCGAATCCGGGGGATATGTGATAACCAGACATTTCGAGACCGAAGCTGAATACAAAGCCTACGCAATGGCTGTGGAAGACCTGGACGGACATGAAGACTGGCAGATGCTGGCTCCTGCCGTTACGCCGGAAGCTCCGTTTCGCAAAGGGGAATTTGTCCGGCTGACAGACGATGCAATTAAGCGGATACGTGAAAGTTTCGGGGACGGACCGGCTGACTACAGAAAGGAAATGATTTTGGAGGTGATTGCCTGGTGCCGCTATGAAGGCACATGGATCATTGAAGTCCGAGATATCCGTGAAGACGATACTCAGGAGTTCGATGCCGTTTTTCTGCGCCCCTTGACGGCACGGGATCTCGTGGCTATTTCCGCACCCCGACACCCGCTATCCACTGCGATATATCCTATTCACATCCGATAACTTAAATGATGCATGATGGAAAATATATTCATACTGCCCGGAAACGAACAGGAACTGTTTAACCGGTATTTAGATAACAACGAATACGGCCCTCTGAAAGAACGGCTGGAACTGGTCAGGAAAGCCTTGAGCAACAAGCTTTCCCCGGATGAACGCAATAAGCACGGGCTGAACGTGGGTGTGCATGAACTGTCCATGGAACGTAAGGAACTGGAAAGAAAGATATTCCAAATGGCACTCAAATCCTTTGCAGAACGGGTTTGTGACGAGCAACGCGCTCTTTGCGAACAGGGGTTCTGGCAGGCACCGTGCGGCAAAGAGGCGGAATATATCTCCTCCGCTCCGGTTCCGGACCTTGTAACGGACGTGAAGCAGTACAAGACCATTTGCCGCTGGTGGGAGAAGCTGTCCGATACCAGGAGGCTGAAGGTAGCGGCGATGTTTGCAAACGAACTGGGACCGATATACGGGCACGACACCGAAACGCTGGAACGGATTTATAGCCGCTGGTTTCTACTCTCCTTAGATGGCAAACAACGCATCTACCATTCATGGACCACAAACGAAAAACAGACTTCACTATACCATACAAAAGCTCGGGAATAATCATCAGCGGGACACAATATGACCGCAGGCAGAAGCTCACTCCTTTTCAGAAGGCTGAAATTTTCCACCGTTACATGACAGAAGCTGTCAGCCAGCGCCAGCTTGCCCGGGAATACGGTGTCAGCCGCAGGCTGATAACCTTCATTGTGAACCCAGAAAGCGAAGAGCGGAACAAGGAACTGCTGAGAGAGAACAAGGCAAAAGGCTTGTATAAATATGACCGGAAGAAACATACCGAAAATATACGCAACCACCGTCGTTACAAACAGAGATTATTTCAAGAAGGTAAAATCATACTAAAAGATGGATAGACAATGAGAATACAGGAGAAACAAAAAGCGTTGGAACAGGAAGTTATAGCCAACCTGTGTGCGATACCGAAAATGCCGGAAAATATGTTGCCCCATACGGTATATGTCGAGGAGGAAGGGGAAGACGGGTATGGGCACGGGATACCGGTATACACCATGTACCGGTTGGAGGAGATACGCACGGACGGAAGCTGCACGCTTTACAACGCGGAAAGCCGGGAGCGTTTCACCTGCCGCCACCTGCATGAGATTAACATGGACTGGCTGGTGACAGTCTGGGAACGTTATCTGGAACTCTGTGTCGAGCAGGATATCTGGAAAGGGAATGCCGTTGCATTCCTGAAAGACCGTACCGGCAAACCGGAAGAGGAAATCATTTCATTCGTGGAAACCTCGTAGGACAAATGCCAGGCTTATACAGACAACCTCAAGGCGTTTCTTGGGGAAGATAAAGACCGGGAAATATGGATATTCTCTTTCCCGCTGGACGAATTTGAACGTGACGTTCCGGCCGGGAAAATCATCGTTGATTACGAAAATAACCCCGCAACGCGGGTTGAGAAGATGATACCGCTGGAATTTACGGCCAACATCAATGATGAATGTTTTGATGACCGGAACAATTGGGTAAGAGCCATTGAACTTCCCAAGCAGGAATAATAAACTATTTGAATCAATAAATATGATTACAAAAGAAAACATTGGCAACGAGACCTTTGAGTCTATGACCATCAATGACACGCCTGCATTGTTTACGGATATGCGGATTGACCGGAATGCCGTTCCGGAGGGACTGTACGCATACGATATCCGGGAGTCGGATGACGGGGACCGTCTGGCGACCATCGAACCGACGGTGATGGTAAATCATGGCGGAACCATCCTGACCAGGAAAGAGTTTATCACGGAAAAGGACGGCTATGTACAGATTGACGAATACGGTTTCGAGGACTCCATGACACTGGAAGAGTGGCTTGAGGAAAACAATTAAATGTATAAAGGATATGGATATTAAGGAACTGACAGAAAGGTATCGGGATCGTTTCGATGCCCATTACCTGCAAGACGATAACGGAACCGGCAGAAAAGGTCGGAAACGGAAAAAGGAAGTTGAGACCCCGAATTTTCTCAAGGATGTCATCCGGCCGATCCTGGACACTTTGCCGGACTTGTTGCCGGAGTACGGGTTCACCAAAACTACCGATGATTACGCCATGTACGGCGAGTATTACCGTATCAAGGCGGGTATCGTCCTCGTGGGAGGTTTTTCCATCGATGAGGATTTTAACCTGTACTTCACGCCATTGTTCCATGGCAAAGCCTGCGGTAAGAGTCAAAAAATCGACAGCATCGGACAACTCGTTGAAATCATCCGCGAACAATTTGAAAGAAGGGAGGTGAAGATGAAAGGATAGTTTCATGCAATAGACATGGGTCGTTCCGTAATTTATTGTATATTTGTCAGATGAAGAAAGTCTGTATATGTATTTCGGACGAAAGCCCGGCAGTTGAACGGATTACAGGCACTTTCATGTTTGGCTGACATCAAACCTAATATATCTATTTGATATGAAAAAGGAAGAGATTATTCGCCGCTGTTACGGCGGCATGAAGGAAAGGCATGGCGTGGAAACCATCATCCTTTTCCATGTCGGAGATTCATTCGAGGCGTATTTTGATGATGCCGAAACGATTACCCGGATCACGGAAGTGCCCCGGTTCAAGATGACGGCGGCGGGTATACCTGCCATCAGGATTTCCGACGCCGCCTTGGAAGAATGTAGAAACCGGTTGCTGGATGCAGGATGCAAGGTATGCGTGTCCGAGGTCCGGGGGGTATCCGGCCGCCACATTCTCAAAATCAATGAAACAAATACGGAAACGGGCCGATGAATTGGTATTGATAGCGGCAGCAATAGGTCCTTGGACACTGTTGGTGGTAGCGGTATTAATCATCGGAACGCTGAAATGCTGTCTGACCACGGACTCGGACAGCATTGACGAAAGTATCAACAAATCACCGGGGATAGTCGCGCATGTCATGGTACTGGACAGTACGGATAATGGTTTTCGGGTGGTTTATGCGACGGCTGAGCCGGTAACGGATGAAAGGTTTGCCGAGATATGCGACAGGCCGGGTATTCTGGAGGGGTTCGAGAACCTGAAACGGAAAGCTCCCGAACACTTTGGCGGCAACCTGCTGGAAACCGACATCTGTGACTTCGCGTTGTACGCCTACCGGTTTCCTATCGATAAGGACGTACGGATACACAATATCTTTGTCGCCGGTAAAGAGAAAATGGACTTCTATGTCCGGAACAACCCGGACCTGCCCGGGTGCGCTACATGGATGCACCACGGTACGGAACAAGGGAACCAATATCTGAATGCTGACGATATAAATCACTGTATACCCAACGGAAGGCGGATTTACCGTTATTGGAAATGCCGTTATCTACTGCAAACTTCTGATACTGACGAGCGTTTCAGTCATTTTACAGAGGAGGAAAGGCTGTACTGAATGCAGCCTTTTCTCTATATATATTACACATAACCATCTGAAAATTAATAACTAAAACGTTTTGTTGGCGTGAAAAATTGGCATATATTTGTATGGAAAAGTGACCCATTGAAAACAGATTGTCAATTGAAAGCAATAGATTGAATATGAAAGAACAGTAATATGACATCGGAAAAATCGCAACTGAAGTTTGCGAGATCGGAAGAGACGGGCGAACTGATAGGGTTCGTTTCGCGCCATTCCAAGACACGTAAATTGATGGGAGTCCGTGAAGACTCAAGATTCGGCAAGCAGATTTGTGTCCTTTCGGAAGACCTGAAAGGAACTCTCGAGCCAAACATACTATACTCGGTAGAGTTGAAACCCATGCACAAAGCCAACGGGTATGTAGTCGTTGCCGCTACCCCCGTGTTATTTCAGGCGCATGTGGAAACAGTGATCGTCCCGAAGACATTGTATCAAGTAACTGTGACGTTCGGCAACAAAAAGATTTTCTTCGACCCGAAAGACGGCAAGAGCGTAATGAGCCGCACAATAGACGGTGTGCTGGAAATCCTCAAGGGACGCAAGGATATCAAGTACAAGGAAGGTGTCATCACCGACTATCTGAATCAGGCGCGTGCTCTGGTACGACGTATGGAATCCGACGGGTTCATCTATACGGGAGACAGACATCAGGGAGGAATTCAATGAAAGAAAAACCGGTCGTGGGTATTGCGACCGACGGTGCCCATTCTGCAAAAGAGAGGTTGACACGCTTCCGGGCTGTCGACCTCTCTTCAGGAAAAGAACTCTTTTCCAAAGCTATCGGTAACTGGACGAACAATATCGGGGAGTTTCTCGGCATTGTCGAGGCGGTCAGATATGTCATGGAACATCCGGAAAGTCCGCGAACAATCTACTCGGACAGCATTACAGCCATCACGTGGTATTGTAACAAACAGACAGCCTCTTCACGCAGATGCCCGGCATTGCAGAAAGCGGAGATATTCCTCAAAGTGATGGAGGCAAGAATCAAGGACATCGAAGTGCTGCACTGGGACAACCGCCTGTGGGGTGAGATTCCTGCCGACTTCGGAAACAAATAACAACATCAATATGGCAAAATTAAAATCACAGTCACAGAAATATGTTGAGCTGAAGGAGGAAGACTACCTGCTGCTCATCGAGAATACCATCAAGATGGAAGCCCTGAAGATTGCCGGTATCGAAAAGATGCCCATATACAAGGCTATGGAACATATCCTTGAACACGAGCACATCGACCTGCTCGTCAAACCCGTTTCAAGGAGATATTCTTGATTTTTTTAGGTGGACAATAATACACCCCACAAGCAAAATCAATGCTTATCAGTACCAAATGATAGTATATAATAACAATTAATGTAAATCAATGCAAATCAGATGATTAAGAAAGTGGCGCATGTACGGAATTATCTATACCATACATGCGCCACTTTGCTCTATACACTTTTTGATTTCCTTGATTGATAAAAGAAGGTTCTTTTCCAGTGTTTTACAATCCGACTTTTTTATATACTTTTGTCTTCAGTATCAGTTGGTTATTGAAACCCTCTATGTATGCTTATAAGTAGAGATTAGCTTTTTTAAGCGAAACTAACTACTGGTTATCAATCAATTATCAAACAAAAAAAGTTTGCCGTTCCGTAACTCTCTTTTTTCAAGTGGTGCCAACGGGAATCGAACCAGTGACACAAGGATTTTCAGTCCTTTGCTCTACCAACTGAGCTATGGCACCATCATTTTTGCGTGTGCAAAGATAATAGGTTTATTCCAATTTACCAAATATATTGTCGAATTTTTCCGTTCAAAAATATAAATATGCAAACGACGCAAGGGACGAATAAATTCTTATTCTTCGGCAAGAGAATTCCACCCCTGTGCCCGAAGGGTTATCTCGGTATCGTCACGGGTTATCATGCAACAACCCAATTCTGGTTTTGTAATATGTCCTATCACTCGCACTCCGGGGATAGCAGCGACAATGTCGTGCTTTTCGAGAGGTACGGTAAAAAGCAATTCATAATCCTCGCCTCCATTCAATGCAGCAGTCACCAGATTCATATTAAATTCCTCCGCCATAGCTGCCGTCTGGTAATCGATCGGTATCCGGTCTTCATATATACGGCAGCCCACATGACTCTGCGAACAAATGTGCAATAATTCGGAGGAGAGCCCATCAGAAATATCCATCATGGCTGTCGGAACGATCCCGGCTTTATCCAACTCGGCAACAATATCCTTACGGGCTTCTGGTTTCAATTGGCGTTCGAGCAGGTATTCATGTCCTTCGAACGCAGGTTTGAATTCGGTTTCTCCGGCAAACACCCGCTTCTCCCGTTCCAATAGTTGCAATCCCATATAGGCTGCTCCTAAATCGCCGCTGACACAAATCAAATCGTTTTCTTTCGCTCCGTTACGATAGACGACCTTCCCGGGTTCTCCTTCTCCGATACAGGTAATGCTGATAGTCAGCCCCGTCATCGAAGCCGATGTATCTCCCCCGACCAAATCCACCCCGTAGATATCGCAAGCGAGCTGTATGCCGGCATAAAGTTCTTCGAGATTTTCTACCGAAAAACGTTTGGAGACACCCAACGAAACAGTTATCTGACGCGGTGTCCCATTCATGGCATATATGTCGGAAAAATTAACCACCGCCGATTTATACCCCAAATGTTTCAACGGGACATAGGTAAGGTCGAAATGAACACCTTCGAGCAATAAATCGGTTGTAATCAACGTCTGTTTTCCTTGATAGTCGAGCACGGCCGAATCATCTCCCACCCCTTTTAGAGTAGAAGTGTTCTTCAACTGTATATGCCCGGTCAAACGCTCTATCAAACCAAATTCGCCTAACGAGGCAATTTCTGTACGTTTTATTTCTTCCATAAATTATAACAAAGTCCACAAGCTCATGGCTCATGGACTTCTTCTATTTCATATTAAAATTGTTCTACCAGTTCTTTCATAATAAAGCTCATTCTGGGTTGAGCTTCTGCCGCTGCCTTTTGCACCTCTTCGTGAGAACATTTCTCCACAATACCTTCTACCCCCAAATCGGTAATCACCGAAACGGCAAAGACTTCGATACCGGCATGACGCGCGACAATGACTTCGGGAACCGTACTCATGCCCACGGCATCACCGCCTATGATATGAAAGTAACGATACTCGGCCGGGGTTTCGAAAGTAGGTCCCTGTGTACCCACATACACACCTTGCTGTACTTTTATATGATTTTTTTCAGCTATTTCAAGAGCCTTTGCAATCAAACGGCGAGAATACGCCTCGCTCATATCGGGGAATCGTACACCCAATTCCTTATAATTGCGTCCATGCAACGGATGTTCGGGAAAGAGATTGATGTGGTCACGGATAATCATAATATCGCCGATGGCAAAATCGGGATTCATACCTCCGGCTGCATTCGAAACGAAGAGATGCTCTATTCCTAGTTCTTTCATGACACGCACCGGGAAGGTAACTTGTTTCATATCGTATCCCTCGTAATAGTGAAAACGCCCCTGCATAGCCATGACATCTTTCTTTCCCAATTTTCCGAATATCAACTTCCCCTGATGCCCTTCTACTGTCGACACCGGGAAATTGGGAATCTCGGTATAAGGAATTTCAGTCTTGTCTGTAATGTGGTCTACCAACTCGCCCAACCCAGTTCCCAATATAATGGCGGTCTTAGGCATCACCTGAACTTTTGCTGCGATATAGGCGGCTGTTTCTTTAATCTTTTCAATCATCACGTAAATATTTTGGTGAATAATATTCTAAAAAATAGAGTAACCCGAAGGCAAATACAATATCCCTATCGATTCCAATGAGCTACAATCTATTTCCGTTCGTTTTACAAATATAGCACAACCTCCGGTATTTCGGCTCCCCTCCAAAACATTTTTCTTAAATTTTCAGTAAATAATTCTTTCCAATATCTACTTTTTCTCTACCTTTGAATAATAATACCTGAAAAATGAAACAGTTTTTATTTTGTCTAACTATCTCTCTATATGGCAGCATATTGGCTGTGGGACAAACCACCGGGACACTAACCTCTCATAAATTTCAATCAGGAGGAATCGAGCGTAGTTATAAATACTATCAGCCGGCCAATCTCTCATCTGGGGCTCCTCTTGTCTTTGTACTTCATGGCTATGGTGGCACAGCCGATCCAAAAAGATTCGGTATGAATCCTATCGCCGATAAATACGGATTCGCCGTGTGTTATCCGCAAGGCGAACAAGATAAAAAAGGGAAAAACTGCTGGAATGTCGGCTATCCATTTCAGGCCGATATGACTATCGACGATATAAACTTTTTATGCGATCTCGCCTTACACTTTCAAAAGAATTACCGACTAAGCCCGCACAATACATTTTGCACGGGTTACTCCAATGGAGGAGAAATGTGCTATCTTTTAGCGTACAAACGTCCCGATATATTTACAGCAGTAGCTCCTGTTGCCGGGCTTACGCTCGAATGGATGTATCGGGAATTAGAAACAAACCGCCCTATCCCTCTATTCGAAATACACGGAACCGAAGACAAAACCTCTATGTGGAACAGAGACCCGAATAATGAAGGAGGCTGGGGGAAATATATAGCAGTACCTATCGCTGTAAACCATTGGGCTATCCAAAACAGATGCACTCATGAAATTACCGATACGATTGCCTCTATTGATTCTTTATCCAATCATACTATTATCAGCCATAAATACGTCAACGGTATAAACAGAAACGAAGTTTGGTTATACGAAATAAAAGGGGGTAAACATTCATGGGGAGAAAAAGACTTGAATACAAGCGAACATATTTGGCTATTTTTCAGCAAATTCGTCCGTTAGGATACACAAAAACAATATAATAATTACATCAAAACAAATTCATCATGTTCACACAAATCAAAAATTTTTTAGTGCTTCTAATGGTTATTACCATTGCATTCCCTTCGGCATGTAAAACAAAGTATCCTCCACTCCGAATTGGGAACTCCATCGGTATCAAAGACATGAACTACGAACGTCTCAAAGCGATGAAAGATGCCGGTATCGACTGCATAGAAATTACAACAGGTGGATTCATATCCACGAAGAAACCCAAAACAGATGCCGAAATTACGGAGTTGTTGACTCGTACCAAATTAGCAGCCGACTCTGCCGGTATTGAAATTTGGTCTATACACATGCCTTTCGGAAAAGACATCGATATTTCGCAAACCGACGAAAAAATACGAAAAAACAGCGTCGCTCTACACATGAAAGTACTCGAATTTTGTAAAATCATACAACCTAAAATCATTCTTTTCCACCCAAGCTGGTATCTGGGCCACAACGAGCGGAATGAACGTATCGCTCAGTTAGTACGCTCGGTAAATGAGCTCAATCCCAAAGTTAAAGAACTGGGAGCCAAAATGGTTATAGAAAATATGTTAGGATACGAACTCGTGAGAAACGAACAACATGAACGTCCCTTAGGTCGTACAGTAGAAGAAGTCAAACTCATCATGAAACAACTTCCTAAAAATGTATATTCTGCCATCGACATGAATCACATCGATAACCCAGAACTGCTCATACAGGCTATGGGCAAACGATTAAAATCTGTTCACATCGCCGACGGTGACGGACGACACGAGTGTCATTACATGCCTAACCCTTGTAGCGGGAAAGGAGACAACAATTGGATAAAAATACTAAAAGAGCTCTACAAAGCCGGATATACAGGGCCTTTTATGTATGAAGTAAAAACATCGGAATACAAAGAGTTCAAAGACCTCTATAACTGTTATCAAAACCTCTATCAAAATTTTATCGACTCAAACAAATAAAAACACATACACTATTATGAAAGATTTGAAAGACATATTATCGCATTTTTTTCTTGCCGGAAAAATTCTCGAAATTAAGCCATTAGGAGCAGGACTCATCAACGATTCTTATAAAGTAACCACCGTCGCCCCCGATACCCCCGACTATGTTTTACAGAGAATCAATCACTCGATCTTCAAAGATGTGGATATGCTGCAAAATAATTTTTACCAAGTCACGACTCATATCCGCCACAAATTAGAAACCAAAGGAGAAACCGATATAGACCGCAAGGTTTTAACCTTAATACCGACAACCGATGGTAAATTATACTATTTCGATGGAGAAAGTTATTGGAGAATACTCATCTTCATTCCAAACGCAAAAAGCTACGAAGCCGTAACCCCGGAATTCTCATATTATGCCGGACAAGCATTCGGTAATTTCCAAGCTATGCTGTCGGATATTCCAGTGGAACTGGGTGAAACGATTCCAGATTTTCACAATATGGAATTCCGATTAAAACAACTGCAAGAAGCCATAACAGCCGATCCTGTCGGTCGTGTGGCCTCCGTCAAACCCATCATCGACGAGCTAGACAAACGAGCCGACGCCATGTGTTTGGCCGAAAGATTGCATCGAGAAGGGAAATTGCCCAAACGCATTTGCCACTGCGACACCAAAGTGAATAACATGATGTTCGATGAAAACGGTCATGTATTATGCGTGATCGATCTCGATACAGTCATGCCCAGCTACATATTTTCCGACTTCGGTGATTTCATGCGAACGGCAGCCAATACCGGAGAAGAGGACGACAAGAATTTGGACAACGTCAATTTCAATATGGAAATATTTAAAGCATTTACCAAAGGATACTTAGAAACTGCTAAATCGTTTCTCACCGACATCGAAATCGACAATCTGCCCTATGCTGTTACCTTGTTTCCTTATATGCAAACCGTACGTTTCCTGACAGACTATATCAACGGCGACACCTATTACAAGATAAAATACCCCGAACACAATTTAGTTCGTACAAAGGCTCAATTCAAACTTCTACAAAGTGCCGAAGCCGCTATCCCCAAAATGAAGGCTTACATCAAAGAATGTTTGGGTAAATAAATCCATAC
Organism: Barnesiella intestinihominis YIT 11860; assembly: GCF_000296465.1. NCBI lineage: Bacteria > Pseudomonadati > Bacteroidota > Bacteroidia > Bacteroidales > Barnesiellaceae > Barnesiella > Barnesiella intestinihominis. Next base: position 319,095 of record NZ_JH815203.1, read on the forward strand.
TGCCCAATGAAAGAAAAAGAGCTCCCGAATAATTCGGGAGCTCTTTTTCTTTCATTGAAAACTCCTTAAAAAAATTCAAAACCCACTCTTTCTCCTCTTGGTTTTGGTTACCTTTGCACACTCAAATTCGAAACCAAGAATCATGAACTCCCCCAAAGGACTCTTCTACGCTATCATTTCTTCATCGACATTCGGGCTTGTACCCCTATTTGCCATACCTGCTTTACAAGCCGGTATCCCCCTCAACTCAGTAGTATTTTATCGATTCCTATTTTCCTCAATCTTGCTCGGCATTATACTCTGTATACGAAAAACGAACTTCAAAATCTCAGGGAAACAAGCCCTCATCATTTTCGGGTTGGCGTTTTTATATGCGGCCACTTCCCTTCTTCTGACAAAATCATATCTGTACATTCCTAGCGGATTGGCTACTACCCTACACTTCCTTTATCCTGTACTCGTAACCTTACTGATGGTTACTTTTTTCAAAGACAAAGTTTCCGTCTCCATCATCATTGCAACAATAATGGCTATCGGCGGTGTCTACTTATTAAGCGGAAGCGAAGGCGGTACACTTAATTCCACAGGATTGGCATTAGCTCTCACAACCGTATTGACCTATGCCTCTTATATCGTCGGAATAAACAAATCGAGCGTAAGCGATATGGACGGTTTAAAACTCACGTTCTACGTTTTACTATCGGGTGCATTCATTTTCTTGTTGAACTTAATCGTAAATCGGGAAATGCTTACTCCCATACCCTCTTGGGAAATCGGCGTTGATCTTATTCTTCTAGCCTTAGTGCCTACACTTATATCTGATCTAACCCTTATTCTTGCCGTCCAGCATGTCGGTTCGACGACAACGGCAGTATTGGGTTGCATGGAACCTTTAACAGCAGTCATTATGGGTGTATTATTTCTGGATGAAAGTTGTAACTTCATACAAAGTATCGGTATTTGTATCATACTCATCGCTGTAACCACTGTTATCATAGCTCGTAATCCCCACGAAATAAAAAAGGGTCTGCAACTTATCCCCAAACTACTGCATAAATCAAGAGTCAAGTGATAGATGGCGAATGGGGCCGTTTTCTCTCACGACCGTTGTTTTCAGCTATCTCTACCCAATAAACACCCACACAAATAAGAAGCATAGCACCCAACTGTTCCCAAGAGAATCTATCCTGTCCTACCAGAAATGAAACAATCGAAGCGACGACCAAAATTAAATACCCATATATAGCCACGACTGTCGTACTCAGATATTTGAGACCTGTCGGTATTAGTAAATAACTGATAACAGTTGGAAATATCAATACAAACAGCAATAAGGCAATAGGCCAAAAATGTAGCGGAGGTGTAGTTAAAGACGCTTCATATCCAACAAAAGCCATAACGATAAGACTCGATACAGCCGCTCCTGAAAACGTATAACGCATAAGTGTATAAGGGCCTGTTCGTTTCAAAAACCGATTACTCAATATCAGATATACGGCATAAATCACAGAACTCACCAAACAAAAAAGATTACCGGAAAAAGCATCCGAAGCCAAATCATCGCTCTTTTGTGTTGAAATACAGAGTAGAGCCCCACCTAATCCTACTAAAATACCGACAATTTTCATCACAGTCGCTTTCTCATTAAAAAAGAAAACCGACAAAATAAAAACCCAAATGGGCTGCATAGAAGTAAAAATAGCCGCCGATACCGGAGTCGTTTTACTAAGTCCCATTAAATAGGAAAACATATAACCATAAATGCCGACAGCCCCCAACAAAAACAGATAAATTTTATCTTTTACCGAAGCCGTCTCCGGTTTTGCCCAATACCCTATGATCCAAAAAGCCACGGCTGCAAAAACACAACGAAAAGTCACACCGGTTAGCGGGGCGATCCACAAAGGCAACAAATATCGTAACGCATTTACGTTTAATCCGCTAAACGTTTTTGAAACGACCATAGCCAAATTGGCTTCCTGAATTTTATTTGTCATAACTTTTCCAGAGATTTATCACTATCACAACTATCATTAAACAAAAACGTATGGCGAAGATAATATGCCCCTAAAACGACAAGTAGTGTTATAACCAAATTAAATATAAATGCAAACTGCTGAGTATGAATATGGAATAGAGATTGTAATGTATCGATAATCGTAGGACAAAGTAAGATAGCCAAATAATTCATAGACATGACAAATGCGAGAGCCAAAGTCACTTTATCGGGTGTAGCTACTCTCGTTGTCTGATCATAAATAACAGGTTGCATCACCCCATACCCGAACCCGATAAATATGGCTCCAAGTCCCAATATCCATTCATTGCCCGACAACAATATCAGAACCATACCTCCTGCCATACACAATAGACTCACACATTTTGTAAACGACCCAAAAATCGATAACACTCGATTCAATATGAAACCGGGAGCCATAATAGCTAAATAAAACAAAGAAATAATAATTCCCGAGGATCCCGTGTCGAAATGATATTCCTTCATCAAAAATGGTAAATTGAAGCTAACGATAACAGCTAAATAAGTTACCAGGCCATAAAACAACATGAGAGAAACCAACCTCTTCACTTCTATTTTACCCGATACAGTCACCTTTACTGGGGCTACCGATATAGTATCTCGTTTCAAATAAAAAGACAAAAAGAACGATACCACAGGGAAAAAATAAACAATAAAAGGCAAGTGCCAATTAATCTCTGCCAAATATCCAGTCAATACAGTCGCCGTCACTAACGTTATATTTGTAATCGCAGAACTCAAACCAAACTGTCGAGTACGATATCGACCTATAAAATGGCGAGAAATCAAACCCGTCGACAACGGAACTATCATACCCGAGCCAATACCCAACAACGCACTCACCGCTATTAACTGCCACATTCGGGAAGAAAGCATATATAGCAAACCACTTAATGCAAAAATAATTAATCCAACTTGTAACAAGACGATGTTATTAATACGTTCGGTCAACTTCCCGGATAACAAGATGAAAGGTATAGTCAATAGCGAAGGTAGTGAAGATAACAGTTGTATGTCGAACTCCGAAGAATGCGGAAATATTGTAGACATCTGTCCCAAAATAGGGGAAACAGCTAGACCCGGTAATGCATTTAAAGCTGAAATAGACCATATTCCCAAAAGCGTAATCAAAGGTATAGTCCCTTGTCCAGTTTCTATTTTCATAATCACATCTTTTTTATGCTTGCATTTTCAAAAACAATAATCACCTTCGAATGTTTACCGGTACTATTCTAATATTTTAATAAGTGCCAAATTGTGTATGAATAGACAAATCGGTCAAACTTTCACCTTACAAGGCTGTTGTTTTATCGAAGAGCCGTACAAAATAATCCGGCTTTATAGTTCTAACTCATAAAATTTTATACAATGAAAGATTTGAATTTCAGAGAAGGAGATGCCAAGACAAGTATCTTCGGGTCCAACGAAATGTTGAAACCATCACCGGTAGATCGTATTCCCGATGCACCTACAACACCAGAGATCGCATACCAAATGGTTAAAGACGAAACATTCGCTCAAACACAACCTCGATTAAATCTGGCTACATTCGTAACCACCTACATGGACGACTACGCAACCAAATTGATGAATGAAGCGATCAACATCAACTATATCGATGAAACAGAATATCCGCGTATCGCTGTCATGAATGCCAAATGTATAAATATCATGGCTAACCTTTGGAACTCTCCCGAAGAGGAAAAATGGAAAAGCGGAGCTTTGGCCATAGGTTCTTCCGAAGCCTGTATGCTCGGCGGTGTCGCAGCATGGCTACGTTGGCGTAAGAAACGTCAGGCAGAAGGGAAGCCTACCGATAAACCCAATTTTGTTATCTCTTCGGGATTTCAAGTCGTTTGGGAAAAGTTTGCACAACTTTGGCAAATCGAGATGCGAGAAGTACCCCTGACCCTCGAAAAAACGACCCTCGACCCGGTAGAAGCTTTAAAGATGTGTGATGAAAATACAATTTGCATCGTTCCTATCGAGGGCGTAACTTGGACTGGATTGAACGATGACGTCGAAGCTCTCGACAAAGCCCTCGACGAATTCAACAAAAAAACAGGATATGACATTCCTATCCACGTAGATGCAGCTTCCGGTGGATTTATATTACCTTTCCTCGATCCACACAAAAAATGGGATTTCAGATTAAAATGGGTTCTATCAATCAGTACATCAGGGCACAAATTCGGATTGGTATACCCCGGTCTGGGCTGGGTCGTTTGGAAAGACAAAAAATACCTCCCCGACGAAATGTCATTCAGTGTAAACTATTTAGGAGCGAATATCACACAAGTAGGGCTCAATTTCTCACGCCCGGCAGCTCAAATATTGGGACAATATTACCAATTTATTCGATTGGGATTTCAAGGATACAAAGCCGTCCAATACAATAGTATGCAAATAACCCAATACCTCCACGACGAAATCGGTAAAATGGCTCCATTTGTCAATTACAGCGATCATGTTGAAAACCCATTGTTCATCTGGTATATGAAGCCCGATTACGCAAAAACGGCAAAATGGACTCTATATGACTTGCAAGACAAATTGAAACAAGGCGGCTGGATGGTTCCGGCATATACTCTACCCGAAAATATTCAAAACTATGTAGTCATGCGTATCGTCGTACGTCAAGGGTTCAGCAGGGATATGGCCGACATGTTGCTAAACGATATTCGCGATGCCGTCGCGTCTCTCGAAAAATTGGAATACCCGACCAATACTCGTATCGCACAAGACAAAAATATTGAAGTGAAAGGTTCGGTATTTACCCATACGGGGAACCGCCATAAAACAAAAAAATAGGAATATGAAAAAAACTATTTCGGTTTCCCAAATCAAACAAGCGGTCAACGAAGCGTACGATCTCTATAAAAATAACCAAGACGGTAAGAATGCCGACTATATTCCCTATCTTGCCAACATCGACAAAAACTTGTTCGGTATCAGCGTATGTCTACTGGACGGACAAATTATCGAAGTCGGAGATACTCAATATAAATTCGGTATAGAGTCGGTTTCTAAGGTGCACACCGCCATATTGGTATTACGCCAATATGGCGCAGAAAAGCTCCTTTCCATGATTGGAGCCGATGCGACAGGATTACCGTTCAATTCGATAATCGCTATTTTGTTGGAAAACGATCACCCCTCGACCCCATTGGTTAATGCCGGAGCTATCACCGCATGCAGTATGGTTCAACCAGTTGGTAATCCAAAAGAAAAATGGGCTGCGATAGTGAAAAATATCACTGAACTTTCGGGAAGTGCTCCCGAATTGATAGATGAATTGTATCGCTCCGAATCGGCTACAAATTTCAACAACCGCTCAATTACATGGTTATTGAAAAACTACAACCGTATTTATGACGATCCCGATCTGTCGCTCGACCTCTATACTCGTCAATGCTCTTTGGGAATCACGGCAGAACAGCTTTCTGTATGCGGTGCGACCATAGCCAATAAAGGAGTCAATCCAAAAAACGGAGCAAGAGTATTCGATGCCTCGCTGTCTCCTCAAATTACATCGCTGATAGCGACAGTAGGATTTTACGAACACACCGGAGACTGGCTCTTCACTTCAGGAATCCCTGCAAAAACCGGAGTAGGCGGAGGTGTCATGGGAGTTCTTCCCGGAATCATGGGTATTGCAGCCTTTGCACCCCCTATCGATGCAGCAGGCAACTCGGTTAAGGCTCAACTGGCAATCAAACATATTATGAATAAACTCGACCTGTCGGTATTCAGTGGCGATCAGGTTAATGTCCAGTAAAAACATCTTTCATAGCAAAAAGAAACCCAGATAGAGTAAACTATTTGGGTTTCTTTTTGCTATCTTTGTTCAATATTTTTTCCATATTATCCATATCTTTACCGAAAATTCACATAACATGAAAAACAAAATGATCCAAAAAATAGGTTTAGCCATTACTACCTCTCTTTTATCTTGGAATATTTCATTCGCACAGACAATCGACAGTTATATACCATCGCAAAAGAATATCGAAGCTCGAAAAGAATTTCAAAACAACAAATTCGGAATCTTCATACACTGGGGCATTTACAGCATGTTGGCACAAGGAGAATGGTACATGACCAATCACAACATCGACTGGCGAGAATATGAAAAATTAGCATCAGGATTTTATCCGTCACGGTTTAACGCAGCCGAATGGGTATCGGCAATCAAGGCATCAGGGGCAAAATACATTTGTATTACCAGCCGACACCATGATGGATTTTCTATGTTTCACACCCAACAGTCCGACTTTAATATCGTAGATGCGACACCTTTTAAACGCGATATTTTAAAAGAATTGGCCGACGAATGCCATAAACAAGACATTAAGCTCCATTTGTATTATTCTCATATAGACTGGCGTAGAGAAGATTACCCGGCCGGAGGCAATACCGGAAAAGGAACCGGTCGTCCCAATGGACACGGAGATTGGCCCAGTTATTATCGGTTCATGAATAACCAGCTGACAGAGCTACTAACCAATTACGGGCCGATCGGAGCTATATGGTTCGACGGAGTATGGGACCGTCCCTCCGATTTCGATTGGCAACTAAAAGAGCAATATGATTTGATACACAAGCTACAACCGGCATGCCTCATTGGGAATAATCACCACCGAGACGTATATGCAGGAGAAGATATACAAATCTTCGAAAGAGACGTCCCCGGTGAAAACACAGCAGGCTATTCTACTCAGGCAATAAGCGCCCTCCCATTAGAGACCTGTCAAACTATGAATGGTATGTGGGGGTATAAAATCACCGACCAAAATTACAAATCTACTAAGGCTCTGATCCATTATCTCGTTCGCACGGCCGGACGAAACGCTAACTTGTTATTAAATATAGGTCCGCAGCCCAATGGAGAGCTCCCGGCTTTGGCGATAGACCGTTTAAATGGTATGGGTAAGTGGCTATCGAAATACGGCGAAACCATTTACGACAGCAGAGGTGGCGATATTCCCCCACATAGCTGGGGAGTATCCACCCGAAAAGGGAATCGCCTCTTTATCCATATTTTGGACTTGAAAGAAAATGGACTCTATATACCACTGAAAGTCCCAATAAAAAAGGCAATGAAATTTTCCAATCAAGCTCCCATCGAATTCAAACAAGATAAAGACGGTACATTATTGAAATTTCCCCAAATACCGGACGAAATCGACTACATCGTAGAGCTCGTACTAAAATAGTACAAAATCAACGAAAAGGACGATGCTAAAACCGATACCTGCCGGCCTACGGTTTTTGTGTCTCCTTATCTTGTGCATTGAATTTTTGCAATAGGCTCGTCACATAGACCGTAAAAATAGGGAACATCATCATACCCAATGCAGCCAAAACGACCGAAAGAATCTTTCCGGTAGCGGTAACGGCATAGATGTTCGAACCTACTGTCGTCACGTCCATAAAAGCCCACCACAAAGCATCGGTATACCGAGTAACCATTGGATTAACCGCATGTTCTAAAACAAAAAATATAAGACTCGAAAAGTAAACTGTCGCCATAAGCATGGTAACATACGAAATAAACAAGCTCGATATTTTATTATAGGATAACCACCCTACCACGATAGCCAAAGCATATCCGCTTCTCACTAACGGAATAAACCGAAGAAAATAATAAGTCTCGGAAGAAAAATTTAAATTCAAATAGGAAAATATATTCAAATAAGGTATCGATACGAGAAAAAAGATAAATCGGTTTCTAAGATATTTCCATTTATGATCGGATAAAACAAATTCCAACAAAAAATCGAACATAAAGAAACTGCATATCCATAATTGTATTTCCATATAATTCCCTTGATTCAAGAAAGATATGTTACGAAATGTATCTATCGATATGGTTATAATCAGAAAAACCGATAACAATAAAATCAATATGTGCAATATGCCATAAATTCTCGACTCATAATTTCTCCACCCCCCGATTATATTTTTTCCCATTTTTCTTTCCTCATAAATTATGCGACGATAAAACAACAAGCGACCGACGTTTGTTTATCTACACGAATGTAGATGCTCCTATTAGTAAACTTAATATCAACAAATATGGCAAACATCGGAAAATCAGTAAAATTAGGCGTATTTACGCTTGCAATTATGAATGTAACGGCTGTCGTATCCCTCCGGGGACTACCTGCCGAAGCTGAATATGGAGTCAGTTCAGCGTTCTATTATCTATTCGCAGCCTTAGTATTCCTCATTCCTACGGCGCTAGTCGCAGCCGAACTGGCTGCCATGTTTCAAGACAAGCAAGGCGGAGTCTTTCGTTGGGTAGGAGAAGCATTCGGTAAAAAAGCCGGATTCCTTGCCATTTGGTTACAATGGATAGAAAGTACTATTTGGTATCCTACCGTACTAACCTTTGGAGCTGTCGCCATAGCATTTATAGGCATGGATCATACAGGGGACATGTTATTGGCTTCCAACCGTTTCTACACATTAGCGGTCGTACTATTCATTTATTGGCTAGCGACATTCATCTCATTGAAAGGTTTAGGCTGGGTAGGAAAAGTCGCCAAAATAGGCGGTTTGGTCGGTACAATCATTCCCGCCGGACTTTTAGTCATTTTGGCAATTGTATATCTACTAATGGGAGGTAAATCCCAAATGGATTTTTCAGGCAACTTCCTCCCCGATTTCACCAATTTCGACAATCTCGTTTTAGCCGCCAGTATCTTCTTATTCTATGCCGGAATGGAGATGGGCGGTATACACGTAAAAGATATAAATAATCCGTCTAAAAATTATCCCAAAGCCGTTTTCATAGGCTCCGCCATTACAGTCCTAATCTTTGTTTTAGGTACATTCGCCCTCGGGATCATTATTCCTCAAAAAGATATCAACCTAACACAAAGTCTTTTAGTCGGATTCGACAACTATTTCAACTTTATTAAAGCGTCTTGGTTATCCCCCATAATAGCCATAGCTCTTGCATTCGGTGTTTTAGCCGGAGTACTGACTTGGGTAGCCGGTCCGTCAAAAGGAATCTTCGCAGTAGGCCGTGCCGGATACCTTCCTCCTTTTTTCCAAAAAACCAATAAAATAGGAGTACAGAAAAATATTCTTTATTTACAAGGAGGTGCAGTTACATTATTAAGTCTATTATTCGTTATTATGCCTTCGGTACAAAGTTTTTACCAAATCATGTCTCAGTTAACGGTAGTTCTTTATCTGATTATGTATATGTTAATGTTCTCTGCCGCAATTTATCTACGATACAATATGAAAAAAACCAATCGCCCATTCCGAATAGGAAACAAAGGAAACGGATTAATGTGGTTCATAGGAGGATTGGGATTCTGCGGTTCGCTTCTTGCCTTCGTTCTAAGTTTTATTCCTCCTAGTCAAATATCGGTCGGCAGTAATGCCGTATGGTTTTCTGTTCTCATTATAGGAGCCCTGATAGTCGTTATCGCGCCATTTATTATTTATTCATCTCGCAAACCCAGTTGGACAAACAGCGACAGCCAATTCGAACCATTCCATTGGGAAGAAACCACACCGAACACACCAACTTCAAGCCCGGCAAATGAATCGAATGAAACCTCTCCCGGTAAATAATCTCATACAAATACAAACAAAAAAGCTGACACGATTTTACGTGTCAGCTTTTTTTTGTCGATAGTAAAATATAATTACTCCGCCGGCTTAACATTCCATACGAACAAAGCTAAAACGAATGATAAAATCGAAGCCCCTATCCAGAAAATAGAAACCGGTAAAAAATCATACGTCACAACACCGTCGGATACAACCTTAAAATTCTCTATTAGTGTACCCGATATCACATCTTGTAAACCGGCTGCAATATAACTCGCCATACCAACGACACCCAATGCCGCACCGGTCGCATTACGAGGAACAATATCGACAGCCATCAACCCTCCCAAGAAACAAATCAGCACCCCGATAGCAATACCGAAAAGAATCATACTTATCACATTGAGTACAAGGCTATCTCCTCCCAACAGGAATAAGGTCAATGCAATCGTATTGAGCACACCGAAAATAAAAGCCGGCATATTTCTTTTCCCCTTGAAAAATTTATCGGAAAACCAGCCAGAAAGCACAGTTCCGAATATTCCTAACAGAGCATTTATACCAATCACCGTAGTTGCCAATTCCAACGAATACCCTTTTTCCATCTCCAAGAAACGTACTCCCCAACTGTTCACCGCATATCGGCTAACATACATAAACGCACTGGCCAATGCCAAAATCCAGACGTACGGATTCTTCAATACTCCTTTCTGAGCCTTATTGGTCGATTCTTTCGGCGGATTTCCTACATGAGGAAGCCCTCTACTTTCCGGACTATCATGTAAAAAGAAAATAATAATAACGACTCCTATTGCACCTGCTATAAAAGAACCGACAAAACCGGCTTGCCACCCGAGCCAACCTACGACAGACCCAACGAATATAAAAGATAAAAACTCTCCTAAATTATGACTAGCACTGAAAAATCCATAATAAGTTCCTCGCTCTTTCGGCGGAAACCAGCGAGATAATGCAATAATGGCAGGACCAGCCCCCATCGATTGAGACCAACCGTTTATCGCCCACATAATAAAAAAGCAGACAAAAAACGCCATAGACGATAGCCCGACTAACCCACTCGTCATACCCAATAATCCTACAATAAGGTTAGCGACCGATGAGACAATTAGTCCGGTTGCCATAAATCGCTTAATATTAGAGTGGTCGGCCATAAAACTATTGACAAATTTTCCAATAGCATACGCAAAAAGGAGAGCCGAACCGACAATACCCAATTGTTGATCATTCAACATTCCACTTTCGACGATAGGTGTCTTTACCACGTTTAATCCCGTACGGCAAACATAATAAAGACTATACCCCAATGTCCCGGCAAAAAAACTTTGTAGTCTCAATTTCTTTGTCAGCTTCACAGCCTCTTCATCAGTTAATGACACGGGCCTTTCTGCCGGAGGTAAAGCCCGATAAAAGTCAATAATTTTTTTTAGCATCTTTCTTTATTTTTGAATTAGATTTAATCGCGTGTTTCGTTCTATATTGTTTTTGTTTCGTTTCGTATGCAAATGTAATGAAAAAATGAACTATAAAAATATTTTTTACCTATTAATATACTCACATTCCCGAAAGGTAGAGAAACAGTAATGTAAACATATAATTTCCCCTTTATACTTTTCACCCACAAAGAACTTTCATCACTACATATTTGTTATTATTCAAAACAGTAATCATGAAATTAAAACGTATAGAAGCAATATTTACCCCACCGGCATCTCACATGGTCGGCGACGGATTCAAAGTACACCAATTCATTCCTAGTGTAAAGGGGCTGGACATGAAGCGTATGGACCCATTCCTGATGCTCGACTACAATGCCAAACAGCATGTCGAAGCAAGTTCGAAACCCAAAGGTGTAGGAGTTCACCCTCATAGGGGATTCGAAACCGTAACCTTAGCCTACAAAGGCCGGATCGCCCACCACGATAGCGCCGGAAATGCAGGAGTTATCGGTGAAGGTGATGTTCAATGGATGACAGCGGCTTCGGGAGTCCTCCATAAGGAATATTACGAAGAAGAATGGGCTCGGGAAGGAGGTGATTTTCAAATGGTACAACTATGGGTAAACCTGCCACGGAAGTACAAAGAAGAGAAGCCTCGTTATCAAGCCTTAGCGTCCAATGATTTCGAACGAGTCTATCTATCGGGGAATAATAGCTATATAGAAATAATCGCCGGAGAATATGCAGGGAAAAAAGGAAAGGCAATGACATTCTCTCCGATTCATTTAATGAATGCCCGACTCACACAAGGTGATAAAGCCGAATTTTCCTTCCCCAAAGATTATACAACCTTTTTATTAGTCATCGAAGGGAACATCTATATAAATGAATCTATCGATGTAAAAGCAGACCATTTATTGCTATTTGCATACGAAGGAGAAACATTCTCAATCACTGCATCGAAAAATAGCGTTGTATTAATAGTTTCAGGAGAGCCCTTAAAAGAATCTATCGCAGCATACGGGCCATTCGTAATGAACACACAAAAAGAATTGGTTCAAGCCTTCGAAGATTTCAACAAGGGTAAATATGGTATATTGAACGACTAAAAATATCAACTATGGCAAAAGTAAAGAAAAAGAGTACAAAGAAAAAAAACGACGAGTCGTCTATTTACTCTGGTGTAGCTATCAATATAGCCGACGATTGCAAAACGAGTAAAAAAATGGTCAAAGATTGGACTAAAATCATGAACAACAATGCCAACTCGTCTCCTTTGTACAATGATCCGCAAGAGAAAAACAAATAGAAAGATAAATTTTTCTCTTTCCCGATAATTTTACAGTTATTTTCATACCTTTGAGGAAACAGACAGATTTTATCTATAATCCTCAAATCGTATGAGTATGAATACACGTCTGCTCCTCATAACCTTTTTATGCGTATTCTCTATTGGACAATGCATTGCCCAAACATGGTACACAGGTAAAGACAACTTTCGTCAGGCAATTTTCCAAGACAGTATTCTATCCGATTACAATTATCAAGCCGAAAAAGATATCGTCAACGTAACCGAAACCGATATACACCCGGGAGAAGGGTTTCGTCCTTCTTTATCGTTGGACATTGCCAATCGAAATAATCGGGAAAACAAAAAATATCCGGTATATCGGCAAAACCAAACAGGGACAATCACAAAAGCCGGATATGTAGAAAAAACTGTATGGGGAGTGGTATGGGGATATGGCAACTCTTCAAATTTCCACGCATTGCTTCTCCGAGCCGGCAACCCGGATCCATACGGCTACCATATTCCCGAATTACAATACAGCATCATCACTGTTGCCGAGGGAGATACAATCTTCCATGCGCCGTGGAATACATTGTCTTCCCCATATATCAATCCCGAAACAGATTACAACCGCATACACGTTGTTCCCGTTAACGGAGGATACGAAATATTCATCGGAAAAGAGCGGGAATGCCGCATAGGAATTTGCCACGACGACAGACTCTTCGGAAGTTCGGCAGGAGTCTATATAGGAAGCGGAGCGAAAATAAAAATGAAAAACTGGTCTCTTTCTCCGGTTGAATATATAGAGCGAAAAGTCTTTCTGACAGCCGATAAATTATATGAATATTTGAATATAAGCACAAACGAAATTGAAGGTTTTTACGAACCTCTACAATCCGTTTCTGCCTCGGACAATATTCGATTAGGCGGGAATTATCAACTCGCTGCAATTTCTACTCAACAGTATATTCTGCTCCTTTACGTCAATGGAGCACAAAGATTCCAAGATCAATGGGAAACCGGTATGATCAAAGCAATTTTAAAACCTACCGGGCTTGTGAACATCTTCAATGTCACTTGGTTTGATGCTGAACATAAACCATTGAAAGATGGCGTAAAAGCGGTCATATTGTCCAATCATATCATTTCTATCTATTTCGATAAAGAAGGTGTGATACTAAAATGGGCACAAACCGGCAATAAGAAAGAATTCGACACTCCTTTTCATTATTCCATGTATCGAGATATACTCTACAATACTACACTCATACCGTCTTTCTTTATCTCTTCATTGTAAATATTATCCGAAAAAAGAAGCCAAAGGTGCAACAGTATCAAAAAACGAATATTGTTGAAATGAATAAAAAAACTTGCATATCATTCACTTTTTTTATAAAAACAGGTATACTCCAAAGTGCTCTATTCTTTATATAATATTTAAAAATCAACACATTACAAATAATCCGTATCTTTTTCTCATTTAAATTTTATTAATTTGCAGGTCGATATCGCCGTATCATCATTTTCATGACAACAAGTAGTGTTGCTACCGGGCGATAAAAATTACTCGACGAAAACGCTTCGCCATATTTAAAGTTCAGAACAGGCGGACAACTCTGCGTTTTCTTCTTTTATTATGCCCGATCGGAGTTGGCGGGCAACGAACATTAAATTCAGCCTTATGAAAAAAACATCTTACTTGATGGTAGGAACCATCCTACTCGCAAATGTCCTCAATGTTTCCGCACAAGGAACAACCAGAAAAATAATCACAGAGAAAAAAACTTCTCAGGGACGTATGGTCGATCCCCAATCCGAGGTTATCACTGCACCCCAAATCGCCGAATTAGAAGTAAGCCAAACAAAATGCGACACTACATTCCGATTCGACCATGACGGTACTGTCGACCTTCAAAATGCCAGAGCATTAGCACTGTCGGCCTTTCAAAAACATCATGACGCAGACATCATTGTCGGTGCTTTGATGAACACCCGTATGACTGCCCAATATATCGAAGTAAACATCGAAGGATTCCCTGCTCGTTATAGCAAAATACGTCCTGCTACACGGGAAGACTTGTGGATGCTCGACTTTATCAACTACGGAAACAAAAGTAAAAATACTGACGCCATAAAAAAATAACGATTCTTTCACCCTCACAGAATAATACATTGCATCATGAAAAAATTACTCTTCCTTTCATTCTGTCTGATATGGCTCCCTCTGTTTTCTTCGGCTCAAATCATTCAAGGAGAATCGACTACTACTCAAACATTATTCGTTCCTGAAAAGAAAATTCCCGAAAAAGGATATCCCCGCTATCAAGGAGACATCTACTTAGGTTACGCAGGTGACGATATTTGCCTCTCTTTAACGACAACTCACGGCATACGTATTAACAAATACCTGTTTGCCGGAGCGGGAATCGGTATAGAATACGGCGACCTGTGGTTTTATCACGACAGATATAAAGATTGGCTATGTGAGACCTCCAATATACCTTTATTCATCAACTTAAAAGGATACTATCCAGTAGCTAAAAAGATAGAACCATACGTCAGTTTATCCCTCGGTTATGCATACAATATAGACGAATACTCCGGATTCTATTGCGATGCCAGTATAGGAATACGACTATGGAAATTTTGCGTGGGTATAGGATTCATACACCATGAATGCACAGGATTAACCGGTGAAGACTATTATAACAATACTTTTGAAGATGAACTATGGACAAGAAATAAGTTCCAAGTTAAAATAGGATTCCAGTGGTAGAACTCAACGAAAGTTAAAAAGTAGACGACTGTTTGAGTAAATTCAAACAGTCGTCTACTTTTCTATACATTTACCAAATAAAGACCCTTAATATGAACGGGCGAACAAAACCCGACGAGCCGAAGGTTTTCCGGTAACCATGCAAACACCCGGAGTCGTATCGCCATCGAACGGGATACAGCGAATCGTCGCTTTCGTCTCTTCCTTAATACGTTCCTCCGTTTCGGTGGTTCCGTCCCAGTGAGCGAGAATAAAGCCACCTTCCTCGATTTTCTCTTTAAACTCATCATAGCTGTCAACTGTAATCGTATGTTCCTGACGATATTTAAGAGCCTTTTGGAAAATATTAGCTTGTATCTCGTCGAGCAATGTTTTTACCACCTGCTCTATATTCTCGACAGACATGGTCTCCTTCTCCAACGTATCGCGGCGCATCACCTCGACAGTTCCGTTTTCGAGATCACGGCCACCCATAACCAAACGTACAGGTACTCCCTTTAACTCATAATCGGCAAACTTGAATCCCGGACGCTTGTTATCGGCATTGTCATATTTTACGGATATTCCCATAGTTCGCAGCTTATCGGCAATTTCGTTCGCCTTCGCATCGATAGCTTGCAACTGCTCGGCATTCTTATAGATAGGAATAATAACCACCTGTATAGGAGCCAACTTCGGTGGCAATACCAACCCGTTATCATCGGAATGGGTCATGATAAGTGCACCCATCAAACGAGTGGAAACACCCCAAGAGGTAGCCCATACGTATTCGAGTTCATTATTCTTATTGATAAACTGAACGTCGAATGCCTTAGCAAAGTTCTGTCCCAAGAAATGAGAAGTTCCCGACTGCAACGCTTTTCCATCTTGCATCATCGCCTCGATCGTATAAGTATCGAGAGCACCTGCAAATCGCTCGTTGGCCGACTTGACACCTTTCACTACCGGTACAGCCATAAAATTCTCGGCAAAATCGGCATAAACATCAAGCATTCGACGAGCTTCGGTTTCGGCTTCTTCACGAGTAGCATGTGCCGTGTGTCCCTCTTGCCACAAAAATTCGGCAGTGCGCAAAAACAGGCGGGTGCGCATTTCCCAACGGAACACGTTTGCCCACTGATTACACAAAATAGGTAAATCGCGATAGGATTGTATCCAGTTCTTATAAGTATTCCAAATAATTGTTTCAGAAGTAGGACGGATAATCAATTCCTCTTCCAATTTAGCAGACGGGTCTACGACCACGCCCGAACCGTCGGCTGCATTTTTTAACCGGTAGTGTGTAACCACGGCGCATTCTTTGGCAAATCCTTCGACATGCTCGGCTTCCCGGCTCAAAAACGACTTGGGTATCAACAACGGAAAATAAGCATTTACATGTCCTGTCGCCTTAAACATATCGTCGAGCTGACGTTGCATTTTTTCCCAAATCGCATATCCATAGGGCTTTATTACCATGCACCCCCGTACTGCCGATTGCTCCGCTAAATCGGCTTTCACAACCAAGTCGTTGTACCACTGAGAATAATTATCGGCACGCTTGGTCAAATCTTTCAACTCTTTTGCCATTATTTTATGCTGTTAATTTATTACACAAGAATTTTTATATCCTCTATTCTACATTTTCGTGCAAAAATAGAGAAAAAGCCGATAAGTTAAAAACAAATTCCTGTGAAACAACGAGAGCTATCGTTTATCCAATTCTCCCCGACGAGCCATGTCTACCATTTTCTCTCCCGGAATCAAATATATATCGAGGCGACGATTCCGTGCCCGTCCTTCCAAAGTTTCATTCGAAGCAATCGGATCGAACGCACCGGCTTCATAAATAACGACAAAATCCGTATTTCCTCCATTTCGCGTAAACCAATCGCGAACAGCATGAGCACGGGCTCGGGTCAAATCAAGACTATAAGCCTCCGAACCCGTATCGTCACTATGCATCACCAACATGACATGATAGAAATCGGGTACTCGCAAAGCGGCCAAAAAAGGTCGCAAATAAATGTCGGCCCTATCGCTCAACACGGTATCGTTCGGTAAAAAAAGATTCGAAGCCGATAAGGTCGCTTTAAGAACTTCATAATTGCGAATTAACTTCAAATCGGACAACCGAGCTTTTTGCAAACGTTTCATTTCCCTAGATTGGGCAGTCCGTATCTTACGAGCCTGTTTACCTAAATCTGGAATAGAAAGATTTTCATCGAGAGTCAACTGCGTAATATCTATATGTCCCGTTTTATCGGAAGCTCGCTCCTTTTCCCCACCCGAAAACCAAGAAGATATTTTATTCGCAGCTTTCTGAAAAATATTCTGTGAAGAAACACCTACCGGGGAAAAACATATAACGACCGCCAATAATATAAATACGATTTTTCTCATAGAACCCTAATCAAAAAACGCCCAAAGACTCTTCATAATCCAATTCTCCCCGAACCAGAAACGGCATATCCTCGTCTTCTATTTTCACCCCGTCTTTATGTGCGCTTTTACAAGCAAAAGCAATAATGTCCTCTTCATCAAGTTCTACTTCTTCTCCGGCCTGCTCGTCGAACAACCCCTTTTGATCGTAGTAATCATACACAACATCGGTAACATAGATAATATCGTCATGGGTATATTTTTCCTTCAACTCTTGCGGCAATACATTTAATATATATCGAACAGCATCGTCTTCGTCGTATGCAAACAAATCTTCTTCCTGACTCATAGCTTCATTTTTTTATTGGGTAAAAGTACAAATCCAAAATGTCTTTTGCAAATCGATGAAAAAAAAATAAGTTTTTTTGTTGCTATAAAAAAAATATTATCTACATTTGCAGTATACTATTAAACTAATACACATAAACAGTATAACACTACAAATTGTAAACACCATGTTACAAATTGAAAATCTTGAATTTAGTTATCACAAAAAAGGGAACCCTATCTTCAATGGGATAAACCTGACTATACAGCCCGGCTCGGTTTACGGGCTCTTAGGGAAGAACGGGATCGGGAAATCGACCCTTCTTTACATGATGTGCGGATTGATGTTTCCTCACAAAGGTTCTATCCGGTTCGATGGGATTGAAGTAAAACGCCGATTACCCGAAACCTTAGAGAAAATTTTCCTTGTGCCCGAAGAATTCGATCTCCCTTCCATATCGATCGACGATTATGTCCGTCGGAACAGTGTGTTTTATCCCAACTTCAACATCGATCAATTCAATCAATATCTTTCCGATTTTGAGTTAGAACACACAAAAAATCTAGCCAAAACTTCTATGGGACAAAAGAAAAAATATTTGGTCAGTTTCGCTCTTGCGACAAACACACCTTTATTACTCATGGACGAACCGACCAACGGTATGGACATTCCTTCAAAAAGCCAATTCCGTAAAGTCATTGCATCGGGTATGAACGAGCAAAAAAGCATAGTCATATCTACCCATCAAGTACGCGACTTAGAAAACATGATCGATCACATCACCATACTCGACAACGGACTTCTACTACTCGATGCCGATACCCACACGATAAGCTCTCGACTTCGGTTCATTAAAGGAGGCAACGAAAGTGAGATTGCCGGTGCATTCTATAAAGTATCGACTATCGCGGGATATAGTGCTATATTGCCCAATGAAACCGATGAAGAGTCGCTAATCGATATTGAAATGCTCTTCAACTGTACAATAGGTGACCCCGAAGTAATTCATAATATATTCAATTCCTCCGCAAAATAATACGAACATGAAAGAAACCGATATCATCGATCCCGTACGAATCGGGAAATTCAGTTTAGGCTATTTCAGATGGTCTGTGACGGCCCATATATTCCAGCCCAAACGTTTTTGGAAATATTGCACCAAACAAGTATATGAATGGAAAAGAGGACTCTCCCTGCAATTTATATCCTTGACCGGCATTTATACATTATTGATGTTTATTTTCCATACGGACGGCCAGCCGTTCATTACATCAAGCGGTGCACAAATGCTTATTTGGCTCGGATTTTTCATCTATATCGCCAAAAGCAGTTCAAGTCTCGCCGACCAAATAGGGATACGTTCTAAACGAGTAGTCTATCTTACCGTTCCGGTATCGATAGCCGAAAAATATATCGCACATCTATTGTCGACCATTGTCCTATATCCTTTACTATTTTTCGCAGCCATTGTCGTAGCCCAATATGCATCGGAGCTAATATCTTCTACCATAAGAGGCGAAATATTCAATCCGGGAACACCTTTGCAGGGTTGCTTCTCGATGTGGAAAAACAGTGGGTTTACCACGATATTCTTTGTTACCTCCGTACTTAGCACAATCGCGACATTCACACTCGGCGCCACATTGTGGCAGAAGAACAGCTTCTTGAAAACGGTATCGGCTCTTTTTCTTTTTTCTATTGTATTTTCATTTTCTTGCTCCTTATTTCTGACAAATGAAGAAATCGGCTCAGCCGTTTCCTACCTTTTTATAGGAAAATTTTTCGATAACAGCTCAAATTTCTTTTGGCTTATAAATACCGTCCAAATCGCCGAGACAATTATTTTAGGATACATCGGATATTTGAGACTGAAAGAATTGGAAATAAATGAAACCAAACGATAGCCATGCAATTCAAAGAGAACCAAACCATCTACTTACAAATAGCCGAACGAATCAGCGACGAGATTCTGTTAGGGCACTATGCCATCGGGAGCCGCATACCTTCGGTACGCGAATATGCCGCACTCGTGGAAGTGAATGCCAACACGGTCATGCGCTCTTATGAATTCTTGCAGACCCAGAGCATCATCTTCAACAAACGAGGCATAGGGTTCTTCGTTTCGCCCGATGCCAAAATAAAAATAAAGAGCTACCGCCGTAACGAGTTCCTTAAAAACGAATTACAACGTTTCTTCATACAGATATATACACTCAACATTTCTATGGAAGAAATCGATCTCATGTATAAACAATTCATCGATAAATTAAATTCCAAAACATCAAACGCACAATTATGAAACGCTCTACTATTATACTGATTATTTTCCTCGTCTTGCTAATAATCACTCCTATCGTAATCGTAAAAACGGTCAACAACCTATCTCCCGAATCAAAGCTTAAAGGCATACAGACCCTATGGAATAAATCAGATCCGAATACCCCTACCCGATATATCATTACCGAAGAATATTTCGGGAGCGACAGCATCGGCACTACAATCAATATTACGACCGATGCCGATTCTGAATCGACCCTTATCGACAATCACAGATACGACGAAGATACGATTCGTATATCGGGAAACGCCCATAGTAGTTACAATATCATTTATGAGGAAGAAGTAAATCTAATTATCGAAAACAAAAATCCGAACATAAAATTCAAGATCGCAAATGCCAATCTCAGTAAGATTAGTCTCAATTCCTCGGGCGAAACAGATATCGTCTCATCAAACTTAGGGACCTTAATATTCCAAGACAGCATAAATACCGCTCCTATCCGCCTCCTTCAAAATAACATCGGTGGACTGATTGCATTGAGCTGCACAAACCGTCCGATGGAAATAACCGAGAACAACATAGGCACAGCCATTTTTCCAGAAAAATACAGAGATTTCTCTCTCGTCAACAATAATATCGGCGTTAACACATGGTCCAATGAATATAATATAACCATAGGTTCCGAAACGAATAACGACAGTGCAGACACTCATGGAACGTTCAAAATGAAAATCAATGTCAAAACCGACGAATAATACAAATCATTTCACTAAACCACAATACATTTTATCAGGTAAAAAATGAAAAGAGTTTTCAAATTAGGTATATTATTGGGATTTATATTCTCATTATGTACTGCGGCACAAGCAGCCCCTACCGCTTGTAAAATAAACGGGGCTGTTACCGATTCGATTAGCGGAGAAGCTATTCCGTTTGTCACCATAGGGATAGAGAACAACGAAGGAAAAGTATTGAGCCGAATCGCTTCGGACGCCTTAGGGAAGTTTACGATCACAGCTTCGTCGGGTCAAAATTATCGTCTGGTCGTCTCATCGGTTGGCTACGGAACAAAATACGTCGATATATCACTTTCGGAAAATGAAAAAAATAAAGATTTAGGAACCATAAAACTTACAGAAAGTTCAGAGTTATCCGAGGTAACAGTCATCGCTCAAAAACCTTTAATAAAAAGCGACATCGATAAAATCACTTACGATATGGAAGCCGATCCAGACGCCGCCAGCAATAATGCACTGGATATGCTGAGGAAGGTTCCCATGATTACAGTCGATGCCGAAGAAAATATACGGTTGAACGGACAAAGCAACTATAAAGTATTGGTCAATGGGAAAAGTTCGGCAGTAATGTCGGGAGACAATGTCAAAGAAGTTCTCAAAAGTATGCCGGCCAATACGATTAAAAATATCGAAGTTATCACGAATCCCTCTTCCAAATACGAGGCCGAAGGTGTAGGCGGTATCATCAACATCATCACAGTTTCCCGCCGGGAAACCAACGGTATCGTAGGTAGTGTAGGTGCAAATGCCGACACCTATGGAGGCTTCGGGGGAAACGTCTATCTCTCTTCCCAAATCGGGAAATTCGCTTTCTCCGGCAGATACTCCGGAAGCCGTTATACCAACGGCGACGGAGGTCACTCGAAAGCTTTTATGGAGACGTTTGCCAACGATGAATTTTACCGCTCCGAAGTATATGGTTCTTCCAAATATCGGGGAGCCGGACATAACATGTCCATCGAAGCCAGTTATGAAATAGACACGCTTAACCTCATCAGTTTCTCGGCATGGGGCTGGTTGGGAAACAACAAATCGACAAATGACTTGAATCAAACCTATTTCAATCGCGCCAATGATATCAGCAGTCAATATCGTTCGTTAGGAAGTTCCAGCAGCGACTACGGTTCTGTATCGGGTACTCTCGACTACCAACGCTCTTTCGCAAAAAAAGACCGCACGCTAACAGCCTCGTATCAATTCGAGTACAATCCCAACAACTCGGACTACACGACCGAAAATCAGGGGATTCTTCATTCAGAAAGCTACATCGAAAAAAGTAAAAACAAAGCTCACGGAACCGAACAAACCATACAGATAGACTATTTCGACCCCTTGACCGATATGCATCAAATCGAGGGCGGGGTAAAATACATCATGCGCTGTAACGTAAGCGATGGAGATAGAGACAAAAGCATTTGGGACGAAACAACCGAAGATTGGAAACAAACACCGCTCCCGGTCAACGATCTCGACTATACACAACATATCTTAGGCGTCTATACCGGATATGTACTAAAAGTTAAGAAATGGAGCGGTAAAGTAGGAGCCCGATTAGAATCGACTTGGAACGATGGCCGCACTACAAATTACGACGTCACGGAAACACCCAAAAAAACAAAGTTCGATAACAATTTTTTCAACATTGTACCTTACGTCACCCTATCGTGGCAACCCCGAGATATGCAAACATTCAAATTATCCTATACTCAAAGGCTTAGTAGGCCCGGAATTTGGCAGCTAAATCCGTTCAAAGACAGTTCGACCCCCATGCAACTGGTATATGGTAACCCTAATTTGGAATCGGAAATATCACATACATTCTCCTTAGGATACACATTGTTTACGGCAAAAGGACTAAACTTAGCCACCGAACTGAATGGACGCATACAAAACAATGGGATAGAGCAGACTATCTTCATGGACGAAGACGGTGTGGCCAACGTAACTTACGACAATATCGGAAAAGCCAGAGAATGTAACTTGAACGTATTTTTTTCGGGAAATATCATTCCTACCCTCAGCCTCTACACCAACCTCTCCGGGGGATATGGAGATTATAGCTCCAAATCGGCAGGATATTCCAACAAAGGTTGGAATTACAACGGATACCTCGGCGCACGTTGGAACGCATGGAAAGACGGTGCAATAAGTGCCAACGTCGGTTACTACTCCGGATTTCGCATGTTGGTAGGAACATCTGCACCAATGGCATTTTGCGGGTTCAGTGTCAGTCAATCATTTTTTGAAAAGAAACTTCAACTGAACCTTTCGGTAAGCGATCCCTTTTCAAAAGAACGCAAATTTACCATGCACATTAAAAACGATGCATATCGTATCGATAACTACAACTACGATCCTTGTCAATACGTACGCTTAGGAGTCACCTATCGTTTCGGGCAAATGAAAGAATCGGTCAAGAAAGCTCGACGCAGTATCACCAACGACGATGTAAAAAGCGAAAGCAGTGGTGGGGCCGGCGGTATGGGAGGCGGGGCCAATATTCAATAGACTCTTTTGACTTCCTGATTTAAATAAACGAAAAAAGCCCCGGACTCGTGAGAATCCGGGGCTTTTTATCTTATTATCAACAAGCGATAAGTTATACCAACTGCTTCTTATATGTTCTCAATTCTTGCTTAATTCGATATATTCTCACCTTCACCGTCCCCAAAGGCATTTGTAAACGGTCGGCTATTTCGTCATAACGATATCCTTGCAAGTATAAACCAAAAAGGATACGATTATCAATAGACAACAAATCCATAATACGTTGAACATCGATTGTAGAAAAAGAATCTTCACCTTCTATTCCACCTTGCATATCATCGGTATCCGGTATCTCAAAATCGGTAGGAAGAGATTCTTGCCGAGACGAATGGCGACGACAATTCAAGAAAAGATTACGCATAATAGTATATAACCAACTTTTAATACTTCCGGAATCATCATACATCGCTTTATTGCTCAACGCTTTAAGCGATGTTTCTTGCAATAGGTCTTTCGCCTCGTCTTCATTATGAGTCAGACTTTTGGCAAAGCCTAACAGAGCATTTTGCAGTTTTACCACATGCTGCTCAAAATCTTCTTGAATCATTATTATATCTGAAAATTAAAAAATAATTTAGTAAAGATAAGGATTAATTTTTATAATAAAAAATTTAAACTGCCTTTCTTTACTAATACGCTCGAAAGCGAGGTTACTTAGGAGCCTTCTTATATAGCACGATCGCTATTACCGTATAGATGATATTGGGTATCCACATTGCCAACATAGGTGAAGTAGCCCCCGATACAGCAAAGGTAGAAGTCACAGTCGAGAATAATATATATGAGAAACTTAACAGCAAGCCTATACCGATATTGATACCCATACCCCCTTTTACCTTCCGGGAAGACAACGACATACCGATAGCTGTCAAGATAAATGCCGCGGCAGCCATAGCGAAACGCCGCTCATATTCTATCTCAAAATTTTTTATATTGGCGACCCCTCTCTCTTTTTGACGGATAATATAACGCCGTAGTTCGGGAGTAGTCATCACTTCGCTATCATTCTGCGAAATCAAGAAATCCGAAGGTTCTATGGGTACAATCGTATCGAGCGTCGACCCTTTTATCAATTCCTCCCGCATACCGTTGAAATTACGAATCACATAATTGTTAACCCGCCAGTGATAAGCCGAATCGTAATGAATGGTTTGAGCAGTCAATCGGGATTGAAGAACTTTCTTGTCGAACTTCTCCAAAGAAAAACGATAGCCAGTTTTGTTACTGTTGTCATAGCGCGATATATAGGCTATTACCCCCGGCTCTACCTGCAACTGAATATTACTGGCATAATCTACCCGCTTATTTTTGACATACGTATTCATATACTCGATACGAGTCACATTGGCCGGTGGTATTACATAGCAACTCAAATAGAGATTCAATGCAGCGATAATGGCTGCCGAAACCATATAAGGCACAAACAATCGCTTGAAACTGATACCGCTCGACAACATGGCTATAACCTCGGAGTTGTCGGCCAGCTTGGAGGTAAAAAATATAACAGCGATAAAAGTAAACAGAGGACTAAACAGATTGGCAAAATAGGGAAGAAAATTGAAAAAATAGTCGAATATCGTCGCCGACAAAGGCGCTTTCAAAAATGAATCCAATTTCTCGTTAATATCGAACATGACCGTAATAGCGAGAATCAAAGCTATCGCGAAAAAGTAAGTTCCCAAGAACTTCTTGATAATATAGATATCTATTTTTTTCAATATCTTCATCTCGTCCCTCTTTACAATCGTGTAGTCACCCGGCATATCATCTCGTCTTTCCACGACTTAAATGTACCGGCTAAAATTTGACGACGTGCCTCCTGAGTAAGCCATACATAAAATGCCAGATTATGTATCGAGGCTATCTGCATGGCCAGTATTTCTTCACTAATGAATAAATGGCGCAAATAGGCTTTACTGTAACATGTATCGACATAAGAAGTTCCCTCCGGGTCGAGAGGAGAAAAATCATCGGCCCACTTTTTATTCCGCATATTCATGATACCGTTACGGGTAAACAGCATACCATTGCGCCCATTGCGAGTAGGCATCACACAGTCGAACATATCGACACCCCGCTCTATACCTTCCAATATATTGGCCGGTGTCCCCACCCCCATTAGATAACGTGGTTTATCCTGAGGCAAGACCTCGTTGACAACCTCTATCATCTCATACATTTTTTCCGTAGGTTCGCCCACTGCCAATCCGCCGATGGCATTACCGTCAGCACCCAAATCGGCGACATGCTTCGCAGCCTCTATACGCAAATCGGGATAGACACAGCCTTGTACAATCGGGAAAAAAGTTTGCTTATAACCATACAAACCCTCCGTTTCACAAAAGTGTTTCCACCCCCGGTCGAGCCAACGGCGTGTCAAGGCCAATGATTTCTTGGCATAGTCGTAATCGGCATCGCCCGGAGTACACTCGTCGAGCGCCATCATAATATCCGCTCCGATAATACGTTGGGTATCTACCACATTTTCGGGAGTAAAAAGATGTTTCGAGCCATCGATATGCGAACGAAAGTGGGCCCCCTCTTCTGTCAGTTTCCGACGGTCGGACAAAGAAAAAACCTGAAACCCCCCACTATCGGTAAGAATAGGACGTTCCCAACCGTTAAACCGGTGCAGTCCACCGGCCTGACGCAATATATCCAATCCCGGACGTAAATACAGATGATAGGTATTCCCCAAGATTATTTGTGCCTTAATATCGTCCCTCAACTCGCGCTGATGCACGGCCTTGACCGAGGCCACCGTTCCCACAGGCATAAATATAGGGGTCTGTATCTTCCCATGATCGGTCGTTATCACTCCGGCCCTCGCATGGGTACACTCATCGGTATGTACCAGTTCAAAATCCATTGTCCGTCCTTTTTACTCGAAAAAATAACACAAATGAAAAAACAGAAAAACTGATTGACAACATCTGCTCGAAAAAACTCAAAACAGTTTCTTTACTTTATTCGGGAACAAAGATAATGCAAGGCGAATATAGAACAAAATTTATTTTAGCTCTGTTGGGTCATGCCTGTCTTGGACTGTCGTCAAAAAATGCGAACTGCTGTCAGAAGCAAATGATGGACAAAATCAAATAAACTTGATTTTCACTAAAAACGACAAGACACACCGACAAACATAAAAAACATTAAAAAGAATTACTTCGATATCTTTATCCTACGGAGTATTTACAAATACGTTTATATAATATTATATCGGTTAATTTCTTTTTAAACATCGAGTAGTTTATCAAATAGAAGATATATTTGCAGCTGTTATGCTGACGCCTCGAACGATAATAGTTTTTTTATGTTGGACATGCGGGCTGTCTTTTTTCTGCCACACCGCATATGCCCAATCTTCCACGCCTCCTCCCATGCGGCCGGGCAATGGGTCGGAATTGGAAATAAAAGGA
Organism: Barnesiella intestinihominis YIT 11860; assembly: GCF_000296465.1. Taxonomy (NCBI): domain Bacteria; kingdom Pseudomonadati; phylum Bacteroidota; class Bacteroidia; order Bacteroidales; family Barnesiellaceae; genus Barnesiella; species Barnesiella intestinihominis. The sequence goes on from NZ_JH815203.1 coordinate 345,965, forward strand.
GGTGAATTGTCGTGGCCCCGTACCGAACAGCTACCCTCTTCTACACCCAACGATCGGTTCATGCAGAAAAAGCTGAACGAGCACCTCGAATCTGCATCTTTAAACATCATGCGTCCCTCAACCATGTTTCCCGAAAATCCATCGGAATTCATGTTAAACGTAATTTTACTGCACGCAGTGAAAGACAGCATAGCCAGCCTTCACGACGAAACAATCGCGCGAATGGTCGATATGTTTGTATTACGTAACTTGTTACGGCCTCTCTCCAATGACAAACCCGCTCCTGTCAACAGCTGGTCGATGAGTGCACCCAACACCATGCCCTTCGGTATAGGCGTCTCTTATGTGGGACTCCTCGACCCTGTCGAAATATACCGTAACTGGCAACGCAAGAAAAGAGCCCTACGCACCAAAATGGTTTTAATGACCCTTTTCGGGAACACTACCCGCCCGCTCACCAAACATGAGACTGATTCAATAAAACGAAGCATCGAATGGAAACGTAATGTCCCGGTAAGTACGATTGCCAATCCCGTTCAGATATCCACCTTACTGAAAAACGATACCATCGTCGAACCTTCCAAGCCGAAATTTACAGCACCGCTCTTTGGAAAAGAGCGTCCCCAAACGGCTATCGATACCATCTCCGCAGCATCTTCACCGAAAATAAACGAGACCCGATAGCCTCTGTTCCTCCGAACTTTCTATGCTGCATCCGTGTTGTAAAAAATAAACAAGTCATTTTGTCAGAAACAAAAAGAATTATAAATGAACTTCTTATAGATCCGAACCTTTCCAACGTATCGGAAATATAGACATTATGTCATATTAACAGATTGATTTTCAGACAATATTTCATTAAAACACGGCTGGCATTTCTTTTGACTATATCCCAATGTAAAAACAAAAAAAAGATAAAATAGAAAGGAGAATAAATATATGAATTTCGACAATTTCACAATCAAATCGCAGGAGGCTATCCAAAAGGCTGTGGAGATTGTTCGTAATCACAACGAACAATCCATAGAACCGGTACACCTTCTAAAAGGTATCTTGCAAGTAGGCGAAAGCCTCACCTCATACCTTTTTCAAAAATTGGGAGTCAACGCAGGATTGCTAAACAACCAAGTCGACAGAGAAATAGAATCGCTTCCGAAAGTGAACGGAGGTGAGCCCTATCTGAGTCGGGAAGCTAACGATGCTCTACAAAAAGCAATCGACTATTCCAATAAACTCGGAGACCAGTTCGTGGCATTGGAAGCCATGCTCATGGGATTATTCCTCGTGAAAAGTCCGGCCTCTGCATTCATGAAAGATGCAGGCATAACCGAAAAAGAACTGGGCGCAGCTATCGACGAATTGCGAAAAGGGAAGAAAGTAACCGCAGCTTCGGCCGAAGACACCTACAATGCGTTGAGCAAATATGCAATCAATTTGAACGAACGTGCCCGTAACGGGAAACTCGACCCTGTTATCGGACGAGACGAAGAAATCAGACGTGTATTACAAATTCTGAGTCGTCGAACCAAAAACAATCCTATCTTGATAGGTGAACCGGGTACGGGTAAAACAGCCATAGCCGAAGGACTGGCGCATCGTATCGTACGCGGAGACGTTCCCGAAAACCTGAAAAGCAAACAAATCTTTTCTCTCGACATGGGAGCTTTGGTTGCCGGAGCCAAATACAAAGGAGAATTTGAAGAAAGGCTGAAATCGGTAGTCAACGAAGTCATTCAAAGCGAGGGAGAAATTATCCTCTTTATCGACGAGATACACACGTTGGTGGGAGCCGGTAAAGGCGACGGAGCAATGGATGCTGCCAATATTCTGAAACCGGCTTTGGCAAGAGGAGAATTGAGGTCTATCGGCGCTACTACGCTCGACGAATACCAAAAATATTTTGAAAAGGACAAAGCTCTCGAACGTAGGTTCCAAATCGTCATGGTCGACGAACCCGACGAAATGAGCTCTATCTCGATTTTGAGAGGTCTGAAAGAGCGGTATGAAAATCACCATAAAGTGAGGATTAAAGACGATGCTATCATAGCAGCCGTACAATTATCCGAACGATATATAACAGACCGATTCCTACCCGATAAAGCCATAGACTTGATGGACGAAGCGGCAGCAAAACTGCGCATAGAAGTAGATTCGGTTCCAGAGGCTTTGGACGAAATATCCCGACGAATCAAACAATTGGAAATCGAACGCGAAGCTATCAAACGTGAAAACGATACCGAAAAGCTGCAACAGTTAGCCAAAGAAATTGCCGACCTGAAAGAAGAGGAAACTAAATTCAGAGCCAAATGGCAATCGGAAAAAGAACTGGTTAACCGCATACAGCAAAATAAAATCGACATCGAGAACTTACGTTTCGAAGCCGATAAAGCCGAACGAGAGGGCGATTATGGTAAAGTAGCCGAAATACGGTATGCCAAAATCAAACAAAAAGAAGACGAAATCCATGCCACGCAACAAAAGCTACACGAGTTGCAAGGTGACAAAGCTATGATTAAAGAGGAAGTCGATGCCGAGGACATCGCCGACGTCGTATCTCGCTGGACAGGCATTCCGGTAAACAAAATGATGCAAAGCGAAAAAGACAAACTGCTCCACCTCGAAGAGGAACTGCACAAACGAGTTGTAGGTCAGAACGAGGCCATCACGGCCATTGCCGACGCCGTTCGTCGGAGTCGTGCCGGATTGAATGATCCTCGTAGGCCTATCGGGTCGTTCATCTTCCTCGGTACGACCGGTGTGGGTAAAACCGAGTTAGCGAAAGCTCTTGCCGAATATCTGTTTGACGACGAGAACATGATGACTCGTATCGACATGAGTGAATATCAAGAGAAATTCAGTGCCACTCGTCTCATCGGTTCCCCTCCGGGATACGTTGGATACGACGAAGGTGGCCAACTGACCGAAGCAATCAGGCGTAAACCTTATTCGGTGGTTTTGTTCGACGAAATAGAAAAGGCTCACCCCGACATCTTCAACATTCTGTTGCAGGTACTCGATGACGGACGATTGACCGATAACAAAGGCCGATTGGTTAATTTCAAAAACACCATTATCATCATGACTTCGAATATGGGTTCCGCCTTGATACGCGAAAATTTTGAAAAGATGACCTCTGCCAACAAAACCGAAGTCATCGAAAAGACAAAAGAAGCGGTCTTGAATATGTTGAAACAAACCATACGTCCCGAATTTCTCAACCGTATAGACGAAACGATTATGTTCACCCCGTTGAGCGAGAAAGAAATCGAAGAGATTGTGTCGTTACAAATCGACAACATCAAAAAGATGTTGGAGAAAAACGGTGTCACCCTCGAAATTACACCCAAAGCACTGGGCTTGATTGCAACCGAAGGCTACGACCCTGAGTTTGGAGCACGTCCGGTAAAACGAGTGATACACCGGCTTATCTTGAACCAGTTGTCGAAAGACCTGCTGGCCCAGAAAGTAGACCGATCGAAGCCTATCATAGTCGATACCGAAAATGACCAAATCGTATTTCGTAACTGAAACGAGATAAAAAGCAAGGAGGTGCGTCGTAATGCACGATGCACCTCCTTTTTTTCTACCGAAAACCTATTTATTCTCTGTTCTCTATTATTTTTCTACATTCTTTTCACTCCTCGGCAAGGGATTAAAATCGGGAAACTGGCGACCCAGTTTCATATCTTTCCCCATAAATGGAGTCCCAAATCTTTCACGCCAAGAATCGCGGGCTGCTCGTTTTTCCAATCGTGCCACTTTCTGTTCCAAATACTGAATATACTGATCTTTGGTCAGAATAGATTTAAATGTGGAATCCCGACGAACCTTAGCCGCTTTCATCGATTCTCGATTCGATTTCTCAAATTCCTTCTTTTTCTCTCGAATCGCTTTTACTTCCGTATCGAACGTCTTATCGGCTTCTTTTAATTGAGAAAGCTGTTTTTCGCTAAGATTCAAATCTTTCACCATTTGTTCACAAGGGAATTCACATTTCTCTTTCCGTTCGTTCTTTACTTTATTACCGGCAAATGAACTCATCGATAAAACGAGAACAAGAGCGAACGATACTATTGCCTTTTTCATAAATTTTCTCCTTTCATTAAAAAGTTTTCTTCAATTTATTTATTCGCGAATCTGTTTATAAGACTCTGTTTTTGTCCAAAGGTTTAACCACACGTTCTGCGAAATGTTTAAATTTAGCACTTTTAACAAAATGGAGAATTGTTATTCCCGAATTAAGTCTTTCAACTTAATAGCTTGGAAAGTCATGTGAGCCACGCTACTCTCATATAAAATACCCACTGTCTCACGATCGATCATGGTCAGACAGGTATATCCCCACCCCTCATCTTCGTCCAACATCACTTGATTTTCTGGCAACCACGTCAGGCCTTTATCTAAACTGGCTTTAATCGTAATATGGTTGCGCCCCTTCTTCGTGTTGGGATTCGAGAAAAGAAGGATATCCCTACCCAATACATTATCTTCGGCACGAACATGAATCAGACTCGCCATACACACGGGTTCTTGCAAAGCTTTTCGGGACGACTCATGCTCGGTCCATGTTTTTCCCAAATCCTCGGTTATGGCTACGGCTCGGCTTCCTCCCCGGTTATCCCGCATATTCAACATCAACACTCCCGGCTCTATCTCCACGACCTGAGCCTCTGTCGTATTTGTCCGTGCCAGATTATGTATATTCCAAGTTTTACCCCGGTCCTTACTATACATAATACCAGCATTCGGAATACGAGTCGAATCTATGAACTGAATGGGAAATACCAACGTGCCGTCCTGCATGGTAATACCTCGCCCCGGCCCTTGAAGTAGGAAATACCAAGAAGGATCTTTCACCTGCCCGGTTATATTAATCGGCTTCGACCAAGTTTTGCCGTCATCGGTACTCTTCGTCATCACGAGTTGAGCCGTATAGCTCTTTTCCATTCCCGGCTGTGAACTCCACCATGCCCGTTGATTCCCCATACCGTGTGTCCACGCCGCGACAATCCACACTGTATTTGTCTTTGTATCGACCAAGATAGAAGGGTCTCCTACCCCATTTTGGGCAGCCGGCAAGCCTCCGGTCTCTCCGAAAGAAAGCGGCAATCTCATTTTCTCCCATGTACTCCCGCCATCGGTACTACGACTCAATCCAACATCTACATGTTCTTGCAGATCCACGCTACTGTTATAACGCACATCATACACACCCAACAATGTACCTTTATTCGTAGTGACCAATCCGGGAATACGAAACGCCGAAGCACCGTCGTTACCAGCATGACGAACACCTACTCCCATGCGGTGTACAATACCGTCGGGCGACATTTTTTTACAAATAGCCTCTTTCCCGTCTATTGTCACAGAACTCAAATCGGCCGTCACCTTAGATAAAAGAGATGTGCCGGGTCTCACCTGCAAACTCACCCAAAAGAAATTAACTCCCGGAAATAATTTGTAATTACATTCCAAAACCACCGACTCAGACACATTCGATTCCTCGGCACATTTTATCGAATAAGAAGGATATGCCGACAATGTCTTACCGGGACTGAAACTCGAAATATAACTAACCGGAGCAAATCGATTCTTATCCTCTTCTTGACGGGCTTCTGTTCCACCATAATAGAGCTTTACAGATTGAATATCGTCGAGATTTTTACACCTCGACAAGTCTACTGTTACTCCATCAAGCATTCGGCTGTCTCGTGCATCGAATCGAAGATAAAATAATAGATTATCCTGCCGTTCTATCAAAATGGGGACTTGTGCCTCTTTTATAAAAACCGTATCCGAAGCTCTTACTACCGACCAATATCCAATTAACAAGGAAAAAAGAAAAAGTCTCTTCATGACATATCTAATTAAATTTGCGGAATAAAGATAACAGTTTTTTACTTATTACTCCAAAAACCAGCCGATTTTCATACTTCTCATAAACGGCTCTATCTTTCCGTTTCTTTCCTTGCAAAAACGGTTCAAAACAAGTATATTTGTATCAACAGAAACAAGTAATTTATGTTACAACCTCTGGCAGAAAGACTAAGGCCCAAAAACTTAGACGAATACATCGGACAGGAACATCTGGTAGGACCGGGAGCCGTACTGCGGCGTATGATCGATGCGGGTAAAATTTCGTCTTTCATTCTTTGGGGGCCTCCGGGTGTCGGAAAAACAACTCTGGCTCACATCATATCGCAACAATTACAAGCACCATTCTTCACATTGAGTGCCGTACAATCCGGCGTAAAAGAAGTTCGCGAAGTAATAGATCGATGCAAAGCCAATATTTTTTCCAAAGTACGTCCCATACTGTTCATCGATGAAATCCACCGGTTCAGCAAATCACAGCAAGACTCTCTCCTCGGCGCGGTCGAATACGGTACGGTGACGCTCATCGGAGCAACGACCGAGAATCCCTCTTTCGAAGTAATACGTCCCCTGCTCTCCCGTTGTCAGGTATATGTCCTCAAATCACTCGAAGTAAAGCACTTGCAGCTACTGCTCGACAGAGCTATACATTCCGATACTTATCTGAAAGAACGCGATATAGAAGTAAAAGAGACCGATGCTCTATTTCGTTATTCAGGAGGGGATGCCCGAAAGCTGCTAAACATCATCGATCTCGTATCCCAAGCGGTCGGAGAGAACGAAAAAATAATCATCGACGATGCGATTGTAACGGAACGGTTACAACAAAATCCTGCCGCCTACGACAAAAACGGCGAAATGCACTACGATATCATATCGGCATTTATCAAATCCATACGTGGCAGCGATCCGGATGCCGCAATCTATTGGCTTGCCCGCATGGTCGAAGGAGGTGAAGACCCCGCTTTCATCGCACGACGATTGGTTATATTGGCTTCCGAAGATGTAGGACTGGCAAACCCCAATGCCCTGCTTTTAGCCAACGCTTGCTTCGATGCTGTACAAAATATAGGGTGGCCGGAGAGTCGCATCATCATGGCCGAAACGACAATCTATCTGGCTAGTTCACCCAAAAGCAATTCGGCCTACATGGCGATAAATCAAGCACTAGAAACGGTAAAAACAACAGGAAACCTTCCTGTTCCGCTACATCTTAGGAATGCACCGACACAATTGATGAAAGAGTTGGAGTATGGAAAAAATTACAAATATGCACACGATTATACGGGTAACTTCGTCAATCAGCAATATTTACCAAACGAGTTGAAAGACAATAATTGGTGGAAGCCTCAGGATAACGTTGCGGAGAACAAGCTGAAAGATCATCTAAATAAGCTATGGAAAGACCGATACAAATAATCTGTCGAAATGCTATCTCGGGCTAACAAATAGCCGTCATTTTGTAAATTTTTGTAACAAAATATTTCAAAGCGCATAAAAACTAAGAAAAAAAGAATTACTTTTGTAATCTATCAAAACCAAATTATACCAAACTACTAAACAAAGATCGTTATGAAGAAGCACAATTTCTATGCAGGCCCTTCTATTCTGAGCGAATACACCATTAAAAACACAGCGGATGCCGTACTTAATTTCGCAGATACAGGTCTGTCTCTGTTGGAAATATCACATCGCAGCAAAGAATTTACAGCGGTTATCGAAGAAGCTAAAACCCTAGTAAAAGAGTTGCTCGAAGTCCCTGCCGGATATGATGTCCTATTTTTAGGTGGAGGGGCCAGCATGCAATTCTGTATGGTTCCATATAATTTGTTGAACCGTAAAGCTGCTTACCTCGAAACCGGAACATGGGCTGTAAATGCAATCAAAGAAGCTAAATTGTTCGGAGAAGTAGATGTTGTCGCTTCTTCGAAAGAAGCCAACTTCTCTTATATCCCCAAAGGATATACTATCCCCGATGATGTTGATTATTTCCACTTTACCTCCAACAACACGATATACGGAACAGAAATGCGATTTGACCCAGACGTAAATGTACCTCTTGTAGCCGATATGTCTTCCGATATTTTCTCCCGACCTATCGACGTTTCCAAATATAACGTCATCTACGCCGGAGCTCAAAAAAATTTAGCCCCTGCCGGAGTTACTATCGTGATTGTCAAAGAAGATGCACTCGGACATGTAGACCGGGCTATCCCCACCATGCTCGACTATCGCACCCACATCAAAAAAGGATCGATGTTCAATACGCCTCCCTGTCTCCCCATCTACTCGGCATTGCAGACCTTGAAATATTATAAGGAGATGGGAGGTATCAAAGAGATGGAAAAGCGTGATTTGGAAAAAGCAGCTATCCTCTACGATGCTATCGATTCCAGTAAAATTTTCGTCGGAACAGCAGCTCACGAAGATCGCTCCATCATGAATGTCTGCTTCGTTATGAAAGAAGAATATAAAGACCTCGAAAGTGAATTTATCGAATTTGCTTCCTCACAAGGCATGGTAGGTATTAAAGGACACCGTTCGGTAGGTGGATTCAGAGCTTCCATTTATAACGCTATGCCTAAATCGAGTGTCGAAGCCCTCGTAGCTACCATGAAAGAATTTGAGAAGAAACACTAATATAGAAAAACCATGAAAGTATTAGTTGCTACTGAAAAGCCGTTTGCCGCCGTTGCAGTAAATGGAATCAAAGAAGTTCTCGACAACGCAGGTGTCGAAATGGTTCTTTTGGAAAAATACCCCGATAAAGCCGCTCTACTAAAAGCAGTCGAAGATGTTGAAGGCCTCATTGTGCGCAGCGATATCGTCGATGCCGAAGTTTTTGACACCGCCCCAAAATTAAAAATCGTAGTACGTGCCGGAGCGGGTTATGACAATATCGACCTCAACGCGGCTACTGCCAAAGGAGTATGTGTAATGAACACCCCCGGACAAAACTCCAACGCTGTGGCCGAGCTCGTGTTCGGTATGACTATCTTAATGATACGAAATCATTTCAATGGAACATCGGGTACGGAATTGAAAGGGAAAAAACTAGGAATCCATGCCTACGGACAAGTAGGTCGTAATGTGGCCCGTATCGCCAAAGGATTCGACATGGAAGTTTATGCATTCGATCCTTATTGCCCCGACGATGTGATGAAAAAAGACGGTGTAACGCCTGTCGCATCGGCCGAAGAGCTTTATAAAACATGTCAATTCGTATCGCTGCATATCCCGGCTACGGCCGAAACGAAGCAATCGATCAACTACTCGTTGCTTTCGCTTATGCCCAAAGGAGCTCTTCTCATCAACACGGCTCGTAAAGAGGTGATATATGAAGAAGATCTGGCACGCATACTCGAAGAACGTACCGATTTTCACTATGTAGCCGATGTTGCACCGACTATTGCCGACACTTTAAAAGAGAAATTCGGCAACCGAGTATTCTTCACTCCGAAAAAAATGGGAGCCCAAACCGCCGAAGCGAACATCAATGCAGGTATCGCTGCCGCCCGACAATCGGTCGGATACCTAAAAGACGGTATAGACAAGTTCAGAGTCAATAAATAACATTGTTGACATATTTCCGAATCCCCTAAGTACGTTCTTAACAACACGTGTACTTAGGGGATTTATTCTTCACCAACAACATCATTCAACTATGCTCGACAGAATAAATACCTTTCGTTGGCAATCCATCACCGAAACCCTTTTGAATGCGCTCAAACGATTTCCGGTCGCAGCAACAGCAACAATCGGGTTGTGTATCTCTCTGCTATTACTCGTCAACCTCCCCTATGAGCAAGTAAAAGGGAGCATACTCTACGAGCCCTCCTATTGGTACGTATGGGTAGGCACATTACCTCTCGCTGCAAGTATCGTCCTCTGCTTCGAGAACCGCTTGAACCCTACTATACGACATTCGGTATCCCTACTCGCTGTACTATTATGGAACTTGTACGGCTACATTTCGAACGATACTCCCGAACATTTCTTCGGGGCACTTGCTTTCATAGCTCCTATCGTAACATTTTTTTCGTCCTTATTTTGGGCTGCCTTTTTGAAAAAGGACACCGATACCTCTTTTTGGAATTTCTCCTATCTGTTGTGTATCCAAATACTAACAGGCTTACTTTTTGCATCGGTCTTGGCAGCCGGCCTCTCTCTGGCGTTATTTTCTACCGATACTCTGTTCGGCTGTGAATTCAAAAGCGAGATGTATTCAAACATACATGTACTTTGCTATACCTTGTTCTTTCCTTTCTATCTGCTAGGCAACATTCCTATCGCCTCGATAACCGAAACAAAGACGCGTTCGTTTGCCCAAGCATGGAAAATCCTAGGTTTATATATACTATTACCCCTCCTCATACTCTACGGAACAATCCTTTATGCCTATTTAATAAAAATCATAATTCAGTGGCAACTTCCCGATGGTTGGGTCTCCGCACTAGTCTCCATTCTCACCATAGGCGGAACAATCACCCTTTTTATACTATATCCGTTATGCATACAAAAGAATCGTCCTTTGAAATTTTTCAGGCAATGGTTCGGCATACTGCTTCTCCCACTATTAATCTTAATGACTGTTGGTATAATCCGCCGTTTTCAAGACTATGGTATCACGACTAACCGCCTATACGTACTGCTGCTCAACTTTTGGTGCTATACGACTGCCTTGTATACCATTTTTACATCTGGTAAAAAAATAAAAATCCCGTTCATCTCATTTATTCTTCTTTTCCTCATCTCATCAATCGGTCCGTGGAGATTCAGCGAAATTACCCGGTATACCATGCACAAGCGGATAGATACACTCATTCAAAATAACAAACTCGGGACAAACAATCTTCTTACATTCGACAGTTTAGAAACCCAGTGCACCCAGCTCGACTCTATCGATGCCACCCGACTACAAGACGACCTTCTCTATCTCACAGAAAATTATGGGGCAAAAGATATACAAGTCTGGTTCACCGATTCCGTTTCCTCGATGCAATTTTCCAAACTCACACAAGGGATAACATCTGCATTGAATCGCTCACAGGAAAATCATCGCATCTATTTTTCCTACTACCAATCGGATTCTTACGAAGGCAAAAACATAAATATAAAAGATTACCAATACGCCCTGTTTTTCGATGAAAATTCAAATATCCGAACAAACAGCGACAATGTGGAAATATTGGGGCCAGACAGTACAGTTGTCGCCGTTTATCCGCTAGTCGACCTACTAAAAAAACAAAACTACAAAGTAAATTCCAACGACACGATTTGGTCTTTCCGAGGCAACAATACATACATACTTCCTCTGTCTTTGGACGGCTATATGAACAACCCGCAAGAAATTGGAGGGTTATATATTAAAGGCATCGTTTTTTACAATCCATAAAATAAAGGGGCTGCCTTGAAAAGCAGCCCCTTTATTTTATCGTAGAAAAACTATATTATTCCTTATTGTCACCCATCAGTCCTTTCCAAACCATTGCAGACAACGCAGCTCCGAAAAACGGCGCTACAATGAACAACCACAACTGTGAAAGAGCTTCTCCTCCTGCAAACAGAGCCGGAGCAATACTACGAGCGGGATTTACCGATGTTCCCGTAATAGGGATACAAACAATATGAACCAACACCAAAGTAAGACCGATAGCCAATCCTGCGAAATTGCCCGCTCCTTTTTTCTCATCGGTTGCACCCAATACCACCAATACAAAAATAAACGTAAAGATTGTCTCGGCGATGAATGCCTGTAACATTTCTCCGTCTCCGAAACTATTGGCTCCCGTCGTAGTCACTCCCGATGAACCGCCCGTAGAAACCAAAGCATAAATAATAGACGATCCAATAATCGCTCCGATTATCTGAAAGACCATATACATGGCGGCATCCTTCCCGTTCATTCGTTTAGACAACCATACACCCAACGTAATAGCTGGATTGATGTGGCAACCCGATATACCGCCAATCGTATAAGCCATAGCAATCACAGAAAGACCGAATGCCATAGCAACGCCCAACGTTCCTACTCCCGCACCGCAAGCAGCTGCTATATTGCCCGCAAATACAGCACTTCCACAACCCATCAACACGAGTACCATAGTACCCACCATCTCTGCCAAATACTTTTTCATGATTTTAATGTTTTTCTGGTACAATATGCACCTATTAGCAAATTTGTTAATAAACTATATAACCATTTAAGGTTTTCTATTACAAAGGAAAAAATAAATTTTGAACTTCCCAAAGATTTCTATTTTTTCGTATTTTTGGAATCATTTTCAAATAAGCGATAATCTACAAACAAGAGGACTATCATCAAATATCAAATTAATTATACGATTATGAAGATAACAGAAATTACAAATGGTATACATTATGTAGGAGTAAATGACCGGTGTAAATATAAATTCGAAAATCTTTGGCCGCTTCCATACGGAGTATCCTATAATGCTTACTTGATAACCGATAAAAAAAATGTATTAATAGATACCGTGGATGCCGCTTATACCGATAGACTACTCGACAACATAGCCGAGATTATCGGGGACGGGAAAATAGATTATCTCATAATCAACCACATGGAGCCGGATCATTCTGCCTCGATACAATTTATTCGTCAAAAATATCCTCAAATGACAATTGTAGGCAATATCAAAACCCTCGAAATGGTTAAAGGATATTATGGAATAGACGACAATACTCTTTGTATTAAAAACGGAGAATCCTTGTCTATCGGGAAAAGGACTCTCACATTTCATCTTACGCCGATGGTTCATTGGCCCGAGACAATGATGACCTACGTTAACGAAGACAAATTGATTTTTTCAGGGGATGCCTTCGGCTGCTTCGGTACTTTGGACGGAGGCATTACAGACAGTCAATTAAACACGGATAAGTATTGGAGCGAAATGGTGCGTTACTACTCCAATATCGTGGGGAAATACGGGCCAGCCGTACAAACGGCACTGAAAAAACTATCCGACATAGAAATCAAAACGATTTGTTCCACACACGGACCCATATGGGAAAAAGAAATAACCAGAGTCATTGGCATTTATGATCGCCTCAGTCGATATGAAGGTGAACTGGGTGTTGTTATCGCTTATGGCAGTATGTACGGGCATACCGAACAGATGGCCGAAGAAATAGCTCGTGAACTAGCAGCCAACGGAATCAAAGAGATTGTACTCCACAATGTTTCCCACGAAGACCCATCGTATATCCTCCAAAACATATTCCGCTACCGGGGGCTCATTATAGGCAGCCCTACTTATTCTAACAGATTATTTCCGGCAGTCGAAACCCTCACCGAAATGATTGCTACACGGGATATCAAGAATCGCACGTTTGCTTATTTCGGTTCTTTCACTTGGGCCGGTGCGGCAGTAAAACACCTCGCCGCATTCGCCGAATCCATGAAATGGGAAACTATCCCCTGCTGTATAGAAATGAAACAAAGCATTACTCCGGCTATAAAGGAGCAATGTAGAAACCTTGCACAAGAAATGGCAGCTCGGTTAACTCGATGATTCAACAAATCCAATAAAAGAACGGGAAAGAATAAAATTCTTTCCCGTTCTTTTATACTCAAAATCATTTCTATTAACTATCACTTTTTCTGAACAAACGTTTATACCACGGAATAACATATTCCGACCGCGAAGAAGCATATCCATAACCATATTTTCCGCTACCATATTGGCGATATGAATAAGTCCTTGAATTCATATTCACATCATTCAAAATAAGATAAACCGGCACATTGATACGCTTATTGTCAATCCATGCATTCAACATCTCGATCGACGCTTTATTCGTATAATTAGCCCTCGCTACATAAATAACCACATCGATAGCCCGGGTCAACAAAAATGAATCGGATACCATACCCAATGGTGCTGTATCCAAAATCACATAATCATAATGGGATCGTGCATAATCGACCAACTGCTCAAAACGAGAACTCATCAACAATTCGTTCGGATTAGGAGGAACAGGCCCTGCCGGCAAAACGTCCAAATTAGAATCAATTCCAGAAGATTGAATAAGAGCCGAAAGATCAGAATCTCCACCCGACAAATAGGTAGTAACACCCCTCATATTGGACATTTGGAAATGCTGAGCCAAACGAGGACGTCGTATATCCACACCTATCAGAAGCACCCGTTTTCCCGTTAGGGCAAAACTCAAAGCCATATTGCAAGAAACGAATGTCTTTCCTTCATGCATTACCGACGATGTTACCGCTATCACCTTTTTCTCTGGACCAGTAAGGACAAACTGTAAATTATTCCTCAACAATCGGAATAGTTCGGCAATGGGCTCCACACTCTTTTTCTCAACCACAAAAAATTTATTTCCCGGCTTCTTAGATATCTCAGCCAAAACAGGTATGGAAGTAAGACGTTCTAGCATTTTCTTATCTTTCAACACAGGGAATAACAACATTCTGAGGTAAATCACAAATGCCGGCAACAAAACGCCCAATAAAACAGCAGCACAAAACAGCAATATTTTCTTAGGAGAAACTGGTTCTCCCGTAGAATCCGGATCGTCGATAATGCGTGCTACCGGTACGGTCATACTTTTGGCCAATGCATTCTCTTCTCTTTTTTCCAACAAGAATACATACAGATTATCCTTTATCCTTTGCTGACGCATAATATCGGATAATTCCCGCTCGTATTGAGGTACATTCTTAATCTTGTCTTCGATAATCTTATCCTGACGAGATAAATCTCTCTTTTTAATTTCTACTCCTTTACGAATGCTTTCGACACCTTTCAGTACCAATGACCTTTGAGTCTGTATATCTCTCGTCAACTCAACGATAACAGGATTGGATTCCGATGATGAATGTAATAATCTTTTTCGTTGTTGCAGACTTTTATTATATTCTCCTATTAATTTAGCTAAATCTTTATCGTCAATTCCCAACGCAGGAATGGGCATATATTCATTTTGAGGTATCGATAAAAATTTCTCTACATAATCGACAAGACTTTTCTGCAACTCCAACTCAGCCAACTTCTCATCGGTAAATCCGGTTTGCTCCAAATATAATTTCGCCTCAGATGAAATATCAATCAAATTATTATGACGGCGATATTCTTCTACTCGCGCCTCTACAACCGATAAATCTTTTGAAATAGAATCCAAACGGGCATCAATAAACTGTTGCGTTTTTTCAGTCCCTTGATTTTTTTGCTTGGCCGCATCGATATTATAAAAATCGACCAGTGTTTTTATAAAATCCTCACCCGCTTTTATTACCGGAGTTCGATATACGACCTTCAAAATCGTTGCATCTTTCGAAGCAAAAGCCACTGTCAAATTTCCGGCAATAGACTTACTCACGTTTCTCGGATTCGATAAAGATATATTCAACGTTTTATCCACGGTAGGAATCGTATCGCCAGTATATCTTAGTCGGATAAATCCCTTGTGAAAAGGTATGGAATATGGAAAAGTTTCGACCGTAGTGTTACAAATTTCTACCTCATCGCCCCTCACATTTCGAGTCTTCGCCTCCAAATGGAATACTCCGTTTTGCGGTTTTATTCTAATATTCAAAGAAGCCTTTAACGAACGCACATCAATCGAATCAAGAACAGCCTCTATCGGAGTCTCTTCATACAATGGAACATTTCTCAAAAAAGAATTCCAAGAATAAGACGTGTACAAATTAAGAGCTTCGACGACATCTGTAATCTGATTTTTCGAACGTAAGACTTCTATTTCATTATCTATATTTTTCTTATAGGAAGATAGTCCTAGACTTTCCAATAATATATTGCTATTATCTCCTTTATTGTCTTGAATATATACTGCAGATGTGACCTCATAAACCGGAGTCTGCCTGAAACAATAAAACATTATCGCCACAGCAAGTACGACCACGCTGGCCACAAACCATTTCCAATATGAAATACATTCTAAAAAGAAGCCCGTAACATCAAATGCCTCTTCCGATGCATTTTTTACAGATGTATTCTGCTTATCTTCCATAAAACTTTTATTTCGAAATACTCCAAGCTGTAATAATAAGGTTAGCGATAGTCAATAAAATTGAAGTCGCACTAAAAATCAATGAAGTCGTGGGAGGTACGACAACAGCAGAATTGGCTTTGGATTTGTTTGGTTGAACATACAATACATCATTCTGCTGCAAATAAAAATAAGGCGAAGATATCAAATTCTTATCATTCAAATTTATTCTCGCTATACTCTTAGTTCCATCTGAGTTTACCCTCACCAACAGCACATTATCCCGGCGACCTGTTATAGCCAAATCTCCGGCCAAAGCGATCGCATCCAATATACTCACTCGTTCGTTTTCTATGGTAAACAATCCCGGTCTATTCACATCTCCTAATACCGATATAGAAAAGTTTTGTATCCACACTGTCACTTGGGGTAGTTCATTCAGATATTCGGGATAAAGGAGTTCTTGAATCAAATGTTCTACCTCCATCTTACTTTTTCCCGCTACGTGAATACGCCCAATCACCGGGAAATCAATATTACCCGCCTGATCAATCAAATAATATTCAACGGCTTTCGATGCATTTCCTCGCAGATAAGCCTCTCCTTGCATCAACCTCTTGTTAAACGGGATAACAACCTCTTGATTCTTAGCCACTACCGATATATCTATAATATCCCCCGGAGCTAAAACAGGAGAAGACTGAACCGTCGCAGCATTCAATACTTCGGCAGGTATATCTTCAATATCAACCATATAGGGAACATTCTTCGAAGAAGAACAAGAAGTTATCCCCCAAAGAAGTATCATAAAAAACGTCAAATACAAATATCTCATTATGTGCTCTGTTTCTAAATATGGCCCAATTATATAATCGCCATGCAAAAATAACACTTTTTACATGGCGAACAATATTTTTATCAGAAAAACCACGATTCAAACGCGATTCATGACATTGCACAACAAAGCCCGTTCCCTCTTCACTATCGCTAAACAAAGAGAACGGGCTCAACAATAATTCCCCTTTTTCAGAAATTATATTGAATCATTGCATTGATTCGATTGGCCTGACCATCTTCCCTATTTATATTGGAACGACGACCATAAAGATATTCAAGCCCAATACTACAATCGGGAGTTAAATTATAAAAAGCGTTCCCGACAATATATTGAGCATATCGATAGGAATTTTCCGAGAGTGACCCGGTTTTGCTGTATAATCTACTTTGACTATAAGATGCCGAAATAAAGAATTTTTGAGAGAATGAATACCGTATGCCAGCCATATAGCCTAATGTTTCTGGTGCATAAAGTTTCCCTTGATTATCGGGATCTGGAATCAAATCGAAACCCTTCCCGTTCAAACCGTTCAAGTATCTATCATATCCCCGTCCATAAACCCCTTGATAATACAGCATTACCTTCGGTGTAATATTAGCTAATCCCGAAAGTTGCACGGCCCAACCCAAAACAGATTTATTTCGAGAGGCCATCAAATCCCGATAGGACAAACCTCGTATAAGACCAGAGACTCGTATATGATTGTTCCCTTCGTTCCAACCATACTGGACATAAAACGGAATATCGGGCATACGCTGACGAATAGCCATATTGTTACCATCACTTAGCGTATAAGTCACCGAAGGTGCTTCGGCCGCCAATGCCACCTGCCAATGTTTACTTAAATCAAGAGTATAACGCAACATAACATTACGCACACTAGTCATACCATTTGGACCTTCATAATCGATTGTAGGAGGAGCTGCTGCGGGGTCCACAAAGGTACTCCAAGTCTGTCCGACTAAAAAGCCACGGGCATTCACATAAGCCTGTCTGAGACGAAAACCGTAATCCTGTCCTCCCCGAAAATCACTTTCTACATAAACGGTATATTTTCCTAATACAGAATTGGCCCCGACTAATTTCAAAAACAGACGTGTGGTAGAAGCATCCATTTGATACTGATTACGTTCCGCCGGATTACGGGGAACAGGGATATCGTATGTCACAAAATCCCGGTTAGGCAGAGCCCCGTCAAAATCATAGGAAGCAGTAGCCTTTACATAACCACCTATACCCAATGCCGCACGCCCTTTACGATCTATCAGCAAAAAACGAGGGGCTCGCGGGTCTTGGAAATGCAATAACCGAGTGTCGTAAAACATCGCCATCAATTCGTCATTCGGAGGGGTTTCCCCCCACAAAAGAATTACTCGAGCCGGCGACTGTGAAGGGCCTTGACAAACACACTCTTCTACAACGACATCGGTCTGTTTATCCATTTTATCATCAGCCTGTACCGATAATAATGTCGTCACCAAAAAACAGGAACAAGAAACAAATAATTTTTTCATACTTTCTTGGGATTTAAACGTTTCATCGATAATTAAAACAACGAGGTACATGAATTGTTGAAACAATCGCAAAAATAAGTACCTTTGTACCTTGAATAAATCCCCATAATTATGGAAACAATTACTTTATTCTTAACCCCCGAATTCGATACGATCAGGGACGAAATGGGCTACGATGAGAACGACGATTTCGATGCCTACGACATTCTATTCCAACAAGGTTATGACGGAGAAATGATAGAAGTAGAAGAAAATGAAATCTTCGAAATCCCAGAGGGGTACATAGCGACCATACAAGCAACGGATACGAACGACGAATTTTATATACTCGACGAGGGAGAAGACGTTTTCGAGAAAGAAGATTTCCAAACAGAAACATTACGAGAAGGACAATATCGATATGATGCCGCCGAGAACATTTTCTGGAAAATCAACGACGAACCAAGCGACCTCTCCTTTTAACTATTTACGATAAAAAGATGAATCCACTTCAACCAGAGATACACCCCCTCGCCCCATTTCTTCCACCCAATGCCCGGCTCCTATTGCTAGGAAGTTTTCCGCCTCCCCGCAAGCGCTGGTCGATGGATTTTTTCTATCCCAATTACACCAACGATATGTGGAGAATTTTTGGGCTTATCTTCTTCGATGACAAAGATCATTTTGTAGATATAGAAAAGAAAAAATTCTGTAAAGACAACATCGAACAATTTCTACGGGAAAAAGCCATTGCTGTAAGCGATACAGTAGCCGTTGCCAATCGCCTAAACGGAAATGCCTCAGACTTAACCCTCGAAGTCGTCGAGCCATTAAATCTGGCCGGAATACTCGATCAAATTCCTCGCTGTCATACTCTGGTGACCACAGGACAAAAGGCAACCGACACATTACTTTCTATCACAGGTTCACCAGCTCCTGAGATCGGAGGGTTCGTCGATTTTCTTTACCATAATCGCCGCCTCCGGCTTTACCGTATGCCCTCCACTTCCCGCGCTTATCCCAAGCCTCTAACCGATAAGGCGAAAATATACCGTACCATTTTCCAAAACTTCGAGCAATAGCCATATTAAAATACGATTACATTTTCACAAAAATTCAAATTTGTAACACGAATATATTACCTTTGCAGCCATAAAAGTGCAAATTTTATAATCCTTTTTTATGGAATCATTATCTTTCATTCAGTGGTGTCTCGATAATTTAAACTACTGGACTATTACATTTCTAATGATGATAGAAAGTTCCTTTATTCCTTTCCCTTCCGAAATCGTCATTATACCGGCCGCATATAAAGCCGCTTACGGAGAATTAAACATGTATTTGGTGGTTATCTTCGGGACTCTCGGAGCAGACCTCGGTGCAATCATTAATTACTATTTAGCCCGTTGGATTGGACGTCCGCTCGTTTATAAATTCGCCAACAGCCGCATCGGACATATCTGTCTGCTCGACCAGAAAAAAGTCGAAACAGCCGAACGCTATTTCGACAAGCATGGTAGTATATCCACCCTCATCGGAAGACTGATACCGGCTGTACGTCAACTTATTTCCATACCGGCAGGATTGGCACGTATGAAATTCTCCAAATTTATTCTTTTCACGACTCTTGGCGCCATGTGTTGGAATATCGTATTGGCCGCCATAGGATATGGATTCCATGCTGTTATCCCCGAAGACGAACTTATCTCGAAAGTACAGATGTATAGCCACGAAATACTCTATATACTCATCGCTATTTGTGTATTTATCGTAGGATTTCTCATTTATAAGGGAATGAAAAAGTCGAAATAAGCATATTTCCACTTGTAAAAATACGAACAGCTATGCGATAATCGCATAGCTGTTCGTATTTATTGAATGATACAATACATAGGGTATGACTACACATAACCAATGACCCACTTTTCCCTCTTGCATCCCATCAATAAATATCTATCTTTGCAACTACGAAGATAGGATTCGGTTAGGCATAGCCAAATCGGATACAATATTTCCGCTTGTCTCTACACTCACCTTTCACTATCTTTGTGAGTACGAAGATAGGCTGCGGTTCGTCATAGTCAAATCGGAAACGAGGTTTCCGTTTGTCTCTGCACTCACCTTTCACTATCTTTGTAAAATCCTTTGAAAATGAAAATTCGATACACAATTTAGAGAAACGGTAATCATGATAGAAACCGAACTTTGCACTTTCACACTCGAAGCCTGCCAAATAGCCGCCGATATGGGTATCACCCGTGTAGAACTGTGTGCATCTCCTTATGAGGGAGGCACTACCCCATCGGCCGCATTCATTCGCATGGCTCGTCGAATTCCTCATTTGAAACTGAGTGTAATGATTCGTCCCCGTGGCGGAGACTTCCTCTACTCCGACAAAGAATTTCACCAAATGCTCGAAGAAATTAGTTTTGCCCATGACTGCGGAGCAGATTGCGTGGTAGCGGGAATACTCACTTCCGACGGACGAGTAGACGAAATCCGCACAGCAGAATTGGTCGCCGCAGCCAAAGAAATGGAATTTACATTCCACCGGGCTTTCGACATGACCTGCGATACCAACGAAGCCCTCGAAGCCCTCGTGAGAGTCGGTTGCTGTCGGGTACTCACTTCGGGAGGACGTAACACAGCACCGGAAGGAATCGAGAACATTCATTCGTTAGTCAAAGCCTCCGCAGGACGAATAGACGTAATGGCAGGAAGCGGAGTGAATGCATCGAACGTCAAACTGCTTGCCGACACCGGAGTGGATGCCATACATTTCAGTGCTCGGAATTTAACAGAAAGCCGTATGACCTATAAAAATCCGTCGATCTCAATGGGCGGAGTACAGGGGATTCCCGAATATGCATCAATCGGAATCGACCCAACCATGATTCGTAATATTCTGAACCAACTAATCTAAAAACGACTCTCACATGAGAAAAGAAGCTCCATTTTTTCTACTGCTTGTCGGGTTGATTTGCTCACTCTCTACCTGTACCTCTGGTATCTCAACTGATTATAAACGACAACTCGAAACCGTTTTAAACCAGTCGTCTCGTGCAGACAGCCTAAGATTACTATTACACAAAACGCCACACGACGAACAAGAAGCGATGGCTTACCTGATAGCTTGGATGCCACAGGGAGACCGCGACACGATGAATCTCGACCTTTTAAAAGAGAACGTGGCATATGCCTGTCGGGTTCGGTCTGAATTTTCATGGACAAAAGCATTACCCGACTCCATCTTCCTCAACGAAGTTTTACCCTATGCCGTGGTAGACGAAACTCGAGACTCGTGGAGACAAGATTTTTATAATCGTTTCGCTCCTCGTGTAGCCAAATGTGCAGACATACGAGCGGCCATCGACACAATAAACCGAATTATCCCCGAAGTGGTCGGAGTGGAATACAACACGCTTCGGGAAAAGACCAACCAAAGTCCTGCTGAATCGATAAGACAAGGCATGGCTTCCTGTACCGGGTTATCCATTCTTTTGGTCGACGCATTTCGCTCCGTAGGTATTCCGGCACGTTTTGCAGGAACTGCCGCTTGGCACGACAATCGAGGTAACCACAGTTGGACAGAAGTTTGGATAGATGGGACATGGTTCTCCACAGAATATTATCAACCTCCTGTACTCGACAAGGCTTGGTTTATGGCCGATGCAGGAAAATCAGTATCGGGAGACCATACACACGGAATTTATGCTGTATCGTTCCGACCTACGGGAGACTGGTTTCCAATGGCGTGGAATGAAGATGCACGCAGTGTTCATGGTATCAATGTATCGCAACGTTATCGAGATATATACACCGAATCGACCCAAATCCTTACGAAACAAGGGACCCATACGAATGTGACTTTCATGATGTTCCGAGATAAACGGCATAGCTCCGATTCCGGTGATCGAGTAGAAGCAAACGTCGATGTATTTTGCAATGGCATACAAGTGGGTGGAGGCCGCACAGCCGGTCCTTTGCAGGATATGAACGATGCACTGAGTTTCTTATTGGAAAAAGGCCATACTTATACATTCGCCTACGAGAACAGCCGAGGTGAAAAAACAACGGTTGAAGTTTTAGTAGGTAACGACCCGATGACAGTCAAAGGTTATATGCAATAATCTGATAACGGATTAAACCTCCCGGAGCTGAAAAAAACGGCTCAGTAGAAAATCAGAGGGGATTGTGGTTTTATACATCTAACCCCTCTCCTCAGAAACTATCATTTCTTCGATCTCTCCCCTATATTTTACGTTGCAAAACACAAGGGAGAAATTTAGAATGTTTTATATTATTGTATAGAAAACTCGTCGGATTGTAACGAAACAAGAAACGTTTCACCCTCCTCTGCACACGAATATGCGATAGGGGCTATCCCATATATTTCCTTTTACAACTGCTTCAATCGAGCAATCGTATCAATAGGATTATCCGAGTGAAAAACAAAACTACCGGCAACCAATGCATCGGCCCCTGCCTCAACTAATTGCCGACCGGTATCCAAATTTACCCCGCCATCTATCTCTATAACCGCATGCGAATTTCTACGAGCGATCATCTCTTTCAAATCCCTCACCTTATCCAATATGCGAGGAATGAACTTCTGCCCGCCGAAGCCGGGGTTTACCGACATCAGCAAAACCAAATCGACATCTTCGATAATATCTTCCAACAAGGACACCGGTGTATGAGGATTCAATGAAACTCCGGCTTGCATACCTGCTGCATGTATCTGCTGAACAACCCGATGAAGATGTGTACATGCCTCATAATGAACCGTCATGATAGCTCCGCCCACACGCTTGACTTCTGGTATAAACTTTTGAGGCTCGACGATCATCAAATGCACATCAAGAGGTTTTGCACATCGCCGATTCACAAATTCCAACACCGGAAACCCGAAAGAAATATTCGGGACAAACACACCGTCCATCACATCGATATGCAACCAATCGGCAGCACTAGTATTTATCATATCTATCTCACTGTTCAGATTTCCAAAATCTGCCGACAACAACGATGGAGAAATTATCACACTCATATTTTTTACGTATAAACGATTTTTTCGGTATTATACAGACACTCCGTCTGCTTTCGTATTTCACACAAATATAATACAGAGCAAATACAGAACAGGTCTGTTGAGTTTCAACGAATCTTAACTCTCGTCAAAGGTAATACAAATGAGAGCAAAAACAAATTTATTTAGCATTACAGATAGCTTCCATAATCACATTTTATACAAACGCAGAATTATTCGATATATCCTCGAAAAAAATATCGAGAAACTATCTAATTTACTTTATAGAGTCTATCCATTTGCTTACGAACTTTTCCGCTAACAGATAGTTTATTCAACAAATAGTCTTGATTTTCAAGAGCCGATACAATATAAAGGTCTTCGCCTTTGGAATATTCATTAACTTCGTCAATCGCCTGAACCATTCCTTGTATATCGCCTTTCGGAATTTCTCGGGTGTATAATGTCACTCGCCTATCGCCTTTTAATAATTCATACGTAAAATTCTCACAAGGCAACTCTCTAAATTCATACCCTTCTTCGAGCAGCAAGTTGGGAAAATAAAATATATCTTCCCAACTACATGCCAATAAATTATAGTCTTTTTTCTCATCGAACCATTTTTTTACTGCGATTCGCTTACCCTCTTTTACCGTTTTATATTCATGAATATAAAACGGATAAAATAAATTCCCGCTAAGTAACATATACTCGTCTAACGTCGGTATCAGTTGACCTGCACCCACTCCTATCGTGACATGATATTTCGTATAATTTTCCCTACAAAATTGAACATAAGGACCTAACTTCGCATCCGAATCGGGAACATTTCTCCACGGCGAGTCGGGAAAGTCTATTCTTATACCGAGGCATAAAAACAAAACTACGATAGAAACTATACCGTACTTTAAAACCGGTTTCCCTTTGACCCTCTCATATATCCACCTCATAGCATAGACGCTTATGAGAGAAACAAAAGGAATCAAATATAAATAATGTTTAGGCGCACACCCTGTATAACGAAACATAAAATGAATGAGAATAATAGGAATCAACGCTATCCCCATAATTCCAAACTTCTTTTCCCGGAAAAGGACAACCAAACCCATAGGGACAAAAACAAAATTGAGAATCGTATAAAACGTAAATACCGCAAACTTTACTTGCGAAGCGAAACTGTGTGTTTCATTCATACCGTTATAACCGGTCAATGCGGTTAAAGGGTTTGCCCGCAGCCCCCAATATCCAATCGTCACAAATAGAAGTATGAGAACAGCTAAAAATACCGACCTCGTTATACTCTCTTTTACACTCTTCCTTTGAAATAAAAAAATAAAAAATACCACTGGATAAACTATCAAGATATCTATCCTATATAAAGGAGCGATTACCATCAACACCATTGCCACATAAAACTTTCCATCTAATAACCTGTTTAGAGCGCAAACAAAAAACACTGCCGCAAAAATCGCCGAATTGGGATACATCGAAATGGCAAAAGACTCTGGAATAAGAAACAGAGAAAGCAAAATAAATATTTTTCTAAAAGATGTAATCCGATAAACGAAATTCACACTTTCCACGATAAATAGAGCCCCGCATATGGCAGACAGCAAACAATAGATTTGTTCACATGTTAAAAACGGAAATACATATTTGAATCCTACCACCGTATAGGTTACCAACGGTTGCATTTCATATAAATAAGAATATACTGGCGGGAATGTAAGTCCCTGATTATACATGATATTACACCCCGCAATAACATGCATACTATCTGATTCATAACATGTCAACGGGAAAATACCTATACATATCCATATAAAAAACAATACTAAAACAATAGGATAACTATTACGGGACACAAATTTCCAAAAAGAATCGAAGAAATATTTCCAATTACTATAAACCGACATAACTATACTATAAATTTAATAATTATAGCCCTATTCTATAATATTAAACAAATATATGAATCTCGTTATAATAATGGAAATTAAATAGTGTCAATTTTTTTACCATCACGGCTACTACAAGAAAAAATGAAGCGACAAAGCACTATTAAACAATATCTTATCCTAACACAAACTTTTCAAAGGAACGATAAAACGATCACCCGCCAGAAAATCGACACAATAAATAATATTTAAATACAATATTTTAGAATAAACAGTCTCTAAAATTCAAAAAAGTAGTATATCTTTGTTGTTATTAAAACTAATTTAGTTTTATCACAAGATCTTACTAATATTAAAACACATGAAAAAGAACCTTACGCTCTTCGTTTTTATAGTGATAGGAATTTTCTCCGTCACGGCCGCGGCTCCCAATTGGGGCGTAGCCGACACATTGGAACACTACGAAATAGGCCCCGGTATAGAGTACATCAAAATCAGATACGAATCGGTTCCCCTCACACTGTGGGCGACCACTATCGACATGACCAATCCTTACAATGTAATTGAACAAGTACAGTCGAACAACTCCGTTCCTGATTTAAAACGGGAATTGGTACAAGACATGTCAAAGCGGCTAACCACCCCGGGGCATAAAGTATGCGCGGCCTTCAATCATGACTTTTTCAGTTATGACGAAGGCGTCTGTATCGGACTAAACATTAGCAACGGTGTCATCTCTATGCCAGCAGGTAGCGGAAGATCTACATTTGCTATTACCCAAGATAAAACGGCATCGGTCTTTTTTCCCGTTCCAGAATGCAAAGCAATTTCGGCATCGGGTGACGAAGTGACAATCGACCATTTCAACTGGGGCGCAGAAACAATCCGCAACGGAGATTGCGTCCTGTTCACAAATATGAACTCGCTCAATCTGGATGCCGAGGGAAGATACATAAAAATACGCCCCCGATCCAATTGGATCGTGAATGGAACTCCCACGGTATGCGATGTACTCGAAGTCTCGGATTTACCCCTACAAACTTCCGACACCGATTTTGTTCTATATCTCCGTAATACAAAACTGAATTCACTCCCCGATATAAAAGTGGGCGAAGAAATAACCATCTCGCAAAAATTAGTTGCCGGAAAATTCGGAACACCACCAGACAATATCTTACAAGCATTCCACGGATACCCCAGCATAGCCTATGAAGGAAAACTCCACGACGGAGAATATAATGACTTTGAAAACGGACGGGAATATGAAACTTCTTGTCGCACAATGGCAGGCATGTCACAAGATGGAAAAACCGTCTATTTCGTAGCTACGGAATTATCGGAAAATAGTGCCGGTATCAACTGTATCGACATCGCTAATTGGATGTTGGCTCATGGAGTCTGGAATGTAGTCAATTTCGATAGCGGTGGCTCCACTGCCATTGTCGTCGACCACACCATGCTGAACCTTCCGGGAAGAGGATCTTTACGCCCAGTTATGGACGGAGTTCTTCTTGTTTCAACTGCTCCCGAAGACAATGGCGTGGCCCATTATTCATTCTCAAAAACACAATTAAATGTACCGATAATTTCCCTTGCATCCCTCACATTAATTTCTCAAAATAAATACAAAGATGTGATCGAACGCAACGTAGAAGTAGAAGGTTTCGCATTCCGATGTGAACCGGCCGAATTGGGTTGGGTGGACAAAGAAGCTGTTTTCCACGCCGGAAAAACGGTCATGTCTGGCAAAATTATAGCCGAGAAAAACGGAATCACGGCCGAACTTTCCGTTTCGACCCGGCCGGTACAAGACATACATATAGCAGCCGACGAAATTCTCATAGACAGTGTACGTCCCTACCGAATCAATTTAGAAGGAAACATCAACGGTCAAGTATATACGCTCGACCCGGCCGCTTTCGCATGGACCTCGTCCAATCCATCTTGTTGCCGTATAGAAAACGGTATCTTAAAAGGAATAGAAAACGGAGAAACGTCGCTCGTCGGGACACTCGACACAATTACCGTCGGCTTAAAGGTTACCGTCGAAGTAACTCCGGAGACTCTTGTACACGAAAATTTCTCCGATCTATCAGACTTCCCACTATCCTCGACCGTATCTAACACGCTCTCAATTTCTCACGAAGAATTACCGACCGGCTGGCCAGATGGAGCCGTATTGCAGTTCGATCAAAAAACAGGAAGAAACCCTTATGTAGAAATGGGTAAAAGTTATCGTCTATATAGTTTACCCGACTCAATCTCCCTACAACTGAATTTGTCGAAAGAAGCACTGGCAGCCATCAAACATATCCGTTTCGATTTCACGCATAAAAACGGAAAGAGCTACTGGCAACCCGAATATATTCCATCGGACACGGGCGATCAAACCATCGTATGGGCTTTCTCCAAAAACGGCATAGCTTTTCCCACTGAGGATTTTCCTCTCACATTAGAAGCGATACGGTTCGTACTAAATCCGGGCAGCCGTTCTGAAATCACGATTCCCCTGCGGGAACTCAAAGCCTACTATCCAGTCAAAGCAAATTCCGCGATAAATAATGTATATACCGAAAATAACTTTGCATGGATCACTGCCGAAGGAGAACTTCGCCTCCACTATAATT
This sequence comes from Barnesiella intestinihominis YIT 11860, assembly GCF_000296465.1. Taxonomy (NCBI): domain Bacteria; kingdom Pseudomonadati; phylum Bacteroidota; class Bacteroidia; order Bacteroidales; family Barnesiellaceae; genus Barnesiella; species Barnesiella intestinihominis. Next base: position 373,717 of record NZ_JH815203.1, read on the forward strand.
TGCAACAAACCGGTAGTGCCGATATTTCTATTTGGACCACCGCAGGACAGCAAATTTCCGAATATATCTCCAACCGAGAACTCCCGGGAACTTATACCTATAATATCTCAGACCGATTCCTTTCTCCTGGAATATATATATTGACAATCCGAGCTAACGGAAAAAACCAAAGTCTAAAATTCAGGGTAAAATAAGATTGTTTTTTATCGATAAGGGATATTTTCATACGAAAGTGTCCCTTATCATTCATTCCCTCGCAACCGATAACAAAACCGATGACGCTCGAAACAAATATCGAGAATTCCAAATCGTACAAACCGAGCAATATACTCTATCGCCAACCGATAAGAAATATGAGCCAACCGGCTATATTTACTAACTGTTATTTCTTGATGTTCAGCCAAATAATCAAGTAACAATTGTTCTCGTTCGGTATATTTCACAAGAGTTCCCCAAGTGCTGTTTTTCTGTCGCCACACAGCCAAATGCACAGGTGTTGCCAATATATTCTCGTCGGCAATCCGCACATAAGCTAAATACTTTCCGGTTTCGTCCTGCACTTGCACGGGCTTTTGTTCGGCTTTCGGAATCTCTGCAACAAGCACCGTTTTACCGTCCACTTCATAAGTCTGCACACTTATCTCCACATTAGGCCGGCAATAAAGTTTGGCAGCAGCCTCTATCATATAAATCTCTTCTTCCGAACGCACCCCGGCTATTCGACCGTTGTCCTTCACACCTATCAATAAACGTCCTCCGTCCGTATTGGAAAAAGCAGACAAGGAACGGGCTATTTTTCGAGCATCGGAAATCTCGAATTTAAAATCCTGCTGCTGGTGTTCTCCTTCTGCGATAAGTTGTTGTAAATACACCTTGTCGGAATTCGGTCTCATGGTTTACTCTATTTTTTCATTAACTGTTGCAACCGATAACGAAATCGTAGCCAAAATAGAAATCCGGCCGTAAACAGCCCCGCAGGAAATGCGACCCACACGCCTACGACACCTCCGCCCCATGTAAACCCACACAAATAGCCCACAGGTAAAGCAACTATAAAATACGAGAAAAAGGCAATCCACATCATGGGCTTGACATCGGTCGTTCCTCGCAAAGCATTGGCAAAAGTAATCTGCAAAGCATCTCCGAACTGATAAACAATCAGCGAAAATATCAACGAAGAAACAACTATCATAACTTCATGGTCTTCTGTAAAGCTATATATAATGGGAGTCCTCACCAAATAGAAGAATAGACTGGCAACAATGGCAAGCGATAAAATAATTCCCATTCCCGAATTTACAGCTCTACGCAAATTGGGGAAATCCTTCTGCCCCATAAAATGGCTGACCCGCACAGCCAAAGCAGCACCCATACCATAATATACCATAAACCCGATAGTACTGACCGAAATCATTATTTGATGGGCCGCCAACGGAATGCTGCCCAGCCACCCTACCATAATAGCACTCAACGAAAAGGCCGCAGTTTCCATACCCATTTGCAAAGCGATAGGCCACCCCAAAGCATTGAGTTGTATAAAATCATTACGATTGAATCGAGAGCGTAAAATCGCCTCCCTATATACTTTATACCGTCGCGCAACAGCAACGACCCCGATAAAGACCAACAGCATAACAATACGCGAGACCAATGTACTCACACCCGCCCCGAACAAGCCCCATTCGGGGAATCCGAAACTTCCGTAAATCAACAAATAATTCCCGAAAATATTCAATGCGTTTCCACCCAATAAAATCCACATCGGTGTACGAGTATCGGTCAACCCTTCCGCAAACTGCCGGAAGCCGTTAAACAGCATGATAAACAATAAAGAAATCAGTTGCAAAACAAAATACGGACGTATGTGAGGCAACAATTCCTCTGGCTGTCCCAACTTATCGACAAAGCAATAGACCGTATACATTACAGCAGTCAACAATACTGCAACCGATGCATTAGCAGCCAAAGCATTACGAAATACTCGTCCTATCCCTTGTGTGTTTCCCCCACCCTGCAACATACCGATTAGAGGAGTCAATCCATAAGAAAAACCGGTCGCAAAGATGATTGCCAGATTGAATACATTATTCACGAACGCAGCCGCAGCCAACTCCTCCGTACTATGATGCCCGATCATTATCGTATCGGCCAAACCCAATATAATCATACCCAACTGTCCTACGACAATCGGTAAACCTAGTCTTAGCAAAGAACTAACCTGCTGTTTATAAGGGAGTAATTGCATTGAGCTCATATCATACAATCTTACAAAAATTAAATGAAGTGCAAAGATAATGCAAGGCAAGAGAAAGACAAAGTGAACTTGTTTACTTTTCTTTCTCTTGCCTTGCATTGCCAATCTTGGACTTTTGTCAATCGCTCATGTAAATCGAATACAGAAACAACTTCTATTCATTTCTCAGAATGAAAATCGGTATCTATCCGACAAATAGATAGATACCGATTGATAGAAAGTTGTCATAACTGGATTATGCTTAACTGACTTGAATACCGACTTTCCGGTTCAAAGTCCCCTACAAACTCACTTTATAACAATGATCATTTATATATACAAGGTAAAATCCGTGTATCGGTAAATCCAGTTCATGTTTGCCTATTGTAATTTGTCTACTAAGTATCAACTTACCCTCGATAGTATATATTCGGACAAGAGCATCTCGGGCAACCCCTACATATAAGATTCCGTTATGAGCATAAACTTTATCAGAGTCTATACCATCAACATTTTCGATGGAGGAAGAGAGTCGTACGATTTGAGGTTCTGAATACTCCGAATATACGTTGGGTCCCCAAATTCCTTCTTCATCTAACGAATAGGACCAAGAAGCTACAGAATAAAGATATTCATCGCTTTCAGAACCCGTAAGGTCGGTAAAGGTGTACGAGGTGTTATCGATACCTTCCACTTCGAACGATGCCAATGCAGAAGTATAACTCTCTCCGGCTCTTAGAATTTGCTTTACGAAAATATCATCGATAAACATTTTATCCGTTCCCGAGAAAGTAACGGTAAAATGAGTTTGAGCCGACCCATTAGTAAAATCTACGGAAAAAGAATGCTCTCCCACGGTTTTCATCAGATACTCGCGATGTTCTTTTTCACCTTCACAATAACTATCCACATAGACAGTATCGCCAGCATGAATCGCATACACATTCAGTTGCACCGTGTATTTGCCATCGTTACGAGACAAATCAAATTCGGGAGACGTGATTTTTCCTTCCTCAAAATCACGGTAGTAATTATCGATACCTATCATTCCTTTAACCGTACAACCCATATTGACACCCCAACCGGGCACTTTGCTATATTTATTAAGGTCATAATCATAAAAGTAACCGGGCCATTCAAATGTTCCCTCCGTGATCGTTTCTAAATCCTCGTGCACCAGCGTGTATTCTTCATCGGATCGGGCTGTATGTTTCAAAAAGTGGCGCACGGCATATCCCATTGCACGCTCAACAGGATACCATCGAGCAGTATATCCTGTATCGGTTATATCGGTCGGATCGGCTAATTCGGGCACTGGCATAGTACGAATGGGGACATACACTTGTACCTCGTTCGATTCAACAGAAGTGTATTTGTCATTCTTGGCTTTTACCGTGAAGAAATAAGTTTTTCCTTTTTCCATACCGGTAACTTGACATTCACATTCCGTCGTTTCGATATTCTCTGCAATATATACACGGTGTGTTTTCTCTTCATCGGCATAATAATAAGCAGACGTAAGATAAGAGGTTGCCGACCACACGGCATCCCATCGAGCGGTAAAATGCTCGAATGTTACATCTTTGGGTGAGATCGCGTGGGGTGAGCAAATATCGTACACGTCTTGTATGATTTCAATATCGTCTATCAGCCACGAATCGTTGTATGCCCCGATTTGTACATAGGCCAAGCGACTCCCCATACCGAAATTGTGCTGAAAAGGGACTTCGATCGTTTGCCATTGGTCGGTGATGGTGCATTTCTCACTCGTATAGTAGTTGTTACTGTATTGATCTTGCAAATAAAGGATAAGCGAGTCCTTCGTTTGGGCAATCGAACGTGCTCGGAATCGCAGTATGAAGTTACCATCGTCCAAACGCACATCGGTATACGGCGTTTGAATCCACCCCTGTGTCTCCCCATATGTATAGTCATCATAAGAGAGTACAGCGCAAACTCCTCCGGCTTGATGAATACCTCGTCCTTTCCACTGTATGCCGTGCGTGAACTCCATAGGAATCATTGCATTTCCTGTCGAAAGTTCACTCTCGGCAGGCGTGGATTCGGTTCCTTCGGTAAAAGCCGAAAAATCTTCCGATAAAATAGCGAGTTGTTCGCCACGAGCAGCATAAGCCGAAACAATGTTGACACCTAAGAAGATAGTCAAACAGATTGATGTAATTTTTTTCATAAGCAATAATATGATTTTATAATTAGGAAGTGTTCTCTATAATAATGAAGAAATAAGTTTTAAACAAAAGTAACGCCGATAATTCTTTATTAAAAATAATCGACGTTACAATTAAGCCATTATATTGTATTGATAATCAGACATTTTCAAATAGAATATTACAAACAATATTTGTTAAACACTAACTATCAACAATTTACACATCAAATAGTTCCTACCGATATTTTTACATTAATTTACTTTTAATCCGACTTTTCTGAGTACGGATAGCATTTAGACTTACTCCTTTGCAAACAGCACATTCTTTGGTATTAAGTCCGCACTTGACCAAACAACATAAAACCGCCTCATCTTGCGTTAATTTAGTATGTTTTTTCAAAGCATCGATATATTCATTAAAAGCTTTGTGTATAGACTGCGAGACCATCTGTCGTTCATCAATACTCAATACCGATTCCGATTTCGCCTCGATCATCGATTTCATATTTTTGTATGCTTTGGTTCGCATGAAAGATAAAGCACATACATCACCCTTTTTATCGATGAGTGATTGTAGTTCTTTTCGCTCGTTATCGACCTGCCGGGCGACGACATTCGATTCGCCCATATTCCCCTTTATATTACCCTCATCGCACTCGTGAGCTGTTTCTATCTTTTGACGCAACGCCTCCACCTGAGCTTTCCACGCTTTATCTCTTGACCTTCTTTTTTGAATATACAGAAATAAGATAAGCAAAGCTCCAATAATAACTACGGCAATCCAACGATAATATCGAGTTTTCTCGGTATAAAGAATCTGCTCCAAATCATATTGATATTCTGTCTCTCCCATTGACTCGGTACGATTAATTTTTTCAATAGAATCATTAGCAAGATTCAATAAATTTACACATTCTTCATAGAGCGCACCGTTTTTTGTTTCGAGAGCAACTTCGCAAAGCTGCTTATAGCTATTGGCCCTTGTATAAATATTGGGGCTTAAACTTCCTTGCCGGCTATAATGATATGCAGAATCATACTGTCCAGATAATAAAAACATCTTACCTATGGCAGAATACGTTCGATATATCAAAGTACTATCCTTAGACAGAGAAATAGCTCTATACGCGTGCTTTGTAGCCTGTTCGAGATCTTTGAGTTCTCCGTAAACGACCGACAGATTGTTATGAGCGGCTGTCATTTCCAAAGTGTCCGAAGCAGCTTCCGATAACGACAAAGCTTCTTTAATGTATCCGAGTGCACTGTCGGGACTGTTCTTATACAGATAATCTTTCCCTACTTCCCGTAAAGCTCGAGCCGTATATTTCGTCGAATCGTTCGCCATACATTCTTTCAAGGCGATAGTGTGCTCTTCTAACGCTCTATTGTACAGATGATGCGTACGCAGTAAGTTTCCGAGACGCAAATGCAACGCAACCGATAGATCCGAATTCGGGCTAGTAAGGCTCAATGCCCGACGATATAAATATGCAGCCGAATCGGGTTGAAAAGATTCTATTTCAATCCCATATTCATATAAGCGTGTTGCCTTTTCTTGATATCGGTCACTATGGCAAGCAAAAAAACAAAGCAAAATGACAATATAACATATACGGGAATTCATGAGTGCAACTGCTTGGTATAAGTAACAACAACGAAAATCTTAGCAAAGATAATTTTATCAGCCGGGAAAATTATAAAATGTGAATAAAAAACAGCAAAAAAGTACAATTTATACAAATAGGTAAAAAGGTGACAATAAATGCCCCAGCAAACCTAAGGTACAAATCAACTATACCCGAACTCTCCTCGACATACGAAAACCACCATCTATTCAGCCGGATAAAATAACAAAAAAGAGAGAGCCCGATTTTTACACGATAAGCTCTCTCCTTCAATTTCTATTTCATCGACTCTTTCAGAACAATTTCTCTGGGTATTCACCGGCAGCAATCAACGCATGAATTTTGTCGACAACCGACTGCCTGTCGGCAGCATAAGTTACCCCGAACCATTTCGACGGAGTATCGAGAACCGTTACAGAGGCCTTGCCAGTTTGAATCAAATCATTTACCAACAAAGGTATAAAATACTCAGCTTTAATATTATCTGCATTCTCTTTCAAGAACTTAACGAAATACTCTTCGGAATATTTGAAATAATCGGGTGTGAATCCCCACATATTCATCGAAACAGGAGCATTGTCATCGATAGCAGTCCAAGTATCCCCTTCTTTAAACATCACCTTGCCGTCGCGACGTTCTATCTGAGTACGTTCTACAACAGATGTAAGATGTTTCTCGGCATTGGTCTCGCACACGCCACGAGCAACAGAACCGCTCTCAGACAGCGTATTTCCCACGCGATAACCCACCATACAATACTCATTTTTCTTTCCTTCCAGACCTTTCAAATAATCGGCCAAAATAGCAAAACTTTCGCGACCGTAGAAATCATCGGCATTAATAACGGCAAATGGCTCTTTAATTACATCTTTACCCATCAACACGGCATGATTAGTTCCCCACGGTTTAGTACGTCCCTCGGGACACGTGAAGCCCTCCGGCAAATCGTCGATAGACTGGAATACCAATTCACAAGGAATATGACCTTCATATTTAGAAAGAATCTTATCCCTGAAATCTTGCTCGAAATCCTTACGAATTACGAAAACGACTTTACCGAATCCTCCGCGTAAAGCATCGAAAATCGAATAGTCCATAATCGTTTCACCGTTAGGACCAAGACCGTCGAGCTGTTTCAGTCCTCCATAACGACTACCCATACCGGCAGCCAATACAAAAAGAGTTGGTTTCATAGCAGTTACTTATTTTTAGTTTTCCATGAATTGCAAAAGTAATTATTTTTTATGATAAAAATCAGCAATACACCTTCAACTTTCACCCAAGTGTTCCTAAAACAAATATTATCTACCTGTTAAACCCCAACGCTCAATAGAGAGAGTCCATTTTGTTCACGAGAATAATGTTAAAAATGGGACGATAGGTCGAAAAAAAATCCTTTTTACTTTCTGATTTGAAAAAAAACATCTTTATTTGCAACGAATAATAATTATCGAATCACTCTAAATAAAGATTGCCTATCGACAAAACATTACGCTTGAATCAAAAAAAAGAGAGGTAGTAATGAACGATTTATTCGATCGCACCGACGAAGAACTGGTTGCGTTGTATGCCGAAGGTAATAATGGAGCTTTTGATGTTTTGCTTAAACGACATCAGGTCCGTACTTTCAACTACATTTATTATATTGTAAAAGACAAAGAATTGGCGAACGACATCTTTCAGGAAACTTTCGTCAAAGCTATTATGACTATCAAACAAGGACGCTATACCGAAAACGGCAAGTTCCCTGCATGGATTTCCCGAATCGCCCATAATCTCATTATCGATTTTTTCCGACAGGAAAAAGCCGATAATTATGTTATCACCGATAATGAAAACATGGATATCTTTAATCGCAAAGAATTGAGCGAAGGAACCGTCGAAGATACAATTGTACAAAACCAGATCGAAGCCGATGTTCGCAAACTTATCAAGGCCCTTCCACACAGCCAGAGGGAAGTACTTGTCATGCGTTATTACAAAAACATGAGCTTCAAAGAAATTGCAGACCATACCAAAGTCAGTATTAACACAGCCTTAGGGCGGATGCGCTATGCCATTCTCAACCTGAGAAAAATGGCCGAGGAAAACAACATCGTACTGACATTATAAAAAAACAAGCAGGTACAGATAATAATTACAAGGCTACCGACGTTTATAATACATAAACATCAATTTTTATTAGCCTATGAAAAAAATCTCTACCTCTAAAAACACAACGAGAGTACAAAACGCAAAAGTATTACAACCAACGGCCTCGACAATCGATTTTATTAGGCAATTTGCCAGAGTATATTCATTCGATTCCCGATTGCCGGCCTCGTTAGGAGGATTGGTAAATAACTAAAAAGAAAAGGGGAGCAGATAATCTGCTCCCCTTTTCTTTTCTACTCTATTAACCTCAGTAAGAAAACTTTCCCGTAACCACTCCTTTTTTCTCCTCTTTTCTTTCTTTATATAATACTATAATTTTTTATAAAAAAAGAATGTAAGTTTTCTTTTTTATCTTATAATATTAGTATATTAGCACTGCGATTTTCTTTATTTCTCATTACTCATAAAGCCCTAAACAACTGAATATCATGTAACAAAAACCATATTTAACACGATTATTGTCTCCATACTATTTTTCAGACAAGCTATACATTTTATTTTAATTTAAAGTTGAATGACATTAGTTACTCAAGAAGATAGTGATTTCACAAACATTTTTAGAACTTCTAAAAATGGATTTATCCAGTTTGCATATTCCTATCTTGGGAACATGCAAGACGCAGAAGACGTAGTCATGGAGTCCTATATCCAATATTGGGAGAACAAGGACAAAGCGACATTCCAAACTTCCAATATAAAAGGATACATCTTTACAATTATAAGAAACCGATGTATCGATATTCTGGAAGAGAGAAAATATTTATTACAAAAAAACGACGAGCTCTATAAACACATAATAGGTGAAATAGAACTCAATATATCCTCATTGAAAGGATGCGATCCCTCCGAACTATTCACCAGCGAAATAGAAAATATAGTAAACGATACTATCAAAACACTCCCTAATCGCACCCGTGAAATTTTTTACGAAAGATACCTCGAACAAAAATCCTACAAAACCATTGCCGAAAACTTCGGGATTTCGGTAAAAGGCGTAGAATTCCATGTCACAAAAAGCCTGAATGTCCTAAGAAAAAAATTAAAAGACTATTTATAAAAATTCCGAGCCACGCTGTAACGAAATCCGACTAAAATACCACGAAAACCAACCAACAAACTATAAAAACACAAATCCACACTTCATTTTTCTCAAAAAAATTTTATTTTATTACTAGGGATATACCCTGTTTTTCGGTTTATATAATGTATGGAAAAGAAAACATTATATAGATATTTCGGAAATTGCGCAACCGAAGAGGAGCGCATTCAAGTTTTGGAGTGGACAAAAGCCTCTCCCGAAAACCTCAAAGAGTTCTGTCGTGAACGCAACATATACAATGCCATTTTATTATCGACCGACAATATACAGCGTACCAAATACGACTTCCGCCGCCACTACCGTGCACAACTTCTACGTATCGCCGCCGTTGTCATACTATTGTTGTCGGTAGCATTCGGCAGTTTCTATCTCACGATGGGCGATCGCATCGTTCCCCTCTATTCATTGACCGTACCCGCCGGTAACAGCAATACCCTGCTCCTGCCCGACGGTACGAAAGTATGGCTCAATGCAGGTTCCACGATAAAATACCCCTCGTCGTTCTTGGGAATGCAACGCAATATAGAAATAGAAGGCGAAGCCTATCTCGAAGTCGCCCACAACCGTTGGAAACCATTTATCGTAAATACGCCTAACGGAAAAGTTAAAGTATTGGGAACCAAATTCTACGTAACTTCCACACTCAAAGAAAAAGACTTCATGGTCTCGCTCATCGAGGGTTCTGTAAAAATATCGTCGGGCGAAAAAAGCGCGATGCTCAAACCCGGATACCGGGCACAATTCAAAGACGGCGAGTTCAAGCAATCGGTAATCCGCACCTTCGAAACCGAGTTGTGGAAAGACGGCATCTACTACTTCAAGGACAAATCGTTCGACGAATTGATGGAAGGATTTGAAAAATGTTTCGGTGTAAAAATCAGTATCGACAAAGACATCAAAAGCACCGAGCACTACACCGGTAAGTTCTATCGCTACAATGGCATTCAACATGCGTTGCAAGCTCTTCAACACGATTTCAACTTCGATTTCAAATGGGATAAAGAACTCAATACAATACAAATCACTTCTAAACACAAATAATATCCAAAAGCCTATGAATACATAAAAGCACACCATCTCTTATCTATCATTTTAAAATCAACAATTTATTTATTTCAGTTACAAAACTTTTGAATACCACAAAACACACGTATGTATAGAAAAAGTTTAAAAGCAATTATTGCAGTTTTAGCACTGGCTTACGCATTCGAAGCAAGTGCCGATGCGTATTCACGCATATCCCTATCCGAGGCAAATACTCCGATAGACGAAGTTTTGAAAAAAATCGAGAAAGAAGCTCAGTGTCTGTTTGTTATCAACACCCAAGTGGACACGAAACGCAAAGTAAACCTTAACGTTCAAAATAAGACGGTCAGCGAAATACTCGATATCATGTTCAAAGGGACCGACGTTTCTTACTCGATACAGAACCCCAACATCATGTTGTCGAAAAAAGCCGCATCTGCGCAAGGAAATGTCGCCAGCGCAAGTGCCACGGCTCAAAGTGCCAACACGAAAATTATAACCGGTAACGTTACCGATGCCTCCGGCGAAACACTCATCGGCCTCACCGTAAAGGTTGCGGGAACCAGTGTAGCGACGGCAACCGATATCGATGGTAACTACTCTATCAAAGTGCCAGCAGGAAGCAACGAATTGGAATTTTCCTACATCGGTTACCAAACTATCAAACGCCCCATCAACGGACAAAATAAAATCAATGTAGTGATGCAAGACAACACGAAGTTGCTCGACGAAGTCGTAGTCACGGCTATGGGTATCGCTCGTAAAGAAGAAACCCTTTCCTACTCGACGCAAACCGTCGGAGGCGACGAGCTCACTCGTGCAAAAGAAGCCAACCTCATCAACTCGTTGCAAGGGAAAAGTGCAGGTTTGGTCATCACGCCTAACTCCGGCGGAGCCGGTGGAGCCTCCAAAATCCTTCTACGGGGTAATGCGTCTATGCTGGGTAACAACTCGCCGCTCATCGTAATCGACGGTGTGCCCATGCAAAACAGCGTGGCCGGACAAATGGACATGGACGGCGGCGGTGCTACAATGATGGTCGACGGTTCGAAAGAAAGTAGCGATGCCCTTTCCCAACTCAACCCCGACGACATCGAATCGATTACCGTGCTGAAAGGAGCAAACTCCGCAGCCCTTTACGGTAGTGCCGCCTCTAACGGTGTACTTATGATTACCACCAAAAAAGGTAAGGAAGGACAAATCCGTATCGATGTATCGAGCAGTACGACATTCGAAACTCCTCTGAAACTCCCCAAGTTACAAAACAGATATGGAGCACAAATGTCCGGGTCGGTCGAAAACGGATTCACCATGAACTCTAATAGCTGGGGACAACGCATGAACACTCTCGGTGACGAATATTACGACACCGCAAACTCCCCCTATCACCTCACCCGCAATGCTTACGACATCAACGATTTCTACCGGGTAGGAACCAACTTCAACAACTCCATCGCATTGAGCGGGGGTACAAAAGTGGCACAAACCTATTTCTCTTACGGAAATACCACAGCCAACGGTATCGTCGAAACCAATAAATTCGAACGGCACAACATCTCGTTGAGGCAAAACTTCTCCTTCTTCAAGGACAAACTGAAAATCGATATTTCGGCGAATTACATCAATCAAAAAACCAAAAACCGTCCCACCGGTGGTACGTTCTTCAACCCCATCTATCAAGTATATACATCACCGCGTAACATCGATATGAATTGGTATCGCAAAAACTATTACGACACCAGTGCAACATGGCAGTCCAATCCATATAGCTACATCGCTTCCGAAATCGGAGCAGACGGGTTACCCATATCGGTGATACAATCGGGCAAGACATCTACCCTTTCCGATGCCAACTATGGCAAACAAGTTTGGTTCACCGATGCCATCAACCTCAATAACCCGTGGTGGTTGCTCAACCGTATGACCAGCGAAGAAGTGATTAACCGCACATTCGGTAGTATCGCTGCCAACTGGCAAATCATCGACGGCCTCAATTTGCAAGCTCGTATCAAATACGACTACAACGAACGCAACGACGAAAACCGACAATACGCCACCACATGGGGTAATGCCGAAATGATCGACCGGGGTCGTCTTATTCTCGACCATACCAAGTCGCAAGACTTCTACGGCGACTTCATGTTAAGCTACAACAAAACATTCAAAGATTTCACCATCGGGGTCAATGCCGGCGGTAGCATGATGAACTCTTCCTACGATCAATGGATGATTACTCCTATTGCCAAATCAGGAGCACCCTATACCGAAGACCTCTCGTGCAACCAATTCGTTCTTTCCGATATTTATCTCAACAGTAGCGAGAACTACGGGGGACTTACTACCAAAAACTGGGAACGAGCTATTTTCGCTACGGCACAAGTTACTTGGCAAGACAAAGTAACGGTCGAGGGTAGTTACCGAGACGACTGGTATCGAGCCTTTACACAGTTCAAAGATATGGATCCCCACTTTGCCTACTATTCGGCAGGTGCATCCGCTCAAATGAACAAGATACTTGTTTTGCCCGAACAAATCAACGAATTAAAACTACGGGCTTCGTACTCCGAGGTGGGTAACTCTATTCCTAATAACCTATTCCTCGCATCGGCAAAACGTAATCCGGCGACAGGAGCCTACATCAGCAGTGCGATCATTAACTTCAAAAATCCCAAACCCGAAACCACACAATCGTTCGAAGCTGGTTTCGACATCAGTTTGCTCGATCGCTCCATCTCGTTGCAAGCCACCTACTACAACGCCATCATGAAAAACCAATTCATGAAATACGAAGGTGCTGCCGGCAAAGAAATATATATCAACGGTGGTAAGGTACGGAATCAAGGTATCGAGTTAACCGCATCCTATATCTTCGCTCCCAACAACAATTTCAGTTGGATTACCAACTTCAATTACGCCTACAACGACAACAAAATCCTCACGGTGGCCCGTAAGCAAAACGGACAAAAATATATCCACGAAATCGATATGGGTAACCTCAGCGGTCTGAAAATCAAATTCGAAGAAGGCGGTTCTTATGGCGACCTCTATGCCGTCGACTTTATGAGAGACGAAATAACCGGAGAAATCGTTGTCGACCCTCAAACGGGAGCTCCATTCAAACTCAATGGACAAGCCAACGAATACCTCGGCAACATGAATGCCAAGCACACCCTCGGTTGGTCCAACACCTTCAATTACAAAGACTTCTCCTTCTATTTCCTTATCGATGGAAAAATTGGCGGTAAAGTCATCTCCTTCACCGAGGCATACCTTGACTATTTCGGCACATCGCAACGTACGGCCGATGCACGGGATTATGCACTTAACAACAACCTCTATTGGACCTCCGAGGACGGTGTTGTCACCAAGCCCGGCATGTATATCCCGGGAACAAACCAAGTCGTTCCGGTCGACCAATATTATCAGACCATCGGCGGTGGATCACCCGTAGGACGCAACTACGTATATGATGCTACGAACTTCCGTCTTCGTGAGATTTCATTGGCATATACGTTCCGCAATCTCTTCGGACAAAGCAAGAACCTCACGGTATCGGCCAATGCCCGTAACTTGTTCTTCTTGTACATCGATGCACCCATCGACCCCGATACTTCGTTGAGTACACAAAATGCTCTGGGTAACGTAGATATTTTCAGTATGCCTACTACCCGTTCTTTCGGTATTTCACTTAAAGCATCATTCTAACGAAACATAACATCATGAAAAAAACAGTATATTTATCAGCATTCGTTTTTGCCGCGGCAATCTCCTTAATCGGTTGCGGCGACCCTCTGCTCGACGATCTGAACTCCAACATCGAAGTCGGTTCGGGCGACCTCTCTATTGCCGAGAACTATGAACAGGCAGCCGGCATGTTCCTGACGGCACAGCAAAAAATGCACGATGTCGGAGCATCGAACGGTGCACACGTCTATCAAGTACAATTCAACATTCACATCGACAATTATTCGGGATACATGGCCGGAACACAAAATTTTAGCGGGAACCTGCCCTCTACCTACCGGTATTTTGCGCAATACTGCGATGGTCCCAAAGCCAGTTTTTTCAACGTAGCACAAGCAGCCTTACCTGTAATGCGCTCGGCTGCCGACCTCAATCTGCGAGAAATCGGAGCCATGTGCAACATCATGTATTGTTTCTCTGCATTGGAACTTTCCGATGTGTACGGACCTTTCCCGTGGACCGATTATAAAAACGATGTACAGGAACCTCCCGTAACCTACGAACCGATGGATCAAATTTACGACTCCCTGTTCGTCAATCTCAAAGATGCGGGGAAAATATTGAAAGAGTTTACCTCTACTTCCGAAGAACATCAAGATACCATTAATCAGATTCTGGCTCAATACGACAAAATCTGCGGCGATGTAAAAACATGGGAACAATTCTCCAATTCCATTCGTCTGCGCATGGCCATGCGTATGTCCAACGTCAATCCCGATAGAGCTAAAACCGAAGCGCAATCGGCTATCGACGACGGACTTATCGAAAAAAGCATCGAGTACAACACGATGGTTAATAACGGAACCAATCACCCGTTGGCATTTATCTCCATTCTTTGGAACGACACACGTATAAACGCTTCGCTCGAAAACATCATGAAACGACTCAAAGTACCTTTCATGGATAAAATTTTTGAAAAAAATAGCGATGCCATACGAGACGAAAACGGAGAAACGACGTGGCAAGCACAACAAGACATTGTGGGAGTCCGCACGGGAATCCAACTCACACCTCGGGACGATAATAACCAATACACCAAATTTTCAGGTGTCACAAGTGCTTTCGCAAATTTCCCGCTCGCCATTTTCAAACTCTCCGAGCGTTACTTTCTGCAAGCCGAGGCAGCCCTTCGATGGAATATCGGCGGATCGGTCAATACAAACTATCTGAGAGGTGTTGCTGCCATGTTCGACGATTACGACATCGCACAAACCGAACCCGACTTCCAAACCTATTGGAATCAAGAATCGGCAGATACTTCTATCGACTACGTGGATCCGCACAACTCACGCAACAACACCAAAGGTCTGGTTACCGTAGGAGTAAAAATCAACAACAGCGACGACAATAAAGTAAAGCTCGAAAAAATCATCACCCAAAAATGGCTCGCTCAGTTCCCTATGGGACTTGAAGCATGGAACGACTTGCGCCGTACCGGTTATCCTCGCATATTCCCCGTCAACGATATCGGAGACGGCTCGTTGGGAAAAGGTCGTATGATTCGCCGTATTCCGTGGAACATGACCGATGCGGCAGCCGCCCAAGATGTCAATACGTCGGGGATCCAAGCCCTCGGAGGAAGTAACCTGATGCGTACTACCCTTTGGTGGGACGTAGAAGACCCTGCCGGATTGGGCGACAATCGTCGTTGGGAAACCGAAGTTTCTAACTAAAAATTTAATCGGAGAGAGCGTATAGAAACGTACACTCTCTCCCCTAAAATAAAAAACAACTTTTTTGAGATCCTATTATTAACTTAAAAACAAAAAACATGAAAACACCGAAATTAGTATTATCGGTATTGGCTTGTTCGGTAGTTGTGGGAAACTATGCACAAAACATTCCTACCCACGCTCCCTATGTAGAACTCTTACCGACCAAAGAAATTTCTATCGCCGGAGGTGATAAAAAAACAGTCTATCTCGATTTTTATGACTATTTTGAATCTTGGGAACCGGGAGTCCCCCTTTCCGAAGACGAGAACTTCTACATCGCCCGTGTCCCCATGAAAAAACGTTTCGTGAACACGGCAACACAGGTAGATCCCACCATGACGCAAGACCGCAAATTCAGTATGTGGACGCCGATGGGTATATCCGACACTTACTGGCAATCGCTACCGCGATATGTATTCGACGGCGATAATTTCAGTATGTGGTCCTACGTGGATTCGCAAGGCGGCTGGTCTCTCCCGTGGGTACGTGTACCGGGTGCATACAGCGACGTTACTCACCGTAACGGTGTAGCCAATAGCGGCGGTCTCATCTTCTTCGACTCTTGGGGAGGCGATAACACCAGCCCAACAGCTAATGTAAATATGCTGGTGAAAAAAGAAGGCGGAAAATTCAAATACGTAGAAAAATTCGTAAAATTCCTTCGCTATTATGGTCTCGATGGTGTCGGTATCAACCCCGAAGGTCCGGTTCCCCAAGCCTCTGCTTTGCAAGACTTCTTCTCCCAATGTCGGGAATATGCAGAATCGATCGGTTGGCAATTCCACGTATATTGGTATGGAGTAGGTTCTAACGGAGGATCTATGGATTTAGGTTCCTCTTTCGGTAGTAGCAAACAAGATTGGTTGTGGAAAAACAACAAACAAGTAGTCGACATGTATATGCTCAACTACGATTGGGGATATTCTGCAAGCAGTTCGGCTAGCTACGCCGAACAAATCGGAGCCAATCCCTACACCCTTTATGCCGGTTACGACATTCAAGGAAACTGGTTGGCAAGAGGTCCGTGGTCTACGTTGAAAAACACCAAAATGTCTATCGCATTTTGGGGAAACCACACCACCAATATGATTTACCAGAACTCTTCCGAATTCGGTTCGGGTGACGAAGCTGTACAAGCCTGTTACCTCGAAAAGCAAGAGCAAGTATTCTCCGGCGGTAACCGAAACCCGGCAAAACGCCCGGCTATTAAAGACGGAATTTCCAGTTCCAGCGAAGCGGCTATGAACAACTTTCACGGTATAGCAGAATACCTGCCCGCCCGAAGCGTACTGCAAGAGTTGCCTTTCGTAACCCGTTTCGGACTCGGTAATGGAAAAACCTTCCGTAACGAAGGAAAAGTAACCTTCGGGAACAAATGGTTCAACGTAGGTGTACAGGACTACCTGCCCACATGGCGCTGGTGGATTACAGACGACAGCAATAACGTACCCGAAGACGGTATCGAATGCGGATTCACTTACGAAGATGCTTGGTATGCCGGTTCGGCCCTACACATGAGCGGAGCTACGAAAGTATCTAACGTTCGTCTCTTCAAGACCAAATTTGACGTTTCTGAAACCGACGACGTATCGATGACTTTCAAATTAAATAGCGGCGAAGATACGCACATGAAACTCTTCTGGTCGTTCGTAGGATCGGAATCTACATTGCACTCTTGCGACATTACCGGAGCCAAAGAAGGACAATGGACGACCTTCTCCAAGAAAGCCTCTGAAATCGGTATGAACGGAAATGTAGCCCTCATCGGTCTCAAATTCGAAAATACCCCGACAAACTACGATGTATTCATCGGCGAAATGGCTATTGTTCCGGCAAAGACTTTTGCACCGATCAAACCGGTTATCACTACCGAAGAAAGCAAAATCTTGAAAAAACGTACTTATAACTCGATTGATTTCAAATTTAGCTGGGATTGCGAATCCTCCAAAAACGATTCCGATCCCTCCATACCCGTTTATAACGAAGATGTAGATACTTGGTACTTCGAAGTTTACGTACAAGCAAAAGACGGAGAGCCCGTTCTTTGCGGAACGACTTCTTCTTGGGCACACTACGTAGTAGGCGCTCCAGTATCGGCCAACAATGAAATCTCGGATTACCGAATCGGTGTTTGTGCCGTAGCTCCCGACGGAAAAACGAAGAGCGAAACGACATGGACCAGTTATCTGACTACCGACCTCACACTCGTCGACGGTATCGAATGTAACAAAGCGGTAATCAAAGCCGGCGAGGAATTTACCCTCTCGTTGATCGACCCCAACCAAGAAGAACCTTTCTCTTGGGAAATCTTTAACGCAACCACCGGCGGTAATGCCGTATTCACCCAAGATGGCGGTCGTTCGATAACCACTTCACTGTCAGAGGAAGGTTATTACGATGTAAAACTCACCAAAGGAGATTTGAGTGTACTCTCTTATCGCGGCTATGTACAAATTTCTCCCGAAAGCACAGGTGCAATTCCTTCGATTACCGATTTCACAGCATCCGACACCAACGTAACCCTCGAAGACGGTACTGCCGAAGTAACACTCAGCTACACCGGCAAAAAGAACGAAGGTACGGTTTCTCGTGGTTTGCAGGTAGACGACCCCTATATGTTCCGTATTCCATCGGATTTCTTGCCGATGAATCAAAATCAATATTCAATCTGTCTTTGGATAAAACCCGAAAAATTCACGTTCGCTAAATTCGGTATGGGATTGATCGAGCAACGCAATATGGATATCCACTGGCCCGATAATAATTGGGGAGCCCTTTGGGTAGACGTATGGCCTGAGACATTCAACAACGGAGGACAACGCATTTTGGATAACAATATCATTTCTTATACTATGTGGGGAAATGAATCGCAATACTATTTCAACGGAAACAACAACAAACACGAAATTCCCAACTTGGCTTGTTGTACAGACGGTAACCGTACCGGAACCGAATCTTATAGTTTATCCGAAGGTCAATGGGCACACGTCCTCATTTCATTCGACGGCAGCAAACAAAGAATCTATTTCAATGGTAAGAAAGTAGGAGAAGGTAATGCTTCAAAATACAATTACAACGATAATAACGGTGGAACTGGAAACGTTAAAGCTGCAAACATCTACATCGGTGGTTCTCGCGTTTACTATGCCGGATTTTCCGGTGTCATCGACGATGTACAAGTTTGGCACAAGGCATTGAGCGATACCGAAGTAATAGAAGCCATGAAAGGTTACGACGGTAAAGAAATCCCCTCTGACCTGAAAGGTTACTGGACGTTCGAATCGGACAACTACAACGAAGGCGAAAAAGTGTTTGAAAACAAAGGTACTTTGGTTACCGACAACAAGGCTGCCTATATCGAAGTGAAAGGTGCAGGCGGTGAAAACACCTCTGCAAACGAAGAACACATATTACCGGCCAATATCGCTATTCAAGGTAACCCGGCCATGTCGGGTACATTGCCCATCACTACGACATCGACATTCGCCGTTACCGACGCCGAAGTTCAAAACACCGGAGACAACGCATCGGTTACATTCAACAAAGACGGTAAATATAACGTCACCTTGACGCTTGCCAACGGATGGGGCTCGGATACGAAGACGAAAGAAGAGTATATCGTAGTTCTCCCCTCTTCGGGTATCGATGGCAACTTGGTAGATAACCTCACGGTATACCCCAACCCCTTCATCGAAAATGTCAACCTGCAATTCGCAGCCGACGGTAACTACGTTATCGACATCTTCGACGCACAAGGTCGTCAGGTAACTACCAAAAAGCACCAAGCTATGGCCGGCGAAATCTGCACGCTCACGGTAAATGCTGCCAAAGGCATGTACTATGTAGTCGTGTCGAAAGACGGCAAACGCGTGAAATCTTTCAAAGTGGTAGCCGAATAATATAAGGCCATTCAAACCCTCCGCACAAGTCCTTGTGCGGAGGGTTATTAAATCAATCAGAATATTATTTAGTATCATCTTATGAAAAAAAATTATCTTTTTACATTAGCGGCTCTCTTGTTAGGGAGTACCATAGCAAACGCTCAAAATCCTCTTGACGGGTATGAAGCGCCGTCGTTTACAGCTCCGGGAAACTGTGGAAAAGTCATTTCACTCAGCACCTCCGGTGCATTGGAAAACTACACCGACCTCAAAGATCTTACAACAGGAAAAATCGAACAGGAACTTTTCGTCGCTCCGGGAGCCAAAGTAGAATTTTCCATTAAAATAACCACGTATTGGGGACGTTTTGCAATCTTCACCGATGCCAATTCATCAAAAGAAATAACCCGGCTTTTGCAATGTGGAGTTCCGGGACCAAGCAATCCTTATAATGACGAGACAAACGGAGTACTTGTACACGCAGAAGACAATCCGAATCCTACTCCCGATGGTACTCTTCCCAGTATTACCATACCCCAAGATGCCGCAGAAGGAACTGTCTATCTGTTCCGTATGATATTTACGAGTATGGACGATATCAATACATATGCTCCCTCTTTCAAAGAAGGGATATATCACGATATAAAAATAACCGTAAAAAACAATATCCAACGATATACGATAAACATCGCTACCCCTGAAAACGGAACATTAACGATTAAAAACGGCGAGACTCCGATCGAATCGGGAGCCCAAGTACCCGAAGGTACTGTTCTTTCTGTCGCAGCTGCGCCCTCGACTGGTTATGAACTGGTATCGATAAAAAACAATGACGAAATATATGCAAGCGAAACCTTCGTAGCTAGCGCCGATGCCAATTTTGCCGCACAATTCAAGAAGCTCGCCAGTACCGGCGATGCCATGCTGATGTCGGCTCCCGGATACGGTGAGGCAGGAGACTGTCAGTTACGGTTCAGCGATACTGTTTTAGGCTCTCATAACACCGACAAAAATCAAGTGGAGAGCGACCAACGGTCTCATAATTACACCTTCTCGGCTTGGATTTCTACTATGGGCTACAACGGAGTCCTCATGGGGCATGTTCAAAACAGTATCACTTGGGCTGTCGAAGGTTCCTACGGCGTGGGAGTAAAAGACGGTAAACTCGCCGTTTGGTATCGCAAATGGGACGGAAACTCGACTGGTTGTCCGGGTGTTCCCACTCCGGCCGTATCTGAGAACACGACACTCTATCCGGGCGAATTTGCATTTATTTCGCTGGTAACCAGCAATGACGGAAGAACGTTCAAAGTATATAAAAACGGAGAAGAGGCTATCTCGCAAGAAGTAGAAGACGGAGGCTTGGCGTTGCTTTACGATGCCTGCGACTTCGCCATCGGGGACTCCAAATACAACCAAATGCCTTGTAAAGTAGAGGAAGTACAATTATGGAACAAAACCCTCACCCCCGAGGAAATAGAAGCCTCGATGTTCGGACCCAAAGCCGATGCCGAAGGACTGGTCGCCCACTACCTACCCGAGTCCGCCGATGCCACAACGGTTGAAAATCTCGCCGGCGACATCGACGCTTATTATCGTAAAAATGGAACCGTTACCAGTGGTAACTTCCCAATGGCAGATGCTTTGCAAAAAACCAATGGGCGCTCTACGGTAGAAGTGACTTATAACACCCCGGTCGAGGAAGAAGCTGCTTATGAACTTCGTCGTTTCGATGTTGCTATCGGTGAATCTCCCGCCCCGGTAAAAACATACAGTAACCTCTATGCTGTTAACCTCGGTGAAAAATATAAATTTGCTTCGGTTTCAGTAAACGATATCCCCCTCGAAAACATAAACGACCCGATTAAAGTTACCGACCAAAATTTAACGGTAAATGCGACTTTCGAACTCGCTACGGGCGTTGAAGACGTAACGGCCGAGGCTACTGCTTACTACAACGACAAGGTGCTCTATATGCCGCAAGGCGCAACGGCTGTTATCTATAATTTATTGGGAACAGCAGTTGCCGAAGCGACCGAAATGACAACCAATCTCGAAAATCTTCCTGCTGGCATTTATTTGGCTAAGGTTTCGATGAGCGAAAACACAACAATCATTCGCTTCAAAAAATAATTAGGTTTTCATGGCCACACCCCGTACCCGCCTGCCTCGTGTGAGTGCGGGGTGTTTTCAAAAAATACCACGGTTCGCCCCGATTTCGTCGGGATTTAATACACCCTACCGGTCTATATCGCAATTCGGCCGAACCATGAAACACAAAAGTCTGTATCTTTTTTATATCAAAAACAAAAGCTTTTTGCTTAAACACATTTAGCGATGAGAAACATATTCACCCTGCTTGCTTTGTTAGTATTCGGTACGATACTATGTAAAAACCATGCTCAAACCTACACGATATACCCTACCCCTCAAAAAATCAGCGAGGCCGGAGAAACGGTAGAACTCACACAACAAATAAATGTCATTTGCGAAAGTGGAATCGGCGAAGTGACCCGCAACCGCATGAAAGAAGTACTCGAAGAAGCAGGATATACCATCGCATTCTCCACAAACCCGTCGCAGACGAATACAAACCTCTACATAGGAATCAACGGCTCGGACGGTGCAGCAGACCGCTATGCCGTAGAAAACAATTTGCCCCTTGCCGTTTTTGACACGGGAGATAATAAATTCGACCCCTATCTCCTGCAAATAAACGACCGACACCCTCACGGCGACATCGTCGTTCTGGGTAATGATAAAGGCTCCGAATTTTATGCCTTTGCCACGCTCGAACAAATTTTGGAGCAAACTGACGGCAACTCGATCCGTCAAATTACTTTCGAAGATTATTCACACACTCAATATCGGGGAATCGTGGAAGGATTCTACGGACACCCCTACTCGGTGGAAAACCGTATCAGTCTTTTTGAATTTTGTAAACGATTCAAAATGAACGTATTCGTGTATGGACCGAAATCGGATCCCTACCACCTCGGTAATTGGAGGGACGATTATCCTACCTCGCTCACCGAACAACAACGGTTTTTCGGTATGATTACCCAAGATGATTTGAAAACAATGGTGCAAGCAGCAAAAGCATGCAACGTCGATTTCATCTGGGCAGCACACCCCGGATTACAACAAGGAATCAGTTTTTCGAACGAATCGGCTATGGCTCCCGGTATCGACGCCCTCATGAAAAAATTCGATCACCTTTATAATCTCGGTGTACGGGGATTTGGTGTTTTCATCGACGACATGACCTACACTCCCAGTGGGGACATGCAAGCTCATTTAGCCAACGAAGTACAAGTAAAAATACGCGAACGATACACTACCGACAACACCGACGACCAAGTAGCACCTCTTTTTTTCGTCCCCACGGCTTACGCTCTCAACTACGGAGCTTCCTACACTCTAAACAACCTGAAAAAAGTCGATAGCGAAGTAGTCATCGCCTTTACCGGATACGACTGCTTCTCCAATATCCGCCCCTCGGCCATCGACGATATGGCCGGACGCGTGGGAAGAAATCCGGTCATGTGGTGGAACAATCCGGTAAACGACGATCATGACGACCGTATCTACATGCGGGAGTTAACGACTCATTGGACAATTGAAAAACCCGGAGCAATCAATACGCTCAACGGGCTTATCCTAAATCCCATGTGCCAAGCACAAGCCTCGAAAATCGCTTTGTTCGGAGCGGCCGATTACAGCTGGAATCCCAACGCTTTCGACGTTCGTAAAAACTGGGAAGAAGTATTTCACCGAATAGCCGAACCCGGCGATACGCAGACTGCCGAAGCGATCAAATGCTTCGCCCGCTTCTCGAACACGTTGGTCGAGGACGAAGAAATGATAACGCTCTATGACAATTTCATGGAGAAATTCGGCGGCGAAAGTTTCCCGCCGGAATCCGACAAGTTGCGAAACGAACTGGAAAATCTCAAACAGGCTTGCACGTACATCGAAACCTTAAAAGACAGTCCGCACAGAGATTACCGATTGATGTATGAGGACATTCGCTGTTGGAACGCCAAGTTGAAAAACATAAGTACGATAGCGCTCGACGCATTGGATATGCTCGAATATGGAAACTCCATGTCCCGTTCCGAAGGTTGGGGAAAATACCTGCGATTGAAAAAACTATACACCGGTATGAGCTCCGACTCTACCTATCTCGTAAGCGCTCTCGAAGGATATGGAACTTCGACCACCGAAAAATTCTATGAAGTGAAGCCGGGAGATAGCCATTTGCGCCCGTTTACAGACTTTTTGGTAGAAAAAATAGGAAACAGTATCCCCGGATTATGGCCGACAAAAGACAGTTTGCAAATAATTACCAACATCGAGAATTTGCAAGGTGTAGAATTGACGGCTCAGAACGAAACGGTCCGATTAACCGGATTGAACGGACTCGATCTCGATAAAGACGAATACTTAGGTATTTATTTCGGAAACATCGAAAAAATAAATGTGGAAGAAATCACGGCCGACAAAACGCTTCGAGTAGAGATTTCGGAAAATGGGAAACAGTGGACTCCGATACAATTACCCATCAGAGAACAAAAAACCGCATATATCCGAATTAAGAATATTTCGGAAGAAGAAGTCGCCGTAGATTTTAACCAACTATCGGTTTCCCGTATCCTCACCTCCGTAGAAGTCAAAGCCGAGGCATCCACCAATATGTCACAATATCAATCTTACTCCATAAACAACGTCGTCGATGGAAATTCCTCGACATTCTTTTGGAGCAGCGAAGCACAAGCCGCAGGCGATTATATTCTTCTCACCTACCCTTCGGCTCAGCCCATTTACGAGATAAGCATCACATTTACAGAGACCGACCAGCTCTCAGGAACCGCAGCGATAGAAGTCTCCGCCGATAACGACCAATGGCAAACGGTAACCGAATTTACAAACGGCTATCTCGACTCTACCCGTTCGTTTACTTGCAATGCCAACGGACTCATGGCACGATATGTTCGCTTTATCATTCGTAATACCGTAGGTAGCTATTGGTTACAAGTAGCCGAATTTAAAGCGGATATGTCTGAAAAATACACCCAAACGACCGACCAAAGCGGAGTGCAAATAGCCACCCTCGCCGACAAAGACCTTTCGACCAACTACCAAGCTGGCGAAGCAGGATATATCGAGCACCGTTTTATCGAAAATATAACGATAGAGTCGATTGAAATTTTCCACAATACCATCTTCGATTCCACTCGCAAACTCCCGTCAATATATGTCAACAATGGCTCCGAATGGATCGAAAAAGGGTCTTTGGAACCGTTGTGCACAGTCATAGACACCCACGAAATAGATACGGTAACAGCCGTGAAAATAGAGTGGAACAAAGAGAATATTCCCAATCTTTACGAAATACTTCCCGTTGGGACTCCTTATGTAGAAAAACCGGGGAAACCCACCGCCATAAATAACATGAAAAAAGACGGTCTAACCATATATACAAACAATAATCGGCTGATCGTACAATCGGACGATATGATACAAAATATAATTTTATTCGACTTAAACGGAAAAACAATAAACCATTTTAACGTGAATAAATGTATCTTTGAAACAACATTCGGCTCGAATATTCCACAAATATTAATCGTGCAAGTTATGCATACAAACGAGAATTTATCGACCTGTAAAATAATACGATAAAAGCAAAAAGATAGAACAAAAAGATCATCACATATAAACAAAGGACATGAAACGAACAACGCTATGGATAGGTTTGGGATTACTGCTTTTTTCAAGCTGTTCTAACCTCACAGAAACGCAGTTACAATACATCGACTATGTAAACCCGTTCGTGGGTACGGGAGGTCACGGACACACATTCCCCGGCCCCGTGGCCCCCCACGGAATGATACAGCCCAGTCCCGATACCCGTATATACGGGTGGGATGCCTGCTCGGGATATCACTATTCCGACAGCACGATAAACGGATTCTCTCATACCCATCTGAGCGGTACGGGCTGTGGAGACTACGGAGACGTTCTGTTAATGCCCACCGTAGGAAAACAAAACTATCGTTACTTGGGAGACGGTTGCCAACAAACCGCCTATGCCTCACCGTTCTCGCACTACAAAGAAGTGGCAAAACCGGGATACTATTCGGTAGAACTCGATCGTTACAACGTGACAGCCGAACTAACGGCGACACCTCGGGCGGCCCTGCACCGTTATCGTTTCCCCGAAAGTAAAGAGGCAGGATTTATCGTCGATTTGGATTACAGTCTACAAGGACAAGAAAACATCGATATGAAGCTCGCCTCGCTCAGCGATACCGAAATAGTCGGGTGGAAAAAGACCAAAGGCTGGGCGGAAAATCAATGTATAGGCTTTTACATGAAATTTTCCAAACCATTCACTTGCCATATCGTCGACACGGTCATCGATATCGTGCGCGATGGAAAATCCTGTAAATTGGAACAGAAAAAAGCACTGCTCCAATTCCCGACGGCACAAAACGAAGAAGTGCTTGTAAAAGTAGGTATATCGGCCGTAGATATAAAAGGAGCACAGCGGAATGTCGAAACCGAAATTCCATCTTGGGACTTCGACAGTATAATGACCGCTACACAAAATAAGTGGAACGACTACTTGGAAACCATTCAAGTCGAAGGCAATAACGAAACCCAAAAACAGATATTCTACACAGCACTATACCACACGGCTATACACCCCAGCCTTTTTTCCGATGCGGACGGACGCTATCGTGGGCTCGACCAAATGATACATCAAACCAAATCCGGCAAAGAAATATACACGGTTTATTCCCTATGGGATACTTTTCGTGCATTGCATCCGCTATTGACCATCATCAAACCCGATTTAAATGAAAAATTGGTGATGTCTCTTATGCAAAAATACCACGAAGGGGGTATTCTGCCCATGTGGGAATTAGCAGGGAATTACACGGCTACGATGATTGGTTATCATGCTATCCCCGTAATCGTCGACGCATATATGAAGGGATTCGACAAAATCGATGGAAAAGAATTGCTCGAAGCCTGTATCCGCAGCTCGGTATATGATACGACCGGTATTATCGCATCGAGCAGAATGGTCAACGGGTTGGTTCCCATTTCTAAATACTACAAAAATAAAATAGGTTATGTTCCCTACGAAAAAGAAAACGAGTCGGTAGCCAAAGGTTTGGAATACGCCTATAACGATTGGTGCATCGCTCGATTGGCAGAAGAAATTGGCGATACGGCCACTTACGAAAAATACAAGGCACTCTCTAAATCATACATCAATTACTACGACTCGCAAACCGGATTCATGCGTGGCAAAGACTTGAAAGGGAATTGGCACGTTCCATTTAATCCCCGTTACTCCGACCACCGCAATGACGATTATTGCGAAGGGACAGCTTGGCAATGGGCTTGGTTCGTTCCTCACGATATAGAAGGACTTATCACCTTGATGGGAGGTCAGGAAAAATTCATTGGTCGACTCGATTCTCTCTTTATCGCCGAATCAAAGATAGAAGGCCCTCTCGTATCTTCGGATATATCGGGGCTCATCGGACAATACGCGCACGGAAACGAGCCTAGCCATCACATCGTTCACCTTTACAACTACGTGAATCAATCGTGGAAAACCCAACAGTTGATCGATACGATTCTCCATACCCAATACTTCAACAACCCCAACGGATTGTCGGGCAACGAAGATTGCGGTCAAATGTCGGCTTGGTATGTGCTCAATGCGATGGGATTCTATCAAGTATGTCCCGGATCGCCCATATATTCTGTCGGTCGTCCTATCTTCGATAAGGTAACCATAAATCTACCCAACGGGAAAGTATTCGAAATTATCGCCAACAACAATTCCCGAACCAATAAATATATACAGAGCATTCGCCTTGATAATATCTTGCTCGAATCTCCTTTCTTCATGCATAGCGACATTATGAAAGGCGGAAAAATTGTAATGGAAATGGGAAACACCCCGGTCAAACAATAAACGAAATCAGATATTAACATCACATAATCCAAACAGTTATGAAAAATATGAATCGTTATCTCTCACTTGTGGCCTTGATAATCTCCTTAATCTCCTGCCAAAGTGAAGACAACCCAAACCGTTATGAATTAATACCCTATCCCAATGACATGGAACAGATGTCGGGACGCTTTTCTTTCGATGACGACACACAGATTTTTATTTCACCGGAATGTGGAGACGAAGTAAATGAAATCTTGGCTCAGTTTGCAGAGCAATTCGGTAAAACAGCCGGCAAGGACTTAAAAATAGCCGAAAAAGAAGGTAAAAATATGATGGTCGTAAAAATCGACACGACTATGAGCCAAGAAGCTTATCGGCTAAACATAAGCAAAAAGAAAATCGAAATAACCGCAGCTACGCCCAACGGTGTACGCTATGCGCTACAAACCATTAAACAACTCCTTCCGGTAGCTATCTATGGAGAAACCCTCTCCGCAGATGAAAATTGGTCGGTTCCTTGTACCACGATAAACGATGCTCCCCGTTTCGGATATCGGGGAATGCACCTCGACGTTGCCCGTCATTTCTTCACATTGGACGAAGTAAAACGGATTCTCAACGTAATGGCTGTTCACAAACTAAATACATTGCATTGGCATCTCACCGACGATCAAGGCTGGCGCGTAGAAATAAAAAAATATCCACGATTGACCGAAGTGGGCAGTATCCGCAACAAAACCATGATTCGTAAAGAATGGGATAACTACGACACGACCCCCTATGGTGGATTCTATACACAGGACGAATTACGCGATATGGTAAAATACGCCGCCGATTTGGGTATTACCATTATTCCCGAAATAGACCTTCCTGGACACATGATGGCGGCATTGGCCTCTTATCCCGAATTAGGTTGCACGGGTGGCCCGTACGAAGTTTCCGGACAGTGGGGTATCCGTGACGATGTGCTCTGCGTAGGAAAAGAAAAAACATTCGAATTCATTGAAAACGTTTTGCTCGAAATCATAGATATATTTCCCTCGAAATACATACATATCGGAGGTGACGAATGTCCCAAAATTCGATGGGAAAAATGTCCTGCTTGCCAAGCCCGTATCCAAAAATTAGGACTCAAAGACGACGAACATGGTAAAGCCGAACACTATCTGCAAAGTTATACGACCGAACGGATAGAGAAATTCCTCAATGAACACGGACGCGAAATTATCGGATGGGACGAAATGCTCGAAGGCGGACTCACCACCAATGCAACTGTTATGTCATGGCGAGGTGTTGCCGGAGGTGTCGAAGCGGCGAAACAAGGGCATTATGCCATCATGACACCGACTGCACCTCTTTATCTTGACTATTATCAATCACGAGATACACAAAACGAGCCTTTGGCTATCGGCGGTTATAATCCGGTCGATATGGTCTACAATTTCAATCCCATACCCGAAAGTCTTACAGAAGAACAAGCCAAATTCATATTAGGTACACAAGCTAACATCTGGACAGAATATATCACTACTCCCGAACACCTCGAATACATGATACTTCCCAGATTAGCAGCACTGAGCGAAGTACAATGGGATCAAGTCGAAAACAAAAGTTATGACCGGTTCCTCGATAATATAGGCCATATCCTTGCCATCTACGATGTAATGGGACTCAACTATGCCAAACATATACTCGAAGTTAAAGGCGAATACTCGGTAAATGAAACCAAAGGCTGTATAGAAGCGACACTCCGCACACAAGGCAATGCACCCATCTACTATACCCTCGATGGATCCGAACCAACGACAAACAGCACCCGATATACCGAGCCGATAGAAATCCGTACCGAAAATGATTCTTGCACATTGAAAGCCATCGTCGTACGCGAAGGCATCGAAACCCGCACACTCGTGCGCCCCTTCAAATTCAATAAAGCCACAGGACACATGCCCCAACTGAAAGATGCACCCAGTGAAAAATATACTTTCGGAGGAGCCGGTGTACTCACCGATGGCATACATGGAGATTTCAATTACAGCAACGGTTGTTGGCTCGGATTCATCAATACGCCATTAGATGCAACAATCGATTTAGGAAAAACGCAAACGATAAGTCAGGTCAAAATAGGGTCGCTCGTACAATATTCCGAGTACATTTTCCCGCCCACCCAAATAAAAGTCTATGCGACTAATGGAGACAACCCGATGACCGAAATCGGGAAACTCGAAATTCCGGTAACACAAAAACAAGACCAAGACGGAGTGCGGGAATATACCTGCGAATTTCCTGCCGTCCCCGCCTCGAAAATCCGGGTGGTTATCGATACCACTGATAAAATACCGGCATGGCACGGAGCCAAAGGTGAAAAAGGTTGGCTTTTTGTCGATGAAATTTCTGTTAACTAATGATTATTACCGAAACGTATGAATACACATAATATATTCAAATCCGTTCTCTTCTCTACATTGTTACTTATCGGAAACAGTTGTTCTGATCGAAAAGGAATAGATGTTATACCTATGCCTCGATCGGTAGAGTATCACAGCGGAAATTTTACAATTTCACCCGAGACCAAGTTCTATACAAACCTCTCCGCAGAAAGTCGTCAAGCTCTGACCGACTATCTCGAAGGGACATCGCTCGGTTCCGTTCCCTTTGCCGAATCGGCTACCGGAAATAACGGAATAGAATTGAACCTCTGCGATAGTTCCATCGTGACAGGAAATGAAGCCTATCGGATCGAAATCGATAAAAAAGGTGTTCGCCTGTCGGCAAATACCGAGACTGGGATATTCTACGGACTCCAAACACTTCTGCAACTGTTGAATAACGGCGATAACAAAACTCTTCCCGCTCTGACGATCAACGATTCCCCTCGTTTCCCATACCGGGGATTGCACCTCGATGTTTCGCGCCACTTCTTTGATAAAGAGTTTGTCAAAAAACAATTGAATGCGATGGCCTATTTCAAAATGAATCGGTTGCATTGGCATTTGACCGACGGTGCTGGTTGGAGAATCGAAATAAAGAAATATCCCCGCCTCACCTCTTTCGCAGCGTGGAGGCCATTCGATAAATTAAACGACTGGTGGGTAGGAGGTCGCACTTTCTGTGAGCAAGACGATCCTCGTGCCGTCGGCGGATATTATACACAAGACGACATTCGGGAAGTTGTCGCTTACGCTGCCGAACGTCATATCACCATCATTCCCGAAATCGAAATGCCGGGACACTCCGAAGAAGTATTGGCTACTTACCCAGAGTTATCTTGTTCCGGTAAACCCTATGTCAATGCCGACTTTTGCATAGGAACCGAAAAAACTTTCGAATTCCTCGAAAACGTCTTACTCGAAGTAATCGACCTTTTCCCCTCTGAATACATTCACATCGGAGGTGACGAAGCAAGCAAAAGTAGTTGGAAGACATGCCCCCGTTGTCAGAAGCGCATGGCCGACGAGCACTTAAATTCGGTAGACGAATTGCAAAGTTACATGATACACCGTATTGAAAAGTTCTTAAACGATCACGGTCGTAAAATCATCGGGTGGGACGAAATCATAGAAGGCGGGCTATCTCCTACGGCCACAGTCATGTCATGGCGGGGAGAAGAAGGTGGCATCAAAGCTGTAAAAGCCGGAAACCAAGCCATCATGACACCCGGTAAATACTGCTACCTCGATGCATTTCAAGATGCCCCCAACACTCAACCGATGGCCATTGGCGGGTATCTTACTTTGGAAAAAGTCTACTCTTTCGAACCGGTCCCCGATTCGCTTTCCACGAAAGAAGCCGAGCTTATTCTAGGTGTACAAGGAAATGTATGGACCGAGCACATACCCACACCCGAACACTACGAATACATGATATATCCTCGGATATTGGCACTCGCCGAAATCGGGTGGTCTCCTTCCGAGGTCAAAAAGTGGGACAATTTCCACACCCGAGCCCTTCAAGCGGTAAATATACTTCGAGAACAGGGTTATAATCCTTTCCCTCTCGAAAAAGAAATAGGCGATAAACCCGAATCATACCAAAAGGTAAACCATCTGGCTATCGGGAAAAAAGTAACCTATGCCAATCCTTATAGCAATCATTACGCCGCTCAGGGAGAGAAAACATTGGTCGATGGCGTCCGGGGTGGTTGGATGTACAACGACGACCGTTGGCAAGGCTTTATCGATTGTGATTTCGATGTAACGATTGATCTCGGTAAAGAAACCGACATCAAACAAGTCTGTGCCGAATTCATACAGCTTAAAGGTCCCTATGTATGGTTACCCAAACAAGTTATCATATCGAGCTCTGTCGATGGAGAACATTACGATACCCTCGCGACTGTCGACAATGACATTTCACCCGACATCGAAACGCTTCAATTCAAAGAATTCGGTTGGGAAGGTAATGCAAAAGCTCGCTATATCCGCTACAAGGCATTATCGAACGGCATTACCGGAGGCTGGTTATTCACCGATGAAATCAGAATCAAATAATCGATATCTCATTTATAGAACAGAAAAAGACAAAATCTGGGAAAATGAAGAAGGTTAGTAAAGAAAAATCGATAAATCCTATTGCATGGGTCCCCACGGCATATTTTGCCATGGGGCTTCCTTTTATAGCGGTAAATCTCGTTTCCACGTTCATGTTCAAGGACTTAGGAATATCCGATACCCAAATTGCCTTTTGGACTTCTGTCATCATGTTACCGTGGACATTAAAGTTCCTTTGGAGTCCTTTTTTAGAAATGTATCGTACGAAAAAATTTTTCGTTGTCGTCACTCAGTTACTGAGTGGGTTATTATTCGGTATAGTAGCTCTCTCATTGAACTTCGACTATTTTTTCGCGATCAGTATCTCCACGATGGCAGTCATCGCTTTGAGTGGAGCCACGCATGATATAGCTTGTGACGGCGTCTATATGGCCGAACTATCTCCCGAAGATCAAGCAAAATACATCGGTGTACAAGGAGCTTTCTACAACATTGCGAAATTAGTAGCCAACGGTGGATTGGTAGCAGCAGCGGGAATGCTAGCCGAACATTTCGGCGCATCCGAAGGAGCCTCTATTCAAGCGAATATGCCCGCCTATAAAGAAGCGTGGATGATTATTTTTATCATCATTTCGGCACTGTTGTTGCTATTGGGGCTATACCACTCAAAAGTACTCCCTTCCACACAAGTACCGAACCAAGAAAAGCGTTCAAGCGCCGATGTGGCGAAAGAGCTATGGGAGGTCATTAAAAACTTCTTTACCAAGAAACACATCTTTTACTATATCTGTTTCATCATACTCTACCGCTTTGCAGAAGGATTTATCATGAAAATCGCTCCGCTATTTCTGCGTTCTTCACGCGATATCGGCGGATTGGGACTTTCGCTTACCGAAATCGGCACATTGAATGGAGTGTTCGGTTCAGCTGCGTTTGTTTTAGGCTCATTGTTAGCAGGAGTTTACGTTTCGCGTCGAGGATTGAAGAAAACGCTTTTCACCCTCTGTTGCGTATTCAACTTTCCATTCGTAGCCTACACATTATTAGCCATATTCCAGCCCGAAAATCTCTATCTGATAGGAACCGGTATCGTTATCGAATATTTTGGTTATGGATTCGGATTCGTGGGTCTCACACTCTTCATGATGCAACAGATAGCGCCGGGCAAACACCAAATGTCACACTACGCTTTCGCTTCGGGTATTATGAACCTCGGTGTCATGCTTCCAGGTATGATGAGTGGATTTTTCAGTGATTGGCTAGGCTATGAAAGATTCTTTATCTATGTATTGTTGGCTACAATACCATCGTTACTAATCACCTACTTCATTCCGTTCACCTACGATGATTCGAAGAAAGAAAGTAATCGATGACAAAAAACAGATCTACGTTCAATCGCGATTAAACATTAAACACATATACATTAAAAAAGAAAAAACGATATGACAAAAAAAATGGTTATGCCCTGGGAAGACCGTCCGGCAGGATGTGCGGACGTCATGTGGCGTTATTCGAAAAATCCGGTAATCGACCGCTACCATATCCCCTCTTCCAACAGCATCTTTAACAGTGCCGTAGTACCTTTTGAAGACGGGTTCGCCGGAGTATTCCGTTGCGATAACAAAGCCGTGCAAATGAATATCTTTGCAGGATTCAGCAAAGACGGTATTCATTGGGACATCGAACATGAGCCCATTAAATTCAAAGCAGGAAATACCGATATGATAGAATCTGAATACAAGTATGATCCCCGTGTCACTTGGATCGAAGACCGTTACTGGATCACATGGTGTAACGGCTACTACGGTCCGACCATCGGTGTAGGCTACACATTCGATTTCAAAGAGTTTTTCCAATGTGAAAACGCCCTTCTGCCTTTTAATCGCAATGGAGTACTGTTTCCGCAAAAGATCAATGGGAAATATGCCTTATTGAGCCGACCGAGTGACAGCGGACACACTCCGTTCGGCGATATTTATATCAGTTACAGCCCCGACATGAAATTTTGGGGAGAACATCGGCACGTACTCTCTCCCACACCTTTCCCCGTGAGCGCTTGGCAATGTACCAAAGTAGGTGCTGGCCCTATCCCTATCCTCACCGACGAAGGCTGGCTCATGTTCTACCACGGTGTCATTACCACTTGTAACGGATTCCGTTACTCTATGGGAGCGGCAATTCTCGACCGTGAAGACCCCTCCAAAGTACTTTATCGTACACAACCCTATCTCCTTGCTCCGGCAATGCCCTACGAGATGCAAGGCGACGTACCCAACGTTATATTCCCTTGTGCAGCCCTTCACGACGAAGATCGAGTAGCGGTCTATTACGGCGCGGCCGACACAGTCGTGGGAATGGCATTCGGATATATTTCGGAAATCATCGAATTTACCAAAAAGAACTCAACAATCTGATTTTTTATGAACATTCGCAATCTCATCGTTGCGGGAATCATAATGACAGTCTCGTCCGCCACACTATCGGCAGACGAGCCTGTCGCTTATGTAAACCCCTTCATCGGAACAACGAACTTCGGAACGACGAATCCGGGTGCAATCTGTCCTAACGGCCTTATGTCGGTCACACCATTCAATGTAATGGGTTCCGACAAAAACGTATATGACAAAGATGCACGCTGGTGGTCCACTCCCTACGAATACCACAACACATTTTTTACCGGATTTTCTCATGTAAACCTTAGCGGCGTGGGCTGCCCCGAATTAGGGTCACTCCTATTAATGCCGACAAACGGAAAACTCAATGTCGATTACAAGCAATACGGTAGTGAATACGCTTTAGAAGAAGCTCACCCGGGCTACTATGCCAACCAGCTCACTCGCTACGGTATCGATACAGAAGTGAGTGCTACACCCCGCACCTCCATCGCCCGATTCACCTACCCGGGCGGTGAAAGCCACATATTGCTCAATTTAGGAGAAGGACTCACCAACGAGAGTGGAGCGACCGTCCGTAAAGTAAGCGATACCGAATACGAAGGTAGCAAGCTCCTCGGTGGATTTTGTTACTACAACCGGCAGGGAGTATTCCCTATCTACTTCGTGATACGGGTCGACAAAAAGCCCCTACAATCGGGATACTGGAAAAAACAAAGACCTATGACCGGTGTAGAGGCCGAATGGGATCCCGATAACGGGAAGTACAAAATCTACACCCGGTACACCAAAGAAATGTCGGGCGATGACATAGGAGTATTCTTCTCCTACGATACCAAACCCGGAGAACAGATTCAAGTACAAATGGGCGTATCGTTCGTCAGCATCGAGAATGCCCGCCAAAACCTCGACAGTGAGCAGCAAGGATTCCAATTCGACAAAGTGTGCCTCGATGCCCGGAATCAATGGAACGATATACTCTCCCGAATAGAAGTAGAAGGAGGTTCCGATGAACAAAAAACCATCTTCTATACGGCACTATACCACATGTTTATTCACCCCAACATTCTCCAAGATGTCAATGGGCAATATCCCGCTATGGAGAGCGACAAGATACTCACCACCCGGCACGATCGCTACACCGTCTTCTCGCTATGGGATACATTCCGCAACGTACACCCATTCTTTACCCTCGCTTATCCCCAAAAGCAACTCGACATGGTACAGACCCTCATCGACATGTACAAAGAATGGGGTTGGTTACCTCGCTGGGAACTTTATGGAAACGAAACGCTCACCATGTCGGGAGATCCGGCTATCATTATGTTGGCGGACACATGGTTGCGAGGACTTAAAAACTTCGATGCAGAAACAGCCTATGAGGCGATGGTAAAATCGGCGACTGCTCCCGGTAGCGAAAATATTTTACGCACCGATAACGACGACTACATGAAACTGGGATATGTACCCTTACGCGAGCAATTCGACAACTCCGTATCCCACGCCCTCGAATACTATCTGGCAGATTTCGCACTCTCCCGCTTCGCCGAAAGTTTAGGGCACAAAGAAGATGCCCAAACCTTCGCCAAACGTTCGTTGGGCTACAAACACTACTATTGCAAAGAATTCGGGACACTGCGTCCCATACTGCCAGACGGCTCGTTCTACACGCCGTTCGATCCCCTGCAAGGTCTCAACTTCGAACCAGCTCCCGGATTCCACGAAGGCAACGCATGGAATTACACCTTCTATGTCCCCCACGACATCGACGGGCTAAAACGATTGATGGGAGGAGAAAAGAAATTCGCCGCCAAGTTGCGCAAAGTATTCGATGAAAATTTCTACGATCCGGCAAATGAGCCAGACATCACTTACCCCTACCTTTTTGCCCAAGTCAAAGGTGAAGAATGGAGAACCGACTCGCTAGTCAACTCGCTCTTGAAAAAATACTTCAAGAATCAACCCGATGGCATACCCGGCAATGACGACACAGGAACGATGTCAGCATGGGCCGTATTCAGTATGATGGGACTTTATCCCGATTGTCCGGGAATACCCCGTTATACCCTCGTAGCTCCTGCCTTCGACAAGATTATACTCCATCTCGATCCTCGTTATTATACCCAAGACACCCTGGTCATCGAGTGCGAACGGCCTTCTCCGAAGGCTATCTACACCGACCGTATCACGGTAAACGGAAAAAAACATAAAGGACGATTCATTTTCCACGAAGATTTAGTCAATGCCGGTACAATCAGGTTCACTCTTACCGAGAAAAAATAAATTCAATCTTTCTCCATAATGCAGAAGCGGAGCCAATTTCCTCAAATGGAAATTGGCTCCGCTTGTTTTATAAATTCCGAAATCTATCGACTATTCCCACTCGATA
This sequence comes from Barnesiella intestinihominis YIT 11860, assembly GCF_000296465.1. Taxonomy (NCBI): domain Bacteria; kingdom Pseudomonadati; phylum Bacteroidota; class Bacteroidia; order Bacteroidales; family Barnesiellaceae; genus Barnesiella; species Barnesiella intestinihominis. The sequence continues at coordinate 410,620 of NZ_JH815203.1, forward strand.
GTCGAAGGCGGTTTAGAACTGATGTCGTAAACAACCCGATTCACGCCACGCACCTTGTTAATAATGTCGTTAGATACCTTGGCAAGGAACTCATAAGGCAAATGAGCCCAATCGGCAGTCATACCGTCGGTCGAAAGAACGGCTCGGAGGGCGACAGCCCGCTCGTATGTCCGTTCGTCGCCCATCACCCCTACCGACTGTACCGGCAACAAAACGACTCCCGCCTGCCACACTTTATTATACAGGTCGTTGTCGATAAGTCCTTGTATGAAAATATGATCTGCCTCCTGCAAGATATGTACCTTCTCGGGTGTGATATCTCCAAGTATACGGACAGCCAATCCGGGACCGGGGAAAGGGTGACGTCCGATGAGTTTCTCGCTGATACCCAGTTCCCGACCGACCCGGCGCACCTCGTCTTTAAACAGCAGACGCAACGGCTCCACCAGTTTCAAATTCATCTTCTCGGGTAATCCTCCCACATTATGGTGCGATTTGATAGTCATACCCGTAATCGAAAGCGATTCGATCACGTCGGGATAAATAGTACCTTGCGCCAACCATTTTATATCGGTCAGCTTACGAGCCTCGCGATCGAAAATATCAATAAAACCTTTACCGATAATTTTCCGTTTCTTTTCCGGCTCGGTCACCCCCTTCAACTGTTCGTAAAAATAATCCTTAGCATCTATGCCCAAGACATTGAGCCCCATATCCTTGTAGTTGGCAAGAACGCTCTCAAACTCGTTTTTCCGCAACAAACCGTTATCGACGAAGATACAGGTAAGGTGATTACCGATCGCCTTGTTAAGCAACACGGCAGCCACAGTAGAATCGACACCTCCCGACAAAGCCAATACCACTTTATCGTCTCCCAATTTCGTACTTAATTCCGCTACCGTATGTTCGATAAACGATGCCGGTGTCCAGTCCATATCACAGTGACAGATATCACGTACGAAATTCGTCAGCAGAAGCGTGCCGTCTTCACTGTGATATACCTCTGGGTGGAACTGTACACCCCATGTCGGTTCGCCCTCGATATGAAAAGCCGCTGTCTTTACTTCATGGGTACTGGCCACAAGGGTGAAGGTAGAGGGAATTACCGTAATAGAATCGCCATGCGACATCCATACGGTGGAATTCTCCCGCACACCGCGCATGAGGGGATCGTTCTCATCATGCCAAGCCAAATTGGCACGACCATATTCCCGGGTATCGGCAGACTCGACCTTTCCCCCCGACGTATGAGCCAAAAACTGCGCCCCGTAACAAACGCCAAGTACCGGATAGACACCACGGATACGACTCAAATCGACAAAAAGGGCATTAGGATCGTTCACCGAATAGGGACTCCCCGAGAGAATCACTCCTTTAATTCCCTCTTCTCCGTAAGGGAATTTATTGTACGGCAAGATTTCGCAATACGTGTTCAGCTCCCGCAACCGACGGGCAATCAACTGCGTGTATTGAGAACCGAAATCGAGAATAATAATTTTTTCCTGCATAATCGTAGGTCTTTATGTATGTTGTATATGATTTTCTATTTTATCCTGAATCAACTGTTTGATATTATCCGGCTCCCCGACAAGCCAAATCACATCGTGCGCCTCAAAACAAGTTTGTCCGTCGGGCTGATGAAATGTTCCGTCTGCACGTTCTATTCCCACAACGAGGCAATTATTCTTATTACGAATGCTCAACGACGAGCTCGTTTGCCCGATCAACGGCGAATTCCCGGGAACAACAACATGCGTAAATGTGACTTCCCTGTTATCGGTTTCCTCTTCGGGCGATTCACTACCTTCCACTACGGTAAGCAAAGATTGAATCTGATCATCTGTTCCAATAACACCGATCGTATCTCCCGGAAAAATTCGGGTTTCCCCCTTCGGGATATTGATTCGCCGAGTTCCCCTCTGAATACTTACGACATTGATTCCATATTCTTTGCGTAAATCGGAATCCATTAGGCGACGCCCGGCAAACGGACAGTCAGCATTTACATCCATATAGGCCAAATGCATATCGCTCACCAAGCTCGTATTCCGTCCTGTCTTTCGCAATTCCCTTTCGTTCAAGTTATCCATAAATATATTTTCGATACGCATGAACTGCTTCTGTATGCGCTTAGACAATAAAATGAGAACAACAATGAATATGCCCAGTCCCAACAACACACCGGTACGTTGAGAGTGGACGATAGAAAGATAATATATAACGAAAAACAAAGCCAGCAATATGCGGAAAACTATCATCAAAGTCAATGGAACCCGGTTTACACTCCCCTCTCCCAATTTCCTTATCAAGGACATGCTTACCTCCTTAACCATCAAAGCCCACAAGAACGGCGACATCACTACAAAAGTTACGATAGCGGCGATCATACGCCCCCACTCAGGCAAAATTTCCACCATCAACGGTATAAACCACATTTTAGAGACCATAATTATCGCTACGATCAGCGACGAATAAAGCAGTACTCTCCACAAATATTGTGCAATAGCCTCTTTCCATACTGCCTTATGAGGCTTTATTTCGGTTCGGCTCTGACTATAACGGTCGATAGCTGCAAGCCACCTCTCCGGCAAACGTCGCTCAATCCAACTATAAGCAGGGTCGGCCAACCGAATACAATAAGGAGTCAAAAAAGTAGTTATCACCGATACTGCCACAACTATCGGATACAGAAATTTGTCGATCACATTCAACGACATTCCCAACGAGGCTATAATAAAAGCGAACTCACCGATTTGAGATAAACTGAACCCCGATTGTATTGATATTTTCAAAGTCTGTCCCGAAGCCAACATACCCACCGTACCGAAGAATATCTGTCCTACAATAACAACAATAGAGAGCAAACAGATAGGCAATGCATATTGACTGAGAGCCGCCGGGCTGACCAACATACCTACCGATACGAAAAATATGGCTCCAAACAGGTCCTTTACCGGTTGAACGACTTTCTCTATCCGTTCGGCTTCGTTCGTACCGGCTAATATAGATCCCATGACAAAAGCGCCCAAAGCAGAAGAAAATCCGGCATAAGTAGCCAAAACGACCATACCCAGACAGAGCCCCATAGAAACGACCAACAAAGTCTCGTCATTTAAAAACTTACGTGTTTTTTTCAGAATCAGAGGTAATATGGAGATTCCCACAACAAACCAAATAATCAGGAAAAAGACCAATTTAGCGATACTCTCTAACAATTCCGCCCCTTCGAACGAGTTCTTCACGGCAATAGAAGAAAGTATCACCATCATCACCACGGCAAACAAATCTTCCACGATCAACACACCAAAAACTAAATTCGTAAAAGCCTTCTTGCGTAAATTCAAATCGGTAAAGGCCTTGATGATAATCGTCGTCGACGACATGGATAACATGGCTCCCAAAAAGATACTGTCGAGATACGTAAAATGTAATAACCGACCGGCTCCGTAGCCTGCCAGCATCATACCCGATACAACGACTAGCGCTGTAAGAACGGCCGATGCCCCTACTTGAAAAAGTTTTTTAAAGCTGAATTCCAATCCCAAAGAAAACAGAAGTACAATGATACCCAGTTCTGCCCATAAATTTATATCTCCCTCATCTACTATGGTAGGGAAAAAAACGAAATTGGGACCCACTAAAAAACCGGCGACAATATAACCCAATACAACGGGCTGTTTCAATTTCTTGAAAAGTAATGTCACTACCCCAGCCACAATCAAAATAAGAGCCAAATCGGTAATGAGGGCATCCAATTCCATAATCAAATCTCGTTTTGAAGTGAAATATATTCCGTTCGGTAAATATTACGCATATGGGAAAAAAGAGAAACAAAATCGGTCGTAGACCGAGACAAAACGATAAATTTCAAATCGGTCTTCTGTTCCGAATAATTATATTCTACCAACACATTGTGTAACGAAACCTTATACTCACCCAATAATTTTTCATACCGGGTCAAATCCTCGACAATCTCGGCCGCTTTCAAATGTATAATTTTTCCTTCCCGGTCTAAATTCGTCCGACGTTCATATTGTTCCAAACTCACCAATGTGAACAATATCAATATGGTCGAAATAACCGCAATAACATAAAGACCTACACCTACCGCCAAACCCAAAGCCGCCACCATCCAAATACCGGCAGCTGTGGTCAGACCTCGTATCGAACCTTTTGTTTGAATGATGGCTCCCGCACCCAAGAAACCGACACCTGTAATCACTTGTGCGGCAACTCGTCCCGGGTCTCCGTTTTTCAATCCCAAATAAACCTGTGGAATATAGATAGAGATAATCATCGCCAACGTTGCACCCATAGAGATGAGCGCAAATGTACGAGCACCGGCTACTTGGCCTTTCCGCTTTCGCTCAAAGCCCACGATACCCCCCAACAACAAACTCAGCATCAACTTGAATATAGCCGAGGTCGTCGTAACCTCTGTATCCGAAATAGTATTCAGAAAATCATTGAAGAGGTTCATATCACAATTCTTTTGATTATGCAAAGATAGTGCAAGGTGAGCGCAGAAGCAAATTTATTTGATTATGCCGAACCACAGCCCGTCTTCGCAACTTTGCAAAGATAGTACAAGGTGAGAGAAAGACAAAGCAAACATGTTCACTTTTCTCGCCAAACTCCCTCACAGCTCAATGTGCAAAACAAATTTATCAGAAAGCGATTTTCCCGATAAACCGGAAACAAAAAAAGAGCGGCAACTTTCGTTACCGATCTTTTACTAATATTGTATACGACTTACTGGATTCCCGAAGTCGCTACTTCCGACGAAATTTTCTTTACCAAACCTTGCAGTACAGCTCCCGGTCCTACCTCGACAAATGTATCGGCTCCGGCGGCGATCATGTTTTGGACAGTTTGTGTCCAACGTACCGGAGCGGTCAATTGAGCGATAAGGTTCTTCTTAATCGTTTCAGGATCGGTTTGAGGTTCTGCATTCACATTCTGATAAACAGGACATTTCGGAGCATGGAAATCGGTATGAGCGATGGCATCTGCCAATTCAGCACGAGCCGGCTCCATTAGCGGAGAATGGAAAGCACCACCCACTTTGAGTTTCAAAGCCCGTTTCGCACCGGCCTCCAACATCTTTGCACAAGCAGCATCTACACCTTCGATAGAACCCGATATAACGATTTGTCCCGGGCAATTATAATTGGCAGGAACCACGATACCTTCGGTTACCGAAGCGCACAATTCCTCTACTTTCGCATCGGGTAAAGCCAACACAGCCGCCATCGTCGACGGTGTTTTTTCACAAGCTTTCTGCATAGCCTGCGCACGAGCCGAGACAAGACGCAAACCGTCCTCGAAAGAAAGTGCTCCGGCGGCTACCAATGCCGAAAATTCACCCAACGAGTGACCGGCTACCATATCGGGATTAAAATCGTCACCCATCGTTTTTGCCAAAATTACCGAGTGCAGGAATATAGCAGGCTGAGTAACTTTGGTCTGACGCAAATCTTCGTCTGTTCCGTTAAACATCAGGTCGGTGATATTGAAGCCCAATATCTCGTTGGCCTTATCGAACATCTCTTTGGCTACGGGGTTATTTTCGTAGAGGTCTTTTCCCATACCTACAAATTGCGCCCCTTGTCCGGGAAATACAAATGCTTTCATTTTCTTCTTTTTTAATTACGGAAAATTTTCCTTATTCAAAAATCGCTGCAAAGTTAATCAATTTTGATATAGATTTGTTGTATTATACAAATATTCTTTCTTATTTTGTTCCCATTGAACGAAATAATACTTAAACGATAAAATAAATGAACACATTTTCTGCAATACTTTTACTCTTCGGTAACCTCGGTACGACAGAGCTTATTGTTATATTGGTAGTGGTTTTACTTCTTTTTGGAGGTAGAAAAATACCGGAATTGATGCACGGTATCGGGAAGGGTGTACGTAGTTTCAAAAAGGGAATGAACGAAATCGAAGAGGAAATAAATGCCCCGGTCTCCAAAAACGAGGAACAGAAAAAGGAAGAAGGGAAATAATTACTCGATCGTTCACTATAATTATAATCATTATCATTTCTGCATTCTCATGTATAAATGATATTTCACGGTTTTACCACACTTGTAGAGCCACGACACATTCATGGATAACGAGCTGAAAGAGATGAGTTTTTGGGATCATGTCGATGACCTGCGCAGAGTCATACTACGCTCGGTCGGTGCAATTATCCTCTTATCGGTCGTGTTTTTCACTCTCATGCCTCGAATATTCGACAGCATTATCCTCGCACCCTGCCATTCTGATTTCATATTATATCGGCTACTTTGTGACCTGAGCCAACACACGTCCATCTTACCGGATTTTTGCAACGACCACTTCGAGGTAAAACTTATCAATATACAATTAGCTTCCCAGTTTTTTATCCACATGAGCACGTCCATGTGGATTGCCTTGTTGTTTGCGTTTCCATATGTCATCTATCAACTGTGGACTTTCGTCAGTCCGGGATTATACGCCGGCGAAAAACGACATGCCAGAGGGGCATTTCTCGCAGGAAATATCATGTTCTTTATCGGTATCGGAGTGGGATATTTTCTTGTATTTCCGTTAACGTTGCGTTTTTTGGCAGAGTACCAAGTGAGCGAAATGATTCCTAACCAAATCTCACTGGACTCATACATGAGCAACTTCCTCACACTTAATTTTATTATGGGACTCGTATTCGAATTACCCCTGCTGTGCTGGTTGTTGTCGAACATGGGGCTTATCACAAGACGTTTTTTCAAAACTTATCGCCGACATGCTATCGTCATACTACTTATATTAGCTGCGTTTATCACACCATCGAGCGACCCATTTACTTTGTCTGTCGTATTCGTTCCCTTATATGCATTATATGAATTGAGCGCATGGGTGGTTAAACCAGCTTCTCAAAAAGACGACGGAAATAGCGAAGAAGATAGTAACGAGATTTTAGACGAACATTAAATCCCCTCTTATTCCAACGAAATCGGAAATAAGAGAGCTAAAAATAAGGACAGAATTCCAAAAAGAAAGGGTCTCATATAGATTATATGGGACCCTTTTTGTGACTCCGACAGGATTCAAACCTGTAACCTTCTGATCCGTAGTCAGATGCTCTATTCAGTTAAGCTACGGAGCCATTTCCAAATCTGTTTTTTCATATAGTTGTTCTCGCTTGAACAACCTTGCATTGAGTGACTCCGACAGGATTCAAACCTGTAACCTTCTGATCCGTAGTCAGATGCTCTATTCAGTTAAGCTACGGAGCCGTTTGCGGTTGCAAAGATAGGAATAATTTTATTCCGACGTATCTTTTTATCTTATTTTTTTACCTCTAATATATGATTTTTTTCTATCGTACCCATTTTCAGATAAATAGATTTTTTCTTATTCCAAGAATTTAGGATTGAATACCAACAGACCGATATTTATACCGAAGTTCCAGTTACGTGCTGGATAATCATAGTAATTGGCATAAAGACTAATCGAAGCGAAAGAGAGATCGAGCACTAAGGAACTCTCGCCCATAAAATGATACTTCGTAAAGGCTTTTCCATAATAGGGAACCATATTTTCACCTTCGTAAATCTGCCGAAATGGAGCAAAAACATAGAACTCATTGCGAAATTGCAAATTATTCAGGATTTTCCAAATGGGTATCACTCCCGCAGCCAAATATTGTGTGGAACGAAAAGCTGGATTGAAGATAGTTTTACTATGCGGAGTAGGAGTAAATGCCGGTGCTTGGATTAGTGTGGAAGTATAATTACTCAACAGTCCTTTACTCGATACCACGGCTTTTCCCCGAACACCCAACACGAATTTATTTCCCAAAGGGAAATAGGTATGAATATTTCCTTCTATCTGTAACCACGAAAGTGTCTGTTTGCTATGTGGTTGCAAATTCGAGTTATATGGTTTGAATCGTTCTTTTCCATACGCCAATAGCCCTAATACGGAACAATCTGTACCAGAGGTGGGGTACATGTAATTATTCAAATTATTTTGATCGAATTTCATCGATGCTACAAGCAAGTTATAACGACTGCGATCCTGTTCATTCTTGGAAAAATCTACCGTATTGGATTGGTAATACTTATCGTTCATCGAACCATATCCAACAGAAACGACAGCTTTCGAACCGGTCAAAAACGGCAACCCCAACCGTAACTTCACATATTGCTCGGATTGTGTGATAAAAGAGGGCATACGGTCGGAATAAAACAACGTTTCATTTTGATAAAACTTTTGTTTAGAAGCCACAGCTTGCAGTTTCAGATACATAGGTATAACGGTCTTCAAATCGAAACGAGCCGATAACATGCCGGAAGTATAAGACTGTCCTATTTGCCCACCTAAATCGAGATCGAGAGAATTGAGGCTTACCGTGCGATAGTGTGCACCTATATATATTTGATTGGAACTAGTCGACGAAATAAATCCTCCCATTCCTATCGCCAGTTGATCGTGCACTTTTGCTTTAATATCGAGATTGAACATGCCACTTTCCTTGTCGTATCGGGCATGAGGTATCAAATCGGATATTTTCCCATCGGATATGGTTTTATAGTAAGCAGCCTTAGCCTGCTCATCGGAAAAAGGTTCATCTGAATCGAATTGCCGACGAATATACTCCCGTTGTTGATGATTCCCTCCCTCTACCGAAACTTTATCAAATACAAGGTCGGGGGTTTTACTTTTGAAAACCATTCGCTGCAATTGGCGGGTGTCCTGAGATAGTTCTCTGGGAATACGACTTTTGATAGAATCCATCATAGCTATCGTACGGTCATATCCTATCTTGGCAATTTGCCGTGCTTTGGGAAAGTCGAGAAGTCCTACATCACTCAAATTGAAACGCATCAAAATCCCATCTTCGGGATCGAGAGTATAATCGCTTTTTTGCATGACCATATTCTCGATTTGATTCATCAAATCGTCTTCTTTGGGTTTATCCAGTTTAGCGGCAACAATACTCCCGATGATGATATCGGGATTAAAATCGGACTTCATCACATCGACAGGGAAATTATTATAAATACCGCCGTCATAGACCAATACGCTGTCGATTTCAATCGGTTTGAATACGAAAGGGAAACTCATGGAAGCTCTCACGGCATCACCCAAATCACCATTCCTCAATATGACTTCTCGCTTGTGATATACATCGGAGGCAACCGCTCGAAACGGAACGAATAAATTATCGAAATTCCCTTCGCACTGTGCCGAATAAGGTGCAAATATACTCATGAACGCATAATTCATAGGGAACGGATTGATGAGGCTATTAGGCAAGAAATGCGGTTCGAATTTAGTCGAGTCTTGTAAAGCGACATTAAATGTAACGATCTCGGGAGTAGGATCGGGTTTCTTAAAATAATAGACGTATCTTTTGTCAAAAATTCCACGAGACCACAAGTTGAAATCTTCGGAAAGAATCAAATCCAGCATTTCGTCGGGGGTATATCCCATAGCATACCATGCCCCCACAATAGCCCCCATCGACGTACCGGCTACATAATCGATGGGCACATTATTTTCTTCGAGAGCTTTGATAATACCTATATGCGCTATTCCCTTAGCTCCGCCTCCGCTCAAAACCAAACCCACGGTCTGGGCCTGCACACAAGCCAATCCGCAGATCACTGTAAAGAGAATCGACAAAATTCGTTTCATAATTCATATTATCATTTGCAACAACCCGGCAAAATATACTCATCAATTGGCTTCGGAAATAAACGAATCTTTAAATCCGATAAAATAGAGAACACCATCGAGGCCTATCGTCGATATAGACTGGCTAGCGTTTTCCTTCACTTTCGGTTTAGCATGATAAGCGATACCTAAACCTGCCGTACTCAACATAGGCAAGTCATTCGCCCCATCTCCGACAGCTATCGTCTGAGCTATATCCACGTTTTCTACCTGTGCTATCAATTTCAACAACTCAGCCTTTCGACGCCCATCGACAATATCGCCGACATAACGTCCCGTCAATTTCCCATCGATTATCTCCAACTCATTGGCATACACATAATCGATTCCATAACGTTGTTTCAAATAGTTTCCGAAATAGGTAAATCCACCCGAAAGAATAGCAATTTTGAATCCTGCCCGTTTCAACACTTGCATCAGACGATCCACGCCCTCGGTGACGGGAAGCGATTCAGCCACTTCTTTCAAGACCGATTCGTCGAGTCCTTTCAACAGACCGACACGTCGTGCGAAACTCTCGCAAAAATCGATCTCCCCTCGCATAGCCGACTCGGTAATCGCTTTCACTTCGTCACCTACCCCGGCTCTCACTGCCAACTCGTCGATAACCTCGGTTTCTATTAGTGTAGAATCCATATCGAAACAGATCAACCGACGACAACGGCGATATATACTATCTTCCTGCAAAGATATATCCATGCCCAAATGTGCAGAAAGTTGCATGAACTCGGACTGCATAGCCACTTTATCTCTCGGCGTACCCCTCACAGATAACTCAATACATGATTTGGGAGGCCGAACCGTTTCATCGAGCGGAATACGTCCCGTAAGTCGTTGAATGGCATCGATATTTAATCCTTGCTCTGCCACAATACGGGTGACCTCACCTATCTGACGGGCTGTAATACAACGCCCCAATATCGTAATGATATAGCGGTTCTTTCCCTGCAACCCCACCCAACGCGTATATTCCTCTTCACTAATAGGAGAGAAACGAATGTTCACATCAAGCTCATAGGCCTTGAACAGGAGATCTTTAAGTATATCGCCCGATTTGGTTTCGTCAGTTTTAAATAATATTCCCAACGAAAGCGTATGGTGAATATCGGCCTGCCCGATATCCAAAATAAAAGCATCGTACCGGGCTAACACTTCTGCCAAAGCGGTCGTTACTCCCGGTTTATCGTCACCCGATATATTAATAAGTATAATTTCGGTTTTCGGTTTCATTAAAAAGAACTATTCTGATTTATTTCTGCAAATATAGCGTAAAGAATAGCAGCGACAAACTTTATTTAGAAGTTTCCCTATTATGGTATTATCTTTCGCTAATAAATGATTCCTCAAAAAGCGCCCCGAAAAGAAAAGACAAATTCCAACCCTCAAAAAGATATACAAGTAACCTTGCCAAACAGCTCCTCAAAGAGGATTATATAAAAAACGACAGAAACTTTCTTATTACACTTTTTTTTGAGTTATATTTGCAAAACATAATTAAAAAAATATTTCCCAACAAAAAGGATTCTATGAAATCTTTCATTTACATTTTTACCTTATTTTTTTCAGTAGCACTCTTAACAGCCTGTCTTGATCTTTCGGACAAAAATAAAGACGATGAGCCTTATTCAATCGAGTTGGTTAATGATATTGTCGTTCTATCGGCCGATGAGACCCAAAAGCCAAACAGTATCGAATTTACTGTATCAGACGATTGGTATATCGCTCCCGAGACTAGCCCGGAGACCGAGTATAAAGGCTCCGACTGGGTAACAGTCGACACCGAGCACGGTTCAAAAGGAACACACTCCATCGGGATTATCGCCCAAGCTAATTTCAGCGGTAAAGAAAGAGAGGCTGCATTCAGGCTCACCTGTGGCGAAAACAGTTCTCTTATCATTGTAAAACAAAGCACCCGCACTCAAAATGGCACGATACTAGACTTCGCAATTCCCCGGCGCATCATCGCCGACTACCAGACCATTGTCTCTTCCAAATCGACCGACTTAATCCAAAAACCTATTGCCTTATACATCAACGATGAAAAATTTGACGTGACTCCCCTCTCCCGCCAAGAGGGAATTTTTGAGTTGCCGGCATGCCTCAAAGGAGCACACACCATGTATGTGACTATCGGCGAAGAGCAATACCAATTCGGGGAAGTCGAGATATACACAAGCGGTGAGCCGATAAGTAATTTCGTCGTAGGTTTTCCGTTCAGCATGGACGTAGACAACATCACAACCCTCGTCACCTGCAATAGTGGCTCTTACGACTACTCGTTCGCTTCTGACTCCAACGGCGCAATATCTCTCCCTTTGTTTCGCAACGCCGATGGCCGAGCACTCGGTTTTTGTTCGTTTAGAGACCTCGAACAAATCTCTTCCCGATACATCTATGGAAGAATTGTATGTGGAACCAACGAAGACGAGATGATCCATTATGACACCACAAACTATACAGCCAGTTTGTGGAGCAGTTCCTCTCAACAAGTCATTATCGACATCGCCACAGGACTTGTCTATTACATAGACGAACAAGATGTTCTGATACGCATGAATGCTCAGTTCCAACAACGCGATGAACGCAGTTTCTATGTATCGAACCTACAACGTTACCAAGAAGATCTTGATTTCAATACACGCATTTATATCATAGAACTGCCTGAGGGAGACTTGAATTATTGGAAAGAATTATCCCAACACAACCCCGGACTGTATGTCACCGCTCGTGCTTACAAAACCCAAGTTCCCGATGCCATAGGCATTTGGGGCAAATGGATAGGCGCAAGTGACGGTTCTATCTACCTCAACGAGAATCAGATCATGAACAAATATGGGAAAATCAAAGAATTTACACCTCCTACCGAAGGGCAAGCCAAAAGCGAAGTTTTCACTTGTTACGGTTCGGGAATGCTATATCGGTTGCGTTATTTACATTATTGGGAAGATGCCTCGCACATTCACTCGACCCTCCGTATAGAAACTCCCGAAGGAACCTCAATGTGGGAGACCGACTGGGTAGATCCCGCCCCCGACAATACCACTATGATTTGGTATCCCTACTACAAAGCCTACCAATATCCCGACAAAACCATATTACTCCCCGGCAACATCGAGAAGGGCAATAGCACTCTCTTTGCCATCACCATTACTCCGACCGGTGGTGTAGACTCTTTTGAAGCTACACCTATCGACCGAGAGCAATTCTCTAACATTATAAACCATTGGGATATACAGAAATTCCCCTATTTAAGTAACCACGATTATATCATAACCGAGGACAATAAAATTTATCGTCGCAGCATTGTCCCATTCGGCAACGAACAACTCATCTACAATGGCGATGGATATATTCATAATTGCATAAGTTTCCAAAATGTATGCAGTATGTTCGTGCGCGAAAACGACCAACTTTACCTCATCGACTACGATGCACAAGGGACAGAAAAAAACAAAATCCCCCTTTATGGCGAAAAGTTTGAAGCAATAGGATACAGAATGTGCCGTTTTAAGTAGCAATTAGTTCCTTCAAAAAAAAAGCCTAATAACCAGATAATTATCAAATTTTAAATTGTTAAAACAAGAAATACATTTGGTTAATTCCCGAAAAACCTCCAACTTTGTCCCGATTTTATGGGTTCCCGGTAGCGAAGGAAGCGTCCTAAGCAAGAGGAACTAACCGCTGAAAATCAGCGGGGTCTGCCGTTTCGGTGCGATACCCTGACGTCAGATTTAGTATGAACCATAATACTTCATTATGAAGAAAACAAAGTCAGTTATTGGTATGCTGGCGTTGGTTTTATTGTTTTCGTCGGCTTTCAATCCGGTAGAAACTGGATTAAAAGAAGGGAAACAAGCTCCGATGTTGAAATTAAAAAATTCAGAGGGGGCAGTTACTCTCAGTGAATTAAAAGGCCGATATGTTTTGCTGAATTTCTGGGCCGGATACGATGCTCCGTCTCGTATGGAAAATATACGGTTTGCCCGAGAAATAGACAAAAGCGAAATCGAAAACATTAGTCTCGTATCGGTATCGTTCGATACCAGTCGAAAAGTCTTCGAAGAGACGATCAAACGAGACGGACTAAACACCGCTACCCAATTCTATGACAAAGACGGTTCTCAATCGGATATATTCGATAACTACCGTCTGAACAAAGGATTCGCCAGTTATCTGATTTCGCCCGAGGGTGTCATCATCGCCAAAGACCCGGATCCAGAACAATTGACAAAACTTATTCGTCAATAATCAAAACCTCCGTTATGTAAATGAGGCATAACGGAGGTTTTCTCTTTCTCCCCTAAACACTTTTCGAATTTCGGAACAACGCATTCCGACTCCACAAATTATTTCTTCCCATTCAATCACCTTAACAGGAGACTTTGAACTTTCATATTTTTCATTACATAACATTGCGACAGCAAACGATTTACATTATCTTTGCAGACAATTTCGGGAAAGGAATCCCTATAACCCAAAGGTCGCAACACAGACTGTTTACTTAAAATTTCGTTACAAATGATCATAGCCAGTCAGAAAAAAAAGGAAAATATTGCCGAATACTTGCTGTATATGTGGCAAATCGAGGATATTATCCGAGCTTACGGGCTGGATATAGACCAAATACAAAAGCATATCATCGATTCTTATGACTTACCCGAGGAACAAAAAAAGAGCATGCGGGATTGGTACGAATCACTCATCGATATGATGCACTCGGAGGGTGTAGAAAAGAAAGGCCATCTACAACTGAACAAAAACGTACTTATCGACTTGACAGATTTGCACCTGCGTTTGCTGAAATCTACCCGAGAACCGTTTTACGGAGCAGCATTTTTCAAGACTCTGCCCTATATAGTGGAGCTGAGAGCCAAATCGGGAGAGGGAAAGACCGGTGAATTGGAAACATGTTTCAATGCGTTGTACGGAGTATTGTTACTGCGATTGCAGAAAAAAGAAATCCAATCCGACACACTGAAAGCTATTCAACAGATATCGGCTTTTCTTTCGATTCTCGCCGAGAAATACAAACAGGAAAAAGCCGGAGAATTGGAACTGGAATAATACATAAAATGCGATGACTAAGAAAATTCTTATTACGGGCGCTAACGGACAGTTGGGACATGAAATGCGGAACGCATTGAAAGGTAACAACCGTTTCGAATGTATCTTTACCGATGTCGCCGAATTGGACATCTGCAATGCCGAAGCCGTAAAACAAATCATAGCCGACAACCATATCGACTATATCGTCAACTGTGCCGCCTATACCCAGGTAGACAAAGCGGAAGACAATGCCGAACTTTGCAAAAAAATCAATACCGATGCTGTCGAAAACCTTGCTCGCGCGGCTGCCGATTACGGAGCCCGCATGATTCATATCTCCACCGACTATGTTTTCAACGGAAGAGGTTACAGTCCCTATACCGAAGATATGCCCCCTGACCCGCAATCGGTTTACGGTTCGACCAAACTAGAAGGCGAAAAAATATTGACCGACATCTGTCCCGAAAGCATTATCATTCGCACAGCATGGTTATACTCCCCTTATGGCAACAATTTTGTCAAAACCATGCTGCATTTAGGAGAAGAACGGGAGGAGTTATCGGTAGTCGCCGACCAGATAGGCACGCCCACTTGTGCCGCCGACCTCGCACAAGCAATCCTTGTCATACTGCAAGCGGATACATTCGTGCCGGGAACATACCATTTCTCCGACGAAGGGGTATGTAGTTGGTATGACTTCACAGTAACTATTCACAGGCTGGCCGGGATCACGACCTGTCGAGTGACACCGATACGAAGTGATGAATATCCCAGTAAGGCACACAGACCTTTTTACAGCGTCCTCGATAAAAGTAAAATTAAAAAAACATACGGGCTGACTATTCCTCACTGGTACGAAAGCCTGTCGAATTGCATAAAACTATTACAAGAAACCCATTAATAACGTGAGTACACTTACAGAAGAAATCAGTAAACGTAGAACATTCGCTATTATCAGCCACCCGGATGCAGGAAAAACGACACTAACCGAAAAACTACTTCTTTTCGGAGGAGCTATTCACATTGCCGGAGCTGTAAAATCGAATAAAATCAAAAAGACCGCCACTTCGGACTGGATGGAGATAGAGAAGCAACGCGGTATCTCGGTCGCTACTTCGGTCATGGGATTCAATTACGGCGATTACAAGATAAATATTCTCGATACCCCGGGTCACCAAGACTTCGCCGAAGACACATACCGCACACTGACAGCAGTAGATAGCGTAATTATCGTAGTCGACGTTGCAAAAGGTGTTGAAACACAAACTCGCAAACTCATGGAGGTGTGTCGTATGCGCAATACACCGGTAATCGTGTTTGTCAACAAACTCGATCGTGAGGGTCGCGACCCGTTCGACATTCTGGACGAATTGGAAGCAGAGCTGAAAATAAACGTACGGCCCCTCAGTTGGCCTATCAACATCGGACAAAAATTCAAAGGAGTTTACAATATCTACGAACAGAATCTAAACCTATTTACACCGAATAAACAAGTCGTTACCGAACGCATCGAATTAACTGATGTGAACAGTCCCGAATTGGAAACCTACATAGGAGAACAAGATGCCGAAAAGTTACGTGCCGACCTCGAATTGGTCGAAGGCGTCTATCCCGAATTTAACACGGAAGATTATTTAGCTGCCAAAATGGCTCCCGTATTTTTCGGCTCGGCACTAAATATGTTCGGAGTAAAAGAATTGCTCGATTGCTTTGTGAAAATAGCGCCTGCACCCAAACCCATTCAAGCGGTAGAAAGAGTCGTCCGACCCGAAGAGGAAAACTTCACAGGGTTCGTATTCAAAATACACGCCAACATGGATCCCAATCATCGCAGTTGTATCGCTTTCGTAAAAGTATGCTCTGGAAAATTCGAACGAAATGCCAATTACAAGCATGTGCGCAGTAACAAGATGATGCGCTTTTCGAGTCCCACGGCATTCATGGCACAGAAGAAATCGGTGGTCGACGAAGCTTATCCCGGCGACATCGTCGGGTTGCCCGATACAGGCAACTTCAAAATAGGCGACACGCTCACCTGTGGCGAGGAATTGCACTTCAAAGGGCTACCGAGTTTCTCGCCCGAAATGTTCAAATACATCGAAAACGATGATCCGATGAAGTCGAAACAATTGAACAAGGGTATAGATCAACTAATGGACGAAGGTGTAGCCCAATTATTCGTCAGTCAATTCAACGGCCGTAAAATCATCGGGACAGTAGGACAACTACAATTCGAAGTTATCCAATACCGATTGCTACACGAATATGGAGCGCAGTGCCGTTGGGAGCCCATTAGCCTTTACAAGGCTTGTTGGATAGAAAGCGACGACCCACAGGCTCTCGAAGCATTCAAAAAACGGAAACACCAGTTCATGAGTGTAGACCGCGATGGTCGCGACGTCTTCATGGCCGATTCGAACTATGTTCTACAAATGGCTCAAACAGATTTTCCCAAGATAAAATTCCACTTCACAAGTGAATTCTAACCGAGCCTCTTCCTCTATATGGCTAACGCCCCACAAAGGAAGGGTTTAAAAGTAATCCACTTCTCCCCTATGGCACGTTGTGCCATAGGGGAGAAGCTGAAAAACAATAGTCCCGAAGAGAGGGGTTGATAATGCCCTCTTTCGTAAGACATGAAATATCGAAGCTCTACCCTCGGTCGCCAACCAAAAAGAACAATTGCAACCTTATACCATCAGGGAATTTCAATACCCCATATTTGATTAGGTTCTATTCTCTTGAAATAGACAACCTTCTTTTTATTCATAGACGACAAGACCAACCGACCGTCCATATTCGTCCCTCGATAATAATTTAATGTAAATTCGGCAGGAGTATATACTCTCGAATCTTTATCGGGAACATACTCAAAACGTTGCTCCGACTCCAACCACATAGAATCTTTGACCAAATGTGTATCCCAAATCAATATCTTATTGACCGTTTTTGAATGAGGAGGAACTGTATCAAGCCTCCCGGAGCCACACAAAGTCCTATAATCGACAACCGCATAAGCATCCGTTTTATTCATCGTCACAATATCGACAGAATAAATACCCGATTTGTCATATTCTTCCTCACAGCCGAACAAGAAAAGAACAAAAGCAATAGCCGAATAAATAAAAGGCTTTTTCATTTCAACGTTGTTTTTCGATAGGTTAATCATATAAAATACAATCTATTTTTGCCTCCCTATTCCCCTCCGGCAGACGTTTAAAACTAAAAAAGCGTAGGGAACTTACCTGTTTATCTTACAAGAGGTACGACCAAGTAACCACGCAGAAATAAACAGTTACCCCCACGCCGACCGATATATACCCGCACTCCCGTGCGCATATATGGCAAGCATGAGCGTTTGCACTGCTTATCCTTCTGCTAAAAATTGGTCGTTTTCTTGTAAAGGATAAAACAAAACGCTTCAAAAAAAATATGTCTGTCGAACAGACCAAACAGCCGAACGACTTGGCGAAGATAGTGTAAAGGGAAATTAAAAACAAGTTTTATATTGTGTTTTTATCTCCTAATTACATAAAGCCTATATGTATACGATACAGAGAAAATACCACGGAACTAACCATACTTGAATGCTGACTATTGAGCTCGATTACGAGAACAGTAAGGAAAAGTTAATAAAGTCATTTAATAAAAAATCCCCGGAAAGAAATTCTTTCCGGGGATATATACTTGGAGAGTGTTTCAAAATTTAATTTCTCTCTACTGCCAAGAAGGCTCTATTTCAATCAGAAACGATTAAATACCCAACTCTTTTTTAATCGCTTCGATTTTAGCATCGGCCGCTGCATTGGCTGCATCGTAATCGGCATAGTTATCCATCTTGATACCACGCACTTCGATATAGAATTTGATTTTAGGTTCTGTACCGGAAGGACGGATAGAGACTTTGGAACCATCTGCCGAAAAATATTGCAAGACATTGGAAGTTACAGGCATATCGAGTTTCGATTTCGTACCATTCACCACATCGGTAACTTCAAGCGATGCATAATCTTTTACAAGAATCACAGGAGAACCACCGAGTTCTTTCATAGGATTCTCACGGAAATTCTTCATCATGGCGACTATCTCCTCGGCTCCCGATTTCCCTTTACGAACGACCGAGATACCCTTTTCTTTGGAATATCCATATTTAATATAGATATCCTGCAACATTTGGTACATAGTCATACCTTTGTCTTTCGCCCAAGCAGCGATTTCGGCCATTAAAGAAATAGACGATACAGAGTCTTTGTCGCGAACGAAATCTTCGGGCAAAAATCCGTAGCTTTCTTCTCCGCCACCTATATAGCGGGCTTTGCCTTCGTTCTCACGAATAACAGAAGCAATCCATTTGAAGCCTGTATAGCAATCGTACATTTTGAATCCGTTCTGCTCGGCGATCGTCTTGATAGTCTCGGTCGTCACAATAGTCTTAACGATATATTCGTTACCTTTCAGCAGCCCTAATTCTTTATTACGAGTCATCAGGTAATTGAGGAATATCATCACAATCTGATTGCCATTCACCAAAACGAATTCTCCTTTATCGTTACGCACAGCGATACCGATACGATCGGCATCGGGATCAGAAGCCATGACCAACTCGGCATCGGTTTCAATGGCTTTCTTAATAGCCATATCGAGAGCCGCAGGTTCTTCGGGATTGGGAGAAACGACAGTCGGAAAATCTCCACTTACAACATCTTGTTCGGGAACGTGAATGATGTTGGTGAATCCGAAGTTTTTCAACGAAGCAGGAATCAACTTCACACCCGTACCATGTATAGGCGTGTATACAATTTTCATATCGTGATGATGAGCAATGGCCTCGGGACTAAGCGATAGAGTCTTAATACGGTCGAGATACCGACGATCTATTTCCTCTCCGATAATCTCGATCAGCTCTGCATTTCCCCGGAACTTCACATCTTTCACCGAAGTGATTTTATTTACTTCGTCTATGGTATTCTTATCGTGAGGTGCTATCATCTGTGCCCCATCGTTCCAATAAGCCTTATATCCATTGTATTCTTTGGGATTATGCGATGCCGTAAGTATCACTCCACTCTGACACCCCAACTCTCGAATGGCAAAAGAAACTTCGGGAGTAGGACGCAAAGCATCGAACAAATATACTTTAATACCATTCGCCGAAAAAACATCGGCAGCGACCTCGGCAAATTTGCGGCTGTTGTTCCGGCAGTCGTGACCGATAGCAACCTTTATCTGGGGTAGGTCGGCAAAGGCCTTTTTCAAATAATTGGACAATCCCTGAGTAGCAGCTCCCACCGTATAGATATTCATACGATTCGTTCCGGCTCCCATGATTCCACGCAGACCACCCGTACCAAATTCGAGGTCCTTATAAAACGCTTCTATCAAATCGGTCTTATCTTCGTTATCGAGCATGGCACGCACAGCGGCCTTTGTTTCTTCGTCATAGCCATCGCCCAACCATATTTGAGCTTTGGCGGTCACCTGTTTCAATAAATCTTCATTTCCCATATCGTAAAGAATTCAATAGTTAATTATCTTCTGTCACAAATTTAGTTATTTCAACGAGACCACCACACTATTTAAGCAAAAGTTTCTCATTAATTTAACATTCAGTAATCCAAGAGCTACCTCACTCTCCCAAACAATTCCCGACAAGGCTCAATACTTCGGAGGCGTTTCGAGAAAGCGATTGCCCGTCTGCCGCACGATTTCTTCGTAGTACTCTTGGGAATATCCGGGGAAAAGTGGAGAATCGGGCAATCCGTAACCATTATCCTTGAATTTTCCATTTTCTTCTTGCTTTACATTTCCATCGAGGAATTTCACCATAAGATACTCACCTAACTTCTTCCAACGAGCGGTCGAGGCTTCGGCGGCATCGCAACTATATTGCGTGAGGTAGGCAATAGCCTCTTGGGGAGAGGTCGCATACAACTCGACAGCAGCCTTATCGACCGCCGGCTGACGGAGATTCAACGAGGTTTCGACAGCCGACTGGACTTTGCGAATATCTCCTATCATAGGCTCATAACGAGCATAAGCCATATTCGCCACCCAATTATGAATCCAAAAAGCCGAGGTCCATGAGAAATCATACATCGATCCATTCTCCGGACTAAAACATTCGGGAACCTGTGTAATACCACAATACATCGGGATATAAACACATGTATTGGCATCATCGACTCCGAACCAAAGTACACCACCGACAGGATCGGGCAACCAATTCCGCATTTGTCCGACTAACGTAAATCCGGTCTGTTGCGTAGCAATGGCTCGTTCCATGCAGTAGGATTTGCCATCTACCTCGAATGACATGGGACGGAAACGATAAGGGACTTTGAATGGCCCAGCCCCTACATCTTGCGTCATATCGAAAGGCGTATCTTCAAAATGGTCACGCATAGCCTCTTTCATATCTTGTACAGATAACTTTCGCGAGGGTTTAACATAAAGCGGAAACGGTTCAGCCGATTCTCCATTGACATAGGGCAAATAATTGTCCATCGTACTATCATACTTACGGAAGAAAGACCACACCCGAGCATCGCAAGCTCTCAAAGCTCCGAAATCGGCGGGTGAATAGGCTCGCGCAAAACTGAAATCTTTATTCAGCCCATCAAAATACCCCATCTCCCGAGCAAAAGAAATCACATCGGGAGAGTACAGGCAATTCTCTTTATCGTCCATAGGAATCTTGTGAATACGAGGATAGTTGGCATGACCGGCGATACAATCGTCAGGAATACGAACCGCCACCCAAACGGCTCCCCGACGTCCGGGGCCCTTGCCGATCAAGTCCAAAATCCATGCTTCGTTGGGATCGGCAATCGTGAACGATTCTCCACTACTATAATATCCGTATTTTTTTACAAGTCCGGTCATTACCTTTATAGCTTCGCGTGCGGTTTTCGCCCGTTCAAGTGCAAGTTGCATCAACGAGCCATAATCGATAATACCTGTCGTATCGACCAATTCGGGACGACCACCCCATGTCGATTCCACAACAGTAAGCTGATGTTCGTTCATATTGCCTATCACGGCGTAGGTATGTTCTACCTGTTCTATTTCTCCCAATGGTTTATTCGTATCCCACTCTACAATCGAACGCATAGAGCCCTTTGGCCAATCGGCAGCAGGAGAAGAAGTCAAAGCTCCGTACAAAGTATGAGAGTCTGCCGAATAAGTAACCAATACACTACCATCGACAGTAGCCTGCTTCCCGGCAATCAATCCCGTACAAGCCCACACGTGGACAAAAAATCCTACCGTAAAAAAAACTAAAATCGCAATTTTCTTCATATCAAATAATTTTTATTTACCACACAAAAGAGTTCGTATAAGACTGCTCGTTGCCACACATATCGTAAACCACAACGTGCAACGTATGCTCGCTACCTTTTTTTACCCTGTTACTTTCGAGACGATATGAAATTCTACCTGTCTTCCCGTCTAATTCGAACAAAACAAATTTCCCGTCGATCTCTCCCCGATAACTTTTCAAACCACTTTGGTCATCGCTTATTTTCAAAATGACTTTTTCCCGAGTCGACCATTTGTCTGGTGCAATCGGAAGTATCGTCGGAGGCAATGTATCTACCGAAACGGCATAAGACCCGAACTCCGTAATTTTAGCCTTATACCAACCATTTGCATACTCCCCGCAAACCGGATAGGATCTATCATCGTCCAAACGAACCAAATAATATTGCCTTTTATCTGACAATTTATCCTCGGTCAACCGTACAGAAATTTCGGCAGCTTTATGCAAAGGGGGTACAGAAGGTGCAATAATGTGAATATCGGAACAATATTTTTTCGAAGGAATCTTTCTTCTCGTAAAATCGAGATTTTCATACAAAGCTCCGGCCGGCACAAAAATGCCAAAATCGTCTTTTTTATAGAGATTATCTACTGCATAAGAGAAATATATCCCCTCTTTTTTAGGGAGTGGAGGTTCCTGCAATTTTCCAATCAATGAAAATTCGACAGAGGAACTATTCCCGTCATAATCGGTCAAAACATACCGACAACGATAGGCTCGCTCCTCATCGACATGAAGAATGCCTCTATTTTCTACTTGTTTATAAATAGACTTCAACCGATTACCCGGTGCAATATAAGTGCGCATAATCACTCCTTCTTCGGCAAAGCTATTAATATAACGAGTCTCGTCAAACGAATAACGATAGATATAGGTCGAAAAAAACAGGCTGTCATCGATATACAAATCGACTTGATGGACTCCATATTTATTCGTCGTACCCGTCATTCGATCATACGCCTCGATACCAAACGATACATCGCCCCATACCGGAACCGACTCCCCTATCGAGTAAGAACCGGCCGAAGCGCGCACCGCTTTTCTTTCCATGCGACGAGTCGTATTTCCCATCACCCCTTCATGCGTATAAAAAACGAGGTTACGAACTTCGGGAGCTACATCGTCTGTGATTAAAGGAGACAACCATTCCTGAGGATCCATCGGGTCTTGCGTATCGGTATCCCGTATATCCAAATGCAAATGAGGACCGCCAGACGATCCCGAATTCCCGCTATATCCGATTATATTGCCTTGTGCGACAGGGATTTCACCTTCGGCAAATTCACAATCGATAGAAAAATCCTCTTGCTCATACTGCTGACGGCGAACAATTTCATCGATAAAAGGCGCAAACCGGTCCAAATGTCCGTAAACCGTAGTCAAACCCGACGAGTGATTGATATACACAGCTCTGCCAAATCCCCACGGAGAAACAACGACCCGAGAAACATAACCGTCGTCCATAGCATATACTGGCAATCCGATACGTCCTTGTGTCTTCAAATCAATCCCCGAATGGAAATGATTCGGTCGTAATTCTCCGAAATTAGCACTCATCAATAACGGAATTTTCAAAGGCGATATCATCTCACCTCTACTCACCGTTAAAATTAAAAAAGAAAATATCCCTAAAAATATAGGACGTAAATACATAATATTCCTCATTCTTTTCTATAACATGCAAATAATATAAAAGATCAGGCTTGAAATTGCCGGAACGCAACTTATCTGTATCCCCATCTTCACATAATGCAAAGATAACGCAAGCAGGGGCAATATGAAAATTTAAACAAGTTCTTATCCATACAATTTTCTATTTTTTATAGTTCGAAAAAATTTGAATGTAACTATAAGGGTTATACATTCTTTTTGTGTCATAATAATAAACAAAATTCAAAAAGCTCAAAACCATGAAAAAAGTCTCACTTTTATCTATTTTCATCTTTCTTGTTCTAGATCCTATATTTGCCGTTACTTATGATAATTTATATGTAGTAGGCAATGCTTGTTCGGCCGGTTGGAATCCAGACGGAGCACTCGTCATGGTTCAAGAAAGTGAAAATACTTTTACGTGGAGCGGCCCATTAAAAAAAGACAACGGGAATCAAGAACGATTTAAATTACTCACAGCACGGTCTTGGACAACCTCACTGACTTGTAACTTGGAAAAAGCAGGCCATCAAATAATTACTTCGGGCGGAGAGTATGATTTATACATAAAATTAGAAACCGACGGTAAACCGGATAACGCTTTCCAAGTAGCGGAAACCGGAATATATACGATAGAAGTGAATACATCGTCCATGAAGATGAAATGCACCAAAATCGCCGATTATGAAGATCCCAATCTTGTATTTACCAAAGAAACATTCCATTCAACCTCGGAAGGATTGCTAAATTACAGGAAATTGGAACCACCAACCATAGAAAAGGGTAAACAGTATCCCTTAGTTATTTTCCTGCATGGTGCGGGAGAGAGAGGCTCAGACAATGAAAGTCAACTGAGATACGGTTCCGAAATGTTCACAAATCCCCAAAACCGAAAGGATTATCCTGCATTCGTACTATTCCCACAATGTCCTCCGTCCAATTTTTGGCCATTCGAGTCACAACCGGCCTCCTATGATGCTACAACTTTCCCAATCGATTATCCAACCTCCACACCGACCAAACTGGTAAAAGAACTTATCGATTCTTACCTTCAAATGGAAGAAATCGATAAAGACCGTATATATATCCTCGGCATTTCGATGGGTGGCATGGGTACATTCGATATAGCCTGCCGGTATCCCGAGACTTTCGCCGCAGCTATACCCATTTGCGGCGGAGTGAATGTAGAAAGACTAGACAACAAGGTAAAAAACATATATTGGCGACTTTTCCACGGCGACGCAGACGGAGTCGTTCCCGTAAACAATTCCCGCCAAGCCTACCAGAAACTTACAAATATCAAAGCTGACGCAGAATATATAGAAGTTCCCGGTGCAAGCCATTTCGTATGGGACGAGGTTTTTAAAAGAGAAGACTTTTTATCTTGGATATTCGCCAAAAAACGTCAATCGACAGGAGGAAGCGATATTGAAACGAGTAAAACCGATACATCTTTACGATGTTATTGTTATAAACAAATGTTGTATATCGACACGAACGATCAAACGCCACTAAAAGCCAATGTATATACGACATCAGGTGCGCTAGTTCATTCATCTTGCTACAACAGTTCTTCTATCGTTTCACCTCTCACCTCATTGAAACCGGGGATTTATATTATAGAGATTCTTCAAGGAGAGAAGCGATACCATTCGAAAATTTCGTTATAAACTTCCCTGCCAAAAAACTTCTTCTTACATACAATAAACGAAGTCCGACCGATATAGATTCATTATCGGCCGGACTGTTTTACACGAATCCAATGCAACTAATTATCGCCCGGTAGCCTGCAAATAGGCTGTAAGTTTCTGTTGGTAAGCCGTACATGCCTCGGCGTACTGATCATGGCTTTGCTGCATAAGCGACTGAGCATCGAGCAAATCGGACAGAGAGACAGTCCCCGCCTTATAATAATCGTTATTGAGACGAAGATTTTCGGTAGAAGATTCTATGGATTTCTCGGAAAGAAGCACTTGCTGATAGGCTTCCTGTAAATCGTTCCATTTGACTTCTATCTCAACCAACATCATTTCCCGGGAATCCTGCCGGGTATTTTCGGCTTGCTGTTTTTTTATTTTTTCCCGTTTAATGGCGTGCGAACCTCCCCACCATGAAGAAATAGGAACCGACACACTGGCAAAAATCATTCCGAAATCGGTATCTTTTTCCATCAAATCATGATAAATATACCCGGCTCCTACCCCCACAGAAGGAAGATTTTCTCCTCGCTTCATGCGCAGTTGCAATTTAGCAGCCTCTACACTCTTATCGAGCAGTTTACTTTCGGCACGATTTTCAAGTCCCGTCTCGGGGGCAACATAATAGTCCAACGGAGATACAGCCGAAGGAAAATCATCGAAAGCAATATCGAATTCACTCTTATCGACACCTATAAGTTGGCACAATAGCATCTTTGTCACTGACAAACCATTCTCTACTTTTAATCGATTCGCCATAATGTCTTGCTGTTGCAACTCCACTCTTAACAAATCGTTTCGTATAGTAAGCCCCGCATCAACCGCTGCTTTTACATCTTTATATATTCCTTTGAGTTGAGTTTCCAACGTCTCCAACGTACGCAACTTCTCTTTTAGTGCGACAATCTGCCAATAATATTGATTAACAGAGGCTTCTACCTGATCTTCTGTAAGAGAAAGCTGATATTTACTCACTTGTTTTCCTATATTTGCCAACTTATTCCCATTGACAATGCGACCACCCATAAATACAGGTTGAACCAAAGTCACCCCTGCCGTCTTCCCTTTCTTCAACATCTCCATAGATAAAGGCGGTATTCCCGGAACCGGCAGTGCCATATCCATCTGAGCCATTCCTTCACTGGCCTTGAAAATCGCACCTACCGCCGACACATTCGGAAAGTAATTGGTAAAAGCCTCTTTGGAAGTTTGTTTGGCAGCCTCGACTTCAAACCGGCTGTTTTTCATTTTTGCACTATTTTCCAATGCCAATGTTCTACATTCTTCGAGTGTATAAAGTTTCTGCGCATTTGAAGATACCACGCTTAACATCAAACATAACGCAGGATATATAATTCGATTTCTCATAATTGTTCTTTCTTTCAATGATTTATACTTTTGCGATCGGCTCTGCTAAATATTAACCAATAGGCTACGGGTAATATCGTTACAGTCAGTACCATAGAAACAATAGTCCCGAAAAACACCACCGAACCCATAGGGGACCACAGCGGACTACCGCCAAGAATCATAGGAATAACTCCCATCGATGCAGCAGCAGAAGTAAGAAAAATAGGGCGCATTCTACGCTTCGCTGAGTGCAAAGCGGCTTCCCTAACCGTCAAACCTTCTTTTTCCCTTAGCTCATCGGCATAGTCGAGCATAATAATGCCGTTACGTACAAGGATACCCATCAAGCTCACAATACCCAATACGGCTGTCACACTCACATCGAGTCCCATTACCCAAATGCCGAGAGCCGCACCCAATAGGCACAATGAAATGGATCCCAAAACAAGCAACGCCATATTGATTCGGCGGAAATGGAACAGCAAAATAAAGAATATAACAACAATAGAAATAAACAGACCGCTCAATATCATATCCAACATCTCATTGTCTGCCTCCTCACTACCACCGACTTCAAAATCAACCCCATCGGGCAAATCGATTTTTTCAATCGCCTTTACGATCTCCTTAGTCAACGCAGCCGCATTGAACCCCTCCTTTACATCGGATTGTATCGAAATAGACGGTATACCGTTACGATGCGCGATTTGGGCATCGTGCCAGTCAGGCTCAATGTCGGCAATCTGCCTTACCGGGACAGAAACCGTACCACCCCATGCCGATACATATTGATTGCCCACATCTTCATATGAAGGTTCTATATTGCCACCATCTTTCAGGACCACATCGATAGGATAATCGCCGTCCCATACGGTAGTTACCGGCAACCCATTCCCCAAATGCATGGACAAACCGGTCGATAACAATGCCTTGTTAATACCCAATCGGCTCATTTCGTCGTCTTTCAATCGCAACGATACTCCGGGAAGTTGCCCTTCCCAATTATCATGAACCAGCGAAAGTCCATCAAATTCGGACATTACCGACTTTACCTTATCGGCCGCCAATCGCAAACTATCCCGATTATTCCCTTTCACTCTCATTTCAATCGGATAGGCTGCTTCGGAATATTCGAGTTGTTTAAACCGGACTCTGACATTCGGGAAGTAATTGAGATATTTGTCCTTGTATTCGGCAATCATCTCTTCCGTGGCTTTATTACCAATGGTATTGACAATAAACTGGGCATAATTGGAACCCGGCATTTGAGGAGCATAACTGGTATGGAAACGAGGAGAACCGTCACCTTTAAATGACGCTACCGAAACGACTCGATTATCTTGCCGAAGTATGGACTCCAAACTATCCGCCACAGCGGCTGTCTGTTCGAGTGCCGTACCAAAAGGCATATATATTTCCACCGCAAATTGATTACGCTCGGCAAACGGCATTAACTTCATCGGTAATGATAAAAATATAACAACACCAGCGACAATAGAAAGAAGTCCCACCCCCATTGTCCGAATCGGATGAGCAAAGCACTTAACAATCAATTTGTCGTAAGAAGATTGAAGAATCGTCAAGAACGAACAACGTTGCTTTTTCTCCTCTTTGGGCTGTTTTCTAAACCCTGTATGAATAAAATGATATTGCATGTAAGGAACTAGCAAAACAGCTACCAGCAAGGATAAAAACAAAATAATAGTTATCGCCCACGGGAACGATTGTAAAAAATCGTTGATCATTCCCTGCGAGGTTATCAAAAACGGGAAAAACGTGATACTAATCGCCAATGTAGCCGAGAGGATCGATTTAAAGAATTCTTTTGCACTTTCTATCGCAGCAGTCCAACGGTCTATTCCGCTATCCAATTTTTCCATATAACAATCGATAATCACTATGGAGTTATCGACAATCATACCCAATGTAGCAATCAACGCCGCCAAAGTCACCGTATTCAATTCCAATCCACAAGCATAAAATACCAACAGGGACAGAAAAATAGTAATAGGAATCGTCGATGCAGCTACCGAAGCGACCCTCAAAGGCATTAACAGCATAACTACGATAATAACCGCAATAATAGCGATCAACAACTCTCTGAGGAAAGTCGTCACTGAATCTCCCACCACCTGTGACTGGTCGGTAATACGAAATATAGAAACATCATCGGGTAATTCCTTCTCATATTCTTCCAATACCTTATTGACGTCCTCTCCCATTTGAACGATGTTGTTCCCCTCGCGCATCTCCATAGAGAGGACCAAACATTTCGTTCCGTTGTTCGTAATGTAAGAATCCGGCTCGGAATATTCCCGCACGACACGCGCCACATCTTTTAGACGTATAGCATGCCCCTGCGGATCGCTAAAAATTATTTGATCAGCCACATCATTCACACAATCATATGCCTCGGATATGTGAATGGGAGCCACAAACTTGCTATTATCAACCGCCCCGCTCATCGTCGTAAAACCTTGCGCTAACAACTTTGTCGCCAATGTCGTGTTACCGATAGCATATCGGGCAAGTTTCGCAGGGTCGAGATAAACGCTTATCTGTTCTTTCTGCACACCGAATGTTCGTAAATTACTTACCGCATCGATGTTTCTTAATCGATCTTTAAGTTCGTCGAGATAATTTTCCAGTTCCCGATAGGTCTTATCTTTTGATTCGATCGTTATTAACATGGCTGACGTATCGCCGAAGTCATCGTTAGTAACCAATGCCAATACCCCGGTCGGCAACTCGGATTTAAAAACCGCAGCCCGATGTTTGAATTTAGCCCAAAATTCATCTTTATCGGTTATATCGTCGTTCAACTCGACAAAAACGATCGCCATGCCATCTCGACTGAGTGAATGGGTCTTAGACTTTTTTACTTCTTTAAACTCAAAAATAAAATCTTCAAGCGGTTTAGTCACCTGCTCTTCCACCTCATCGGAAGTGGCTCCCGGATAAACGGCTATCACTACTCCCTGACGCACCGTAAAAACAGGGAATTCCTGTTTGGGCATCTTTATCAAAGCATATATACCCAAGAAAAACATCAATGAAACAATCAGAATGACAATCTGACGATATTTCATCGCAGTTTCTATAATACCACCTTTTGTTTTCATTGTTCCGATACTTTCATATTTTCACTCACTTTCGATGCACCCTCGACAATCACCTTATCACCGACAGCTAAACCAGAAGAAATAATGACACCATTCCCCGACAAAGCGCCAACCGATACAGTCTGTTTCACCGCTACCCCGTCGTTGCAAAGCCAAACGAAGTGATCGCCATTATAATCTACCTGTACAACAGAATTGGGAATCACTATCTGCGAATTGTTCCGACTTCCCATGTTAACCACGCACACCATACCCGGCAACAACTCTCCCTGCCGGTTTTCTATCCTTGCAAGCGCCTTATAAGTGTGTGCCAGAGGATCGGCCGCAATTCCTTTTTCCGTAATCTTTCCAGAGAAAGATTTACCACCCAAAGCAGCTACTGTAACTGTTACATCGGCTCCCATCTTCACATCGGCAACTTCATTCTCAGGAACAGAAATATTCACATTCACCCAATCGATCTTCATCAGTTTAAATGCCGGTACTCCCGGAAGCACAGTACTCCCCGTATCTATACTTTTCTGAGCTATTATCCCCGAATATGGAGCTCGCAACTCGACATCTTTCAAATTTTTCTTGGCTATTTGCTCCATACTACGAGCCTGTTGCAAAGAACTTTGAACCTCTACCCACTTAATTTCGGGTAAACTTCCGCTCTTATGCAGTTGCTCCATACGAGCATAAGCATCCTCGGCTTGTTTCAAAGTAGACAATGCCGCATCATAAGTGCTTTGTAACGTAGTCTCGTCCAATCGAGCCAACAGCTCGCCTCGCTCTACCCGTTGACCTTCTTTTACATATATACACTCTACATACCCCGGGACTTGAAAACTCAACGAGGAAGAAGATTCGCCCTCAATTTCTCCTATATAACTGCGAGTATAGACTCCTTCTCGAAAAGACACCGTCCATGTCTTCACCGGAATCTCCCTGACAGCTCGTTCTTCCTTACTCGAAGACGTACATCCTATACTCGTCATTGACCATACCGCCAAAAACAAATAAGCAAATGCTTTACCATTCCTTTTCATACTTTTCTCCATTAAATTTTGATACAAAGATGACGCAAAGCCCTCCATCGACAAAGTCCTCTTTTTCACAGTTGATGTTCTAAAAGTCGTATTTAAATAATATTCACAGCTAAAATTCTAAGTTATTTAGTTACATTTGGGCAAAATATCGTATTTATGGATAAAAAAGGCATCGAAAGTTTCACTCTTGCCCAACTTTCGAAATTGATAAAAAGAAATAATCCCACGGGATTAGATGATGACTTCATCATTATCGGAGAAAATTTACCGAACACCGAATTGTTCAAATATCCTTGTCGAGTTGATGCTCTGGTAGCTGTAATATGTTTAGAAGGAGAACTAATATGCAATATTAATTTAAAGGAATATCGCATCACTACCAACATGATGATTATAAACACTCCTGAAAATATTATACAGGTAAAAGATATAGGTAATCGTAAATTTTATGGAATAGCCGTTTCAAGTGCTTTCTTCGAACAATCTTTCCTCGACGCACGAGACATGATTCCTCTATACATGCAAATACAAAAAGAACCTTGCTTTCATTTATCTAACGAAGATACTGATATTTTTTGTCAGTTTATCTCTCTCATGCAGCTCATTTGCCACACACAAGATACACCCAAGAAGACTGCAACGCTCCTAAGACTCGGTTCTGCTCTTATGTATAAAATTCATGACACGATACTTGCCCATGATTCACCCTCCAAAAATGAAATTAAAATGAGTCGGCAGGAAATCTTTTTCGGAAAATTCATCGCCCTACTCACCCAATATCACACACAAGAACGAAGCGTTACTTTTTATGCAGAAAAATTGTGTATCACACCCAAATATTTTTCGACTCTGATAAAGAAACAAACAGGAAAATCAGCGGCTCAATGGATCGATGATTATGTAATACTCGAAGCCAAAAATCTTCTGAAATTTTCGGGTATGAGTATACAGGAAATCGCCTATCATTTGAATTTTTCGACTCAATCGTTTTTTGGGAAATATTTTAAGCACCAAACCGGACTCTCCCCTAGCGAATATAGATCAAGCGAATAAATTTTTTCATACACCCACCGAGAAATTACTTTGCTTTTTGGAAAGAATTACCTATCGATTTTATAATTTATCCCCGCACGTCGCGCCTGTGAATGCTGGAATTCCCGACGAATACGATATACCTTCCCTCCTTTACGCAATCGGGCTCCGGTTTGGTGAAAGCTAAACGGGATATCGGCTGCTATACATTGTCGGCGTATATCCAATACCCAATCATAATCGCAAACCCTCGCATCCATACCCGACTCTCCTCCGACCGATACTTCCTCTATATCGTCATCGAGATAGCCAGACAAATCCAACGCTCCTAACAAGGGAGCACAAAACAATAGTTTATGCCGTATAGGCAACGAACGAAAAAGAGGTAACCGATAATTCGCCCTGTCTTGATTTTCTACGGTACAAGCAATAGCGACATGGTCATAACCATCGCCCCAATCACTGGGCAAAGATACTCTGAAACGGTCTATACGTTTCGTCGGAATTAGAAACGATAGATCACAGCGTTCCCTAATTATAGCCCATGCTTCGGCTCTCCATTCATCGGCTTCTTCAAGAAAAAAATCGGAAGTAAAACACGTATATACCATTTCACCCGAGGGTACACGAAAATCACCGTTACGTTTACGACGCAAAGGTAAATCGAAAGCTGCCGTACGTGTCACGACGCTACTATCCTTATCATATCGACTATCTTGCCTATATACATAACAATGCCTACACCCTTCACTTATTTTATGACAACCATGCCACAAATTCCACGAAACCGACATACTCACACTCCCTATTTTTTTTGCAAAGGCAGTCTCTGTCATACAGAAAATTACCACAAATATACCAAGACACAGCCCTGCATTTTATGCAAAGATAGCGAAAGGTGAGCGCAGAGACAAACGGAATTCCTGTTTCCAATTCGACCATGCCGAACCACATCCTATTTTCGTAGTTACAAAGACATAAAAAATGGAGGAGGTATGTCATGATAACAGACATACCTCCTCCATTTTTTATTCAATCGTGTAATTACGATAAGAATCCAAGTAGAACACCGGCAGCCACGGCCGAGCCTATAACACCGGCTACATTGGGTCCCATAGCGTGCATCAACAGATAGTTTGTCGAATCGTATTCAAGACCAATATTGTTGGAAATACGCGCCGACATAGGTACAGCCGATACACCTGCATTACCGATAAGCGGATTAATCTTCTTGCTCTTGGGCAATACAAGGTTAAATATCTTGACAAACAATACACCCGAAGCAGAAGCTATGATAAATGCCATGAAACCTAAGGCGAAAATACCGAGTGTACTGGGTGTTAAAAACTCGGATGCTTGCGTAGATGCTCCCACGGTCATACCTAACAGAATAGTCACAATGTCGCACAAAGGACCACTCGCCGTCTTAGCCAAACGAGAGGTAACACCGCTTTCACGAAGTAAATTACCAAAGAACAACATACCCAACAACGGTAGACCCGAAGGCACTAAGAAGCAGGTAAGTAGTAACCCAATAATGGGAAACATAATTTTCTCATTCTGAGAAACCGCACGCGCCGGTTTCATACGAATAACCCGTTCTTTCTTCGTTGTAAGCAACCTCATGATAGGAGGCTGTATAACCGGAACTAAGGCCATATAAGAATATGCCGAAACCGCAATGGCCCCCATAAGATTCGGCGCCAGTTTCGATGAAAGGAATATAGCCGTAGGACCATCGGCTCCACCGATAATGGCGATTGCACCAGCTTGATCGGGAGCAAAACCAATAGCCAAAGCAACCATATAAGCCCCGAAAATACCAAACTGGGCAGCCGCACCTACTAACATCAATTTAGGATTAGCGATAAGCGACGAGAAATCGGTCATTGCTCCAATACCTAAAAAGACCAACGGCGGATACCAACCGGCACTCACTCCCTGATAAAGGATATTAAGTACCGAGCCTTCTTCATAAATACCAACTTCGAGACCAGCATCGATTTTGAAAGGAATGTTCCCGATGAGAATACCGAAACCGATGGGCACAAGCAACATTGGCTCGAAATTTTTCTTTATTGCCAAATAGATAAAGAACAATCCGACCAATATCATGGCCAAATGAGGGAGTGTACAATTGGCAAAACCTGTATATTCCCAAAATTGAACCAAATTATCTCCTAAGAAATCTATAAATCTCATAGCCTTATTCTATTATAATAAGTTCGGTTCCTTCGAGTACCGAATCACCTTTATTTACTTTGATGGCTGTAACTTTACCACTCTTGATAGCATTGATATTATTTTCCATCTTCATAGCTTCAAGAATAAGCACAGTCTGTCCCACATTCACCGTATCGCCAACGTTTACTAAAATATCATTGACAACACCGGGCAGCGGCGATTTTACAGCATCTGCACCAGAACTTACAGACGTGGGTTTGGAAATAACAGGTTCTCCCGTAGCCGTACGAGGAGCCGAAGAGGGTTTAGGTGCACTCACTTTTACAGGTGCAGCTTCTTCCATCTCGACATTATAAACAGTACCGTTAACCTCGACATGGGCTATGTTTTTTTCTATCTCTCCAACGGAAACTTTGTAAAGATTTCCATTGATTTTATACTTATATTCTTTCATAAGATTTTAATCGTTATTTTGAGAATTACTTTTTATTGGGAACTTCCCTCAAAGAATAAATTTTAGAGTTCCACGGCGAATACGCTTTCTTCACTTTGTTTATGGTTAGTATAGTATCTTCCACATCGTGTACTTCGAGATGTTGATATAAAGCCATAGCAATAGCGGCATACACTTCGCCCGATTCACGACCAAGACCTTTTTCCTTAGCCTCTTCCTTATCGGATATTCCGTGAACCCGCATAGCATTACGCTTTTTAACAAACACCGTTATTTGACCAATTAAGCGGAACATCAAATAAAGCAGTAACAATCCGGAAAATACAATAGCCATCGCCATAATAGCCATGCCTACACCAAAAGGATCATGTTCCGAAAACATTTCGATCTTTTCATTCGAGTCGAGCGTAACGTTATTCGTACTTGGAGTCACATACCCCGATGTCTCATCACCGCCTTTGATGATCCACTGCCCTACACCATCTTCGATACGAGCATAGGAGTGATCGGCAGGAATACCGGCAGGAACTGTCACCGAGTCTATCAGATCTTTTCCATTAGCATCATAAAGCCCAATCCAATTATCCTTATCGGGATCCAATTTAAAATTCACATGAAAAGTCCCTCTATTGGGCATATCATCTGCCCAAAACAGCAAATGCTGACGAGGAGGCATTTCTGTAAGTACATCGCCTTTGGGAATAGGATACTTTTTGGGATTATTCCTATCGTTTGTCAAATAGCAACTACGTATATCGACAGTACCGAAGGTCGTATTAAATATCTCTATCCAAGCCGATTGACAACCGTAATCGTCCTGATAATTCGTCTCGTTCGTAACCAAGACTTCATTAATACGCAATCCTTTGCGGCCCTGCGCCCACACCGAAGACATCGTAAAAACGGCGAACAGGAATACCCCTAAGATTTTTTTATTCATCGCTTATATACTTTAAATGTATTACAAAGGAATATTTCCGTGCTTTTTAGCCGGATTAGTTAACTTCTTAGTCTGTAATTGCTGCAATGCGCGTATAATACGGAAGCGAGTATTACGAGGCTCGATAACGTCGTCGATATATCCATACTTGGCCGCATTATAAGGATTAGCGAACAACTTGGTATACTCGGCTTCTTTCTCGGCCATAAATTTAGCAGGATCCTCGGCTGCTTTGGCTTCTTTGGCATAAAGGACTTCCACAGCGCCGGCCCCACCCATAACGGCGATTTCGGCAGTAGGCCATGCGTAGT
Organism: Barnesiella intestinihominis YIT 11860; assembly: GCF_000296465.1. Lineage (NCBI taxonomy): Bacteria > Pseudomonadati > Bacteroidota > Bacteroidia > Bacteroidales > Barnesiellaceae > Barnesiella > Barnesiella intestinihominis. Next base: position 446,469 of record NZ_JH815203.1, read on the forward strand.
TCATATCTCCCCGTAATTGCTTACAGCTCATCACGATGTGCGAACCGCCATACGATTTACGCAACGTGATAGTCACCTTAGGCACAGTTGCTTCACCATAAGCATAAAGCAATTTGGCACCATGCAGGATCACACCATTGTATTCTTGTCCGGTTCCCGGCAAGAAGCCCGGCACATCGACCAAACTTACAATAGGAATATTGAATGCATCGCAGAAACGCACGAAACGAGCAGCCTTGCGGGAAGCATTGCTGTCGAGAACTCCTGCCAAATATTTAGGCTGGTTAGCGACAATACCGACTGACTGTCCGTTGAAGCGAGCGAAGCCGACGATGATATTCTTGGCATAATCACGTTGTATTTCCAAAAATTCACCATTATCGATAATAGCGCCGATTACCTCGTACATGTCGTACGGACGATTAGGGCTATCGGGAATAATTTCGTTGAGAGAATCCTCTAAACGATCGATAGGATCATTGCAAGGAACCAAAGGAGCCTCCTCCAAATTGTTCTGCGGTATATAGCTGATGAGTTTACGAATAATAGACAGAGCTTCTTCTCCATTCTCGGCAGCGAAATGGGCTACACCCGATTTGGCAGAATGAACTTCGGCTCCACCCAAAGCCTCTTGTGTAACATCTTCGCCCGTAACGGTCTTTACCACTTTCGGCCCAGTCAAAAACATATATGAAATACCCTTCGCCATGATCGTGAAATCGGTCAAAGCAGGAGAATATACCGCACCACCTGCGCACGGGCCCAATATAGCTGAAATCTGAGGTATAACCCCAGAAGCCATGATATTACGCTGGAAAATCTCGGCATAACCAGCCAAAGCATTGATACCTTCTTGAATACGAGCTCCACCCGAGTCGTTCAAACCGATACAAGGCGCACCCATTTTCATAGCCATATCCATGACTTTGCAAATTTTCAAAGCCATTGTCTCGGACAAAGAACCACCGAACACTGTAAAATCCTGAGCGAAAACATAAACAAGGCGACCCTCTATCGTACCATAACCCGTAACGACACCGTCGCCTAAAAATGATTTTTTCTCTTGGCCGAAATTGGTACATCTGTGTTTCACGAACATATCCAATTCTTCAAAACTACCTTCATCAAGGAGTTGTGCAATACGTTCACGAGCCGTATACTTTCCTTTCTCGTGTTGCTTATCGATAGCTTTCTGTCCACCGCCCAAGCGAGCCTGAGCGCGTAGTTCTATCAGCTCTTGTACCTTTTCAAGTTGATTGCTCATATTCTTATTTATTAGGATTTTCACAAAGTTCGGTTAATACGCTACAAGTGGATTTGGGGTGAAGGAATGCGATGTTCAACCCTTCGGCTCCTTTGCGGGGAGCTTTATCGATAAGGCGTACCCCTTTGGCTTCCACTTCGGCCAAAGCATTGGCAACACCGTCTTCGATAGCGAACGCCATATGATGAATTCCCTCGCCACGTTTTTCTATAAATTTGGCAATAGTGCTATCCTCGCTTGTCGGCTCCAATAATTCGATTTTGGTCTGCCCCACTTTGAAAAAGGCCGTCTTCACTTTCTGGTCGGCAACCTCTTCAATAGAATAGCATTTAAGACCTAAAATGTTTTCATAATAAGGAATGGCTTCTTCGAGACTCTTCACAGCGATTCCCAAATGTTCAATGTGAGAAATGTTCATAATAATTAGTATTTAGTTAACTATACTTTCGATAAAAATTCCTGTTTATAAGATTGGCAAATTTACATCATTTCGGTTTAATAACGAAATAAATCGGGGAAATAAGTACAAACAGAACCGCCCCATACTCGCTCGTTTGCGTTTTTTAGATAAACAGAAAGAGCAAAGTCAATATGACAAATCGACAGCATTACTGACACAGGACAACAAAGCGCTTTGGAAAAGTCTGACAAAAAAAACATTTTCCTTGCTTTCGTTTTTTGGCATAACATTTGAACAAGATGCAGTGTCTATAAAAAAACAGACAGTAAACAAAATAACGAATTAACAATAAAAGATATAAAATTATGGGAAAGATTATTGGTATTGACTTAGGAACAACCAACTCGTGTGTCGCCGTTATGGAAGGAACCGAGCCGGTAGTAATTGCCAACAGTGAAGGCCGTCGTACGACTCCTTCGATCGTGGCTTTCGTAGATGGTGGTGAACGCAAGGTGGGAGAACCTGCCAAACGTCAGGCCATCACCAACCCTACGAGGACTATTTTCTCGATTAAACGTTTCATGGGTGAAACATTCGATCAAGTAGCTAACGAAATTTCTCGCGTACCTTACAAAGTAGTAAGAAGCGATAATAATACACCGCGTGTAGACATCGACGGTCGTCTCTATTCTCCACAAGAAATTTCGGCAATGATTCTTCAAAAAATGAAAAAAACAGCCGAAGATTTCTTAGGGCAAGAAGTAACCGATGCCGTTATTACCGTACCGGCCTATTTTAACGATTCTCAACGTCAAGCCACGAAAGAAGCCGGTGAAATCGCAGGCTTGAATGTACGTCGTATTGTCAATGAGCCTACTGCTGCCGCATTGGCCTACGGCCTTGACAAGTCAAATAAAGACATGAAAATCGCCGTATTTGACTTGGGTGGCGGTACGTTCGATATTTCTATTCTTGAATTGGGTGACGGTGTATTCGAAGTGAAATCGACCAACGGTGATACACACCTCGGCGGTGATGACTTCGACCACGTTATCATCGACTGGCTTGCCGATGAATTCAAAAAAGACGAAGGTGTCGATTTGAGAGAAGACCCGATGGCTTTGCAACGTTTGAAAGAAGCAGCCGAAAAAGCTAAAATAGAATTGTCGAGCTCGACATCGACCGAGATTAATTTACCTTACATTATGCCGGTGAACGGTGTACCCAAACACTTGGTTAAAACATTGACTCGTGCCAAATTCGAGCAATTGAGCGACCGATTGATTCAGGCTACTATCGAACCGTGTCGCAAGGCTTTGCAAGATGCGGGTTTAAGTGCCTCTGACATAGACGAAGTAATTCTCGTGGGTGGTTCTACTCGTATCCCTGCTATACAAGCGATTGTAGAAAAATTCTTCGGAAAAACTCCTTCAAAGGGTGTTAACCCCGATGAGGTAGTTGCGGTAGGTGCTGCCATTCAAGGTGCGGTATTGACTGGTGATGTGAAAGATGTATTATTACTCGATGTAACTCCCCTTTCATTGGGTATCGAAACACTGGGTGGCGTAATGACCAAATTGATTGACGCCAACACGACTATTCCTACCCGTAAATCGGAAGTCTTCTCGACGGCTGTCGACAACCAGCCCTCAGTTGAAATCCATGTATTACAGGGTGAGCGCCCTATGGCAAAAGACAACAAAACTATCGGTAAATTCCACTTGGACGGAATTCCGGCAGCCATGCGGGGTGTGCCTCAAATCGAAGTCACGTTCGATATAGATGCCAACGGAATCTTGAATGTATCGGCCAAAGACAAAGGTACAGGTAAAGAACAAAGCATACGTATCGAAGCATCGAGCGGGTTGACCGACGCCGAAATCAAACGAATGAAGGACGAGGCTGCTGCCAATGCTGAAAACGATGCAAAGGAAAAAGAACGTATCGACAAACTGAATCATGCCGATGCTCTCATCTTCCAAACCGAAAAACAGCTTAATGAAATGGGAGACAAGATTCCGGCAGACAAAAAAAGCGCTATCGAGTCGGCTCTGGCTAAATTAAAAGAAGCTCACAAAGCTCAGGATATTGCCGGTATCGATGCCGCTTCGACCGAATTGAACAATGTATTGCAAGCTGCCGCCCAAGACTTGTACAATGCTCAGGCTCAACAACAAGCTGCCGGAGCACAACAAGCTCAACCGGGTGCAGATGCTTCACAAAGCGGAAATAATGGTAAAGATGTTACCGATGTCGATTTCGAGGAAGTGAAGTAAGTTGCAACAAACAACGATAATGAAAAAATAATCTGTGTAGTAGTTACACAGATTATTTTTTTTAACGTCCTCTTCCTTCATTCCATTATCCCCAATAATCCAAAATTCAGACTCTAAATTCTACTCACACACGAAAGCTAAGGATAATAAAGGGTGATTAATTCTCGAACCTTTAAGACATAGGTTCAGCCTCCCTATCCATTGTTATATTCCTCGTTTTCTTATCAATATTTTTCAATTCGAAAAAATACAGGGAAAGCGTTCAAAATGAATTTACCCTCTCTCCTAAAAAATTACCGGGCCTATTTGCTTTTTGCAATAGACCCGGTAACATTATATTAGATTCTATACTTCCCAATTACAGGAGGTACTGCGAACTGATAGACTTATTCTCGTAGACCCGACGAATAGTATCGGCAAACAAGTCAGCGATACTGAGGATATGTACCTTATCGCATTTTTTGGTGTAAGGAATACTATCCGTGAAAATCAATTCGGTCATAGAAGAGTTTTGAACCCGTTCGCTGGCAGGGTCGCTCATCACGGCATGAGAAGCTATGGCACGTACCGAAAGAGCTCCTCTGCTCATCATTAAATCGGCTGCTTTGGTTATCGTCCCGGCCGTATCGACCATATCGTCTACCAAAATGACATTCTTTCCTTCTACATCTCCTATCACTGTCATGCTTTCTACCACATTGGCCTTAGCCCGTTGTTTATGGCATAAAACCAAAGGTACACCCAAGTATTTGGCATAAGTACTGGCTCGTTTGGAACCACCCACATCGGGGGTAGCAACCACCATATCTTTCAATTTCAAAGACTGAATATAGGGAATAAATACAGACGAAGCATACAAGTGGTCTACCGGAACATCGAAGAAACCTTGTATTTGATCGGCATGCAAATCCATCGTTATAAGGCGATTGATACCTGCAACGCTCAATATATCGGCCAACAATTTCGCAGCAATGGAAACACGTGGCTTATCCTTGCGATCTTGGCGAGCCCACCCGAAATAAGGAACAACAGCTACAATAGACTTGGCAGAAGCTCGTTTGGCAGCATCGATCATTAATAACAATTCCATCAGATTGTCGGAATTGGGAAATGTCGATTGCACTAAATAGACTTGACAACCACGGATCGACTCTTCGAAAGAAACGGCAAATTCTCCATCGGCAAAATGCTGAATGTTCATTTGACCTAACTCACAACCCAGACTATTACAAATTTTCTCAGCGAGATACCTTGAATTGGTTCCCGAAAATACCTTGAAAGGAGGTGTTTGACTCATGATTTTTGTGTGTAAAACAGAGATTATTAATTGTACGGCAAAGGTACAATTTCTATTTCAAAATTTTCCTGTACTTTTTTATTTTTTCTGTATCTCTTTGGAAAAATTTTTTAACTCTATTTTCCAAACCGCAGCTCCATACCCCGAAAGGGCGCAAGCAAACGGTATTTCGGGACTCAACTCCTTCATCTCTTTATCTCCTCCAATCAGTTCTAATGCCTCGTATTTACCCGGAACTATTTTCATCGTTTCGAATGCATGATCGGGGATATTGATCTTCACATTCGCCTGCCGGTCATCGAAATTAACAACAATAACTAATAACTCATTTCCATATTTACGAAGGAATGCATATTGCCGATGCGGATTAAAACATGGATTTTCCCCATTGACATACATCAAATCAAAGAAATCGCCATGAACAACAGCTGATTCCAAACGACTAATATTAAGAACCGTTTTATACAAATTTCGTAGTTTTTTCTGCTTTGCTGACAATTTAGATACCGAGCAACGCCCGCTATCGTACCACTGTCTAACCGTGGGCACACTCCAATAGTCGAATATCGTCGTACGACCATCTTTTCCACTGAATCCCTCGGCATCCTCTGCACGCTCACCCAATTCCTGTCCGAAGTATATCATCATAGGTCCTGTATTCATCATCGACGAAACGACCAATGCAGGGAGGACTTTATCGGCATCACCGGCAAACTGGTCGGAAGCGAAGCGCTGTTCGTCATGATTTTCGAGAAAATTCAACATTTTTCCTCCTATTCCATCGACAGACTGCCAACAATAAGTGAGCTGCGCAGCCGATACCTGATGACACAATACCCCTCTCAATTTATCGTACAATCCTACTTTATCATATAGGTAATCGAATTTACCTTTCTCGATATAAACCCGATACAACGCCTGATCATAAATCTCTGCAATGAATATAACCGAGGGATAATTTCCTTTCACTTTCGAAATAGCCCAATTCCAAAACTCGACAGGAACCATGTGGGCCATATCGCAACGAAAAGCATCAACACCTTTCCCACACCAGAATAGGAGAATATCGAGCATTTTGTACCATGTATCGGGTATAGGGTCGAAGTGACAACGGCCACCTCCTGTATAATCCACTCCATAGTTCAGCTTCACCGTTTCATACCAGTCATATTCTCCCGGGAAAGCCCCGAAACAATCATTTCCGGTTGCCTTCGCAGGATATTCGAAATAGCGATCCTCTCCTTCACCTATGTAAAATTGCGGCGTAAATGCCTGCCGAGGTATGTAATAAAAATTATTGGAAGGAGAAAAATGCATCTCCTTGTTGTCATGAGCACCCAAATCATCGACACCTTCTGGCGTAGTATCAGAATGATATTGACGAGCCACATGATTCGGCACGAAATCAAGTACTACTTTCAATCCGACTTCATGTGTACGGGTTACCAACGCCTCGAATTCTTGCATACGTGCCGATGGATCTTCGGCCAAATCGGGATCTATATCATAATAGTCTTTGATAGCATAAGGCGACCCGGCTTCACCCTTAACCACATATTTATTATCCTTTCGAATCCCATATTTCGAATAGTCTGTCTTGGTAGCGTGTTCTATAATCCCCGTATACCAAATATAGTTCGCACCCAACTTTTTTATCTCTCGTAAGACTTTCGAGGTAAAATGGTTTAACTTACCGGCTCCATTCTGCACATAAGTACCATTAGGGACACATGTATCGCACATATTGGAGAACAATCGGGGGAGAACCTGATAGATAACTATTTTCTCATCGGACATATCGCGCGTTTTTTATTTATTCAATTCATTTATTTTGGAAGCATGTTTTCCTGTAAAAAGTTTCAATGTCTGCTGATAGCCGACATTAGCGATATCACGCAAAGCATGAATATCAAATACGGCATATCGTGCAGCCTCTTTCATAGGAATAAAAAGATCGCACAATTTCATATCCTCGATCACATTGCTTTTAGACATGAAGCTATATGAACGAACCGCTATATCCAATATCGATTGCTTATATTGCTTATTAACTAACGGGCTCACATTGATACCTATAACGACATCGCACTCGGGACGAATGGGGTAAACCGGCAAATTACGCAAGACACCTCCATCGACATAATGCGTACCATCGATAAGAACCGGAGGAAATATAATAGGAATACTACACGAAGCCGTTACCCGCTCGGCAATCTCTCCCGATCGCCATGCTACATACTTTCCATGATCAAGGTCGGTAGCCGTAACGACAACCGGGATAGACAAATCCTCGATATTGACTGCTCGCAACGACTTTTGCAAGAAATGTTTAAACCGATCTATTTTAAAAAAGCAGGAACGGGGCAAAGTTATTTCGGCCAAATCATTGAAAGACAAACCTGAAAAAAGGTCTAAGATTTCATCGGGTGAATAGCCGTCGGCATAAAGTACCGCAATAACAGCTCCTGCGCTCGTACCGGATATTATATCCGGCCGAACCCCCAATTCTTCCATTGCTTTCAATGCCCCTACATGGGCAAAACCTTTGGCTCCTCCCCCGCTCAACGTCAAGCCTACACGATAGGGGCGAACTTCTACCGGCAGATTCTCTCTTTCTCTTGCCATTTTCATTTTCGTTTACTGTGCGAAGATAGCATTTTTCAATAAAGCCACAATATATTATGTAGCAAACCATTTATAAATAATGCTTTAAAAATATGTCGGGGAACTTAAATCAAAGCGTACGACGAACTATCACCAATACACCGCCTATCGTCTCATTAATGAAAAGTTCCCCCAAAGCGCGCATACCGGCAAACAAAAAAAGAAATACTACCCGGGAGTTTTTTTCAAAACAGCTCCTAAAAAACGAAGATTTGTTCACCATTATGCTTTCGTTTGTATTATCTTTGTTTCTTGAACAGAAACAAGAGGATATGTCCATGACAATCAACGACGATATAAAACAGGCTTGCGAGGTCATGCAGCGGGGGGGAATCATTTTATATCCCACCGACACAATATGGGGTATCGGTTGCGATGCTACCAATGCAGAAGCGGTACAACGAGTTTATAAAATCAAACAGAGAGCCGACAGCAAAGCCCTTATTATACTTACAGACAGTGAAGCGAAAGTGGAATATTATGTTTCGGAAGTACCCGAAACGGCGTGGCAACTACTCGATGTGGCCGTAAAGCCTCTTACCCTCATCTATCCCGGAGCACGCAACCTTGCAACGAATTTGCTCGCCGATGACGGAAGCATAGCCATACGCATCACAAAAGAACCGTTCTCACAACGATTGTGCCGACAGTTCAGAAAAGCTATCGTATCAACCTCGGCCAATATCAGCGGGAATGCGGCTCCCCATAACTTTTCCGAAATATCGGACGAAATAAAAAATGCCGTCGATTATATCGTAACGGCACGCAGAGACGAAATAAAAGAGTCCCTCCCGTCGAGTATCATCAAACTCGAAGCCGACGGAACTATCAAGATTATACGAGAGTGATCAACGGTAAACGACAAATACGGAGATACGTACTGGGGGATTACCTTACATCGAATGTATCGTGGTTCCTTTTCAATATTGTCCGTTTCCATTTTCCGGGAATTGCAGCGGGCGAATCATTGAAAATGTATTTGCTTTCGCCTCGTGTCATAGAAGGACAAATACTTTTCCCGCTGTTAATGATGTGCGTTTATTATTTGTCGGGATATTACAACCAGCCTTTTTTCAAATCTCGCATTCAAGAATTAATACAGACATTGGGATCTGTATTGGTCAATACACTGTTTATATTTTTTATTGCCCTCATCAACGATGTTCTACGAATAAGAATAGACAATTACGAATTGCTACTTGCTTTATATGCTTTACAATTTGTCTGTGTATATACAGGGCGGGCCATTGTCACAGGAAATGCCACATCTATGATTCACCGCCGAAAATGGCAATTCAACACGCTTATCATCGGTTGCGGTCCCAAAGCAATCAAGCAAATGAAAGAACTCGAAGAACCCAGACAATCGCTCGGTTATCATATCGTCGGATTCATTCGGGTCAACCACGAAACGCCTGCCCCGGAAGCCGAAGGAAGGACATACCCGATAAAACAATTATCCTCGCTGTGTAAACAAAAGAACATTCAAGAGCTTGTCGTTGCCCCGGAAGAAAACGATTTAGCAGAGCTTCATAAACTTATCAATACACTATATCCACTCAACTTACCCATAAAATTGGGGACAGACGAGTTTAACATTATCTCTTCGAGAGTAAGACTAACCAACATCTATGGGGCTCCGCTCATCGACATGAGTAATTGCGCCATCTCCGAGGGAGAAAAGAATATGAAACGAGTAATCGATATCTTTGTTTCTTTTATCGCATTGATCTTACTTTCTCCTTTGTTTCTACTCTTAGCCATACTAATTAAAAAAGACTCGAACGGTCCTATATTTTACAAACAAGAGCGCATAGGTTACAGGCACAGACCGTTCAAAATTTACAAATTCCGAACGATGAAAGCCCATGCAGAAACCGGAATCCCTTTGTTATCGGAAGAAAACGACAAGCGGGTTACTAAAATAGGGAAAGTATTACGGAAATACAGATTGGACGAATTACCACAGTTTTGGAATGTATTGAAAGGAGACATGTCTCTCGTAGGTCCGAGGCCCGAACGGGAATACTTTATCCGTCAAATCGTCGAACGAGCTCCTTATTACGTATTATTGCATCAGATACGCCCCGGAATCACATCGTGGGGAATGGTAAAATACGGATATGCTCGAAACGTCGATGAAATGATAGCCCGGTTGAAATACGATATTCTTTACTTGGAAAATATGTCTTTGCTGGTAGACCTCAAAATTATCATCTACACCATCAGAACCGTTATTACAGGAAAAGGAGTATAAATAAACATATATGATTGAAGACGAAGATATAGAAATAGAAGATACCCAAAGGGAAGATAGGCACGATTTGATGATGCGGCTGTTGATGTGGAGGGAAAAACACATCAATGAACACAATTTCGTTTTAATTCTCAGTTTTATTATCGGAATTTGTACTGCCGCCGCTGCTCTTATTCTTAAATTTCTCATACATTTTATACAACAGTTGCTAACATCGCATTTCAATGCCGACAGCGCCAACTATCTTTATCTCATATACCCGATAATAGGTATTTTATTGGCCGGCTTGTACGTACGTTACATTGTAAAAGACGATATCAGTCATGGTGTCACCCGCATACTTTATGCCATATCGCAAAAGAAAAGCCGGCTTAAACCACATAATATGTACACATCGGTCATCGCGAGTTCTATCACAATCGGATTCGGAGGATCGGTCGGAGCGGAAGCTCCCATCGTTTATACTGGGGCTGCGATCGGTTCGAATATAGGAAGGTTGTTTCGCCTCGACCAACGATTACTAATGCTTTTGGTGGGTTGCGGAGCTGCCGCCGCCATTGCGGGAATATTCAAGGCCCCCATCGCCGGAATCTTGTTTACACTCGAAGTACTGATGATCGATATGACTGCAACTTCGGTTTTACCTTTACTCATCTCGTCGATTACCGCAGTCACTGTTTCTTATATCTTTACCGGATACAATGCCGAATTTAGTTTCGTCCAAACCGAACCGTTCGTCGCCGCCCGCATACCATACGTTATTTTTCTCGGTTTCTTTTGCGGATTTGTTTCTCTTTATTTTACCCGCATTATGAACCGTATGGAAGATATATTCCGCCGGATAGGGACTCCATGGAAAAAATTCATTCTCGGTTCGCTCATTCTAAGTTGTTCTATTTTTCTATTACCGCCACTGTACGGCGAAGGTTATGGAGCCATTACCAGCTTGCTGAACGACAATCTCAAACAACTGGCCGAAGGGAGTTTATTTTATACTGAGAATGGAAATATGTGGGTCATGATGCTCTTCTTGGGACTCATCATACTCGTAAAGGTATTAGCGACCAGTGCGACCAATGGCGGAGGTGGTGTGGGAGGAACCTTCGCACCCAGTTTGTACGTAGGGTGTTTCGCAGGCTTCTTCTTTGCCTATGTTCTTAATCATACAGGACTATTACCCATGGAGCTTTCTGACAAAAATTTCGCATTGATGGGTATGGCAGGAGTCATGGCCGCTGTTATGCACGCCCCGCTCATGGCTATTTTCTTGACAACAGAACTTACCGGTGGGTATGATTTATTCCTGCCGTTAATGATTACCTCGACCGTAGCTTATGCAACGATAAAAGTGTTCGAACCACATAGCATATATACCATGCGTCTGGCAAAAAAAGGAGAACTACTCACCCATCACAAGGATAAAGCCGTACTTACTCTTTTGAAGATGGACAGTGTCATCGAAAAAGATTTTATCGAAGTACACCCGAATATGAGTCTCGGAGACATGGTAAAGGTTATCTCGCAATCCCATCGTAACATATTCCCGGTAACCGACAATGACAATACATTATTAGGCATCGTCATACTCGACGACATACGCAATATCATGTTTAGGCCAGAACTGTATAACCGTTTCTATGTCAGAAAATTCATGACCATGCCCCCAGCCAAAATAGAAATAGGGAGCAACATGGATAATGTCATGAAATTATTTGACCAAACCAACGCATGGAATCTACCTGTCGTAGAAAACGGGAAATATATCGGGTTTGTTTCCAAATCAAAAATTTTCAATTCGTACCGGCGGGTACTCGTTCACTTTTCTCAAGATTAAAAACAATGGAAAAACAAGATTTACGCATCATCTATATGGGTACTCCCGACTTCGCTGTCGAGAGTCTGAAACGCCTTGTCGAAGGAGGATACAATGTCGTGGCTGTTATTACCATGCCTGACAAACCGGCCGGCAGAGGCCACAAAATACAATACTCTCCGGTCAAAGAATACGCTCTTAGCCGAGGTTTACCGATTCTACAACCGGAGAAACTGAAAGACGAGTGCTTTATCGAACAGTTGAGAGAGTTACACGCCGACCTGCAAATTGTAGTAGCTTTTCGCATGCTTCCCGAAATCGTATGGAACATGCCCCGTCTGGGTACTTTCAATTTACACGCTTCGCTTTTACCTCAATACAGAGGAGCCGCTCCTCTCAACTGGGCTATTATCAACGGCGACACAGAAACAGGAATCACGACATTCTTCCTCAAACACGAAATCGATACGGGCGAAATCATACAGCAACGAAGAATCCCTATACTTCCCGAAGATAATGTAGGGACAATACACGACAAACTAATGACATTGGGCGCCGATATGGTAGTCGAAACTGTCGATGCCATTATCTCCGGGAATATCACCCCTATCGATCAAGCCTCTATCCAAACTAACGAACCCTTACGGCCTGCGCCCAAAATATTTAAGGAAACATGCCATATCGACTGGAAAAAGACAAGCGAGCAAATCCATAACCTCGTGAGGGGACTGTCTCCCTATCCGGCCGCATGGTGCGAATGGATATCGCCGGATAATAATCGTTTCGGAGTAAAAATATACCGTACAACCCCCCTACCCTCCAAACATAACTATGCACCGGGGTCTATACACACAGATGGAAAAAATCATATTGACATAGCTTGTACCGACGGATTTATACGGATAGAAGAGTTACAACTCGCTGGGAAAAAGAGAATGGCTGCACCCGATTTATTACGGGGTTTTCATCTTAACGACGAATTTCGTTGCGAATAAAAAGCCGATTACTTCCTACGTACCGGAACAGTATGCACAACATGTCCGATAAAAGAAACAATTTTACGGGGAGAAAATGATTTCGCCGCAACAATGAGAATTACGGCAACAAGGATCATAAATATACCGATTCCCAACCGCAACGTAAAAATCTCACCAAACACAGTCACACCGATAATCACGGCAGAGAGAGGCTCCAATGCACCCATAATAGCCGTAGGTGTAGAACCGATAGCATGAACGGCCATAGTCATCGTCACCAAAGAAATAACCGTAGGGACCAAAGCTAACATGATAGCAAACAGCCACATACGTGGAGTAGTAAGCGGTTGCAAATAATTACTTCCGTCGAAAAACGAATGAAAGACTATGGCTACCATACAAAACAGCAAGACATAAAAAGTCAGCTTTATAGATGAAAGTTTTATCGACGACTGATTGATTACGACAATATAAAGGGCATAAGTTAACGATGCAATCATAACCAACGATACGCCCAAACCATTTAATCCGGCTCCTGTTCCTCCCCGGTAAAGCAAAGCTATCCCCGATAGAGCAAGAATAATCGAAAACATAGTCACTGGCGATATACGCTCCTTAAAGAATAGAGACATAATGACAGCTACCATTATAGGATACACAAACAACAAAGTCGAAGCTATACCGGCATCCATGTGGTGAAAACTCGTATAAAAAGTCAGAGAAGACACAGCAAACAAGATTCCTAACAAACACAATGCTTTCACCTCTTTGCGAGACAATCTAAATGACTGTTTCTGAATAAACAGAATACATGCCAAAACAACTGCTGCCAATGAAAAACGATAAAACAAAACCGAATTCGAATTCAATCCTTCTTGATATAAGAATAATGCCCCCAACGGGTTTGTTCCATAACTGACCGCAGAAACAATTCCTAATATTGTACCCTTGACTTTCAGATTCATCTTACTTTATTTTTCGGGGTGCAAAGATAGCAAATCTCCAAAAGAAAGAATTATTTTTATAGGACTTTTTCTGCTTGTTATAAAACCCTCTTAGAATGCATTTTTTTCTCCACGAAAAGCATTCACGACAGTGAGGAATATAATCTTGATGTCGAGCCAAAAATTCCAATGTTCGATATACCAAACGTCATATTCTACCCGACGTTCCATCTGCCACAACTCCCGAGTCTCCCCTCTATACCCGTTTACTTGTGCCCAACCGGTAATGCCCGGTTTAATAAGATGACGAAGCATGTATTTATCTATAATCTTCGAATAATCCTGCGTATGTTTCACCATGTGAGGACGCGGACCAACGACCGACATATCCCCCACAAAAACATTGATAAATTGAGGTAATTCGTCCAAACTCGTCTTCCGTAAAAATTCTCCGACTCTTGTTTTTCTAGGATCATGACGAGAAGCCTGCAACTGATCGCTATTAGCATTGACTTTCATCGTCCGAAACTTATAGCAATTAAATTCTTTCCCCTTAAATCCTGTCCGTTTCTGCTTAAAAAATACTGGACCCGGAGACGACAATTTAACGGCAATAGCAATAGGAGTGAAAATAATGGGAGAACAAACCAGTACAATTGATGAAAACAATAGATCGAACACCCTCTTCAAGAAACGCGAAAAGATATTTTGTAAAGGTTCTGGATGCAACGAAAGAACCGGAACATTACCCACTAACTGAAATTCGAGCTGACGATGAATATATCGACCGACATCGGGAACCATATAAAACGAAATATTACTGGCTTCGGAAAACTTCAATAACCGAGTTATCTTTTCTTCTTGCCTCATCGGTAACGCACAATAAATCTCATCGACTTTATTTTCTATCACGAAATCCTCGACAGAAGAACAGTCCCCTTGAAAATTCGGCAAAGATTTCTTTAACGACAGATTATCATCGAAAAAGCCCATAAATTTATAGCCATATCCGGCATCGGAACGTAACTCGTCTAATAATTTTATACCCATAGCCCCGGCTCCTACAATAACTACTTTCTTGAAGTTATAGCCTTTCCGTCGAAAATATTTCAAAAGTTTTCTCGATCCGATCCACCACACGGCCAACAAGACCGATAGAAGCAAATAGAACCTCAACAATACTCGCGCTCCAATATTATCGATTTGCAAAAAGAATATCAATAATAGAAAAACCGCTAAGTGGCACAACACGGCCTGTGTAACTTTTATCAAGACTCTATCGACATGTAAAATACGCAATTCATGTATTTTTGCAAAAAGTGAAAATACCGGGAAATAAGAAAGATTAAGTAACAGCCATATTATTTTCACACCAAATCCGCCGTCGAATCCGCCACCCCAATAACAAACTACGGCATAGGCAATATTCAAGCAAAAGAAGTCGCCGATAACAATCAGTGACTTTATCATATGTCCATACCGCCCACGTGCCATTCTCTCTTTCTTACTTTTTTACACGACTAACTACATAAATATTTTTCAGAGAGCTTTACTTTTCTCCCGGAAATAACAGGGCAACTCCAATTTATTGAGCCGCCCTGTTTATAAAATACGTTGTTCTTAATTACAAGTTCTTATCTATAAGTTGCACTTTTTGTTCGATAAGCTGCATATCCTCTCGAATTTTTTGCATTTTCCGTTCCATCTCTTTTAACAAGCCACCGGATTTCTTCGAAGATATATTCAAAAATCCTATATTATTCTCATAGGTTTTCAACTCGCCTTTTTTCTGTTCATACATGCGCAAAAGTCTTTCTCTCTCCCGATAGAGTTTATCGTGGTTCGTATCGGCCATTTGCTGTACCGTAGCCGAGAAGTTACTTAACCGATTGCGATTCTCATTCATATTCAAACGGGAGAAAAGAGTATCGAGTAAAGACTGATATTCTTTATATATTTTATCTTTCTCTTTAAAAGGTACATGACCGATCGAATTCCACAGAGCCATCAAGTCACGAACTATTTTGACGGCTTCTGTACTATCCATAGATTCATCTATCTCTTTCAATTTATCGATAATACCCCGCTTGTTTTCCAAGTTTT
The DNA here is from genome assembly GCF_000296465.1 of Barnesiella intestinihominis YIT 11860. Classification (NCBI taxonomy): domain Bacteria; kingdom Pseudomonadati; phylum Bacteroidota; class Bacteroidia; order Bacteroidales; family Barnesiellaceae; genus Barnesiella; species Barnesiella intestinihominis. Next base: position 462,464 of record NZ_JH815203.1, read on the forward strand.
CTTGTTCTACTTGTCGAGTGGAAGCCAATTGTTCATTCTTTTGCGCAAAGAAATAATCACATGCCGTAACAAAACGTTTCCAAATAGCATCGGAATGTTTTTTAGCCACAGGGCCTATTGTTTTCCATTCTTTTTGCAAAGCGACAAGAATGTCGGCAGTAGCTTTCCAATCAGTACTGTCTTTTAATGCCTCTGCTTTTTCACACAACGCTTTTTTCTTTTCGAGATTCTCTGCCATTCTTTCCTTGACAGCTTTGAAGTACTCGGCTTTTTTTGCAAAAAATTCATCGCAACTTTTACGGAATCTCTCGAATAACTGATTATTCATCTTCCGTGAGGCAAACCCCAACGTTTTCCATTTACCTTGTAAATCGAGAACTTGCTTCGTAGCATCGTCCCATTGAGCAAAAGAAGTCAATAAACTTAAATCCATCGACTCGATTTCCTCACATAAAGCAATCTTGGCTTCTTCATTTTTACGTTCCACTTCTTTACGCGCCTCAAAAAAACTTTGATAGCGTTTATTTACTTCTGTTGAAGCATCTTTAAACCTATTCCACAAATCTTCTCTCAGCTCCTTGGCGACGGGACCTATTCCGCGCCATTCGTCATGCAATAATTGTAATTGCTTAAATGCTGCTACAACATCGTCATTTGCCAATAATGCTTCTGCTGCATCACAAAGAGCGGTCTTCTGTTCCAGATTTTTCTTGAAATCATAATCCCGTAACTCTTTATTTATTTTCAACAAGTCATAAAAATTCTCGACGTAAGACTGGAACTTTTTCCAAAGACCAGACACCGCCGCCGAGGGTAATTCGCAAGGCTCTTTGAACGATTGCTGCAACTCTTGAAAACGGGTATATTGTCTGTTTATATTATCCGAATCTTCGGTAATAGATTTCATCTCTTCCAAAATTTGTTGCTTACGCTCCAAATTTTCTTCTCTTTGCTTTTCGAGCAAGGCCGTATATTCGGCTTTTTTCTCTCGAAAAACAGATAACAAAGACTTTAATGTTTCCTCCTGTTCATCGGGCATTGGCACAAATTCAGCCCCTGGGTTACCCGCGGCTATAAAGGCGTTACGAGCCTCTTCTATTTCAATTTTTTTCTGTTTATAATAAGCCTGTTTCAGTTCGTCAACTTCATCTTTGACTTCTTCAACCGAACCTTCTACCAGTTTTCTCAACGAGTCTATAATTTCTTCTCTCGAAAGCCGTGAAGTCGATTGTACCGAATTTTGTTCCTCCTCGGCGGGAGTAATAGTTTGACCTGCAAGAAGTTCTTCTGTATTCATGTCAGGTTTTTCAAGCGCTGTTGTCATAGTATAATCTATTTTTATGAGGAATAAACTCTCTATTATCTATACAAATTAAAAAAAATATTTTGTCATTTCATACAAAAAAATCATATTATTTTCACAGAAGTATCGTCTTTTTCATCAGAAAGGAAATTTTGGTCATTAGGAGTCGTATCTTGACGAAGAATCTCTACACAACCAAAACCAAGATTTACTTTCTCCCCTATTCCCGTTTCATACATTATCTGATGGAGAATAGGACTCATCGATAATTTGAATTTATACATATATCCTATAACTTTCGACTCTTCGGGAGTAAACCGCATCATAAAAATTCCTTTTCTTTTCGGTTCGGAAAGCAAACTCCATGAAAATCCTGTATCACCATCAAAAGGCCGACCGAAAATCTTTTCATATTTTCCCAGCACCGAGCGATAAAAACAATCGGCATACCCGGGATAATCGGGCCCGACATATTCCATGCTCCGATTGGGGCGAGCCACCATAAACACGATTGGAGATAAAGCCAAATACTCTGCTTCCTCTCCAAACTCAGGAGCCGGACATTCAACGATATCTTCGACCTCTAACTCCACCCGACTACGCCTATCCCCAAGTACAAAAGTTTCTCCCGAAAAAAGTTGCTTTACAAACTCGTGAGTTCCCCGAACAGGCAAAAAAGAAATCCACATTTGAACCCTCTTCACCAAAATATGTAATCTGTCATACTCTACCCGAATGCGGGGGATATATAAATTTGAAAACGAAAACAAGCGATTACGGCAATCATCGATCGGTGCGAAACCGTTGCTCGAAAGCCAGTGTAAATATAGCTCGAAATTTTCCCGAATACGACGATATACAGCTGCCGACAATTCGTATTGGTAGCTTACAGGCAAAACACTACCAAAACTTTCCGATTTAACCGACAACACTAACTTAAAACGCATAGTACTATTCTATATCTTTTATCAATCAGAGACATCTGTTATTATTTCTCGTTTTGCATGTACCGATTTGTACCATAATGTAGAACTATTTTCCGGGACAAACAATTTTTCCGCAATACGCCGCAAATCGAAAGGGGTAAGTTTTTTATATTTTTCAACTTCTGTATCAATATTTTCCGCTCCACCCAACAATTCATAATAAGCTAAATTGGTGGCTTTATTCAGATAGTGCAAATTGGAAAACAAATCGTTTGATTCAAAACGATTTATCACCTTATCCAATTCCCTTTGCTCCAACAGTTCTTCCCTCATTCGTCGCAATTCCATTTCAATGGCTTCTTCTCCCTGCTCCAACGAAATTCCCGGTGATAGTTTCCCTTTCAGTAAAAACAAACCGGGCTCTATATCACCGGTAATAGAAGAATCTATTTCTGTAAATAGTTTCTTTTCCATCACCAACCGTCTATACAACCGAGAGGATCGACCGGAAGCCAATACATCGGAAAGAGCATCATACCCCTGATAATCGGGATGCTTACGGTCTACCATATGATAGGCCTTAAAAATCGCATCTAAGGGAACCTCTCTTTCCACTATCTTTTTATGAGGTTTTGTCTGAACCGGCTCCTGAGGTAAATCGCGGCAAGCGACTTCTCTTCGAGAAATAGGAGCAAACCATTTCTCACAAAGCAATATGGCTTCATCGAATGGTAGGCTTCCCGAAATACTCAATATCGCATTGTTGGGCGCATAATGGGCAAAAAAGAATTCTTTTACTTCTTCCAATGATGCATTACCAATATGCGAAGTATTTTTCCCGATAACAGGCCACCGATATGGGTGTACCCGATAAGCCATCGGTCGCAATAGCAAGAACGAATCTCCATAGGGTTGGTTCAAATTACGTTGCTTGAACTCTTCTATAACGACTTGTTTCTGTACAGACAAAGACTCGGAAGAAAAAGCAAGGCTTAACATTCTATCCGACTCCAACCAAAATGCCGTCTCGGCATTATGCGTAGGTACTACCGTATAGTAATTGGTCACATCGTTACTTGTCCACGCATTATTCTCTCCTCCTGCTTTTTGTAGAGGGGTATCGAAATCGGGAATATTCACAGACCCACCAAACATGAGATGCTCGAACAAATGTGCAAATCCTGTCCGCTCCGGCGATTCGTCCTTCGAACCGACATCATAAAGCAGATTCAACGCAGTCATTTTCGTAGAGCCATCGTAATGATGAATGATGCGCAATCCATTAGGCAATATGTGACGACGAAACGATATCACTATTTGACCACTTTCATTTTCAAGATTTTGACATCGGTTTTAGGCCTGTCGGCAGAGCCTGTTTCGACTTGTTGTATCTTGTCTACAACCTCCATTCCGTCTATCACTTCACCGAAAACAGTATATTCACCGTCTAAATGAGGCGTTCCGCCAACAGTCGTATAAGCTTCACGTTGCGCCTGCGTGAGCGTCCGCTTTCCTTCCTTCTTAATTTGTTCATAAGTTTGAGCGATCAATGTATCTTGCAACGCTTGCAGTCCCTGCATATCACGATTTCTACGCATATTCATGATTTCCTCCCTATGATTTGCCGCCAACGACTGAAAAACCGATTGCTCTTGCTGCATCTGCATTTGACGTTCCAGCTGGTCAATCTGTCCCGGATTAAAAACTTTCCCCGTGACAATATAAAACTGGGAACCCGATGAGGCCTTATCTGGATTTACCTGGTCTCCCTGCCGAGCCGCGGCCAAAGCACCCCGTTTATGAAAATATTTCGGATAAACGAACTCTGCGGGAATAGTATATCCCGGGTCACCCGTACCTAACATTTTTCCTGCCGGAGCATTTTTGGACGTGCCATCGCCTCCTTGAATCATAAACTCATTAATCACTCGATGAAACAAAGTCCCGTCATAATATCCTTCCTCGACCAACTTTATAAAATTATCACGGTGAGCAGGTGTATCATCATAAAGTTTTACTTTTATATTCCCCAAAGACGTTTCCATAAGGACAACCGTTTCCTTATGACTTCTCGACTCACAACTCATACTGATTATTATAGTTAATAACAAAATAAAATAAATCTTCTTATCCATACAATTGCAGTTTTAGCAATTCCCATTCATAAAAGCAATATCGGCTCAAAACCGAATCAAGCGAATAAATTTACTTTCTAACGTTGATATATCATATATACAAAGGTACAAAATTAAATAAATTATTAACAAAGGAAAAAAGAAATTTAAACTTGTAGATAAAAAAACGTCATGAGAATAATTCTCATGACGTTTTTTATGAATAGACAGTAATTATTTCACCAATACCTTAACTGTACTTGTCCCTTGTGGTGTTGTCAACCGTACCAAGTAAAGCCCCTCAGAAACAGAAATCTGGGCACTGTTTTCAAATTCTACTAATTCCACTAGCTGTCCAGAAACGCCATAAACCTCCGCCAACACGTTTTCGCCTTCTATCGATTCCAGACAAATAGCATGGTCTCGGCTATATACCTTTACGGTCGAAACAACTACATTTTCAATCCCGCTATACTGAGTTGTAAACACATACTCTTCGACCTCAGACTCTCCGGATTCATATATTGCTTTTACACCAGCTGTATATGTACCATCATCTAATGCTTCGAATGTATAGGAATTATCAGTTATCGCAGATGCTTTTTTCTCTCCATTCAAATATATATCATAGGTAGCATTTCCAACTTCGGGAGCCGGAGCATCGTCCGAAGGACCGACATAAAAATTATCCACTTTAAGCATCCACCCGTCATTAGAAACATAATTAACAGCTAAATAAACCTCCTGATCCACATAATCTTTCAAATCGACTGTTACTTCATACCAACCGCTCTCGGTAAAAGTATAATTATATAGTTCGACAAACGAAGAAAGATCGGTCTGGGCTCCTGTGGAAGCCAACACCTTAATGGTTTCGGGATAAACCGTAGCCATACTCGGATAAACATGCACGTAAAAATGAGCCACATACCCCTTGTTGATTTTCTGTTTCGGAGAAACGAGCCAGTCGTCCGACAGGTTGCTTTGGACTCCAAAAAACATGATGTATTTTTTCCCGAAAACCGTATTTAAAAATGCATCGCTATCACACCGGGGGGTCGTTTTTTCAGGATTGAATACCATTACCGGAGATTCGCCCTGTTCAAGTCCGGGAATAGATATATACGTATTATTTATGGTTATACCGTAAGGACGCAGACGATCTTTATCGAAAGTGGCCCAGCCACCGAATTGGGTCGCAAAATCATCATACTCTTCGAAACTATCGCTCCAACCCAAATCTTGATTCCACCTAAACAAGACATCGGTCTTCTTATCCGTGTCACGATAAGAAAAATCAACAGATAGATTATATGGAGCAGTAATTTTTTCCACCAACGACAAATTTATCTCCATATCCTTGTCTATATCGATGAGCGTATCTACCGCCAAAAAGCGATCATCGTTAATACTAATCATATATTCCCCTTTTTTCAAAGAAGCAAAATGAGATATTCCCGATTTGATTGTATCGGTCACCTGATAAGAACCGGAAAGATAGTTCACAGCCACTCCCTCGGAAGAACCTCCGTTCGTAGAAACTTTTACTTTTACATCGGCATAATCCGAAGTCGCCGGAACTTCTAACGTCGTTGTCGCTATATCCGACTCGGAAACTTTATAAACCGACTTAACACCCAGCGTATGTATTCCAGCCGAAAGATTCTCAAAGATAAACGAGTTCGTTTTAACCGACCCGATCTCTTGTTCATCTAAATAAACCGTATAACTTTGAGGGGCATCACTCTCCGCTGCTTTGCGAACACGACGTGTTTTCGGAAGACGAGCTTTTATAGACGAAGGATTTAACTTTGCCGGCCCTACATAAAAATCATCAACCATCAACATCCAACCAGCTTGTGTAATATATTGAATGGCAATATAAACATCTTGTCCTTCGTACTTCGAAAGATCATACTCCATCGTAAGCCATTGTTCCCATTTAACTGACTCATAATTACCCTGTGTCAAAGGTTTGAAATCACTTTCCTCTGTTCCGGTGGTCGATATCCATACCTTGAATTTTTCAATAGGAGCATCCGCTGCTTTGGCTTTAAATCGAACGACGTTATTTACACCGACATGTACCTGAGGGGTTATCGCCCAGTCATTATTCGTAGTTCCGCTTGCCGTACGAATAAATCCCATATATTTCTTTCCACTATAAGCTCTCAATTGAGGGGCATAAAACCACCATGAAACGTCACCTCCCGTAGTAGAGACATAAGCTTCGTCGGGAGCAATAATAGTCGCATATTGTTTCAAGCTACTATTCGGATAACCTCCTTGCATTAACATAGCAGCTTCTGCCTGATCCTTATCGATTCCGGTCCACGGAGCGAAATCGAGCGTAAAAGAGGTATAATTCTCGAAATCATCGAAGAAATAATCGGTCTCCTCATTCCAAACCAACGAAGCATCATTAACTCCCGTTTTAGGATCATGGGCTAAAACCGATTGCAAATTATAAGGTGTACGTACCGGTTCTTCCAACTTAATCTTTAACACGGTATCGCCTTTTATATCCAAAGCAGAATTATCATAAGTCTTTAATCCCTCTTTTTCAATCACCAAATGGTGTATACCGGAATATATATTATTTATTGTATAAGTTCCATTCTCACCTAGTACTCGGTCATAAATCAATCCCGATTCTACCCGTTCCAAATGAAACGGAGTCCCAGCCATATCCTCTCCTGTAACAGCCGAAACCTCCAAAGTCAATGTACAAGGTTGCTGAGCCTCAACAATAAAAAAACTTAACAGAGCTGTTACAAAACACAAAATTTTTCTCTTCATTTTTTCTACAAAAAGTTTGGGTTTATAGTTTCAATACAATTTTGAAACAAATTCTTACAAATCTTTCTCGAAAGGCACAAAGAGGACTCCTCAGTACGGAGTCCTCTTTGGTATACATTTCCCGATTAAACGGGCTCTTTTATCGTTTCATTACTCGTGCCGTAGAAACCGAATCGCCACACGATACGGATACGATATACATACCAGAAGCCAAACCTTCCAAAGACACAGACTCGACTTCGGTCAAATCTTTTATACAATTTCCGGCTAAATCATATACCTTCACATCGGCTTTTCCTCCTGCCCAATAGACATAATCGGAAGTAGGATTAGGATATACAGTCAGATTTTCTTTCTTAATTTCCGAAACGGCTAAGGTAGGCATATCTTTTATATCTCCAACAAATATCTCATCGAGAGAAGCCCCGCCCGAAGAAACTCCGGCATTTTCAGTAGCGACAAAACGCCAACGCATATTCACACTCTTACCAGCATAATCGGCGAGTGAAACATATTTATGACGCCATTTCGTGCGGTCCTGAGTATAAGCCAAAGGAGTCCAATCGGCTGCATCGACAGCTCGAATCTCGAAATAGAGAGTTCCATCGGCATCATTAACTTCGGAAATAGGCCCTTCGGTGATCGCCTCATTTTCATACCCTTTTTCAAGGCGATTGCAAAGAGCACCACCCCAAGCAAAAGAAGCAACTATATCACCGGTTTCAGGGATTGCGAACACAGGAGAAGTCAGGACAGAAACCTCGCCCGCATTATTATGCCATACCGAAGCAGAATATTTTCCAGCAAACGGCTCTATCTCATTAGATTTCCACATCTGAATACCTTTGCCTTCATGATCGTTTTTCCAGCCCATAGGAGGAATTTCTCCGTTATTTCCTTCAAATCCCATAGTATAGGGGAAATCACGTACAGACTGATCTTCCATCGTAGTAAACGACCAAACCGAAGCATTTTCATTTTTACCTACTGCATTGTAAGGTACAACTTTCCAATAATAGGTAGTAGCAGGTTCAAGCTCGGGAATCGTATAAGACACCGATGTATTTCCTTCTAATTTCTCATTTTCCAACAAAGAAGTGGGGTTGGATTTATCCGTTCCTACCGACAATTCATATCCATCGGCAAACAAAGCGGGCTCCCAAGAAAGAGTCAACCTGCTATAATCAACGTTAGAAACGCCATTCACCGGATTGGGTGTCGTAATTGCCAACGGGAGCTCTCCTTCTCCATATAGCTTAGGCAACACTACATTATCGAAATAGATATCGGTCACCACCATATTATCGAGACCACCGTCGCCCATTTCAAACTCATAGGTCCAACGTAGGTATACATTATCGTCCACTACGAAATTTCCATTTGCGTCTTTAATCTCGATTTCTTTTTGTACCCATTCATTATACTTACTATCATCAAGAGAACACCACAACTCCGTCCAATCGGTATCGGTATTTTTCTTATAATAAAGAATGAAATATGTTGACGGTAAGAACGAATCATCGATGTATTCTTCACCGGTAGTTTCGATATAATCGAATTTCACTTTACCGTTTCCAGCCGATAAATCCAAACGGGGAGAAACGATATCACACGTCATCATACCGCCTACTGTAACCGACTTCACACCCGATGTAGCCATACCTTCCATCGTCTTCCAGCCTTCATTACGAGACCAACCGGCCGGTGGGAAAATATCACCTTCGAAACTTTCCAAAGTATATCCTTCTTCCAACATAACTTTGGTTCCCGACAAATCGACCGACAAAGTTCCGCCATTCGTATTTATTTTCATGACCGTGCTTTTGGCTCCCGTAATCGTAGGAGTATAATTGACGCGGTATGAAAGCTCTTCTCCCCTCTTCAAAGAAACGGAAGCGGGATCGAGTGTCGTAGAAAAATCTGTACCTTCAATACCCTCAATGCTGGTTATCGTCAACGTGCCATAACCCACATTACGAATAGTCATCGGTTCGGATTGAGCCAAATAATCAATATAAGAATTGGAAAACTCGTAAGAAGTCGAGCCCTCTATAACCGGCAAATTTTCAATCTCTTGATTTCCCACTTTTACATTGTCAACGGCCAATGTCGCTTGTGTATAATTATTTACAAGAATAGATCGAAAATAGAATGCAATCTTTACCGTCTTCCCGACATACGCTTCAAGGCTCACATTAGGGGTTAACTTTTGCCAGTTATTTTCTATCCCCATAGCATCTTTATTCCACGGCCATGTCAGTCCAGAGTTTTCAATATCTTCCTGAGAAGCTGCATTCCACAAATCGCTCCATGTATCTCCATCATCGGTAGAAACTTTCACCAAAAAACTTCCGTATTTATTGGTCATAAACGATGAAGCGTTACACCAAAAAGTAAAAGACAGCGACGCATTATCAGCAACCTGCACGGCAGGAGTAATAAGCCACTCCTCCTTCGAAATACCGGCCTGTCCTTCTTTAAAGTCACTCATCACTTCGGCACACCCCGAACCAGCGATACTGCAACCCGTCACTTCATTCCAATTAAGGCTCCAATGCGCATAACCCGATTCAAGATCTTCCGATAATTCAGTACCTTTTACAACCCACCCCGAAGGAGGGAATGTTTGGCTCTCAAAATCTTCGCTGAGTACAAGATTTTCAGCGGAAAAGGTTTCTGCACTGCCTAACAACAATGCACAGGCGAAAAACATACTTTTCATAGTTTCCATAGAATTAATTATCTTTTAATAACTTGGGTGGTATTGACTCGATCTCCCAATTGCATGGTTACAAAGTAAATACCCGACGATAACATCGAAACGTCTACACTTTCTACTTGCTCGGCAAAAAGCAGCTGTTTACCAGAAATATCGGTAACCACTACTTTGTCACACAGTTCATTCAAATAGAGCGTGGAAACGACAGGATTAGGATAAACCGTCAATCGATCACCATTTACGCCTTCGATTCCCGAACCATCAGTCACAACAAGAATAATTTCTTGTACAGTTGTCTTTGAACCATCTGAAACAGATAGTTTCATAATCACTTCTTGTTCTGCCCCCGGAATGCCGGTAATCGTACCGCCGTTAGTACCCGGAGTATGATTCAGCCAGAAGGGTTTGCCCTGCAAGGTCACCGTCAACGGATCTCCATCGGGATCGGCCACAGAATAGTTATAAGTCCATTTCTTCCCTACCGTTGCTGTTGTCTCAGGAACCGTAGTAAAGTAAGGAGCACTATTGTCACTATTGACATATTCAAAATTTTCGAAATAGAAATCATCGAAGAAAGTCACAAAACCATTCGACGGAGTATTATTACGAACAGCTATATAGATTTTCTGTCCAGCATATGCACTTAAATCCACATCAAACTCTGTCCACGATGTCTGACTATCGTTATTATTCTTGTGAGGAACTTGAACCGATGTAAATCCAGACAATGGAGTAAAGCTAGACACAGCGTTATCTGTCGTACTAACCAATACTGTCAAATAAGCCCACGGATGATAAGTGTTATCTCCATCATACGACTTAGCATAAAACCGGAACTTGGCATCATTTCGAGCCGTCATTTGGTCGCTGATAATCCAGTCTACGGCTTCTGTCCCATCGGCAGTCGCCATCGTCGCTAACAGTTGGTCTCCCGAACGAGGATAGATATTCCTCCAATCGGCTCCTTCTGGTTCCGGTTGTTGATTAATGACAATATAGGCATAAGCATTCCCAATATTCGGATAGTTTATCATAAGAGGTTGAACTGTCGCTTTATGATCGGCATCTACCGTTGTAAAGCCTTTGGGAGCCACAGAACCAAATTCATCATCTTCAAAACTAAAATAACGAGTGTACATGCCCAACGCATTACCCGAAACAGGCAACGTCACAGCAGGAGCATTGTCGAATGTAACAGTCATCTCGTCCTCTACAAGGGCATCTGTTTCACCGGCAGCGAACGTGATATTGAAATCTACGCTCTCACGACTGTCTAACACTAAATCCTTGTGCAACGAAGTAGAGAAATTCTTATTCTTAAATGACACATCGGTGATTTTCATTGTTTGCTCGCCATCGTTCAAAAGATTCAATGTCTTTGAGGTAACGGCTTTATTATAATTCACATCACCCGCATTCCAAGAAGTCACATTAATAACAGCTTTTCCTCCAACGGGAGCTTCTTCAACCAAAATATTATCCAAAGCACCTCCTGATCCGGTAAAATCTACTGCACTATAACGCCAACGGAAATTCACATTCTTACCTCTATAATCGGACAAAACGATTCGCTGACGAACCCATTTTTGACCTTCGGCCTGAGCGGAAGAAATATGGGCGAGTTCCTGCCATGTTCCATCGGATTTTATTTCGAAGTAAAGCGTATCTTTGTTAATCGTCATCGTCTCTTTTACCGATTTCGTCAATCCAGACGGAACGGCATTTCCCCAGTAGAAGCTAACCTGCATATCTTTATCAGCAGGCAGCACGAACATCGGTGTTTGAAGAATGCCTTGCTCGTTGGAGCCCCCAGCAGAAATATAAGCTGCATTTTTACCATCGTATGCATTATAATTAGATCTATCCCATGCTGTATATCCCTCTTTCTCGCTCTTCCAACCTAACGGAGGAAATATGTCACCTTCAAATCCCTCAGACCACGGGAATGTGTTCACGGTTTGGTCGGCAAGCGTCGTAAAACTCCACACCGAAGGATTTTGCGTCTCTCCCATATCGTTATAAGCAACTACTTTCCAATAGTAAGTAGTAGCATAGTCCAACACAGGAATCGTATAAGAGCAACCTTCTACCTCTGTACCCGGCACGACCGAAAAATCTGTGGTAGAAGTTCCAACATATACCTTATAGCCCTTAGCAAACTGTACTCCGTTCCATGACAATACAATATCTTCGTTAAATACATCGGTTGCTCCATTTTCAGGAGAAGGGGTAGTTGCAGCTCCCGGAACAGAAGTTCTACCATAGAACGGAGGTAAAACTACATCGTCCAAGAAAGTAGATGCATACTCGGGCACATCGTCCCAACCACCCGACAAATCGACATCGAGTACATATTTAAACATGATATAGCAATTATCGGATGCCGGGCTTCCCAAATCGAGCTTCATGTGCCACCATTGGTTGATAGAATCGCACGTAGCAACTTTCTCCCACGTTTCCTTGCCATTTTTTGAAAAATAGACTTCAAATTCGCTTTCAGGAGCAGGAGCATCATCTGCCGTCGGCTCCCAAACATTCGCATAGTCGAACTGCAACTCGTGAGTACCCGTCGAACAATCGAGACGAGGAGAAACCAAAGTCGGGTTATTCTCTGCAAAACTACAAGAAGCCGAATAGTCTCCCGACGTAGCATAAGTTCTGCTTACGGTCCAACCTTTATCGGCAGTCCAACCTACGGGCGGGAACGTTCCACTCTCAAAACTTTCCAGATTGTATTCATCGGGTAAAATTATCTTTGTTCCTTCTAATACGATAGAGACGTCACCTCCGTTCGTATGGATAGTCATCGTAGCAGATTTACTACTCAACTCAGACGAGGGAGTATATTTCACATAAAACTCATACTCTACACTCGGTCTCAACGAAACTTCCGAGGGAATCATATTGGTTGAAAAGTCGGAACCTTCTAATCCAGAAATTCCACTTACCGTCAAATTGCCCACGCCCTTATTCCGCAATACAAATTTCTCCGACCATTTCCCTACTCCGATGTAGGTTCCATCGAATATATAAGAAGTGGGATTAACATCTGCAATAGGAGCATCGATCGCTTCGCCCGTTTCTACGACAACATTATCAACCCATATACTATTACCTTTACCAGCGCCGCTGACCAATAGACAATGTACAAAAGCTATTTTTACTGTCTTACCGGAATAAGCGCCTAAACTTATCTTGGAAGTGTTTGTAACCCATCCAGTCCAGGGAAAGGCAACCCCGCTATTTTCTACCATGCTTTGATCAAGGAAAGAGAAAACAGTTTTCCAACTTTTACCATCGTCTTCCGTGATACGCACTTGAAAATCATATTCGTTTTTAAATGCAGATGCCGAAGCTCCTTTCCACAGAAAACTCAAATTATAATTCGTCTCACTCAAAGTCAGAGATGGAGATACTATCCACTCTTCTTTCACAGGCTCAATAGGATCCCACTCACCACCGTTACAATAAAGACTCACTGAACCGGCACATGCCGATTTGCTATTATCGACAGTCCAATGATTAATAGCCCCTTCTTGGGTGTCGTTAATTACAGTCCAACCTCCGGTCGGAAAGTTCGTCGTCGACCAACCTTCAAATCCCTCATTCAACAGAGATTCGGCACGCAATCCAAACACAAATAAGAAGAGTACAAAAACAAGCGTAATTTTCTTTGTCATTGTAAATAATTTATTAGGTTCATTATAAAATTTACATTACATGCAACAGACAGAAATGTTATAACTATTAATTTATTTGCAGCAAATATAAGAATTTGTTATTAATATCTATATATTTCAACAAAAATATTATCGTAACACTCTTATTTTTTTATAAAAAACGAATGTTTATACAAATAATAACAATTTTTGCAAAAAAACAGACAATATCTATTCTAAATAACAACAACGATACTTCAAGTTCCATAACAAAGCGGAGGCTTTCCCTCATTAGAGAAAGCCTCCGCTTTGTTATTTCTCAAAAAACTAAATTATATCGTTCACATAAACACGCTTATAAATACGCCTGAAATTATCACTTTCTTGCTTCAACTCCTCTGCATGCAACTTATAGTCTTCACCCCAAATCCCCGACAACAAATCGACAATATATTTGTGTTCTCTATCTTTCGACAAAGAAGCCGCGATGAGCTTGTCAATAATTTCCCTATATTTCTCAGCTCCCGTAGCGTGCAAATATAATGCGGCACTCACCGTAATCTGCCCCGTCATATCTACCCGTATTATATTATCGGCTAGGACGGGCATATCTTCATCACAAGAGCCCATATGATTGGCAATATATTCGTAGGTGAGCAATCCATCAGTATCACTATTCAATATTTTTTTCAAATCATTATTCATAGCTGACCTCTTTTGAATGACACAAATTAAATAAAAACTTTCTTCGCAACAAAATATTTCACAAAAACAGTTCAAGAAACCCTAAAAAACAACTTCTGTAAACAAAAAAAGATATTTGATATAGGAATTAATATTTTTTTGATGTATGTTTGCTTATGAATAATCGAATCTACAACCATCATGAATGACAATCTCATCATTACCATAGGCCGTCAATTCGGAAGCGGAGGACGAGAAATAGGAAAACGTTTGGCCGATTTATTCGGAATAGCTTATTACGATAAAGAATTAATCAACGAGGCTTCGAAATCGAGCGGACTCAGCACCGAGTATTTCGAGAAAGCCGACGAGCGGGCTCCAAGCGCTTTATTAAATTCTTTTTCAATAAACTGGCTCACAGGAGCAGGAGGAATATGGGGCGACGGAGGCCTATCGAACGAATACATTTTCAAATTTCAATCCGACGTCATTCGTCATTTAGCTGAAACTCAATCGTGTGTCATCGTCGGACGTTGCGCCGATTATATTCTCAGACAATACCCACGATGCTACAATGTATTTATACATGCTCCCCTTGAAGACAGAATCGAGAGAATCATCAGCCGCTCACATGGAATGACTCGAAAAGAGGCTATCGAACTCGCCGAAAAGAAAAATAAACTAAGAGCTTCTTATTACAATTTTTATACCGATAAGGGTTGGGGAGTAGCCTCTTCATACGACCTTTCTATCGATTCCTCTATATTGGGCAGTGAAGAGACAGCCATATTTATTCGCGATTTTATCCAAAAGAAAGACGGGATGCCTAAATGGGAGAAAAAGAAATAGGTATCAATTCTCTTTCAAGTAATCGGAACAAAGAGAATAAATAATACCATCAACGATTCCTATGGTAGGAACCCATATTTCTCGTGCGCCGATATGCGTCGCTATTTGTAAATAAATATCGGCGGCAGGTACAATCACGTCGGCTCGGTCGGGTTTCAATGCAAAACGGTCGATACGTTCCACGATCGAATAGCTATTCAATTCATTTCTCAGGGTCAAAAGCCGCTCCACAGTCAATGGCTCCCGAGCAGACACTCCTGCCAAATGATGCAATTTATTGATATTACCACCCGACCCGATAATAGAGATATGCCGATACGTTTCCTTCAAACGCTTTAAATCCCTATACATACGGAACAATTCACTACGACTCAGTTTTTTATTCAAAATACGTACAGTTCCTATATTATAAGATTGAGATTGGAGTAACGAACGGTCACTAATTATACTTATCTCGGTACTTCCGCCACCAACATCGACATAGATAAAATCACCCTCTTGTTCCAGCTCGTCCACGATATGACTGTCATATACGATACGTGCTTCTTCAAGACCATTAATAATTTCGATATTTATTCCACTTCTCTCCGAGATATACCGGACAATATCGGCTCCATTCGAAGAATCCCGCATAGCCGACGTAGCACAAGCCCGATAAGACAAGACATTATAAACCTGCATCAGCTGAGAAAAAGCATGCATGAGACGTAATAATTTTTCTGTCTTCTCCGTAGAAATACGACCTTTTGTAAAGGTATCTTGTCCCAATCGCAGCGGTACACGCACAATAAAAACTTTCGATAAATCCGATACACTCTCTCCCGGATAAATACCTTTGATAAGCAATCTCACTGCATTCGAGCCAATATCTATGGCCGCAAAATTAAGTCTGTCCATAAAGTTTCTCATTCTATAAGCGAAGATAATCATTTCCCCAATAAAACATCTCGATTAAAAATAAAGTCTCATTCAAAAACATATAATTTATAATCGCTCCAAAAATGAACTTTCATTCAATATCACTTGTTTTTACCTTGAAAACCATAGTAGAAGAACAAATTTGCGCAATAAATGAAGTGATTGGTTATACTTGGGCAATTGCGCAGTTTCCCCAAAGCGGGAAACAGGAGACTCCTTCCTATTTTTATTTACAAAAATTCAATCAATAGCTTCGGAAGGAGTCTCTTTTTCAAAGAATATCATCATGCCAAAATAGAGCCGCATACCGGGTGTACCTTTACGAAAAATTACCAGCTCTATGAAATCGAGAATTACATTTAACGGCATGAACCGTTATTCCCCACCGAACTCGGCACAGCCGGGAGATTGCACAGCTATTGTCAATTTACGAAATCAATCAAACTGCCTCAAACCTGTCGGGACACCGGAATATCTATACACTCCGGAAAAGAAAAACCATTGGCTCGTCTATGTTCATATCTGCTACGACGGAGAGCATCATATAACGGAAAATGAAAATACCTTGTATTATGAGGCTCTGATAAAAAAAGAAAACGGAAATATCCAAAAAGAATCAAGCCTGTTGTTCGAGCTAAACGACCTACAAGTTCTGTCTATTCAATCCATAGGAAACACACTCATAATCATCTGTACCGAAAGTATATACTATTTACTTTATAAAGAGGGAAAATATATCTTTTTGGGTGAAAAGCCCGACATACCTGAAATTTCATTTTTCCCTTATGTAGAATATACCGATGCCTACTTCGTAAGCGAATATACCTTTCAACATGGATACAGCAATCCGACCCGACTCGACACCGAAGACATCAATTATTACAACGATGCTTACTACAATGCATTCTTTCAGCTACAAGAAAAAGCATGGAAACGGCACTATTTCATACAACCCATACTCATACGTTATGCCCTCACTTTATATGATGGGAGCCGAATTTTTTCATCGGCTCCGGTCATGGTCTCTTTGCCACACCCCATACAACCCTATCAAATGAGCATACGATTGAAAAATTCAAACAATCTTTGCTTAGGTTCTCATGAAGGACAAATCATCGCCGGGAATTATAGCCTGAAATATTATATTCATCAATTCAATCTCAACAACTGGAAAGATATCGTAAGAAGTATAGACTTTTTTGTCTCTCCCGAAGCCACGATCTTCGAACCCGATCAAAAACAACAAGGCCTTAAATTTACGATCGAACGTACAGAAGAAAACGAAATGATCTCTTTTCTACTGAAAGGAGACATCTCTTTTCTCGACCTGAAAGAGATAAAGAAACGCTACTTACAAGATTCTCTATTTTATAAAATAGCGACCATAGAGGATTGGAGCGACTGGAAGGAAGGTGAATCGTACACCATAGAAAATAAAATACGGCCAGATTTACTCATACACGAGGAGGTTCTTTCGCCAGATAATACGACACTGCTTTCTACGGGAGCACATGTCAGCTATATACACAACAAAAGACTACACATAGCCAACTTAAAGAAAAAACTTTTTCCCGGATTTCCCCTCAGTCTGTTCAACGTGGGAAACAAAAATGCCGAGACTGTCAGTGCTTATATCTGCACTTATCTCAAAACCGAAAGAGGAGAATGCAAAGTCGTTTGGCACGGGAAATCGAACTATTTCTTCAATCAACTTTCACCTTTGATTTCTTACCCCGACAGTAACGCCTATAAAATGGAAATCGTCGTAAAAAGCGAGAAAACCCGATACAAAGGGAGCTTTCTACTGACAGCCTCCGAATATGAAAATAGGGCCGATTATCTTGACGAGACACTCTCTGCAATCACATTGGAAAACGATTCTCTGCCGGCCTCTACCCCACTCGATATACCCTTGTCCGAAAATGACACTTACACACAGCCTAATATACTGCGGGTTTCGGAACTCGAAAACCCGTTTGTATTCCCGTCCGAACAAACTTATACCATCTCGAACGGAGAGATTACAGGCATAGCGACCATTACAGCAGCTTTATCGGAAGGACAGTTCGGTGAATTTCCCTTATATGTATTTACAGAAGAAGGAATATGGGCTTTGCAAAACGGAAACGGAATCGTATGTTACGGAGCACAACATCAACTGAATCGAGAACCCATACTGCCGGAAAACCCTATCGTCCCTCTCGAAGACATGATTATGTTTACTACGGCAAAAGGATTATTTATCATACGAGGCTCCGAAATACAACAACTCTTATCGTTCGACGAAACCGCCTGCGAAAACAATAGCCCAATCGATCACCACGACATAAACTCTACATTAATTCCTGCGACCACCGATCAAACGACTTTATCTCAGTTTATTCAAGGAAGTATCATCGCCTACAATACAATCGAAAAAGAATTGATATGTTGCAGGCCCGATCTCAAATATAGTCTCATTATTCATATTTCTTCTCTCTACATGTATCGCATAAGCCGACAGTACTCTTCCCTATTCTATGATGCCAGTCATCTACTCGCCCAAGACGCAGAGGGAAAAGTTTACGATTTACAAAAAGAATCAGCAGAGATAACCCCAATCGCACTCGTATCCCGACCAATTACTCTCCAAAGTGAAGATTACCAAAAATGGAGAGAAGTTTTCTGGCGGCTCTCGATGTCAGAAGGAAAGCTCCTGCTTTCTCTTTGGGGAGGCAATGATGCCGAAGGCAACTTTTCCAAAATCTGTGAAATATCGAGCGCATCAAAAATAGCTGGGCAATTACCCATGCGTTTTACAGGTCCGGCATATAAATATTTCAGGCTTATTCTTTGCGGAAACGTCTCCTCTGATTTCCATCTTTCGTCTGTCGATATCTACTCCGAAAACATCATCAGCAATCGGTTACGCTAATATAAAAAGGGTAGGACTTATTGTATAAGTCCTACCCTCCTATTCACATCTTACCGCAATCTACGGTTTATAGTTTTTCAATCCTTTCAAAGCTGCTGGATCGGTAGCCTCCTCGATACTCATAGCAAAGCCTCCACCCGGAGCACAAGGCTGAACGATACGAGTCTTGTTCGTCACAATATATTTACAAATCGTATAAGCCTGCGGGTTATCCTTATAATGAGCATCGGGAGCATCGGCATATATAGTCGCAATATACTTTTTCCCGGGCTCCAAGAAATCTAAGGAGAAACGAGCCGTATGCCCATTCTCATCGACCGTGGAACCTACATACCAATTATTACCACCTTTTTCCCGGCGTGCCACCGTAATATAATCTCCCGGCTCTGCCTCCAAATAACGGCTGTCGTCCCAATCGACAGGCACATCTTTAATAAACTGAAAAGCATCGAGGAAACGATTATAATTTTCGGGTAAATCGGCGGCCATCTGCAAAGGGCTATACATGGTCACGTATAAAGCCAGTTGCCGAGCCAAAGTAGAACGAACATAGCTGTGGTTATCGGGATTAAGTTTAGAAATATCCGTTTCGAAAATACCGGGAGTATAATCCATCGGACCTCCGATAAGCCGTGTAAACGGCAAAATAGTGGTATGGTCGGGATTATTACCCCCGAACGATTCATACTCGGTTCCTCTCGCCGACTCGTTACCGATAAGATTGGGATAAGTACGGCTCAAACCCGTAGGACGAACAGCTTCATGGGCATTCACCATAATCTTATGCTTGGCGGCTTCGGTCAATGCATAGAGATAATGATTAACCATCCATTGTCCGTAATGATGTTCCCCACGAGGTATAATATCTCCCACATATCCACTCTTCACGGCATCATAGCCATGATCGTTCATAAACTGATATGCTTTCTCCATGTGCCGTTCATAATTACGAACCGAACCCGAGGTCTCATGATGCATAATCATTTTCACCCCCTTCGATTTGGCATACCGCTCTATTTCTTCTACATCGAAATCGGGATACGGTGTGATAAAATCGAATACATAGTCTTTCGACTTACCTATCCAATCTTCCCACCCAATATTCCAACCTTCCACCAGTACAGCGTCAAATCCATGTTCTGCGGCAAAATCGATATATTCTTTTACATGCTCGGTATTAGCGGCATGACGTCCATTAGGCGTCAAACGAGAATAATCGACCAAATCGAGTTTCACATGAGGCAAATCGGTATAAGCCCAAGTACTTTTCCCGGTTATCATTTCCCACCATACACCTATATATTTCGTCGGTTTTATCCAACTCGTATCTTCATAGACACACGGTTCATTCAGATTAAGAGTCATTTTGGATGCAAGAATATCACGCGCATCGTCACTAACAATAATCGTGCGCCACGGAGATTTCGCCGGGGTTTGCATATATCCCTTATCCCCCAATGCATCGGGTGTAAGGTGAGACTCGAATATCATATTTTTATCGTCCAAATCGAGCGACATACAAGAATAATCGACCAATGCAGCTTCATGCAAATTAATATACAAGCCATCGTCGGTTTTCATCATTAAAGCCGTTTGCACCCCCGTAGGAGAGAATGGAGTTTGAGAAGAATTCGGTGTAATAGCCTCGTTCATCAATCCACGGATTTCGGACAATTTCGACGTCACAGTGGAATACTCCTGTGTATCATAATCGCCCGGGAGCCAAAAAGCAGTATGGTCTCCCGCCATAGCAAACTGCGTCTTCTCTTCTTTAATCACAAAATAATCCAAATTGGGCTGATCGGGAAATTCATATCGGAATCCTACCCCATCGTCAAATACCCGGAAACGAATAATCATACGACGATCGGTCGACGGTTGTTCCAATGTTACTTCCAATTCATTATAATGATTCCTAATCTCTTTTACCTCTCCCCAAACGGGTTTCCATGTTTCATCGAAAGTCGATGTCTCAGAACCAGCCAAACGAAATCCATCGGTTAAATTTTTTCCCGACTTTAACTCTAATCCCAATTTACTCTCTTTAATAACCGGCCGACCTTTATAATCTACTTTATAAACAGGGACTCCATTGTCCAATTCAAAATCTAATACAATGTTCCCGTCAGGAGATTTCAAAGTCTCGGCTCTCAAAATGCCATAAGACAACAAAGCCATAAGAATAAAAATCAGTCGTTTCATTTATTCAATACATTTATTTGGGTTTTATAAAACTACGGAGAAGCATCTCAACTGCAAAGATAGGAGTTTAAGCTCCGACTCAAAAATTTCTCTATCCCTCCTTTAATTAAGAAAAACGAATAATTGAAGAAACAGTTTAAACAAACGACCTGTTTAACTTAAAATATAAATTCCTTTTATTTCAATAACGATAATCTCACCGAGATTCCATAATTGCTGTTCGTAATAGGATATGATGAAGAGGATACTAACGGAGTATTAATCTGATGGTCGAAATAAGCCCCTACCGTAATACGTTTACTCAATACATAATTGGCCGTTACTTTCAACATCGTAGTACGAGTGCCACTGGTTGCCTGAGTAAAATTCTGTTCAATACGGCGAATAAGAGCCTGATTCTTGCGGAATGAAAAATCGGCATTGATCGTCAAATCGTTGCTAACACCTGTTTGAGACCCTTTCAGTTTCAAAATCGTATTAAAATTAGCGATCTTATACCCGGCCCCGATTGTAAAATCGGTTGTCGACGCCTCTACGATTTGTCCGGCTGCCGAATTCAATGTCAACGTGCGAGAATCTTTATACTCTATATTGCCCGTAACATTATTTTTCAGTGTCACCTTTAACCCGATAAGGGGAGCAAACCTCTCGGTTATCATTACCGATGATATATCGAATGGAGAAGAGGGTATGGGATTGCCCGTAAGTTCATCGCGAACAAAACCGAAATCCCCGTCCGATTCCACCCAATTAAGGAACGAAGTAAATGATCCCACAGCATAGGTACACTGGTAAGCATGCGATAGAGTAAACGCTTTAAAGTGTTTCTTTATAAATGGTATTTGCATGAAACCATCGTAAGTAATTCGCCAGTTCGGCAATATAGCCGACAATCCCGGGAACGGAGACAAATCGATTTTACGGGCGTCACGGCCAGAATATGCAGCAATAAATGCAGGTATCATTACATCGGCAGAACTACGATTCACACCGCCGTTAGCCGAATCATAGGGCTTATCTCCAAAGCCGGTAGAGGCAATAAAACCTTTATTCGGATAATTGCCCAACGATCCGTAATGCGCTTCTAACCGGGCCGCTATTATTTCCCGATTTTTCAAAAAATCATCGAATGCTTGCGACGAATATCCGTCTTTTGCAGAACTACTCCTAAATGCAGTCTTCAATGCAATATGTGTCTTGGTATAGCTTCCGCCTCGTACAGTCGGCATATCATCAAACATAAATTGCATTTGAGAACTACGCGTGTCTGTTCTATTTCCTGTCAAGTTTATTTTCAAACCCCGGATAGGTTCAAGCGCTATTTCAAAATTAAACTCCTCGGTACGACCGATGACCGCCGGACTTATCTGCGTGGAATCACATAAAAGCCAACCACGTTCTTTTGCCCGGTATACATAGTTCTCATCAGTAAAACCAAAAGCGAAATCGAGGCCGGGAGCCATAGGACCATACGAAGTCGATTGCCCGAATATATCGCCTACATTCGGGGAAAACAGAGGCAACGAAGTAGTATTGGTCTTACGATAACGCACGCTCGCATTTCTTACCATCATCAATCCCCGTAAAGAATACTCGGCTGCTTCTTTCCAGAAATTACGTTCATTCTTATTCGAAGGAGTAATTATCACATTCAGGCGTTGGGTCCCTTTATCGAGAATCACGACATTATTGGCATCGAGCACTTTCGTCCTCAGGGCCACTTTCTTTCCGGCATCGTCCCTCGCCACAACTTTTACCTTCTTATTGTTGAGATTATGCCTTAAAGTAACCGTAGTATCTTCCCGAAGCAAAATGGTACGTTCGAATTTTCTATTTTTCTTCGCCGTCGCCGCAGCCCTATTATTGGAAGAAAAACGTTTGTTTATCTTCTGCAAATATTTCGACTTATTGTACAATTGTTCAAAATTGAAACGCCCGTCAAAGCTCAACTGCCCCTGATTATTCACCGAGTTACCTAAATCTATTTCCTCTGAAATCTGGGCTCCCCTATCCCAAGTGTATGTAGCGTTATACTTGGCATTAAACGACAAATAATCAAGAACAGGTATCTTGCTGAACGGAGCCGTATACGATGCATTGAAAGTTTGATTATAATTCCACGGTGTTCCCAAATTCTTGATGCTGGTCAACACGGTATCTTTCCATGCTTCGTATTCATCTGGGAAAAGCTGTTTATTCACCACACCGACCGGCTCCTCGATATGAGCGTTCGTCATCGTTTGCAACGAAAGGTTTATCGACTTGGTGAGATTCCATGTCAACGAGAACTGCCGATCCCATAAAAAACTTTTACTTACACTCGTCGGCAATGCCATTCCTCCCGATCCACTCACATCGCGAATCTGCTGTTCATAATAATATCGCGACATATTGGTATTAAACGCAATATTATTAGGCAAATAATTAAATTCCCATTCCTTCAAAAATTTCAAATGCTTAGATTTACTCTTTAATCCCTTCAACGGGACAAAAGGTTTAACAAAAGGAGTATAGGAATAAGTGAAACTACCCCGATAATCGTATGTATTCTCAAATTCGGTAGTAGGGTCTTGTTTCGATTGTCGATTATAAGAATAGCTGATAGAAAAATTAGCCGGGTCATAGGGCATAGGATTCTTACTCCTAATATCGAAAGAAACTCCCGACAAACTGAAACTTTCGACAGTCGATTTCTCTATCGAAGCATCACTTATAGAGTCACGCTCGGCTTTACTACCCGCATTGTCCAAAGCATCTTTCAACAAGATATCTTGATCGAGCGGATTGTATTTAGGAGAAGTACGTTGTTCGGTAATCGAATAAAATAACGGGGCTTTCAATTTGACTTTTTCTGGCAAAAAACGCCCTAACTCGACCATCGTAGCTATATTATACTGATAGTAATCGTCTAATCGACGTTCCGTAAGGCTTTGGTCTATCCCCCCAAAACCGACAGTTTCTACATGCCCCGCGATATTCAGCGTAGCAATATCCGACAAACCGAGATTTACATTTGCTTTGGCAGCCCAACCACCAGATTGGTCAAAATCGGTCAAACGCATTTCATTCACCCAAACGACTATATCCTTAGCTGCATTCGAATTATTTCTCACACCGATCATCATCGTACGAACATCGCTCAAAGAAGGGTTCCCCACGATAGTCACCTTATTTTGATTTTTATCGGGATCATAACTAGAATAACGAGTTTGAAACGTCACCGTCGAATTATCCATACGCTTCTTTGCATTCCGTTCCAGCTTCAAATCGGTAAACAAAGAAAGAGGGAAATCAAACATATTGGATTGTGGCCAAACCGCTTCCTGATCTTGTGCATTATATGTGCTATAATTACCCGGCTCCGTCAATGACAACGGAACCTCATACTCATAATAATTCGATTTGCTATCGGATCCTAATCGTAAAAATACAGACACATCGCCATCTCGTAAATTAGTTTTATCGTCAATCAGCTTCTCTGCATGTACAAACATCTGTAACCGCTTGTACGTACGCATATCCATACCACTGTTCTTATAAACCGCACGAGCATCTCCCGACTGCAAATCGGTTACTTTCAAAGACATGGCTTGTTCATTAAGCTGAGTTATTTGCGATTGCCCCGGGTCTATGATACGGGTTACCCCCGGAGGTAAAACATAATTAACAGGAACCTGTCCTGCATTCTCCTCAATATTTACCACCGATATATCCATCTTACCCTGAGCCGGAGCATCTCCTTTCAAATTCAAAGCATAGTTATACGTCCGCCATTCACCCCGAACCAATTCCAACGTGGCAAAACGCAAATGTGTCTCACACTCAAAACCCGTCATAAACATGCGGATAAAACGTATCGTCTTAAAATCCTGAATAGATCCCACTTTCTTTTGAGGACGAGACAAAGGGATTTTGAATTGATACCACACAGCTTTTCCTTCTTCACCATTGCGGAGCCGGACGGTTGTCTCCCGTTTATCGGTAATACAGTTTTTTCCCACCTCCAAGCTATCGGGGCATAACGATATGCGGTACTGATAATATCTTTCATATTCGTTCAACGTATTATCCTGATTGATATCCTCCACGTCAGGAACACTTTTGGAAGACTGATAATACGAATCATTCATTTCCTCGGGAGACCGGGAATTGTTTTCTGTTCCGTTATATCGTTTGTATCGGTCCAATATAGAAGTTTGTGCATCGTCATAATCGTGTCCACGATAAAAATGGTAATTATCCCCGGCCGGATCGTTAAACGGAGAAAACTGATCTTGTCGCATAGCCTCTACTACCGCCGGAGATAGTTTAGTTTCGAGCTTGTTCAAATAATCTCTATAAGATGAGAACCCATATTCCTCGTCATTCGACAGACCGTCTAAACCTACGTCTTGCAAAGCCCGTGCACCACTGGTATTATCGAATGCATAAGTCAACGACTGACGTTTGGATACCTTTCCCCACACCGTAGTCGCTATCTGTGTTGTATCACCGTCGACAGGCAAACCGTTCTCGAAAGACTTCATACCGTCTTTAAGAATATCTTCCGACACTTCTCCCAAATTAAAATACAATTCTCCCCCGTTATGATTAGTCTGATTCTCATCTAAAAACGGATCCATGAGCCAGAACTGTATATATTCGATATTCGATGATTCGAAATCGGTATAATCCATTTTTCGCATAATCCCGCCCCAACGGTTCTCCGGATTCAACAAAAGCCCTTGTGAGTCGATATTATCGGCATCGAGATTGTACGGTCCCCGTTCCTGTGGATAAAATGAAAGGTTCAATGTCTGTAAGGTCGTCGATTCTCCATAATTGATTTCCTTATTGGGAAATATCTCCCGTACACTCACCTCACGCACATAAGGATTAGACAATTGGTCCAAATCATTTTTCAGGTGAGCCGGTATCAATGTCGAGTTTTTCTGAGTAAACATTCTATCGATATAATACCACGATAGCAATGCTCTATTTTGCCCATAACGAATATCATTGGAATAACGAGCTTCGGGAAACAAAGCATCAGATGAAGGGTCGTACGGAGTGGAAGCCAACGTCCACGAATAAGGAGACTTCAAGTCCAACCCTGTTTGTGTCGATTCGAAATCATCGATATACGATGTTCCCTGCGAGCTGCCGTTTTTGGATTTATGCGGTATCAATTGGGCAAATTCAGCCGTGAGAGCCAACGTAGAAGGAGCTGTTGCGTTTACAGTCGGAATTTTATTCAACAAATTGGTCAACCATAAAAAATTCGTATTATAAGACAAGTTCACTCCCCACAAAGTATTATTCAGTACCTCATCGCCCATATTTACTTTTTCCGTCAGGGACTTTTCAGACAAATGCATAATCGTCGCTCCTACATTAAAATCTTTGGAGAACGCATAATTCAAATCGAGTCCCAGCATTGTCTTACGTTGCATATTGAACATCGATTGATTTTCAAGCGATACACTAATCGGAGTTCCCGCCTCGATTATACTTTGGTTCAATATCGTCACGACACCCATCGCATAATCCACAATATAATCGGAATTTTCGACCAAAGTCATACCTCCGGCGGTAACAACCACCGATCCCCGAGGTACATTCATCGCATTTAATCTTATCTCTGCGCCCGAAGATGCTTTATATTCTCCGGTCATAATAAATTTATTCTTCTCCGATACTTGCTGGGCGATAGTCAATGTCGAATCATACAGCTCTTGATAAACATACTTTTCCGCTATCGCCGCATTTCCTATTTTTTCTGCCAAGTGACTACCGAACGGCTCTATGACCGGAAATATAATCCTCCCGTTCGAAGATTGAATCGTATACCCCTCTATGTAGTCAAAAATACCATCGGAATATTCCGACTCATTCGCATCCAAACGGTCGAGGTTCATTACTTGCAACAAAGTCTGATTGGATATATTCCCCTCCGGTATATTATTTACAGCTACCCCCGTAGAATCATTCTGATATTTAATGTACAGCCTGAATTTATCCTTCTGAACCTGATAGGCCCCCAGCGAATAAACATTTTTCATCATTAAATCCCAAATGGGTAATGAGGTCGATATGGTAGAACCCTTCAACATTTTCAGAAAAAGACATTGATCCGTATCGGTAACATCTCCCGAAAATTCCCCAACCTGATAAACCTGTCCGTTATAAGTATATTCATAAGCGACAGCAATCATCTCATCGGCATTCAGCTTACTTTTCAGAGAGATATAACCCAATTGGGAATTCAAGGTATATTCAGAAGAAGCAAGTTTCCGGGCACTCTCTATTTTCACATAATCCTGCCCCCCCTCGATACCATAAACAGAAAGAGGTTCCAAAGCCTGTGTCACCAAATTGATATTACGAGCATCGGGATAACCGTTTTTAATCTCGGCATACAACGAGTTGGAGTTATTCATCGGATTCTGCTGCGCGGTAGCCGATATCCAATGGTCGTTACCGATATGAACATTTTCGGCCAAATCCATAAAACCGACAATATTCCTCGATTCTTCATAATTACCTTGTTTATTCGTAATCCAAACTTCTATTCGATTGATACTCACACCCGATGAGACATAAGGTAATTTGGAAGCAAATTTATCGTAATTGTCCCTAAAAAAATGAGCTAAGAAAAAGTGCCTGTTTTCGTCATAAGCGTCTGCCCGGATTTCGAACGGCGTGGTCTGTGCCCCACCACTCGCATTGACCGTTTTCGATTCGGACTGTTGTTGAGAAATAAGAGCGGTAGCCGTCAGTTTACCGAACTGCATAGTCGTCTTTACACCGAATAAAGCCGTACTACCACGTATCAACGACGACCCTGTGGTCATACTCACATTACCGGCTTCGATATTCTTAATAATCTCGTCTTCTTTTCCCTGATATTGTAATTTGAGATTTTTCGAGTCGAAATCGAATGTCGCATCGGTGTTATAGTTCATATTGAACGACATCTTGTCACCGACTTTCGCCGTTACCGAAGCCTGTATCTTCTCGTCGAAGTCGAAATAAGTCTTCTTTCTGGAACTCATCGGTAGTGCGGGATTATCGAGTTTGTTATGTTTCAATCCCATATTCAACTCGATAGAACCTTGTGTCTTCAATTGTACGCCACCCGGTCCAAAAACTTTTTCCAATGGCCCGAGAGAGAACTGCATATCCAAAAAATTAAACTCCGATTTGCTGTTCTCTGCAAAATTCTGTGCATTTCGTTCCCGATAATACTGCTGCATGGATTTACGCAACGTATAATCGTTATACTCGGCCGCCGACAACATGAAAGGAGTGCAAACATCAACCCCGGCGACTCGGGTATGGATTACATAACAATTCGTTTCAGCATCATACTCTACTTCTGTTTTCAGATTAGAAGGATTTTTCAAATCCATCGGAGCTAACTGCCCGATTTCATCGTACGATTCGGGTGATGTTTTAGTGACAGGATAACGGACTTGTATGGAATCGGATTCTTTATTGCTTTGCGTTGCCGATATACTGCTCGATGAACTTTGCGGATCGGCCGACTGCAAAGCAGCAAAAGCGGAATAGGCTCCTAATCCGCTCACTGCTAGCACAACTATTGTTCCAATCCTTATCCGTCTTCTCATTCGATACTCCTACACAAATTCCCGCCTTTACTCAAAAGGCGACGACGCCGGTATCAGAGCATTTTCAGAGCCTGCTTAATTACCTCTTCAACTCTCATCGAAGGAGTATCACGCAATAACTTTTGAACTGTTTTTTGCGATTGGGGCTGTGAAAATCCAAGCATCACCAACGCAGCCACAGCTTCCTCGTAAATTTCCGAGGCTGCGGGCGTACTTATTACTAACGGATTGTCGGTAGGTTTTATTTTATCTTTCAAGTCAACAATTACACGCTGTGCAGTTTTAGCGCCTATTCCTTTTACCGACTTCAATAAATTTAGATTCTCCGACACAATCGCCTGCTCCAACTCAGAAGGATTCAATGAAGACAATATCATGCGGGCTGTATTGGGCCCTACTCCC
This sequence comes from Barnesiella intestinihominis YIT 11860, assembly GCF_000296465.1. NCBI lineage: Bacteria > Pseudomonadati > Bacteroidota > Bacteroidia > Bacteroidales > Barnesiellaceae > Barnesiella > Barnesiella intestinihominis. The sequence continues at coordinate 491,563 of NZ_JH815203.1, forward strand.
GAAACAGAAATCAACAATATGAATAGTTCACGTTCGTGACGGTCATAAAAGCCATAAAGCTGATAGGCATCTTCCCGAATCGCTTCATAAACATACAGACGTGTAGCTTGCCCTTTCGAAAGGCAAGAATAAGTATTCAACGAAATATTAAGCAAATAACCTATTCCCATGCACTCCACTACCGCCGTGGCGGGAGTTAAATCGGTAACCTCTCCCGTAATATATTCTATCATATCGTTCTCTTTTTATTCATTTTGTTCAAACTGCAAAGATAGCGAAAGGCGAGTGCAGAGACAAACGGAAATCACATTTCCGTTTTGACTATGCCGAGCCGCATCCTATCTTCGTATTTACAAAGATAGTGAAAGGCGAGCGCAGAGGCAAACGGAATTTTCGGCTCGATATAGTTAATATATTATATATATAATTTTTTATCCATATTTTTTCCTACTTTTGATTCCTAATAAAATATACGTCTCGACATTAAAACCGAGCAACTTATTTGTAACCGCTATCAACCTTTATTACATTTGTATCTAATGAATAAAATTTAGTGTCGAAACTGTTCATCACTTATGTAACAATAGATTTATCACTATACAACAATGAAAAAAGTATTTCTCATTTTCCTTTCTTTGATTTTTATTTTCACGTTTCAAGTAAAAGCTATTACATTGGAAGATATTACTTCCGGGAAATTTCAGTCCAAAGATATAGCAGAGGTTTATCCATCAGCCGATGGCGTTCATTATTTCACAGCGACAAACGGGAATACACGTATCGTAAAATGTGAATACCGGACGGGACACGAAGTCGATACCCTCTTTGACGTAAAAACTGCCAGAGAATGCAATTTGGAACAATTCGACGGTTTTTCTCTCAGCCCCGATGAAAAACATCTATTAATTTATGCCGACTCGGAACCTATTTACCGACGCTCATTCAAAGCCACTTATTACACGTTCGAGATACGCAGGAACTTATTGAAACCGCTTTCCGACGGAGGGAAACAACAAGCTGCCGTATACTCTCCTAACGGCCGAATGGTCGCTTTTGTAAGAAATAACAACATCTTTATCAAAAAACTCGATTACGGTACAGAAGTAGCCGTCACCCGCGACGGAGAGCGAAACAAAATCATCAATGGGATTCCCGATTGGGTTTACGAAGAAGAATTCGCTCTTACTTCTACCCTGCAATGGTCGCCGGACGATGCTACATTAGCTTTTGTGAGATTTGATGAAAGCCATGTTCCCGAATATTCTTTCTCTCTCTACGAAGGTTACTGTCCCACATACCCGGAATACACCCTATATCCGGGAAGATTCACTTACAAATATCCGGTAGCAGGCGAGACCAATTCACAAGTATCGGTACTCTCTTATACCGTCGAAACACGAGCCTTAAAAACGATGAAACTGCCTATATCATCAGACAGTTACATACCTCGAATCAAATTTACGACCGATCCGAACAGACTCGCGGTTGTCACGCTAAACCGCACACAAAACGAAATGGATATATACTCTGTCAATCCTAAATCGGGAATCAGCAAACTGCTATTGAGAGAAACAGACAAAGCTTGGATCGAAGAATCTATATTAGACAATATCTCGTTCTATCCCGATTTCTTCGTGATTGCCAGCAGTCGTAGCGGTTATCAACACCTTTTCCGATACAATTATAATGGAACATTAGCTAAACAAATCACCAAAGGCGAATGGAATGTTTCAGCATTTTTGGGTTATGATGAAAAAAGTCGCTCTTATTTTTACGAATCGAATCAAGAAGGTCCTCTTTACAAAGCCATTTACAAAATAAATGAAAAAGGGATAGAAACCAAATTATCGGAACGAATCGGGACAAATCAGGCTTCGTTCAATCCCTCGTGTACTTATTTTATCAACAAATACAGCAACAGCAATGAACCTTTGCTCGTAACCGTATGCGATGCCAAAGGGAAAGTAATACGCACACTGGAAGACAATGCTACGCTAAAAGCACGAATCGCCCAAACCGATTTGCCACGCAAAGAATTTTTTACCTGCCCCAATCACGCAGGCGATCAAATGAACGGTTATATTTTGAAACCCACGAATTTCGACCCCTCGAAACGCTATCCGGTAGTCATGTCGCAATACAGTGGCCCGGGTTCCCAATCGGTTCTGGATAAATGGACAATAGACTGGGAATACTACTTAGTCAGCAAAGGGTTTATCGTCGCCTGCGTCGATGGGAGAGGAACCGGCGGACGCAGTCGGGCATACGAAACCTCTGTATATATGCAATTAGGGAAACTCGAAACCGAAGACCAAGTAGCGGGAGCGGAATACATGCGGACCCTACCCTATGTAGACGACAAACACATAGGTATATATGGTTGGAGTTACGGTGGGTACGAAACTCTTATGGCCATGTCCACAAGCAACGGTACTTATCAAGCCGGAGTGGCTATCGCTCCGGTAACCGACTGGCGTTATTACGATACGATTTACGCCGAGCGCTTTATGCGTACGCCGAATGAAAACAACGAGGGATACGAACAATCCGCCCCCATTACTCATGCCGAAAAATTAAAAGGAGATTTGTTGATTATATCGGGGACAGCAGACGATAATGTTCATTATCTTAACACATTACAATATTCCGCTGCTTTAATCGAAGCAGGAATACAATTCGATACTCAAATATATACCAATAAAGACCACCATATACGAGGTTGCAACACCCGTCATCATCTGTATATCAAAGTATGTAACTTTTTCCTCGATAAACTGAAATAAAAGGAATAGCATCCCAACCCTATGGAAAAGAAAAAAAGTAACAAAATAAGTTGGTCTACCATCTATTCTTTGGGATTGGTGCCTGCTATTCTCGTATGGGGATTAGCCCCATCGCTTAAAGAAAATGTCATTGTCCTGACATCGATTATCGCCGGTATTATATGGACTATATTCTCCCGGCTTTACATACATTTTTTTAAAGGATGTGGAATAATAGGGTGGATAACAGGGTGGTCTATGATATTTGGAGGAATAACAAAAGCATTCTTGCTCCTTTTCGGGTATTATAATATCCCTATCGTACTTTTTTGGGCTCCCTGCATGGTTGTCATATTATATCTGTTCGAACATCGGAATATACACCCCCCATTCTGTTATCAGTGTATCTTGAAACGAGGAGGGATTCGAGAACGGCATTTACTGGGAGATTTCAGCCGCTATGAAACTCATTATATCGTACGCTTAATTCTAATAGGCTCTATATTAGTAACTATGTTATCATGGATACTCTTTGCTTTTGGCGTGGAAAGGCAAAGCCGTGCCGGGAATTATTTTTACTTCTATTTTCCTCTGGGGTTAAGTATAGCTATCATTATCTTCGAAATTATTCGCCGTCTGCTGATCCAACAACTTATCGAAAGTCACGAGAAAAAATGTAAACGTTATATCAACGACAAAACGAATAATCCCGATATGGATTACTTTTTCACGGTAATTCGTATTATGGTCATAGGTCAAGAAAAAATCTACTTAATCGAAAACAAAGGAGATGAAATAGAATTCAATAGCGGCAAAGGGTTCGATATTCCTATACATCGTTATACAGACTATTGTACGACGCAAGAAGAAGAGGAACAAAAAGCCCGGCAAATCATACGCGAAGAACTTCAAATAGAAAAACCCGATTTACGCCACATATCATCGGCTATCGCCGAAGATTCTTGGCGAAGGGTCGGACATTACGTATTATTTATCTCGGACAAGGATCAAAATAAACTAAACAGATATAACGGCCGCTGGTACACCTTAGAAGAAATAACAAGATTATTCCATAGCAATAGGCTTTATCCTCTATTTAAAGAAATCTATGCCCGTTTCTATACGATTGTCAATACGGCCCGTACCTATTACAGCAATGGAAAAAGGAGATATCCGATAAGAGGATATAAGCCGTCCTTTACATTACACAGAATCGATTTGCTGGATATCGAATTAGATGACCCGGTTTGGCTTTACGTAAGCCGGCACAACGACGACCGCCTTTTATACCGTATAGACAAATGGATTCGAAAAATTTTAGGTAAAAAATGTTCCTCATCAAATTGCTGCGATGCTTGATTTAATCACCATATTGGGTCCCACCGCTTCCGGTAAAACATCTTTGGCGGTGGCGCTGGCCGCCCACCTCGACACCGAAATTATCAGTGCGGATTCCCGTCAGATATATCGTTCAATGGATATCGGTACAGGTAAAGACTTATCCGAATACACCTATGAAGGACACGCTATTCCCTATCATCTAATCGATATTTGCCCACCCGGATATAAATATAATCTATTTGAATATATTCGGGATTACAACACCGCTTACGCAGATATTATCAAGCGGGGTAAAACGCCCATTCTTTGCGGGGGTACAGGTCTGTACATAGAAGCCGTACTCAAAGGGTACTCGTTACCTCCCGTACCCGAAAACAAGGCCCTGCGTGAAAATCTTGCTGAAAAATCACTATCCGAATTGGAAGAAATACTCAAAAACTACAAGACTCTACACAACCAAACAGATACCGATACTTGTAAGCGAGCGATCCGCGCCATTGAAATAGCCGAATATTATTCTCGGCAAGAGCCCGAAAAACTTATTCCTAATCCGGTAAAAAACGCTTTGATTATCGGAGTGAACATAGATAGGGAAAACCGACGCGCCAAAATTTCGCAACGTCTGCGCAATCGTCTCGAACAAGGCATGGTGGCCGAAGTTCAAGGTTTGCTCGACAGCGGCATCGATCCAGAATCTCTCATTTACTACGGGCTCGAATACAAATATATTACCGAGTACCTCATCGGGCGCACCTCATACGATCAAATGGTTTCATTGCTCGAAATAGCGATTCACCAATTCGCCAAACGGCAAATGACATGGTTCCGGGGTATGGAGCGTCGGGGATTCTCCATTTTTTGGCTCGACGCAGCCCTCTCTCTCGATGAAAAAATAGCTAAGATAGATGAGAAGATAGCCCAGTCGGTATAATACGATACCATATGTTCCATAAATATTAAGAGCTCTTTTCGAGAATACAAAATAAGAAGCTGTTTTAAATTTATTCCGAGACAGATTGAGACCTATGTTGAAGCAGATTGGAGTCCGAGATAGGCAGTCAATAGCGGGCTATTGACAAAAATCAAGGGATTCTAGATGAGAGACTGGGGCTCAATATGGCCGGAACATACCTGCTTGAAATGATAATATTATTTCTCTATAAATTTAAAACAGCTTCTAAATTTCTACTTGCATATATCAAAAAATTTTACGAATATTGTAAGCAAGAAATTTCACGAAAGGGAGGCTGTGTAGGGATTAACCTTACTTCATTTTATTTAAATTGAATGTTCATCACACAGTTTGCCTCATGAGCAGTATGGAAGCAAAAATCGAAATTCTTTGGAATAGCCTATTGTTAACATGGTCGTATGATTACAGAATTGCCAGAATCCATACGTTCGATAAAGACGGTTTGGCTATCGGAGTGAATTTGATCGAACGTCTGAATCTCGAAACATCGTGGGGAACCTTAACAATTCTGGAAACGACCGATACTTCCATAACTTTTATACACAATGGCACGAGGATAATATTGTCCGATGGAGCAAAATATCATTTCGAAGTTCCACAAGTGCTCCCCGGCAGTCAAGGAGATTTTTACATCGAATTGATTTGCTCCCAAGTACGACTCACTCACTGGGACGAATTTTTCGAATGCTCTCGGCAATTCACGGTTGATAAAATCGACTGGGATCTCATGCAAGACGGTGATGTAGACTCTGCTTTACTCATTGCCGAATCTATTGCCGAACAATCACCGGAGTCGCTCGAAATTATCGCAGAATATATGGCCGTTGCTGATAATCTGGGTAGTAAAGAGGCTCATGAATGGTTACGAGACTATTACAGCCCCGGCGATATTGCAGAACCTTACAGTTAACCAAAAATGAAACATTATGATAGATTTCTCCAAAGAACACAAGACCTTACTTAGCCGATTGGCGAAAAACCCGAACGACATGGAAGCCCGTGCCGACCTACTGCGTTGTAACTGCCTTTGGGCCGAAGAAAATATAAAGGGAAACAAAAACACATGGCAAAATGCGAATCTGATACGTGAAGTATTACAATATGGGCCTCTTTTACTCGAAACGGGAGAAATGAGCATGTATGACCTCGTTTACAAAACATGCGACAGAATAAAAAGGACTATATTTTCACATCCTCGCCTATCTGTAAAAATTCTCGAATTGGAAAGGGAAGCCCTTTATCGTATCGAAGCAGAAACCGGTCACGAACTGGGTATCACCGAAGACGTTCAACATGAAATTAGCCTATTAGGAACAAATATATGGTATGCCGACCGTGGTGAATATGATAAAATTAAAGACGAGGGACATTTGAAACACGACCCGGTAGAATGGACTGCCCGCTGGGAAGAGGTTATCGACGAAGCAGAAGCAAAAGCATATGCCAGATTACAAGAACACCCTCAGGGCATGGGGTTTTGTCATGCCTATTGGCCGACGTTATCTGCTATTTTGGCCGAAGACTACGATATCCAGTGGCGTAGCCCGTCCCAAATGAACCCCAAAATTCTGTTCGACTAGCAGAGTATTAGCCTAAAAAAACAGAGGGATACATGTTAACGATGTATCCCTCTGTTTTTCTATTCTATTTTAAAATCCTTTCTTATTTACAAATCGAACTTATAGCCTAATGAAAGCATGAACATTGTATTATTAGGACTACCCTCCTCATCGTAGACATTAGAAAGTCCGAAATTATAACGGGCATCGATCGTCATACCAAAATCAAACTCATACCCAACTCCCAAAGCAAGAGAAAAATCGAATGTTTTAGCCTTATAGCCATATCCATATGGTTCCAAATCTTTGGACGAAATCTCTTTTCCCGCCAACTTCGCTTTATATTCATCATCGACACAGAAGCCGAATTGAGGACCAAAATGAACATTCAAACCTGCCCACGGATAAATTTTCAACAAAACTGGTATATTCAGATAGTGTGAAGTATAGTTCGATTCCAAAGTTTTCGTGAGAACCGATATATCATCAAAACCAGCCCCCTGCATCGAATAATAAAATTCGGGCTGAATCGCCAATAATTTATTAATACGATAATTAGCAAAGATCCCCACATTCATTCCTGCTCTGAAATTCGATCCATCTCCAGTCAAAGAAGAGACGTTAAGACCTAATTTCGGACCCATAGAAAGTTGAGCGAAAGCTCCACCCATGCACATCACGGTAGCGACTACCAATAAAATCTTTCTCATTTCTTTTTAGTTTTGTTACACCTAGTTCTCCAAAGGGGTATTTTAATACAATTTCTGCGGGGAGAACTTCAGTAATTTTTTTCAAAATATTTACTGATCGCATGTTAATAAAGCGCGAATATAGCCATTAAAGCTATATATAAAAACTATTTATATTCTTTTTCTTCCACACCACAAAGGCACACTCCACAACACATTATCTATCAACTACATAAGCCATCAACATAATAATATAAAATACGAATATTTATATAATCATGCCATAAAAATAAAAATACCAACTATTTTCTTTGTAGCGAACTTAAAAACAAAAATCTATGGCAAATAATTCGTACAAAAATCCGTCGATGAAACAACTCGATATTTTAAAAACCGAAAACGAAATAGAGCGCTCTCACTACCCGATACTGTTACAGGCTCAAAAAGCATGGGAGAATATAGAACATTTCAGGCAAAAGCGAAAACGAAACAGGGACTATACTTATGGAAAACAATGGAACGACTTGATAAAACTACCCGACGGCAGAGTCGTAAGCGAAGAACAGTATATACGAGAACAAGGAAAAGTTCCTCTGAAAAACAACCTGATCCGCCAAATGGTCAAAGCCGTTTTAGGGCAATTCAGAAACAACCAAACCCAACCCGTATGTATAGCTCGCGACAGGCAGGAACAGAGTTTGGGGGAACTGATGAGCACAGCCGTTCAATACGCCTACCAGCATAATCGGTTACAAGAACTCGATAGCCGCACATTGGAAGAGTTTTTGATTTCGGGTATTTGTTTCCAGAAAATAGGATATGGACACCGTAGAGGAAAAACCGACGTCTGGGTAGATGAAATAAATCCGAACCGAATATTCTTCAACGCTATGGAGGACAGCCGCCATTGGGATTGTACTCTCATAGGCGAACTACACGACATGTCTATCGCCGAAGTAATATCGAGATTTTCTTTCGGGTCAAGGGCTCGTGCCATACAATTACGTAACATCTACTCAGAGGCCGACAATGAAACGATACGGCACAACTTCGAGAACCTCACGGCAAAAGCAATCGACCGACTCGATTTTTTTATGCCGGCCAATCAAGATATGTGCCGAGTCATAGAAATATGGAAACTCGAAAGTCGGGAAGTACTGAACTGCCACGATTTCCGTTCCGGTGAATATTACCACATACCTGTGACAGGAGCCGAGGATATAAACAAAGAAAATAGGAAAAGAGTACACGAAGCTCGCACATCGGGACAACCGGAAGAAACTGCACAGCTTATCGAAACTGAATGGAGTATAATGCAAACATGGCGGTATCGCTTCTTCTCCCCACTGGGAGACTTATTGGACGAAGGAGAAACTCCCTACTGGCATGGAGAACACCCTTACGTGTTTAAACTATACCCTCTCATAGACGGTGAAGTACATGCCTTCGTCGAAGATGTAATCGACCAGCAGAGGTATATCAACCGACTGATTACCATGATAGATTTTATCATGGGTTCGAGCGCAAAAGGCGTATTACTATTCCCGGAAGATCAAATTCCCGATGGCATGACAATCGAAGATATTGCCGACGAGTGGACCAAATATAACGGTATCATTTTATTCCGTCCCAGACCGGGCTCTCCCATGCCCCAGCAAATAGCGGTCAATGCCACACAAGTGGGAGCTTATGAAATGCTTTCGTTGCAAATGCGCTTGTTCGAAGACATATCCGGCGTCCACGGTGCTATACAGGGCAAAGCAGCCCAATCCGGTACTCCGGCCTCTCTATATGCCCAACAAATACAATATTCTTCGACCAATCTGCTCGATCTATTCGAGTCGTTCAAAACATTCCGAGAAGACCGGGATATAAAAATCATGAAAACAATCCAGCAATTCTACTCGGATAACCGTTATTTAAACTTAGCAGGAAACAATTACGGAAAAGAAATCTCTACCTATACCCCAGAGGAAGTTCGTAATACAGAATTCGATTTATCAATTGCCGAAACACTATCGACACCCGCTTTAAGAATGGCATCCAACGAATTTCTTATGGAGCTGTTTCGTTCCGGGAAAATATCGCTCGAAATGCTTCTGCAAAACGGAGCCTTTCCTTTCGCCGACAAACTGCTGCAAGCTATCCATCAAAGTCAAGCCGAATCGACACAACAAAACACCACACCGCAAATTTAGACGATCGGTTTATCTTAATCGAAACAAAGACAGAATCCGCTTGGGATTCTGTCTTTGAACTCTAACCATAAATATAAATCAAAACAGACACTACTTCTGTAACACATATTCTTTCATATGAGCTATATCGTCTAAATAATCTTGTAAGTCTTGTTCATGATCTTCTTCCTCTGCCAAAATATGTTTGGCGATATCGCAAGTCGTAAAATCCTTCCCGTCGGTCAATGCAGCGATCGTCTGATAACGTAATATAGCGCAACGTTCTGCTGCGACATTCTGTTTCAGCAACTTGACTACATCTACATCAGTAGGAGGAGTATAAGCACATTTTGCCAAATCGAACCATTTCTTAGGATCCAATACGGGAACACCCTCCAACTCGATAATACGGTCGGCTATCAATTTAGCATGTTCGAACTCTTCCATAGCATGTTCCTGAAATTCTCGTTGTACATCGCCACGCATAGCGCCTTTCACTACAAGGGCTCCCACCCAATATTGATAAAACGCCAACCATTCTTCCGACAAAGCGGCATTCAACTCATCGAGAACTTCCGATACATCTATTCTTCCCTTCAAAATAGCTACACTTTCTTTTGCCATAATTATATCTCTTTTAGATTAAAAACTTTCCTTAATAACAATTGCGATATCTCGTTGGTTCACCACGACACCTACAATTCTACTTCCATATTCACAAGAACCGATATTCTCACCTTTATACTTGGGATCATTGAGATAGAGGAGATTCGAATAAAAATGAAATTAGTCGCTTTATCTTTTTCTCATCTTTCGCTATATTTGTAGAATATAGGATACGGTTCGGCAGAGTCAAATCGGAAATGAAATTTCCGTTTGCCTTTGCACTTGCCTTTCGCTATATTTGTAGAGTTTTTCTTTAATTATAAAATTTCTGCAATGAAAAACATACGCACAGCCATTATTGGAGCCGGCTACCGGGGACGGTACTTAATAACCCTTTTGCAAAAAATAAATCTATTCGATATTATCGCTGTCAGCGATATATCTCCCAACCTATCAGAAATTATATCGCAACTATTCGCGGGAGAAAAGATTCCTAAAATTTACAATTCTGGGACTGACGATTATCGACGAATGCTAAATGAAAACACGATAGACCTCGTCATCATAGCTTCCCCGTGGCATCTCCACAAAGAACAAACCATCGAGGCATTAAAATCTGGATGCCACGTCGCAATAGAAGTGAAAGGAGCATTGGATATAGACGAGTACCCCGATATTATCCATGAAAGCCGACAGAATAAAAAACAGGTCTTTCCTCTTGAAAACACACTATTCAGAAACGATATTCTGGCTATAAACAATATGATACATGCCGGGATATTCGGTCGCTTGGTCTTTCTTCAAGGAGGATACCGGCATGACCTCACCCATATACTCATAGATCAAACCGGAAACTTCGGCGTACAAAATGGGTCTGAATCGGAGTGGAGATCGAAATATTACAAAACCGAAAACGGCGATTTATACCCGACCCACGGTCTAGCCCCCTTGTGCATGTTCCTTGGTATCAATCATACAGACTATATAAAAAGCATCACGTCTTTCTCCACAAAACCGGGATTAGGACTCCACGCTTGTATGGCCAAGCGAAACGGAATGAAATATACCGACATACAACAACACACATTCCGAATGGGCGATGTCGTCACTTCGATACTCCAAACCGATTCCGGGGCTCAAATAAACTTATTGCACGATACCACTCTCCCGCGGCCCCGTTCTCTCAACTACGAAGTTCAAGGAACCAACGGAATTTGGAATGCCGAGAAAAATGCCATTTACATCGATGGATTAAGTCCTTTCGAGGAATGGGAACCCGAAGATAAATACATCGAGCAATACAAACATCGGTTCTGGCAGCAATGGGAATCGGAAGCTCTTCGCTATGACGGGCATCATCAAGGCATGGACTACATCATGCTAAGGGTCTTGGGTGAAGCTCTGCAAGGCCGGGAAAATTATCCGGCAACGTTGGAAGATATGGCAACTTGGGCAGCAGTATCGCCCTACTCGAAAATATCCATTCAAAAGGGAACTTCGATACCCTTTCCCCATTTCTAAACCATCTCGAACAGACATAGAAAAGAGTCGCTCCGGATTTTCGGAGCGACTCTTTTCTATACTCTATAAATCAATCTTTACTACAAAAGGCTCCAAGCGACCGTCAATCCCGCCATCACAATAGCGACCATGCTCATTAGTTTAATCAATATATTCAAACTCGGACCAGACGTATCTTTGAACGGATCGCCCACCGTATCTCCAACAACCGTCGCTTTATGTACTTCACTGTGCTTTCCTCCGAAATTACCCTCTTCGACATACTTCTTGGCATTATCCCAAGCCCCTCCGGCATTCGCCATAAAGATAGCCAAAACAAATCCTGCGCTAAGACCACCGATAAGTAACCCGACAACACCCGATACACCGAATATCAATCCCGTAGCAATAGGAGCGACAATCGCCAATAACGAAGGGAATACCATTTCCCGTTGCGCTCCCTGAGTAGAAATGGCTACACAACGTTCATAATCAGGTTCAGATTCTCCGGTAAGAATACCTTTTATCTCCCTGAACTGGCGACGCACCTCTTCCACCATGTGTGCAGCAGCGCGTCCCACAGCATTCATCGTCAATCCGCAGAAAAGAAATGCCATCATCGAACCGATGAACATACCCGACAAAACTTTCGGATTCATCAACGTAATATCATAATACCGCATAAAATCGGTAAATGTCGCCTCACTAATCAAGACCGATGTACCATCGGCAAATTCGAGCACCGTCTCTCCGATACGAGTCAACCCGATACGAATCTCTTCCATATAAGAAGCCAGCAAAGCGAGACCGGTAAGTGCAGCAGAACCGATAGCAAATCCCTTTCCGGTAGCCGCCGTTGTATTTCCCAAAGAATCGAGGGCATCGGTTCTTTTTCGCACCTCCTCGCCCAAACCGCTCATCTCAGCATTTCCTCCCGCATTATCGGCAATAGGACCATAAGCATCGGTTGCCAACGTGATTCCCAATGTCGAAAGCATTCCCACCGCAGCAATACCTATACCATATAAACCGAGAGTGACATTCGATAAATCGAACCCGGATGCAAACAAATAGGAAAGGATAATACCAGCGACAACGGCAATCACAGGAACGGCAGTTGAAATCATACCCAACCCGATACCCGAAATTATGACTGTTGCAGGGCCCGTTTTCCCGCTCTCCGACAAACGCTGTGTCGGACGATAGGATTGAGAGGTATAATATTCCGTACTGCGACCTATAACAATCCCCACTAACAATCCCACGATTACCGAACCGCCGATAAATGCCCAGTTTTCTAACTGTAAAGCCCATAAAATTCCAAAAGTAGCGAATACGATAAGTACAGAACTGAGGTTTGTACCGAAAGAGAGAGATTTCAACAAATCTTTCATCTTTGCATCTTCCCGTGTACGAACCGAAAATATCCCGATAATAGAAAGCAATATACCCACTGCCGCAATCAACATAGGAGCGATTACGGCTTTCATCTGCATGTCGGTTTCGCCGGCTCCCATAAAGGCCGCAGCTCCCAAAGCCGATGTCGCTAATATCGAACCGCAATACGATTCATACAAGTCGGCCCCCATACCGGCCACGTCTCCTACATTGTCACCCACATTATCGGCTATCGTTGCTGGGTTGCGAGGGTCATCTTCTGGAATCCCCGCTTCGACCTTACCGACAAGATCGGCTCCCACATCGGCAGCTTTTGTATAAATACCTCCTCCCACACGGGCAAACAAAGCCTGTGTAGATGCTCCCATTCCGAAGGTAAGCATCGTAGTCGTTATTACACAAAGTTTATGGGCAGGATTCATAGCTTCTGCCGGAATCACTGCATTCAACAGAAGATACCAAAACGATATATCGAGAAGACCTAACCCTACAACGACAAGCCCCATAACAGCCCCGCTGCGGAAAGCGATTCGCAGTCCACTATTTAATGAAGTACGGGCGGCATTAGCCGTTCGAGCAGATGCGTAAGTGGCTGTCTTCATTCCCAAATACCCCGATAAGCCGGAGAAAAAACCGCCCGTGAGAAACGCCACCGGAACCCACTTGTTCTGGACTCCAAAACCGAACGCCATGATAGAAAACAATATCACCAGAACTAAAAACACCAAACCCACGACCTTGTATTGCTGACGTAAGTAAGACATAGCTCCTCTGCGAACATAAAGAGCTATTTTTTTCATTTGAGGCGTTCCCTCGTCCGTTTTCATCAACTGCTTATAAAAATACCAAGCAAAGAGTAATGCTAATACCGAAGAAATAGGCACAAGCCAGAATAATGCATTTGTCATAGCAATTATATAATTAAGTTAACATTTTTAGACTGGTTAAAGGTAAGTTGGTTTGCATAAACTGCCAAATCTTTTTCTCTAATTTTTGTTTTTTAGTCCTCAAAAAACAGTATCGATCGGTATGAAACCCTCCTTTTTACATTCAAACATTTTGGGAATATTTCTTGGAAGTTACAATTAAAAAAAATATATTTGTTCTTGTTTCCTTTTTATCTTTACCACATTACTTATGAAAAATAGTTCCAAATTCAATTCATTAGGAGGTTTTCCCGATCTTGAATCTTTCAAAGACGAATCTGGGAAATATGGGTATCGAGAGAAAAAAACTCAAAAGATATTTATCGCCCCGCAATTCGATGCAGCATATTCTTTTCACGAAGGAATAGCGGCAGTGAAAGTTGATCATAAATATGGATACATCGACCGACACGGATTAATAGTCATCAAACTCGACTACGACTGGGCCAGCTCCTTTCATAATGGATTAGCCATGGTAGAACGAAACAATCGATATGGATATATCAATCAAGAAGGCAAAGAAATCGTTCCTATTATTTATGAACACATCGACGATTTTCACGAAGGGCTGGCTCCGGTAAAACTAAATGATAAATGGGGTTATGTAGATTGTTCGGGGAAAGTTGTCATTCCCCCTCGATACGACGATTCTTGGTGTTTCAACGAGTCATTGGCGGCTGTCAGAGTCGATGAGAAATGGGGCTTTATAGATAAAACCGGACATTTACTCATACCTTTACAATATGATTATGCTTGGAATTTCAAAGAAGATGTCGCAGCGGTAAAGCAAAACGGGAAATGGGGTTTTATAGATAAAGCGGGGCAAGAATTTCTACCGTTCCTATATGACGAAGCAGATTCTTTCTCAAAAGGATTCGCCGAAGTCAAAATGGATACGCTTTGGGGAGTTATCGACAAAACAGGTACATGGGTAAAAAACGAGGATTGTATCTGACCTCTCTACTATTCTAAAATAACTTGATCTGAATATTTTACAGGCATCCGATTTTCATCGGATGCCTTTTTATTTTCCCCTCCCGTATGTTTTTCGATCCTGCCACAATTTCCCCCTCTTTCTCATAGATATTTGCAGTAGATACAATCGAACAAACTAAAAACTTATTAAAATGCTAAACTTATTTTTAACGGCACTTCCCCTGTTAGGGAACTATTTGTTTTCACAAAAGAATAAAAAACAGTCTCAACAAACCATTCAAACAAATCAAAAACGCTATGAACAAAAACTATCACAACTAGATAGTCTCTTCAATAGGAACTATTACAGTAACATTCTCGATCGATCCGACGTGAGGGGGTTACTTGGTAATCTACGCGAACAGATGTCGGAAACAACCCGAAATCTAAAAAATAAGGCAACCATTACCGGAGCTACACCCGAGACCGTCGTCACTGTCCAAAAATCTCAAAACCAAGCATACGGCAATGCCGTCAGCCAAATAGCAAGTCAAGCGGCGACATGGAAAGAAAATACGCTTCAAAATTATTTGTCGGCCCGTAGTGCTTTGGAAGATTTTTACCGTCCGTTGAAATCGGATTATATGAGCAATATACTCGGTAAAACATTTCCCTCCTTCAATCCTTTACAAAATCTGTTCAACCCAAATACACAATTTTAAGATCATGGATACAATTTTTACAACAGAAAATTCGCAACCGACTAAAACATTAGCAGACTATATAAATGAAGGGAAAAGTTTTTTGGAAGCCTATCAAGCTCAATCACCAAAAAGACTTGCCAGAGGCAAAGCATACGAACAGGTAGAAATGCTGAAAGAGCTGTTAAACTTGTTACATCAGCCGGATAATACAGAGGTACAGCAGGTTACAGATGTTTTAATTCCGAAAACATATCCTGAAAAAGAAAAGAGGTTCCTTAACTATCTCTCATGGTTAACGTTTATCTCTGACCGTAACAAACCGAAACACCCTTGCCCTCCTTTGAGCGAAAAAATTTTATTGCAAGCCTTTCGTATGGGACGTAATGAGTTCGAGCGCAAACATCACATATTCAATCTATTGGTATCCATCGGATACCCTTTACAACAAGCCGGCCTGCTTGCTAAATATTTAGATAATAATATTCATTAAAAAATTTCCAATAAAAATATGAGCACCTTAAACCCCGATTTACTACAAGAAGGTAATGGTATATATGGTTGGGATTTAATCAATCCCTATCTACAAGAATGGTATCGAAAAAAAGAAAATGGAGAGAACGAAGAATCACCCGCTTTCATAGCTCCGTTACCGGGAGAAAATTCGGTTGTACCATTCCCCTCTATTCCTAAACAAGAAACACCAATACCCCTAAAACCCGACTACCCGATAAACCCCGAACCGGAAATCCCGATCGAAACACCTCGCAAATTAAAGTCTTTAACCGAAGGAATAAATCTAGCGGGCGAACGTATTTGGAACGATCTAAAATATTCCCGAGGATACATACAAGACAAACTATCCGATAGTGAAATGTCCGAAGCCGCCCAAAAAGCGTTGGAGCGACTTCCCGAATATCAAAGAAGCACCGAGTCCCAACTACAAAATAAAGAAGACTCTTTACAAAATGAAACCGAACACAGTACCTCCGATCGTCCTCGTCTTGAATTAAAAGGACTCGAAGAATATCGTCGATTAAGGAATGAGAATATTTCTCCAAACGAAATAAACAGACAACTCTCCGAGACAGCCCGATGGGGAAACGAAGGGAAAAAACTCATGGAAGAAGCTCGCATAGCGAATAACTCTTTTCCCGAAACCGAAGGCTGGGCAACTATTGGTGAAATCATAGCTAATATAGGGAGAGTGGGAATACCGGTTGCCGCCGGAGCCGCCTTCGCTCCGGCAGGTATCGCTGCTGGTATTGCTAATGTTGCCTCTTCCGTTGCCGAAAGCCACGCACAAGCACAAATGGAACTGGATAATTTCGAACAAGAAACAGGACAACGTTTAACCGACGGACAACGTACCGGATTCGTAGCTATTTGTATGGGAGCCGATCTCCTGTTTGACACAATCTTACAAAGCCGATACCTTAAAAATCTAAAATCGGGAGCCAAAAAGAAAGCATCGGAATATTTCAAAAAGACGATTCTTAAAAATCAAACAGCACAGACTGAAATAAGTAAAATAATGAGTAAACTGTCAAAGACCGATAAATCGGCTCTTATAGCAGGAACCTTTAACGATGCAGTAACAGGAGGGACCGCCGAAGCTCTCAATTCGGTCGCTCACGATATGGCTAAAACGATTTACAACGAACCGGGACAATATCCGACTCTCGAATCGATCCTACAAAACGCTACTACCGGTATGGTATCGGGTAGTTTGGGCGGAGCTACCGTTGGGGGCACAGGACGAGCCATCAATCTGAAAAAGAGAAATATGCGGAGAAACAAGCAAACCACCACAGCCCTTGTAGACCAACATGGATTTGCATGGGAAGTCCTCGACTACGATCCGGAAAACAAAATCGCCGAAGTACTTTCGCCCAATGGAAAAAATACAATAAACGTACCCGATATTGAGCCCGACATGATTCATTCCTTCTCCGTAGGAGAATATAAAAATACCGGCAAAATAAAAAGAGAGATAAACGAACCCGATCCGTTCGCCCCAATTATACCGGACCAAACCAAAGATAAAGTATGGCAAAAAATGTCTACACGTGGGAAATACAGACTAACCAAAGATTTAGCCGAACGTATGGGGCTCGATAACGTTATTGTTTATGAACATGAGTCCGACCTACCGGTCTCCGTCCGATCTCTAAAAAAACAAGGTGGTAAAATAGGCGGATATTATATGCACAACGGCAACATAGGTATCGTTCTCGACAATATCCCTTCCTACACGAGATTGCAGAGAGTCCTATTGCACGAAGCGATAGGGCATCAAGGCCTTGATGCTCTTTTCGGCGACTCTTATTTTAAAGACGAATTTTTAATGAAAGTCTATCGGTCTATGCCCTCCGAATGGAAATTGAGAGGCAATTCGTGGAATGCTCGAAAAACCGATGCCGAAGAGTATTTGGCCGATTTGGCGAGTAACGGCGTATCGTCTTCCGCATGGGATCAAATCTATGGGGAATTGAGAAATATGCTCCGAATATTCATTCCGGGACTAAACTTCTCGGAAAGAGAAATACGTAACATTCTCATACGTTCCAAAAATGCATTAAAAAAGGACGATTCAATTTCCGAGATGAACAAAAAAATCCGACAACGGCATTTAAACGAATCGGACGACTTAGGGACACCACTAACCGAATCCGACCCGGAAACATACCGTTTCTTGTGGGAAAACGACCCTGAATGGAAAAACTACAAAAAATTCTATGACCACGTATATGGAGAAAGTACCGACATAGACTATTAAAAATCGCCCCCGGCTGTTTCGGTCGATCAACAGTCGGGGGCAGTTCTATCTAAATCAAATTACCAAACTTATCCATAACAAATCTCACCATTCTCATTTCGATATTCATCGAAACTCTTATTATACTGAGTCATCGCCCGCAAACTCATACCCATACTCGAAAATCCTCCGTCGTGATACAAGTTTTGCATAGTCACTTTACGAGTTAAATCGGAAAACATTACGATACAATAATCGGCACACTCGTCGGCATTGGCATTACCGAGAGGAGACATACGGTTCGCAAAATCCATCAACGATTCCATTCCTTTCACCCCGCTACCGGCAGTCGTCATGGTAGGAGACTGAGATATAGTATTGATTCGAACATTTTTCTCCCTACCATAAATATATCCAAAACTACGGGCGATAGACTCTAACAAAGCCTTCGCATCCGCCATGTCGTTATAGCCGAATAAGGTTCGCTGAGCCGCGACATAAGACAAAGCCAAAATAGAGCCGTACTCGTTAATGGCATCCATCTTTTTAGCCACCTGTATCATTTTATGAAACGAAACAGCCGAAATATCCAATGTCTTGGATAACATATCGTAGTCCAAATCATCATAAGGACGCTTTTTCCTTACATTCGGAGACATTCCGATAGAATGCAACACAAAATCTATCTTACCCCCCAAGACCTCCATAGAGCGCTTGAAAACATTTTCAAGATCCTCCACATTGGTTGCATCTGCCGGAATAATCTCAGCATTTAATTTTTCACCTAATGTATTCACCTCCCCCATACGCACTGCCATAGGCGTATTGGAAAGAGTGATCGTTGCACCTTCCTCCACAGCTTTTTCAGCTACTTTCCATGCAATGGACATTTCATTAAGGGCTCCGAAAATAATACCTCTTTTTCCCTTTAATAAGTTATAACTCATAATTTATACTTTTAAGCACAATATTGCACAGTTTGTGCAATATTGTGCCGTTTTGCGGCTGCAAATATAGACACTTTTTTTTAACCGCAAAACAAAAAGTTCGATTTTGTTATCTCGACATTACAATTCAGCACTTTATAATCTCCAACTTACAAATTGACAAAACCAAACGACCAATGACTCGCTCAAACGACATCGACCATCAAAAAGGATATTTCATTTATTAAATACTTTTAGAATAAAAAAAGCAGCTCCCATCGAAAATTTATCCGTATATTTGACTCTATCAAAATATAGGTCTCGATTTGGACAAGGCAAAATAAAAAAACTTGTTGTTCATTTTGTCCCACCGATCATCTTTCGCTATATTTGTATCGTGAAATTAACTAAAATAATAATTTTATACACACAAAACCATGAGTAAGCCATATGTTGTAGGTATTGATATAGGTGGTACCAATACAGTATTCGGAATTGTTGATGCCCGCGGTTCTATCTTAGCCACAGGTTCTATCAAGACTCAGAAATATACCGAAATAACAGATTACGTAAATGCACTGCACGAAGAACTATCCCGTCTTTTGGCACAAGAGAACGTAACCGATCAAATTGCCGGTATAGGTATAGGTGCTCCTAACGGGAACTATTTTAACGGAACAATCGAATTTGCTCCCAACCTCCCGTGGAAAGGCGTAATCCCCTTAGCCCAAATGGTACGGGAAAAATTCAATATCCCGGTAACTATCACCAACGACGCCAATGCCGCCGCCATCGGTGAAATGACCTATGGAGCTGCCCGCGGTGTAAAAGATTTCATCATGATTACCCTCGGTACGGGTGTAGGTAGCGGTATCGTCATTAACGGACAAATGGTCTATGGACACGATGGGTTCGCCGGAGAACTCGGGCACGTAATCGTACGCCGTGGAAATGGCCGCCTCTGCGGTTGCGGCAGAACGGGTTGTCTCGAAGCCTATACCTCCGCCACAGGTGTTGCGCGTACGGCTCGGGAATTCCTCGAACTTCGCAACGACGAATCCACTTTACGGCAGCTTCCCATTCAAGAGATCACTTCGAAAGATGTTTACGATGCGGCCGTGTCAGGCGACAAACTATCTCAGGAGATTTTCGAGTATACCGGTACAATCTTAGGAGAAGCATTCGCCGATTTCATTGCATTTTCAAGCCCCAAGATGATTGTCCTGTTCGGAGGATTAGCAAAGTCGGGCGAACTGATCATGCGTCCTATCCGCGAAGCTATGGAAAAAAATCTGCTTGCTATTTACAAAGGAAAAGTAAAACTGGTACTTTCGGAATTGAAAGAGAGCGATGCCGCCGTATTGGGAGCCAGTGCTCTGGGCTGGGAAGCCAGCTGATCGGCATTAGATATATTAAAAGAAAAGGGCTGCAATGCAGCCCTTTTCTTTTAATACAAACTTATTTATTTCTCCTGCAAAGCCTTGTGCATAGCAGCCGCAGCACGCCGACCGTCTCCCATAGCAAGAATAACCGTAGCACCACCTCTCACAATATCTCCTCCTGCATAAATATCAGGTATTGAAGACTGCAATGTGTCGGCATTGACGACAATCGTCCCTTTCGGAGTTACTTCAAGGCCCTCTATGGAATTAGGGACCAACGGATTAGGAGAAACTCCCACACTGACAATCACCTCGTCGATATCGATGGTCTCGATAGCTCCCGGAACAGGGACAGGAGAACGCCGACCAGAAGCATCCGGCTCTCCCAACTCCATTTTTTGAAGTCGCATTTGACAAACCCTACCCCGTTCGTCCCCTATGTACTCGACAGGATTATGCAATGTCAAAAATTCCACACCCTCCTGCTTAGCATGATGTATTTCTTCTTTACGAGCCGGCATCTCGTCCTCTGAGCGACGATAGATTATCATAACTTTCTCCGCTCCCAGCCGACGAGCCGTCCGGACTGAATCCATCGCCGTATTACCTCCTCCGATAACCGCCACTCTACGGCCTCTCCACACCGGAGTATCGGAATCGGGATTAGCGGCATCCATCAAATTCACTCGTGTCAGATATTCATTGCTCGACATCACCCCATTCAAATTCTCGCCCGGAATATTCATGAATCTCGGCAAGCCAGCTCCGCTGGCGACCATGATACCCTTAAATCCCATCTCATGAAGGTCGTCATACGAGAGAGTCTTCCCGACAATACAATCGGTCATAAACTCGACTCCCATACGACGAAGGTTCTCTATTTCAACGTCGACAACCTCGTTGGGCAATCTGAACTCGGGTATACCGTATTTTAGAACACCTCCTATCTCATGCAAAGCCTCGAACACAGTGACTCTATATCCCCATTTAGCCATATCTCCCGCAAAAGAAAGTCCACAAGGGCCCGAACCGACTACGGCTATTTTCACTCCGTTACATGGCTTCATGGCAGGGAGAGCGACCTCTCCCGAAGCGTGTTCATAATCGGCAGCAAAACGCTCCAAATAACCGATAGCGATCGGTTCTTTTTTCAATTTTTGAGTATAAAAGCATTTCGATTCACATTGACGTTCCTGTGGACATACTCGCCCACACACCGCAGGCAAAGCACTCGTTTCTTTCAACGTACGAGCCGCCGACAAAAAATCACCCCGTTCTATATTTTTAATAAATTTTGGTATATTGATCCCAACCGGACAACCAGTCATACAAAGAGGCTCTACGCAATCGAGGCAACGAGTAGCCTCCAAAACGGCTTGTTCACGTGTAAGCCCACAATTCACCTCTTCCCGATTAGTTATGCGGTAAGCAGGATCGAGCTCTTTCATTCTCACCCGAGGTATATCGGTACGCTCCTTAGCCTTTCTACTTTTACGCAGCTCTTCTCTCCATTTTTCGGCACGTTGCGCCGATAATTCTTCTTTATTCATAAATATAACAAAACTTGTTACTTCGATTCCAAATCTTTATAGGAAGACAATCGCATAAGCATTTCGTCAAAATCCACTTGATGGGCATCAAACTCCGGCCCGTCTATACATACGAAACGAGTTTTTCCGTCCACCGTAATCCGACATGCTCCACACATGCCGGTTCCATCTACCATAATCGTATTCAGAGATGCAACCGTGGGTATATCGTACTTTCGAGTCAATAGAGAAACAAACTTCATCATCACCGCCGGCCCTATGGTCACACACAGGTCTACCTTCTCCCGATTGATGACAGCCTCTACACCTTGTGTCACAAGACCCTTATTACCATACGAACCATCATCGGTCATAATTATTACTTCATCTGAATATTCCCGCATTTGTTTTTCAAGAATAATCAGCTCTTTCGTTCGAGCGGCCAACACCGTAATCACCCGATTACCGGCTTCCTTCATCGCCGCAACAATCGGCAATAAGGGAGCACAACCGACACCACCGCCACAACAAACTACCGTACCGAATTTTTCGATATGAGTCGCCCTGCCCAACGGACCTACTACATCTGTAATATAATCCCCGGGATTAAGAGCACACAATTTCGAAGAAGACTTTCCTACCGCCTGTACGACCAAAGTGATTGTCCCGGCCTTGACATCGGCAGCAGCAATCGTAAGCGGAATACGCTCGCCCTTCTCGCCGACTCTCACGATAACAAAATGACCTGCTTTACGAGCCTTCGCAATCAGAGGGGCTTCTACGACAAACTTTACAACTTTTTCCGAAAAATATTCTTTCGCTACAATCCTATTCATCGATTTCTATATTATCTCTCTTTCTTACAAAATTATAAATTTCCTTCCCGAAAAATACCCCGGACAAGGACTATTTACGTTCATCTGTCTTTTATTAATCATGCCAAACCGCATCCCATTTTCACATCTCATGCAAAGATGCTAAATTTTAATGAAACTCCGATACCTTACATAAAATTTATCCCTGCTTATACATCTATAACAATCCACCCCAATTACTTTAAAAAGGAATGAATTACATTTAAAAATCAAATACCAATAACAATTTAATAAAAAAAGCTGAACTTCAATAAGTTCAGCCCCTACTACATCTACTGTACCATTTCAAAACACGATTACACAGCTACCTGCCTCATTCGCTACGACACTTATAGTTCCTTGTGTTTCACTCCACTTACAGGAAACACCTTCACTACTTTCATAAATTGCAAAGTCTTTACCAACAAAACGTTCCGGCAAAGCAATCTGTCTATTAGCCGCTTTTTTAAAATCTATGTAAACAGCCTCTTTGTCTCTGATATATCCGCAATAACAAAGCAAATCTTCATCATCTGCCACAGGAGAGACAAACCACGTATAAGCCCCTTTCCAATAGTCCGTATCACCCTTCGAACGCGATTTGCTGCCTATGACTTTATGATAACTCTTTCCATAAGAATTACCGATAAATACTACGTCCGAAGCATCAACCTCCCCTCTTGTTCCCAAACCTTCATTAAACATGTGTGCCGACTGATAAGCGGTCGAACTTTTCTCTATAAATCGGTGAAAATTAGGATAATTGGTCTTTGTAAACCTATCGACCTGTGCCTGTGGAATCCAACCTATATATTCACCTTCCGGCGTAAAAGTACATTCTTCGTCTTTAAACATCGATTGCATGCCATAATAACGATTTACAGTAACACTACTTTTATTCATATAGGTATGAGTCACCTCTACATTTATAGTATTTCGGCAGATATTATAACTGCTAAACTCCTTACACAAGGTATCGGAAAAAAGATATTTCCCATCTTCTTGATAGGCGCTAGCCGGATTGTAAATATAACTCCACACATACACTCTCACATCGGTAGCATTCAACACAGCATCTCCGGTCAACTCTTTATCGTTACATTTAATAATGACTTTATCTGTAAAAGCCGTTCGGGTCGTATTATCATCTGCATAAGAATGATTACCCCCACACCAACCACCAGCCATCAATTCAAACGGACCAATGTTATCACTAGTTGCCTCATTCAATAAGGTCATACTTGCAACATCTTGAGAGTGAGCGACTGGCTTACTCGAACTATTCGCAACAACTCCCACCTTCGAAAAAGTGTACAACTTATTGAACATACATTTCTCAAATACATATACGATATCGTTACTTTCATCAAGTTTCGACGATACATAAAGAGCATCTCCAATCCGTTCCACCACACAGCTCTTTTGCAAATCGATAGGCGGATCATAACTCTCGGCCGAATCACAACTTGGACACATTAAAGCAATCCATAATGTTCCACATAAACTTTTCATCAACTTATTCATAATTTTACTTTTTATGTCGTTCTACAATCAATTCACACAACTCGTCCATGATTTCCTTATCTCTTTCATCTTCGGATTTATACATTTCATAAATGGCTCTACTTCCACTATAATATGCAATCGGAAGATCAAAAAAGACTCCATTGTCCTTGAAAACATCGATATACGATTTCATTCGAGAACGAAAAGAAACCGGCTCATAATCAGATAACGCACGAGAATCGAACTCCATCTCGATAGCCATTCCGTTCTTTTCACTTTCTTTACAAGCCTCTTCCAATCTCGAATCTGGAATATTTTCTTCAAAAAAATGGTTGGGTTGAAGATAGGCCATATCGAAACCAAGCTCTCTCCATTTATCATAACCCACTGCTTTCCAATAAGGAATCCAATAAAACAATAGATTCTTCGAATGTATATATTCGCTCACCGACAAGGATAAATCACCGTTATAAGCAATATCCTCGTCCACCCAATAGAAACCGGCAAGATCCAAATTCTTATAATTGGCATTACGGAAAGACTCCAAAACCCTATCGACGTACCACCGTGTGGCGGCTACTTGGTCTTCCCGATACAAAAAGCACAATGTTTTACCATTCAGTTCACCCCAATCTCTCTGTCTAAACATGGCAGCTGGTAACCCGATAACAACCCGATGACGAAATTCGGGCTCGCCTATCTCTTTTTTCACAGTCTCAATACAAGCATCGAGAGCAGATAACGATTTTCCCTCCTCGAATAATCTTTGTAACAACCACTCCCATTCTTGCTTCCTTGCATCCTTACCGTAACCTTGCGCATAACGCCGGCCTTTCCCATCGCTAAACTCCAAAAAGAGAAATCCGTCAAAAAGCCATTCTTTTCGGCCATCTTGAAATTGATGCATTACATACGGACGAAACTGCTCCTCCGTCCAGTCCATTCGATTTATTCCGCCCTGATAAATCAACGCCAAATCTTTTATGGTATTTTTTCTAAATGCTCGTTCCAGACAATCGCCTATACACTCGGCATAACGAAATTGTCCCAAATCGGTAAAATGGATTCCATCGACCGTCGCCTCATAATCATCACCTATCAAAGCCTGAGACGGGACGTAATATATATTTTTCTCCTTTTCTTTTTGCAGCTCCTTGTAGACCAATTGCAAAGCTTCATTCTTTTCACGTATCTCATCGGCCAACACCCGATTATAAACAGCACTCGGAAACTGAGGGTCTTCCACGAATATGATAGGCGTTGTCCGATGTTTTTTTCTCAAAATACGATAAAAGGGAATTGTCAGCTCTTTTATTTGAGAGACCGACGCATTCGGCACAAAATCCAATACGTATGCCGAAGCCTCCACCTCGCTCATCAATTCGGCGATCTCCTTATCTAAAAAAGCATTTGCACTAAACCCTAAATTTACGACTTCTCTGTCAAAACGGCGACCGATAATATTAGTAGCTGCCATTCCCGGACGTGATGCACTGGCTCCTTGAAGAATGCTCGTCCCATACATCACAATGGGATTCTCTCGATTGGGACTGTTCAACTCCGACGCAACAATCTCCGCCCCCGGGTCGATACCTATTTCGAGCTTATCGACACCGTCATAAAGCGGCAAATAGAGCATAAATTCTCTTTCTTGGGGTAACATGTTCTCAACGATCGTCGCATGGTTTTCTTTCCCGGTAGGAATAGCACTATTCACAAACTGCCACTTTCCGTCTTGCAGACAATACAAGTCCAACCCTTTGACCGCCGTCGCTGTAATGTGATTGAACTGATTATTATATTTAACTGTCCATCTAGCTCCCACACTCGTAGAATTAGTTCTAAAACGAACATACAATCCGGCCGTATTCTGGCTCAAATTCCACAAAGCTTTACGCACTGCCGGCTGCATATCGGAAGAAAGCCGAGAGTACAATGGATTCTTACAATCTCTTATTTTTCCATATACAGGAAGAAAGCCTGCTACATCATGAAACGACCGCTGTGAACGGAGCAATTCTTGCAACCGTTCAGGCTCGTCAGTCGTAATATAATCGACATCCCTATCGATACACCACTGCATATCTTCCAAAGAATTGACCGTCCATACATTTACCTTCAATCCTAAATCATGACATTCCCTTATCCACCCGATGTGCTTTCTAAACACATTGATATGATAGTCCTGTCCCGCCGCATCGATAGACTTTAAATCTTTCGGTAGCCGAGAACCGTTCAAATAATACACCGGTGTACCTTTGGGGGCTTGCTCAATAAGTTCCAACAAACCCTCGGCCGAAAACGTAATATATTCTACCCGTTTTTCGAGACCTTTTTTTCTGACCATCTCTACAATTCGTTTCACGGCTTCGGCCTCTCTCTGTTTATCTTTATGAGGCTTCAATTCACAAATCAAACGCACACTCAACTTTTTAGCCCTATTCAAAAACGCATCAAGCGTAGGAACAGTCTCTCCATTCTTCAATTTTTGCTTCAACAACATTTTCGACGAAGACGACTCTATATCCATACCGTTTATAACAGCATCATGATTTACAATCAATACGTCATCTTTCGTCAGCCAAACATCGAATTCCGATCCGTACACACCTATCGAATCGGCCAGTTCAAGTGCCCGTAAAGAATTTTGAGCCGAAGAAGGTGTCTTCCAATATCCCTGATGGGCTATCACCTTAGGAAGCTCGGCCATACTGTTCGAGCAAAATACCCCGAACAACAATATCCACAAAAAAGACTTTATCTTCATCTCCCATTATTAATTATCTAATCTATCGTCATCGTCTGGACAGGGACAACAGGATTAAGTACACGATTAACACCCCATCTTTGTTGTTTTTTCACTTTTATATCCCGAACCGACCTTATATCTTCACATGAAGCCCCGAAACTTACTTTGTACAGACCCTTCTCCAATACCCACGACGAAGAGGGTTCATCGAAATGAGCCAAATCATAATCTGTAAAATTCATTGTAAGTATCTCACTTTCTCCCGGTTTCAGCAATTTTGTTTTCCCGAAAGCTTTCAACTCACGAAGAGGATTTTCCGAAGCTCTATTTTCTGCCCCCACATAAACCTGAACAGACTCATGACCTTCTGCCGCTCCTACATTCGTAACCTTTATTTTAGCCACCCACCTGCCCTTCTCTTTTTTTACAGAGGGTTCGCTATACAAAAATTCGGTATAAGATAAACCATACCCGAAAGGATAAGAAACCGCTTTATCCGCAGTTGTAAAATATCGGTAGCCTACCCATACCCCCTCTTCGTAAGAGGTATAATCAAAATTTTCCCCGCTTAGAGTTTCTCCCACAGTCGGATAGTTTTTAGAAGAAGGAATATCCGAATATCTTACAGGGAATGTCATCGGAAGTTTCCCCGACGGATTCACAGTTCCTGTCAATACATCTGCCACAGCATGCCCACACTCCTGTCCCGGAAACCAAACAGAAAGAATCGCGTCGGGTTTATTCTTCCACGAAGCTGTTTCCACCACACCTCCGATATTAAGTAATACAACGACCTTTTTATTTCGAGCATGAAACTCCTCGCAGACCTTGTCGATCATATAAATTTCCGAATCGGAAAGATTAAAATCATCATGCACTTTTCTATCCGACTCCTCGGTCGAACCTCTTCCTATCACGACAACAGCCATATCATTCGATTTAGCTTGCTCCCCAACCAGTGTCTTATTGGGCATCAAATCCATTTCTGGATAAACATACCGACGATACGAAAGACGTTCCCAATCGGTTGCCTTCGGGTCGACCAACAACGCTTCTTGGTAAGCATTATACTTGGTATAAAGATCTTTCAAAGAACGATCCAAGACAAAACCTACCTGTTCGAGGCCTGTCGAAATATCGACAATATGAGATTTATTTACATTAGAAGAGCCCCCTCCACCGGCAATCGAGTGATAAGCGGTTGCACCAAAAAGAGAAATATTTTTTATCCCTTTCAACGGCAATACGCAACTGTCGTTTTTCAAAAGTACCATACCCTGTCCGGCAACCGAACGGGATAATGTAGCATGCTGTTCCAAATCAGGCAATGCGGCATGAATGTCCTTTCGAAAAGCATTGGTCTTTACCACATAGTCGAGGACATGCTTCACGGCATCATCGATAACCTCCATCGAAAGAGCTCCGCTCTTTATTCCGGCCTCTATTTCTTCAAGTTGAGCTTTTTCTCCGGGCATCAACAAATTAGTACCACCCTCTAATTGCTCTGGACTATTCCTTTTCCCGTACCAATCCGATACGACCAAACCGTCATACCCCCACTCTTCCCGAAGAACAGTTCGTAATAATTCGGCATTCGATTGAGTCAATATTCCACCGATCTTATTATAGGACGACATCACCGTCCACGGGTTCGAGTGCTGCAAACAGATTTCAAACCCTTTCAGGTAAATTTCACGCAAAGCCTTAACTGGGATACGAGAATCGTTATTCAGTTTATTCACCTGTTGATTGTTGGCGACAAAATGCTTTAAACTTGTACCGATACCCCGGCTCTGTACTCCATTCACCATAGCGGCTCCCATTAGCCCCGATAAAACGGGATCTTCTGAAAAATACTCGAAATTACGCCCACACAACGGATTTCTCATAATATTGATTCCGGGTGTCAATATGACATCGACATCATAAACAGCAGCCTCTTCGCCCATTGCTCCGGCTTGTGTCTCCACAAGCTGAGTATCCCATGTAGAAGCCAGCAAAGTCGAAGACGGGAAACAAGTACAATAATGACGTTTTCCATCGACCTTAATAGGAAAAATACGTACTCCCACCGGACCGTCGGCCATGACAGTCGAAGGTATGCCGTATTGCGGAAAGGCCTTTGTATACCCAGCCGCACCCGGCACATAAACTGTTAATGAATCTTTTGAAACCAACGACTCGCATCCGACCAATAACATTGCTTTTTCACGAGGCGACATTTGTCTGACAATCTCATCTATATTATCCTCTGCCAAACGCAAACTTCCTCCCGCACTTCCTAAGGAGCAAAACAAAAAGCCTAAAACAATCCAAACTCTATCTACACACTTCATACACAAAAACTATTCGTTATTTTACTATCAATTTCAGAGACTTCACATTTTTATTTTGGACAATATTCAAGATATACATACCTCTATCCCATTTGGAAGTATCAAAGCTCACACTTTTTTCTCCTGCATTTACCGCAATACGACTTACCAATACGCCGTCACTCCGACACACAGACAACAAAGCGTCGGAAACCTCCTGCAAATCTACCGAAACCGCCGTACCCTGCTCTACCGGATTGGGATAAATCATCAATACTTGCGAGTTATCGACCGAAGAAATTCCACTTTCCCCAATCACCGTCACAGACAATGTGGTAGTTAAATTTCCATAACCAGCAGTCAACATGTGAGTACCGCTACCCGAAGCATTCAATGTCGTTCCATCATTCGTTATTGTACCCAAACTCGAACCACACGACAAAGTAACACCCTCTACATTTCTATCGACCAATACTCCATACTGATTATAACCATAAATAACCGGAGTATATGCATCTCCCTGATTCAAAGTCTTGGCGTAATCCATAAAGCGGATAGTCGTTATCGTCACATCATTCTGAGGAGCATCGGTAGACAAATATAATCCATCGGTCACCGAACGTTCCGAACCGTCACTAGGTTGGTTAATGACTCCCTCGCCTTTTACATAGAATGTCGACGAACCACCCCCATCGAAATTCATAGCCTCGGAACAGCCCGCATAAATCATAATATCGGCCAAAACTTTTGAAATAGGTCCCACCGATATAGAGCTTCGGCCATCGGCTACGAGCATCACCAGCTTATTCTTTTCAGTATTATACCCTACGGCAGTACGAGGTTGAGCCGAAGTCAAATGATCGAGTGCATTTTCCGTATCGAGAACCTTACCTCCCGAAACAAGCATAGGGCAACCACCTAATGCCTGTTGTATTTTACCTCCGGTAAATCCATTAAAACGAATCGCACAACGAACTTCGACCTCATCGCCCTCACTTAAATTACTTACAAAAGATTCTTTCGTACCACTACCCGAAAGAATATAACCATTATCGGGAATAGGCATAGAACCCGCATGGTTCGGGTTCCCCTGAACTCTCATTCTCACAGTTGCACCCGGTGTCAAAAAATTTCCTTCACCATCGGGAATCAAAACGACCTCCGAACCATTACCATCGGTTCCTGTATTCGCTCCTTTTCTCGAAGAATACAAAACCAAACCATTCGTCTCTCGTTCCAAATTCATAGCACTAAGCTCCGCCGTACTATAATCGGGAGCTGTAAGTTTTACATAAAAATCGCCTCCTCCCGAGTAAGGAATTTTGTTGGCATCTATCCCGAACAAAGACCAACCACTGGCTTGGTCACTACAATACACTTCACCGTCGACTACGGTGATTCCGCACGGCATAGAACTCGAAAAAAAGTCGGCGTTGATACCGGCAAAATAAGAACGGTTGCTCGTACTGTGCGATTCCGCTGCATTCGATACCGTACCAAGCCCCGTGAGCGTGTCCTTATGTTTGATAGCCCGCACATCGACATTTTCATTTTTCAAATCGGTCGTTGTATAAAATACACGCAGATTGACAGGACCAGCCAATTTTATAGAAGTCTGAGTCGTACCCGGACCGATATAGGCATGATACAATGTATCTACTCGATACTCTTTTCCATGTAATATCCACGTGCCGGATGCAAAACCAGCCATGACATATAATAGTGCAAGGACACAGGAAATCAGCCTTTTCATCGTTTTTTATTTATTGGTTTATGAAACGGAATTAAAAAGGAGACGCTTCATGAAGTGTCTCCTTTTTGACTTATCGATTGTTAAATTAACGAACAATCACTTTGGAGACTTTTCCATCTACCTTTACAAGATAGATACCCGCATTACATTTGACATTCATTTCATCTTTGCTAATCAATATACCACCCACGTTGTAAACTTCCACGCTATTGGCATTACCGATTACATTGATCTCTCCGTGGTTGGCAACGACCTTAGCCGTGGTAGTCTCTACACCTTCTACTGACGAAGAAGCTAAATCGAATATATATTTCGAAATAAACGCATTATTGGCTCCTGCTGCCGGGAAATAATGATAAATCTCGGCTTGTGTATCGGAAACAGGTACTGCGGCAAACCACTGTCCGAACGCTGGATTGGCCAAAATATTCGTTCCTTGACTTTTCATTTCGGCCACTTTCTCTTCGTCGCTCAAACGTAAAACAGCAAAGCCCGACTCATAAGCAACCTCTGTCGAATAATAACGCTGACTATATACCAGATAATCTTCATCTCCTATCGTAAAGAAACAGCTTCCAACCATATCGGTAGGAAAACATGTCATACTTTCCGTTTCTTCTTTCAAAGGAACAATCGTATAATCTTTCACTTTGGTAGCATTTCCGTCTTCTCCGATATGCATTCTTTTCACACCACACTTACGTTCATGAATAATGATATCACCATCATATTCATAAGCAATCGTCTGAGTAGAGGCTGTACCCTTTAACGTTCCGTCATTGCTATTCTCAAAAGCGACCGACACATCGACTGCATTCATATTGTCCACATCTTGTGCACCGTTCTTGATCGGCAGAATATAAACATACGGACTATTCGCACACAACAGATAGAATGTACCTCCTTCTTCGCTCAATACGTTACCCGAAGCTTTTCCGAAAAAATCGCTACGTCCGCAGGTTACACCCATAGAAGGCAATATCAAGGTTATATCGACAGCCTCTCCTCCTGCCGCAGGATAAATACGGATAGGACGAGAATCTCCCGTCTGAGTCCCGAAAGTTCCACTCTCATTCTGCACGATGATATTACCGGCATCATCGACACAAATACCCATACTACCTTGCGTGGAAGTCAATGTAGATTCTTTTCCGTCTTTAGTCCATACATCGACAGTACCATCATTTTTATTCTGAATATAAAACTTACCGTTCGCATACGTTCCTTGACGCATGTTTGTAGCATCACCCACTGGCGTTTTCCATTCTTGTGTAATTGTTGCTAACTGTGCAGAGACTCCCACAACAGAAAATAATGCAACTGCACTTAAAAGTAATTGTTTCTTCATTTCTAGATCAATTTAAGTTAATAATATGTTTTTCACTTATTTAATTTATTTGATATATATCACTTATTTAATAAATAAATTTATTAACAGTTCAAATATATAGACTAATATTTATATAACCAAATTTTTTGTGTAAAAAATTTGGTTATATAGTATTTTTTATCAGAGATTTATCCTTTTCCCCGATAAAGGTTTCATTTTCAAGGATTTTCCAGATGGTAAAATAACTTCATGAACCTGTGTATCCATATTTACGACATACCAGACACGTTGTCCGTCCTTCGACTGCCACTCAGAACCCATCACTACATGGTTCTTTCCGAAAGTGGGAACATCGATCTGCGGATTGTCACCACCGGGAACAAACTCTCTGATATATCGTCCCTCGATAAAGATATCGTGCTGTTTCTTTCGTAATTCCATCAAAGTGCGCAGGAAGGTAGCCTCTGTCTTCGCCTCGTCACGCATCAATAGAGTCGGGTCTACCCAACCGAGTTGAGAACCGTACAGAAAACATTGCATGTTCTGATAACGGAACTCGCCTTTTGTCACGTCGGCAGTAGGAGTATAAGTGTAGGCGCAAGTTATCACCCGATCGGAATAGACCGTAGGAAACAACGGCACGATACGACAATTGGCATGGGGAGTATTCACTGTCAACAACATATCGAACAAAGGAATATAGCATTCCGAATTTTCTTCGGAGAACACAATATTATCCTTTCTCAAATGATTGCCCCGAATCGAATCGATTAAAGCTTTATACGATTTATACCAAAAATCTCCGCCTCCTGCGGCATGTCCGTGATTCTTCGCAAAACAAGGCTGAGGAGCCGCAGCCGCAATCTGATCGATATACACCCCGTTCGTATGCAATTCGTTTTGAATTTTATCGGCCAACCCGATAATAATCTCGTGCCACAGACTTGAAGCCGGACAAGTGACCGTATTCAAAACTTTCGACGTAGGATAAATTTCGGTATAAAGCGTACCGTCGGCCTTACGGCACGATGCAGAAGCTCCATTCAAAGCGGTATAACTATCGGCTGCGGGATCCCACAATCGACCATTTATATAAGGGACGGCATGACATTTCCGCTTTTGAATGGTAGAAATCATTCCTTCAAACTCCGGTTTAGCCGGGAAATAATCGGGATAATGTGTATCATAAGGATAGTTATGCCAATAGTAAGTATGTACACCGATACCTTCACCGAAAAAGTCGATCGTCTTATTGATAGCCGCCATAACGGTATCGGTAACACCTTTCGAACGTATCCACAAATCTTTATCCAACAACCACTGCGGTATATTGCGAGACTGCAATGATTTATTTCCCCACTCACATGTAAATGTAAACGGCCTGTACCATTGCAGTGCAGCAGCTTGCCAGCCGTCTGGATTATAGCCGACAACAGTAGTCCACGGCAAATCGAAACGCCCGGTCGTGGCATCGGTCCACCCCTCGGAAGTTACCACCTCCGTCACAAAAGTAACACTCTTGCTTCCACACACGGCCCGCAATTCCTTTCCGCAAGCATTACGATCTTCGGTCGCATAATAGAAAGAACCCTCCCCGTTATGCATCAACAACAGTTGCATGGAGCCGGTACATGATGGATAAGTTACTTTATAGGCGCCTCCTGTCGCCATATCAAATTCATTCCCCCAGCCGGCAGAAGTAATCATCTTCCCGTCTTTTGGGCGAACTACTGCTATACGCGGGAATTGAGCTTTGGAAATAACCCAACCCTTAGGAAGATCGGCGGTCAAATCCCAATACAACAGTTCGGAATGATCGGTAGCCGTCACTTTCATACGAATAGGATACATACGTTTCTCATACGATAAACGCATATCCCATACGAACACGACAGAAGCAGAGGTATCGTTTTGTATCACCTCATAACCTTTATAGACTCCATGTTCGGGAAACAACATGGGATTTTCTCCTTGAATACCTTTATAAGTGAGTACCCACGGTATGGCATTCGTCGACGGAACGACCATTTCCTCTCCATCGTTCAATTTCATCGATTGAATATTGAAAGCCTTTCCTTTCGGGACTATCAACTCCACGCTGCCATTACCAACTTTCACGGCATCAGCAGTCTCCTCTACCAAAGCTCTATGCGTTGCAAAAGCCGGCAAAGTTACCCAACAAGCGAAAAGGGCAAAAAATACCCTTCTCGCTCCTAAGAACCATTTATCATTCATTATAACCTGGATTTTGTGTTAAATTCGGGTCTTTATTTCTCTCTGATTGCGGGATTGGCCACAAGTAGAATTTATCGTCCCAATAACGACTTTGATCCCTCACGTGTAATTTATCCGAATAGGCATCATACGAAGCGATATCGTTCAAATCGTGACGGTCGCTAGTTTTGAAATTGGGAATATCGGTTGCCTCCATACCTACATAGGTCACAGTCGACAAAGGTGCACCATAACTCGGTTTGGAATTTTCCAAATCACCAATTTGCCAGCGTCTCATATCAGCAAAATGTAATCCTTCCATCGCCAATTCTACCTTTCTTTCCCGACGTACCAACTGACGCATTTTATCTATATTACCTTTACGATCGGACGAAACCTCTGGCATGCCGGCACGAAGACGCACTTTATTAATCGCATCGTAAACCGTATCATCGAGTTCTCCCAATTCTATTTTTGCTTCGGCATAAGTGAGTAGAACTTCGGCATATCGCATAATAGCAATGTTACAAGTAACCGTCGAATAATCTTCGGTAAGTCCACCTACATATTTGTACCACAAATAACCGCAACCATTGGACACAAAACTCGTCCATGCTGCCGTTCCATTTACATCGGGATTATTCGTTTTCATCCATCTTTTTAAAGCCGCGTTGTACATTTGAGTCTGATTGGCAAAAGCTTCCACTATAAATTTATTCGTGCCCGAAGCCGTATAATAGTCGATCGTATCGCCATGCATTTTCAAAGTAGCACCGAAACGAGGATCTCGGTTCTTATTCGGAGCTTTCGGGTCATACAATGGAGACTCGTCGATACGGAGCCCGTCGATACACTCATACGTATCGGCCAATAGACTACCCGGATGCTGTCCGGTCTGAGCGAACATACGAGGACCATTGCCCAATGCAACCCAATGATATTTATTCGTATTATTTACCATTTGGTCGGAATACATCAACTCCCATAACATTTCATTACGCACATCGGATTTTGTCTGTCCTTCTTTGGTAAACAAATCGGCAAAGTTCTTAGCCAAATCACGTTGCCCAATCACTTGATTAGCGGCATTAGCAGCTGTACGAAAATAATCCACCGCTTTACCACCGAAATTAAGGCTGCCGGCAAACAGAGCTGCTCTCGCTTGCAATCCATAAGCTACAGCTCTATCCACGCGGCCGCGTTCTGTTGCCGTCCAGGGCATTTCTTCGGCAATCAACCCAAGTTCTTCGATAACAAAATCCATAACTGTTTGTCTCGAAGTGCGAGATGCATTATAATCCTCAGTGG
Organism: Barnesiella intestinihominis YIT 11860; assembly: GCF_000296465.1. NCBI lineage: Bacteria > Pseudomonadati > Bacteroidota > Bacteroidia > Bacteroidales > Barnesiellaceae > Barnesiella > Barnesiella intestinihominis. Next base: position 527,734 of record NZ_JH815203.1, read on the forward strand.
TAGCCGGTTTCGTAAAAAACGGAACATCACCGAAAGCAACGACCAAATTATAGTAAGCATAAGCCCTCAATACACGCGCCTCGGCATAGTAACGTTTAGCCTCATCGCTCATATTTTCAATATTCCCCGAGGCTCCATAAATTACAGCATTAGCTCGTGCAACCAATTTATACAAACCAGACCAATATGCCAATATACTACTATTGTCGGGAGTACACCCCGAACCTGCGCCAATGGTCGTATTCTGAGCTCTCTCCATACTCAATCCCGTAAAATTATCGATAGTGACGACAGCAGGACGATGCAACGAGTTCGTAAACGTCCCCTCCATATACAATAGATTGTAAATACCTACGACCCCTTCCTTCAATCCGGCTTCGCTCTCATAAATTCCACCGCTGTCGTAAGAGGGAGATTGAGTATCCAGAAAATCGGAACATGCCACGAAGGCAATCCCCGCCAGAGCGATTATTATCTTATTTATCGTCTTCATAATCATATTTTTTAGAAATCAAGATTTATACCGAAATTAAATGTTTTCATCACCGGATACATAGCTCCGCTGGTTACACCGGTTTCGGGATCATAACCTTTATAACCACTATTAATCGTAAACAAATTAGAAGCCGTGAAATAGAGCCGCAAATTATCAATGGACACTCTGTTCGTCCACTTCTTGGGCAAGGTATAACCCACAGTCAAATTTTTCAATCGCAAATAGGCTCCGCTCTTGATCCAAAATGAAGATACAATATTATTCATATTTGTAGAACCTGCATCGACTAACAAAAGAGGATATTCCGCATCCGGGTTTTCGGGGCTCCACGTATCGAGCTGGCTCTTGAAAATCGTACTGTTTTGAACCAAAGGTCTTGCCCCAGCTCCGGAATAATACAAATCACGTTTACCGACTCCCTGAAAAAACAGAGACAAATCGATTCCCTTCCATTGGCCGCCAAGCGTAAAGCTATACTCATAACGAGGCGTGGAATTACCCAAGATAACTCGGTCTTTGGAGTTAATCTCACCATCGTGATTTACATCGACATAACGTATATAACCCGGTTTGATATTCGCTTTGTTCCCTCCATACACGCAATCGGCCATATCAATTTCTTCCTGACTTTGGAAATAACCGTCGGCGACATAACCGTAGTACGATCCAAGTGCTTCTCCCTCTCGCGTAATCGTCGGCGACGAATCATATTCTTTCCCGTAAAGATTGGTAACCGTATTCTTTACATCAGACAGATTCGCTTTCACATAATACGATAAATCGCCTATCTTGTCTTGCCAACCGATCGAAACTTCCCAACCGTTATTGCGCATAGAACCGGCATTCTGCCACGGAGCGCTCATACCTACGAAATCAGGCAGATCGAATTGCTGAAGCATTCCACTAATGTTACGAATATAATAATCGGCAGTCAAAGACAAACGAGATTTGAACAAAGTAAGGTCCAAGCCCACGTCAAACTGTTTAGACTTTTCCCACGTAATCAACTCATTAGCCAATTGAGCCTGAGCGATTCCGGTCGTCAGGTTTTTATCAAACCAATAATTGACCGTACCCGACAAACTATTTACTGCTGCCACGTAGGGATAATAGCTACCGATAGACTGGTTACCCATTGTACCATACGAAACCCTCAGTTTCATATCGTCCACCACAGTCTTTGCAGGCTCGAAAAACGACTCTTCCGAAATTCTCCAACCGGCCGAAGCCGAAGGAAAGAATCCCCACCTACTCTCCGGGCGGAAACGGGAAGTTCCGTCATAACGCCCGTTTAATTCTATCAAATACCGGTTATCGTAAGAATAATTTACCCGATAAACGTAAGACAACTGCGCTAGTTCATATCGGTTACTGGAATTACCGGCAGTAGTTGCATCGCCATGCATTAAATCCTCATAGCCATCGTATTGGAAATTTTGACGACTGGCTAATAGATAATTATAATCGAGTTTCTCTGCCTGGAAAACGCCCATTACCTTAAAATAATTACGTTCTATCGTTTTCTCATACGAAGCCTGAGCAATGAACTGCTGATTCACTGTTTTCGTACGTTCTTCTTGTCGAGTACCATTATTGCTCGTCGAAGGATAGGTCATCATGAAACGGCCTCCCTCATAAGTATCGTAAGGCCGTATAAATACAGCCCCCTCGGAATTCACCTGACGGCGAGTATAGTCGGCTTTCAAATAAAGGCCTTCCAACGGAGTAAGCTCGGCAAAAGCCCTGAAAGTCACTTCGGGAGCCACATCTTTACGAGTACCTCCGTCGTTCACTATGGCCAAAGGATTATATCCGGTTCTTCCGTAACCATAAGTACCATCGTCGTTCAATGCCGATGTAATCGGAGTCATGGTAAGAATACTCCCGATAATACCTGCGGCAGAATCCTGAGAAGGACGTATAGCAGTAGCTTGCCGTATATGGGCATCGACTCCGACCTTCAACCATTTCCGAACCTGCATATCGGTATTCAAACGTAATGTAGCACGCGAAAAACTATTATTAGGAATTATACCGTTTTGATAATAATACCCCGCATTGGCAAATACATTCAACAGCTTCGTTCCACCGCTCACACTCACCGAATGACTTTGCTGGAAACCCGAATCTTTCAACACCAAATCTTTCCAATCGGTATCGTAATAGTTATAATTATCGGCTCCCTGAGTTTTATATATCTCAATAATATCTTTATACACAGGATCCTGACCATTATTGACATAAGCCTTGTCCATCTGAGTCATATATTCGATTGCACTTACAGGTTCGGGCAAGTAGGTCGGTGTCGAAAACCCGGCATAACCATTGTAATTTACTTTTACTTTACCCTCGGCTCCACGTTTGGTCGTAATCAAAATGACACCATTCGACGCCCGTGAACCATAAATCGAAGCCGATGCCGCATCTTTCAAAATCGAAATAGACTCTACCGTATTCATATCGATACGATTCATATCGCCTTCTGCTCCATCGATTAGCACCAACGGCGAAGTCGATGAATTGAGCGAACCGATACCTCTAATCTCGATAGAAGCGTTATCGGCTCCCGGCTGACCCGACGATTGTACAGCCGACAATCCCGGCACAATTCCCTGCAAAGCAGTCGATAAATTAGAGGTACTCTTTCGAATCAATTCCTGCCCCGATACGCTTTGCACCGCACCGGTCAAATTCACTTTTTTCTGTGTACCATACCCCACTACGACAACTTCATCAAGTTCCGTCAGAGAAGAAGATAACTTTACATTAAGCTCATTTTCCTTACCGACCTTTACAGTCTTCGATTCCATTCCCACATACGAGAATTTCAGCACATCACCCTCGCTCGCTTTAATGGCAAAACGGCCATCGATATCGGTACTAACAGCAAGCGATGTCCCGTCCTTTACAACTGCTACACCCGGCAACGGTTCTCCGTTATCATCGGTAACAATTCCTCTCACCGTCGATTGTGCTATCGCCATCGATGGCAGCATGAAGAAGAGTAGCAAGAAAAACAATAAATTTCTCGCAACTCCTTTTTTACTCGAATAAGACGCTTTCATAAAAAATGTGTTAATTATTATATACTCTCTAATATCTGCCAACACTGATAAAGCCCCCTCGGTACATGGAAGCAACCTTTCCACTTTCCCCCTTTCAACGGGAGCAACACTTCTCCCCGGCGATTCAAATAACCAAACCATTCGGGATATTCCTTGTCCTTAAAATGAGACCATGTATAACCATGGATTTTTTCGAACCATTCCCAACAGCCCCTATCGCCGGTCATTTGATATCCCTTCAACATAGCGATGAGCGTTTCGATATGGACCCACCACAGTTTTTGGTCCCATTCGAGCTCCTGCGGAGGATATCCTTTCATATCCATAAAATAGAACAAGCCTCCATACTCTTTATCCCAGCCGTAGTTTACCATCTTCAACGCCGTATCTTTCGCTTTCATAATAAGCTCCGGCCTATCCAGCCTTTTTCCTAAATCCATAATAAACCACATCGCTTCGAGCGAATGGCCGGGATTCATATGACGCCCTTCGAAACAATCGGAAAGCTCACCGTTTTCAAGAACATTTTCCACGACCAAACCTCCCAATTCTGGACGGAGGAAAACCTCCATAACCTCATGAATACAATTTTCAAACGTTCTGCTCAGACACTCCGTACTAAGCAAGGGTTCTATTTCAAGAGCCAGATTACATAAAATCATCGGGAGTGCGAAGTTCTTCAAATCACGAGTCCCTTTATGAATCTTGTTCCATTTACCTTTGGGGTTATCTGCTTTCGACAAGATAATATCGAATGTCTTCTTGGCTATTTCAGCATACTCCTCGTTACCCGTCGCGATATACAACTGTCCGAACGCCATGACCGCAAAGGTATACGAGAAAATATTATACGGTTCTACAAGAGGATTTCCCTGACGATCGAGAGAAAAATACCAATTGTAATTCCCGTCATGCCCATACTTTTTCAAGAATTCTGCACCTTGAATCGCACAATCGAGCCACTCGCGACGCTTCTCTACTTTATTGTAAAGCATAGAAAACAGCCATATTTCCCTCCCTTGTAGCCAAACGAACTTATCTGTATCGTAAACGCTACCATCTCTATCGAGGCAGGAAAAATAACCTCCATACTCCTTATCTTGAGAGTTCTTTAACCAAAATGGTAATACAGAATCGAAAAGCTCCGATCTATATTGCTCTGCCAACACTTTAAAGTCCATAATATCTAAATTTTAACTATTTCCTCGACAACCAATACTTTTCTATCTCTTCGAGAGATTTCCCCGCCGTTTCGGGTATATAGCGCCACATAATCAGCATATAAGGCACACACATGACTGCAAACAACAAGAATGTCCCGGCCGGAGTTATCGTACCCAATAACCACGGAGTAAGCTGGCTAACCAAATACGTTCCTACCCATAATGCAAATCCGGCAATGGACATAGCTATACCACGCACTTTCGTCGGATACATTTCGGACAACAATACCCACACAACAGCACTGATCGAAACCGCCGTACAAAATACATACAACAAGAAAAAAATCAGCATCAATATGCTCGAAAGGCCTAACGATTCCCCGAACGAGAAATAGAAAGCGATAAGTAATAACGAAACAATCATTCCGCTGACGCCATAGTACACCAATTTCTTACGCCCTATTTTATCGATGATGAGTAATGCCAATACTGTCGTCCCCATATTCACGGCACCGATCAAAACCTGATAGAAAAGGGAATCGCCTCCCGACAGTCCGACATTTTCAAATATCGTAGGCCCGTAATACAAAACAGCATTTACACCCATAAACTGTCCCAAAATGGCAATACATAATCCGGCAACGACAGCTGTAAGAATTCCGGGTTGAAACAAATACTTGAATTCCGATTTCGTCTCGTTGGCTATATGTGCCTGCAACTCCTCGACCTGCTTCTTCGCCCGTTCTTTCCGAGAATAAATCTTCCCGAAAATAGACTCCGATCGGGCGACCTTTCCTCGCAACAACAACCAACGCGGACTCTCCGGTATAATAAACAAAATGATGAAAAACAAGAGTGCAGGCAAAGTTTCCATACCCAGCATCCCTCTCCAAACTTCATCGACAAATATCCAATTCATCAACTCGCTATTGAATCTCATGCTCTCCGAGACACTCAACAGCCAATAATTAATAAGGTATGCTCCCAAAAAACCTACGGTAATAGCCAGCTGATACAGCGAAACCAACCGGCCCCGATACTCGGTTACCGCGATTTCAGAGATATACATCGGCGAAACAATCGAAACGATACCGATTCCTATTCCACCGACAATACGATAAAAAACAAGCCATTGATAACTTCCACACAATGCACAGCCAATGGCCGAAACCGAAAACATAATCGACGCGAAAATCATCGTCAACCGACGACCTATCCAATCGCTCATCGTCCCAGCCACAGCAACCCCGGCGATAGAACCTACAAGAGCACACCCCACATACCAACCTTGTTCTATATCATTTAGCCCGAACAAGGTCGTAACCTGTTTAATCGTACCGGAAATCACCGCCGTATCATACCCGAACAGGAAACCTCCACATGCAGCCACAACGGCCAGAAACAAGATATAACCGATATTATACGATGATTTTTTCATGGTCATTTTATTTCGAAATATTCCCGGTAACGATCATAAAGATGCCCAGCCTGTAAATAGGCCGATTGAGGGCTCATAAAATGAGAAAACTCAAACGTAATAGCTTTGTCGTAGCCGGCACGTTTCGCAGCTTCCAGTTTCAAACGTAATTTATCGAACTTAATCGGGAAAAACTTAATAGGCATATCCCGATCGAACGACTCCGCATTCGTCCAACATTGCATGCCGTATTTATCGGCGAGTTTCTTATTGACCGAAAAAAACGCATCGAGTTCGTCATAATCGATATGCCCGTCTTGAAATGCACAAGCATCGACCACATCGTGTATTCCATCGAAAATCTCGTTCCATTCCCGTTCATGCGTTTCCACCGAAATAGATTCGGCCTTTGTCAATCGCCCGCTCGAAGCCTGAACCGCCTTTTTACCGTCGATCCACGGCGATATGAACGTAGGCAACCCTCCCGAAACGTCTTTGCATTGTTTCCCCATAGCACGGAAAGCATCGATTGCCCCTTTGGTCTGGCGACTGATTTCCCCGCTTATATACCAGCCTCCGAAACTTTTGTACTTCCCGTAATTCTTCCAAACCTCATCAATCACATATTTATTATGTTCGATCTCGTAAGTCATATCCCGGGTTTCCCAAAACTTACCGGAATCGTACAAACCGAACCAAAATTTCATACCATATTTCTCGGCCAGCCGAAGAAACATATCGACCAAATCGACCGACGGCATATAACAACCTTTGCTCAACAAATACTTAGACGGATAAGTAATAAATTTTTTATATCCCGAACGAATAAGTATGACCGTATCGATTCCGATGGCTTTCATATACCGGAAGTCCCGATCCCATTCTTTCTCACCCCAATTCTGATGTGGAATATCGTGAGATATTTCGTCGAGAAACGTCCCTGTGATTTTCAACCCATTAGATTTAGGGACAATAAGTCCACCGCCCTCCGAGGTTCCAGAAAACGACGAAGACACACCATTACTACCCAATGCTTCTATTTGAGAACCTATTACCGCCGAGGTTCCAGCAAGTGCGACTTTTTTAAGAAAATCTCTCCTGTTATTCATGATATATCTAAAAATATACTGTGTTTTATGCAATAGTTAAGCTAAAATGTTAATTACTTAACTATCACACCTACAAATATAGTATATTTTTATTTATATACCACAGAATAAATAAAAAATTTTATTATATATACTTATTCTTCGAACATTCGACTTCTCGATATTAGACAAGAACCTATCAAACCGGCATTATCGCCAAGTTTAGAAATCACAATCGTCGTATCCCGATTGACCAAATTGAGGGAATATTTTCGCACCGCCGTCTTAATCGGTTGCAAAATATAATCCCCGGTAAGAGACAAAGCCCCTCCTATAATTACTAACTCCGGGTTAAGGATATTAATCAAACCGGCAATATGTTTTCCCAAATTATTACCTATGTCTTCAATCAAATCGATGCACATCACATCGTCTTTTTCCGTTGCGGCAATCACATCTTTTAATGTAAGGGCATTCTTCTCTCTTATTCGGGAAGACAACAAAGATATTTCTCCGTTCGCCTCCCGCTCCATCAATTTCCTAATTAAAGCCGAACCGGAAGCCTCGGTTTCGAGACAGCCCTTTTTTCCACAATGGCACAATACTTCATTATCGTAACTAACGACATGACCGAACTCACCGGCGAAACCCGATTTCCCCGTATATATTCTGCCATCGACAATAATGCCTATCCCCAGTCCCCAGCTCACATTCACGAATATAATGTTTTTCTCGCCATGCACATTTCCTTGCAAGTACTCTCCATAGGTCATGGCACGAGTATCGTTCTCGATAGTCACATTATACCCCAGCTTTTCCCGAAGAACCTCCGCCAAAGGCCTCTCTTCGAAATTAAAAATACTATAACTATATCCCGAAGCAGGATTTACCCGCCCCGATATATTGATATTTATATTCAAAATTTTCTCGCTATTAATCGAGAGAGTTTTAATAAACTTCTGTATGATACCAGCTAATGCATCCAAGCTCTCTTTGGTATTGGCATTCTTAAACGGCACATCTAATTTCTTATCGATCAAGTCGCCTCTGAAATTCACAACGCCGATATGCAAGCTGGAATGCTTAATATCTACACCGATAAAATACCCCGACTCTGGATTCAACCCATATAAATTGGGATGCCTTCCCCCATTCGTTTCCAACTTCCCATAGACATTCAAGTAGCCATTACCGCACATCTCATCGATAAATTTCGTAACAGTAGGCACACTCAAATCCAATTCTTTGGACAGCTCTGTAATCGTAGAACAACCATTCTGAATATAATGAGTAATAATTCTCTTCTTTATAAGAGAATTTTTCGACCCTTTCTCAAACTCTTTCAACAATAAATGAGGCATAACGAGATTACTTTTTTCGACTTACATTGATAAAATAGGAATAAAAAACAAACCCGATCGAAATACTCCCGTCAAACTTATCTTTATTCCTGCTTGCGCTATCTTTCCGTAAAAATAATAAATTTGTTCAAAACAGAGAAATTAAATAAATATATTTATTAATATTTTTATCGACAAATTCATTACCGACCACCTTTATGATTACAAACAGACAGAAACCAACCGTAATCCTACACATCTACTCGCTATATCATCGCACAAAACAGAAAGTTATTTTTTAGATATGCCCTATCATCTCATAAATAAAAGAACGGAGAGCCGAATTCGACTCTCCGTTCCACCACGAATCTAAATTCTTACTTATTTATTCCTCAACTTTGAAAGCATCGATCTCACGGATACCGGGAAGACCATAGTTAGCTTTTTTAAGACCGTTAACATAAACAGTCATACCAATTCTCTCCGGATGGCCTTCAAGTTTAGCAGCATCTCTCAAACTCTTAGCGGCATCAGTATCATTTAATTTTACCAAAAGACATTTCGAACCATCTGTCTCTTCTGCATTATCTGCAATAAATACTTGGCTATAACCAGTAAATTCAGCAGCACCGACCCATTCTATATCTCCGGCTTGTTTAGCTTCATCGAACGATTTATAAGAAGTCTTTGAAGGGTTATTTTTAATACAACCTACAACATACCCTTTAACCGCAAAAGTTTCGCCATTTGCAATTTCCAAAGCCTCGGCAACAGTCTTAGCTTTTGTCCAATCCACCTCGGGTGTAGGTTCAGGTTCTACACCTTCCTCGATGAAATGAGCTACCTGATTACGGCCAAAAGCAAAGTCGTCAATACAATATGTTGTAGATTTGCCTTTACCGCCTTCTGCCGTATAGTGGAAACCGATATAAACGATATCGCCTTTGCCCTCCAAGCTGATATTGCCCGAAGCCACCCAACCACCGAACGGGCTACTACCAACAGGATTAGCATTCGCCTCCGTTGCCAAATTAACTTCTAACTTCACTTTGGAAGAAGCGGTCGATTTGGGTTCATTCATCACATACACTTCGAGTTTGGTAGAGTTTTGCCAATAAGCACCTTGACTATAAAAAGAGAAGATTTTTTTATCCGCCTCTTTTACATTCAAAGCCGGAGAAATCATCCACCAGTCATAAGCCAAACCCGCATTTTTATCGCTGCTGTCGTGAGCGGTAGCCTGAATATATTTATCTACCGAGCCATCTGTCTTACTTGTAAAAATCTTGCTTTGCCATGTACGGTCATCGTCAGACGGGGAAATAATCTCGTGAGTCCAACCCGGGCACAACTCATTGATAGGCGTATACTCAGCCTCGATATTGTTGAACTGATAAATCGTATCTTTCACAACAACCGACGGAGTACTAGGGTTTCCTCCCTCACCTCCATCGCCACCCGTACCGGGCAGATCCTCGTCTTCACTGTTCGAACAAGCGGAGAATCCTGCAACTGTCATAGCTGCCATAAAAATCCATGCAAATTTTCTCATCTTTTTCATATTAAAATTTATTTGGGGTTAAAAATATTATTACGATTCATGCAAAAATAGATCGCTCCTCAGCATAACCAATTTCATTTGATTTCGCGCCCGACTCACCCTATTGAGGGAAATCGAATCCTTTGAGATCGGCAAACGGCTTATCCAGCGACCGTACGGTCAACTGCCAAGTTCCGTCATAGGCCTCGTTATCTTGGAACCACCCTACAATCGCAGTAATTTCTCCTTTGTTGCCGCTATCGGGGGTAGGAATGCGACGATCGGCAAACCGAGCATACTCACTGGTTGATATATATACATCTACCGTATTGCCACTATCATCGGCAATCTCTCGGGAGCGAGGGAACCCGATATTATATTTTTTATTGTTATCGTAAGTCGCAGGAGCAAACGTAGGGTTCAAAGCGTACTTCGCCAAAGCGGCCGTCACATTCTTTCCGTCCGACGGGAACGGGAAAATCTCATCGTTCAATTTCTTTCCATCGGAATCGTATCCTGTAAAATAGACATCTTTAATCTTCACGATTTTGAAATAACCATACTTGTCCATTTCGGTGATCTCTTTCAAAGTCTTTTCTTCCACAACTATTTTAGAAGGATCGGGAGTTCCTATCTTCTGGATATGTTTCATCGCCAGCGTATAAGGGATACGCCCGGGCTCTTCACGAATCTTATTGTCGTTGCGATATCCGCGTACTCCCAACTGGGGTGCTGCCGCATAACGTCCCAAAACCAATCCGTTACAGCGAATAGCTACCACTTGTCCCAACGGCAACATACCCGAAAGACTTCCGGCATCGACCGAAACTTTCAAACAAGTATGGTCATCGTCCAGACTTTGTATAACGAAATATTTATATACGTTGCCCGCACGGTCATCGGTAATAATCCGACCTCTAACGATGATATCGTTGGGAGAATCGATCGTATCGATTGTAAACAGGCCCTCTTTCGTATCGAAATTTTCGATAAGGTCTTTAATAGTTACCGTCTGGGGCCAAGCCTCATCGCTGCCTTCGGGAACCGTAGCAAAATCTTCGGGAATGGCATCGAATTCTTTTTCACACGCCGTAAACAGCATAAGAGCTGCAAATACGACACCGATATATTTTAATTGTCTCATACTCTAAACGATTTATTAAAATTTGAAACCGACATTGATAAACATATTGAAGCCCCAAGCATAATAATATTTATTGGGGAATTTGTCCACCGATTGTATATCCTTGGTTACACTCTTGTTATCCCGGCTGACACGACCTTGTTGATAACCGCCGGTAATCATGCTGGTATTATTGAGAATATTATTGAAGCTAAGGTTGATATTCAACTGTTGCTTACGATTGTTGAGATAAATCAATTTACCTACCGAAGCATCGAGCAAGAACCCGCCTTTAAGTTTCTCCTGCGAACCGATCATCTCCTTCTGATTGTAGTACTTAACGATATCGGAACCTTTATTCCCGGTATAGTCTCTAACAAGAACCGGTTTACCGGTCTTTTGATCAAAACTCCAAACCATAGAAGTTTGACCATTCTTATCGATACCGATAATGCGATAACCGTTGTAGTTCTGCTCCAATCCTACTTCATTGGGATATTTTCCGCCATACATATTCATGTGCGTGAAACGCGACGGTGAGAAATCGAGGTAATTGTTATCGAAGTAAGAAAGCGTTATGTCGGCAAACCACATCTTCGGGTGAAAATAATCCAGCGTAATGCTTGCGGCCAACTGAGGACCGTTGCTCACATGAAGACCTTCGGTGTAAACTTTTTCGGTATAATCGGTCGAAGCAGCCCGCCCGTCGACTATAACCGGCAATTGTTCGGTAAAGAGATTCATACCGTTCTCGGCGCTCATCGTTCCCATACAATCGTTGGTATATTTGTAGCTGCCATACGTTCCTGCCGCCGATATGGTGAAGCTGCTGTTCAACTTCACGCTCACACCGGCCTCGACACCAAAGTGACGTTTATTCACACCCGACAATGTATGATTTACATACGTGCGGAACTCATCGTGATAATATCCCGTACTTTCTACGCCATCGCGGAATTCCGTGAAGAATCCTGTTACCCGACCTTTTACAATCGATGTATTCAATTGATAGGTCAAATCGGCCGAGAATACTTTCTCCGATTTCAAACCCCTGATACGAGTATCTTTAATACGAGGCGCTACATAGGCATAACCGGCCAACGGAGCCCGAGATTCTGCCAAAGCATTTAACGACAAACGATTATGTCCGTCTATCTTATATACGATACCGGCCTTGATACTGGGATCTATAAAATACATCTGTTTACCGAAGCCCTTAGACCGGGCTCCAATAACCTCGGCACGACCGTTTCTCATCAAACCTTCACGTTGGAAAGAGGTATAGGATAACCGTGCGGCATAATAGATATCGAACAAGGGTAATTTCCAATCGTTCTGTATAAATGCCGAAGCATTGATAACATGCATATTGTAATTATATCCGAACTTATCACCTTTATAAACAGCTCGGTTCGGGTCGTCCAAATCATTCTGGATAATGTCCTGATTGTCGGTAAAGTCACGTTCGGCAAACTGGTCTATATCGATCCACTGATTAGCCCCTAACAAGTCATCGACGGTTTTGTAGTGCATTCCTTTCGCATATTTGGCTTCGATACCGGCCGTCAATTTGAGTTCGCTATTCAACTGATTGGTGTACAAAAAGTTCAAAGGTATTTCCATCAAGTTGTTGTGACGACGCTCCAAAATATACTTGGCACTTCCGTTGGGATTAATGGCATTGTTGGTATAGTTCGCGCTATACATCGCATTCCAATTAATCTGGGTAACGTTAGGATCGCCGGCTCTCCATAAATCGGCAATCTGATTGGCCAATCCCTTATTCACCTCTTTGTAATAGGCATTATAAATATCGTCGGGACCATCTACCGCCAACTGATAATATTGCCAACTGGGCAAATTACGGTAATAATCGGGACGGGGATCGGGAGCGTTATAAAAAGCTATCGCCGAATTACTGTATTGGCTGTAATGGAATCCTACGCCGGCAGACAATTTGCTCTCATCGTCGATTTTCCAGTCCCAATTAAAAATTGCCGTAGGGTCATAGCTGTGGACAATACGGGAATTACGCTTTTCTCCGTCTTGGTATCCCCAATAAGGATTGTAATAAATTCCCCGATAATCGTAAACCTCCTGTGAAACGGCAGCTGACTGTGCCCGTTTGGTCGGTGCACCGAACGTCGTCAAGGCAAATCGATGGTCGCCCAATACTTTCTCGGCAGCAAGGAAATAGCCGAAAGAGTTGTAAAAGGTTCCTTCCGTGCGTCCCTCGTCGGCCCAACGATAAACGACCGACCCGGTAAAAGCCCAACCGTTGTCCATAATGCCGGTCGAGTAGATAGCCTGTCCGCGCAATTTATAAGCACGATTCGTGTAAGCGGCATTTACATTCGTACCTGCTGCATAGTTGGTTGCCCGCGTGTTGATATTCGTCGTTCCTCCCAAAGAACCGTAAGCATACCCCGGCATTTCAAGACCATTCACGGCATCTTTATTTCTCATGGCATTGTTCAATCCTCCGAGACTCGAATAGTTGAAACGGCCGCGTTCCAAATCATTAAAGTTAAGTCCGTTTATATAGGTAGAAGATTCCCGTTGTTCATATCCCCGCACATTAAAACGCATAGGGCTATATGAATAACTGGCTGCCTGCAAATAAACATCGTCGGCAGCGCCGGACAGATAGGATGCCGATTGAGATGCGGCACTGCCCTCGTCGTCTATCGCCGACTCGTCGAGCTCGAAAATATTATCTTCGAGAGCCTGTTGATTGAGTGTATTGTCTACTTTCTTAGGTTGCAAAGAAGCATTCAAGGTATTTACGCCGTCATTTACCACAAAGTCGACAGAATAAGCCTTATAATCAGCCGCCGTAAATACAACAACCACAGACCCTGCCCTAACTTTCTTCAACTCGAAATTTCCGTCAAAATCCGTAACAGCCGACACGTTCCGTATCGCAACTTTTACATTCGCAATAGGTTTGTTTGTTTCATAGTCAACGACAACACCTCTTACTGATGCGGCCTGAACAAAAGCCGGTACGACAAGAAGCCATGTCATTAATAACCATAGTTTACGATTCATTACATCAAAAGGTTTAATTATAACTGTGTTTATGTTTACAACCCTATTCCCCCTTTTATCAAGGGGCAGAAAAGGAATTTGCAAATTAAAAGATTATTTTCCATTATACAAACTTCTACGTTGGGAATATTTATTACAATCGTGTTAAATTGTAACCCTATATAAAATGTTAATTATCGGACAAAATGCAAGAAATTTTGGGAAATAAGCTAACTTTCAAGTTATTAAACCTATCACTATGTTAAAAATACCTTTCTAAACGACAACTGCTAAATCATATCTCACCCATCGTCCTAATACATTATCGCCATCACAAACATTAAAGCTAATGATGATATATGATTCTTACGAACGTCGCACACGGAAAGATGTCTTTAAACGCATTTCTTCCTACCGATAGAGATTTATTCCTAAAAAAATTTCGCTTATTTGTCAAATTAGAGTTATCTTGCGCCACATTTTAATTTAAGTCGAAAATTTCAAAAACAAAATTCCACACGAACTATGAAAAAAATAGGATTCTTGCTATTAGCCGTATTCTTGACAGGAGTGACTGTTACACAAGCACAAAAGAAACAATACGCTATATATGCGGTAGCATTCTACAATCTTGAAAACCTGTTCGACACGATTAATCAGCCGAATACGAACGACGAAGAATTTACGCCTTCGGGGTCGTACCGTTGGGGCGGATTAAAATATCGGAATAAACTCAACAACCTAGCTTATGCGATTAGCAATTTTGCCACAGACAACAGCAGCCCGTTCAAATTAAAAAACGGACCTGCCGTTATCGGCGTATCGGAAATAGAAAACGAACAAGTATTGGAAGATTTGATTCATACCGGCGAATTATCCAAACGAAACTATGGAATCGTACATTACGACTCTCCCGATTTTAGAGGAATCGATGTGGGTCTTATATACGACAAAGACCAATTTACACTCGAATCGAGCCGTAGCGCACGACTTCATACCCCTCAATTCCCCGACCTACGTACTCGCGACCAATTAGTTGTTTCGGGAATATTGGCCGGCGAACGGGTACACTTTATTGTCAACCACTGGCCTTCAAGACTCGGCGGAGAAAAACAATCGAGCCCAAAACGGGAAGCCGCTGCCGCACTGACCAAACATTTGGCTGACTCTCTTTTAGCGGCCGACCCCGACTCGAAAGTCATCATTATGGGCGACCTCAACGACGACCCGTCGAACCGCAGTTGCAAAACCGTATTAGGGGCCAAAAAGAAACAACAAGAAGTTCAGGCTGGCGGATATTTCAATACCATGTGGGAAATGTTCGACAAAGGCATAGGCACGTTGGCTTATAACGGTTCTTGGAACTTATTCGACCAAATTATTATTTCGGGGAACCTGTTAGGTAAAGATCGCTCCACCTTGAAATATATCCGGTCGGAAGTATTCAACCGGGATTTTCTAAAACAAAAAGAAGGCAAGTACAAGGGTTATCCTTTGCGAACCCATGCTGCGGGAGTTTATCTAAATGGTTACAGCGACCACTTCCCCACTCTCATCTATTTAGCCAAAGAGATAAAATAAATAAAGCTCGAAACACAAAAAGAGGGGTGATATTGTTTTCTATCACCCCTCTTTTCATTTTCTCCGGAATTAAAATATAACACGACGAGTTATCCTATCTTCATTCGATGACAATACGATAACATAAATTCCTCTGGGATAATCGGCTGTCGACAAAACAATCTTCCCCCGACCATCTAAGTATTCACACCAAACCATACGACCAGAAATATCGACTAATTCGATCATTCGAAATTTTGTATCATTCACAGCAATCTCTAAATTTCTGCCATTTCGAATGATAACTATATCATCATCTCTATCCACCTCTTCAATTCCGCTATAACAAGGATCATTCACCGCATCCGACGTTTCATATTCGATGTTACCGTCAGGACCTTTGACATAAACCAATTTATCCTGAGTATCCAACCCACTCACATCGGTAGAACAACCCGGGCGCAGCAAATCACCGTCTTCTACTCCTATCCCTTCTATCCACAAGACCTTATCTCCCGTCCAAAATCGCTGCCGAAGTGTATTGGCGATCTCTACCGTATCAATTTTACTAATTGTCGAAGATACGGATTTCTGAGTAATCCAATCGAAACGAGTGATGGTCTCACCCTCCTTTACTCCGAAATCATAAATAAGATATTCCCTATCACACAAACTCTCGACAGGCATAAGGAGTTTATTAAAAGTTATATAAACCTGTTTCCCGGATTCTCGGATAAAAGCCAAATTTTCATCGGCCGTCTCCGAACAAGACTTAAAAGTGTAAAACTTTTTATACGCAATGTTATTGACAATGGTATCGGCTTGTATCAGATTTCGATAATAACTCTTTCCGAATAATTGCTGGGAATATCCCCACTCGACACCGTCTCGCACCAAAGGGATATATTCATAATGCGCAGCTTTTATATTCCCGACCACAGCGAACAAAAGAACTAACAACGTAATTTTTCTCATAATTATCACTTTTTCTTTAAGGTAATGAAATAATTTATTTGTAAAAATAATATATATCATTGAATGAATCTATTTTTATTCAATCTTTTTACCGAGATTGCGATTTCTACAAAAACATGAAAATAGACTGTAACCCTACGCAACCAAATAAATTGGTTTCTGCTCTCATTTGCACCATCTTTGCGCAGGATGCGAAAATAGGCTACATTCGGCAAAGTCAAGCGAGCTTGCTTTTGCCCTCATTTGCACTATCTTTGCATCGAATTTTCAAAAGGGATTGCCCCATGACTCAGAAAGCGAAAACTTATATGCTACCCGTCGCAATGGCTACCGGAAGTTTGGCGGGATATTTACTCCCCGACCTTACAGCCCGATGGGCTACACTTCTGGCCCCTATCCTTATTTTTGCTATGCTGTTGGTTACCTACTGTAAAATTTCCCCAAACGATCTACATATAAAACCTCTACACGGCTGGCTTCTCGCTGTTCAGATTATCGGTGGATTAACCATATTCGGTGCGCTTTATTTTTGGGATCCTATCATAGCGGAAGGAACTTTCATCTGCCTTTTCTGTCCCACAGCGACAGCCGCTCCCGTCATTACCGGAATGCTCGGAGGAAATGTCCCGACACTAATTTCATACAGTCTAATCAGCAATATGGCTGTGGCCATTTTATCGCCGATTATTTTTTCGTTCATGGGAATACATGCCGACATCTCTTTCTTCGACGCTTTCCTGACTATATGCAGTAAAGTGTTACCACTGCTTATCCTACCCTTAGGAGTGGCAATCCTCTTACGACAATGCCTACCCAAAATCCACACGGTACTGAATAAGCGGCAATCTCTATCGTTTTACATGTGGGCAGTTTCGCTTTTTCTTGTAGTGGGCAAAGCGGTCACATTCATCATCGGACAAGGGAGGGAAGCTATACCTCTCGAAATCGCTATCGCCCTCCTCTCTTTGATCGTTTGTATAGGACAATTTTATATAGGGCGAAAATTAGGTGGACGATACGGCGATAAAATTTCAGGAGCGCAAGGATTGGGACAGAAAAACACCGTGCTTGCCATTTGGCTGGCACTCACTTATTTGTCGCCTATCACATCGATAGGCCCGGCATCATATATCATCTGGCAGAACAGCATCAATAGCTATCAACTTTACTTGAAAGAAAAGCAGACAATGAAAGGCTCTTAGAAACTGTTTTCATTTTTTCAAATCGAATCTTTTCCGGTCGAACGACCTCAAAACTATTCCAAATTCAAACATAAAAAGCTAATTTTCCTCTTCCTCCTCATTCACCGCCGGAAGATTCTTTTTCGCTTTCACCCCCATGACTTTAAGTTTCTCTACACGTCCTATCAGATTTCCGTTGCCGGTTTTCAGTTTCTTCATGGCATCGGTATAAGCCATAGCCGTCGTATTCAACGATTTACCAATCTTCTCCATATCATCGACAAAACCGGCGAACTTATCGTACAATTTTCCGCCCTCCTCGGCTATATCGATTGCATTGCGGGTCTGCTTGTCCCGTTGCCACAAATCGGCTACGAGTTTCAGTGCGGCAATCAAATTTGTCGGGCTCAACAAAAGCACCTTCTTTTCATAGGCATATTGCCACAAAGCGTGATCGGCCTGCATTGCAGCCAGATAGGCAGCCTCGTTGGGAATAAACATCATTACATGATCGCCTTTCCCGACATAATCTTGATAGCTCTTCCCGGCCAGCTCGTCTATATGTTTCCTCACCGATACCAAATGCTGCTTCAATGCCAATCGAGCTTCGTCGGCATCTTCCGCATTGACGTAATTGACATAAGCCGTGAGAGATACTTTCGAGTCGATCACCATTTGATGATTTTCTCCACCGGGATAACGGATAATGACATCAGGACGCATCTTCCGCCCATCGGAGCCCTGTATGGTATGCCCCTCTTCGTCTCGCAAAGTTTCCTGTCTGAAATATTCCCGATCTTTTTCAAGTCCCGATTTTTCGAGAATACTTTCCAATATCATCTCCCCCCAGTCACCCTGTATTTTGGAATCTCCACGCAGAGCATGAGTCAGCTGTTTTGCCTCCTCACCTATGGATTCGCTTCTCTCTACCAGTTCTTTAATCTGTTCTTTCAACGAAAACCGTTCGCGAGCCTCATTATTATAAGTTTCTTCCACGGTCTTTTTAAATCCCTCCAAACGCTCTTTCAAGGGATTGAGTATTTCGGCGAGACGTTCGTGGTTCATCTCGGAAAAACTCTTCGATTTCTCCTGCAATATCTCGTTAGCCAGTACCTTGAACTCGTTGTTCATCTCTTGCCGGATACGTTGGACTTCCTGCTTTTGAACTTCCATATTTTCGGAAAGCATTTGATTACGAGCTTGTAAATCGCCTTTCTCACGATTGAGTTTCTCTCGCTCCCGATTAGCAAAATCGAGTTGTGCCTGTACCTCGGCCAACCGCGCCGTACAGCTTTTCACCTGCGCCTCCAACACACCGTTGCGTACCTTCAAGTCAGCCGCCTCGCTTTCGCGTACCGCCAGCGACTGCTGCCACCCTTTACGACTCGAATTATACACGACAAAAAATACCACGGTAGCAACCAAAGCCACCAATATACCAACCCCTACTGCTATCATAATGATCTAATCTATATTCAACACCTCAAAAAATCGTTGTGCAATCTGCTCGAACCCGTTATTACCCGGATGAGAAGCGATATCCTTATCGGTAGTTATCGTTTCATATCCTTGCCAAGTCAATGTTTTAGCCTCGGCATTATCGCTATAACTTTCCGTTTGCACAATGGCTTTGTATTTCTTTCCACCGACATTAAAATCTATTTGTAACCGATTATCCGACAACACGGTATAACGAGTATAATTCAAGGACTGAGAGGTCGGGTCCACACGGGTGATAACCGTACCTATCAAACTGCGATTACCGGCTTTGTTAATGCCGTCTATCGCTACGAGGGTCACGGCATATTGTTTACACGCATTTTTTACAGACTTGATGACACTATTCGATACATACCAGCCATAAATCCACACGATACGAGCCCGAGGCGCATAGGCTTTTATGGTTGCTATCAGCTCTTTTGCCCCTTGCTCGAAGGCCTCTCTTTTTCTCGATGTATTTACATTATCGCCAATCTGTATAACGACCAAATCCAAATCGTCCCTCAACACGGGGCACAATCTATTATCCAACCAATTCATCTGTTGAGCCCGGTTTTCACAAGCCTCAAAATCGACTCCCGATAATTTCGTATCGGTATAGGCTGGATTGGCTTTTAAAAACTTTCTTTGGATAACGGCATGATAATCGCTCGTCGAGTCGGTCGCATTCATTCCGAAAGCGCCATTACCCAATAGCAAAGAATTCCCGATAAACAGGGCCTTATCAGGCATTTCAAATTTTCCATGATCGAAAATCAAGTCGGTTAGTTCCTCTCCAAAAAATTTGTCGCACGAGACCATCGTTATCGACAAAATGATAAGGCATAAGTAAGAAGAGAAATATTTCATAAGCCTATACAAACAATTGTATTTGAACAATGTGACAACAAAGATATTAAATAACACGAACAGAGGCAAACGAAAAAATCATTCCCGCATAAATATTCTGCATCACACCTCTACAAACAGACGATAAATTTCACTATTCACACTTTTATAATTACTTTTGTACAAGTAACCGACAAAATTCCAACGCATGAAATTAGGAGATGTATGGTTCTCGGCCATTGCCGAAGCCGAAAACAGTGACCGCATGATTGTCGTTTCGGGACGTACCGAGATAGAACCGTTCATTCAATCGGGCAAGTTCAAAGAACGTGTTGAAATCACATGGAAATACGAGGCCGATAGTAAAGGTATGCCCAATGAGACTACCGGGAAACTGATGGAAGAAGTGCAGACCGTATTGAAACAGGCTATGGAAAAAGATAAACTGGCCATTTTCACAGGAATCTATACCGGAGACGGCGAACGCACATGGGTATTTTATACCCGCAATATACCGGCATTCGGACGTATGCTCAACGAAACTCTCGCTCCGTTCGAAACGTTACCTCTCACCATCTATACCGAGAAAGACCCCGAATGGAACGAATATCGGGAAATGTGCGAGCTTCAAGATCAGGATAATGACGATGAAGATCTCGATGAATGAAAGCGATACGGCATTGAACGTCCATTCGCACAATGAAAAAAGCGCTCTTACATATAGGCATATTCATTCTGTTTTCGGCTCAAATGGCATGCTCACATGGAGAAGACGAACCGGAAGATATTACTACTATCTCTGTCAATAAACCGGGCTCCCTATCTGAAATCATCGCGCCGAGCCAACGAGGCAGTATTACTAAATTAGCCGTAAAAGGATCTCTAAATTATAGCGATATTTCCTATATCCGCCAAATGCCGGAATTACTTTACTTAGATGTAGGAAACGTCGTACTGCCCAACAACTACTTCCCAGATAATGCCATTTCCAGCCATGAAAAATTAGAGGCCGTGATTCTCCCTGTATCGCTCAATTCTATCGGAGCATCGGCATTTCGATGGTGCGAAAGGTTGCAAGCCGTCCGCCTGCCCAAAAAACTTAAATCCATCGGAGCGTATGCATTCGCCGGCTGTATCAATCTGTACGATATAGAATTACCCAACTCTTTGCTATATCTCGAAAAATATGCCTTTTCCGGTTGTAAAAGTTTATATACCTTGAAAATACCATCGAAATTACAACGTATATCCGACTATACTTTTTCCAAATGTATCAGCCTTACCGAAATAAAAATACCGGGAAATATCCGGGAAATAGGGTATAAATCATTTTCGGGTTGCAGCGGACTCCGAGAAATTAGCATCCCCTCGACTGTCAAAACAGTAGGCATCGGAGCCTTTGAAAATTGTACCGAATTAAAGGATATATCCTTGCCAACGACTCTTACCGAAATCAATTACTACACATTCTCAGGCTGTACCAGTCTCACTACTCTTACTCTACACAGCAAGCTCACCGCTATCAACAACTATGCTTTCGCCGGATGCAAAAGCCTTACTGAAATACATTGTAAAAACAGCAACCCGCCTTTAATCGGAGAAAATACATTCCGAGACGTAAACCGCATCGGCTGTAAAATATTCGTCCCGTCGAAACGAGCGAAGAAAAGTTATAGTACAGCCCTCTATTGGAATGAATTTACCATTTATATAGAATGATGCCTACTGTTCTTTATTCGAATCAATTATAATGAACAGAAATTATAATACTAAAAAACGTATTTTTATCAAATCAAGATTTTAATTTATAATTTTTTCATTATATTTGCACTAAATATAAAAAACAATCTGCTCCATCAACCAACAGAACATACACTATTTATATTCTTGTAAAATCCTAAACGATAAAGCCATGAAAAATACATTACTTCGAACAGTCGTTATCTTCGTCGCTCTTTGCATTTATCCCAGTATCCACGCTTATGACTTTGAATATGACGGATTCTATTACGACATTACCTCCGATTCGACAGTAAGTGTCACCCATGACCACGGAGATTTTTATAAGGGCGATATTTCCATACCCAATCAAGCTACGCATAATGGGAAGACTTATCAAGTCACGACTATCGAAGCTAATGCCTTCAAAGGGAAAGAACAACTAACTTCTGTACACATATCGAATAGTATAGATTCTATCGGAGATTATGCCTTTTGTGCCTGTCCCCTACTCACACAAGTCTCGCTCGGAGAGGGAATCACCTACATGGGCAACGATATTTTTAGAAGCTCAGGATTAACATCTATTACCATCACCCGTAATGTATCTCAAATCGGCCTCTCTCCTTTCTCTGCATGTACCCAATTAACCGAAATCAACGTAGATGAGGCAAACCCTTATTTTTCTTCATTAGACGGAGTATTAACAGACAAAAACAGAACTACAATCGTTGCATATCCCGCAGGAAAAGGGAAGCGTTATATCATACCCGATGGAATCACGAAAATAGGGACACATTCTTTTTTCGCCTGTTATCCAATAACATACATTCATATACCCAATAGTGTGAAAACTATCGAACTTTTCGCATTCGCCTCATGCACAGATTTAGACACGGTCATATTGGGCAATAGTGTAGACTCTATTGAAGTAGCTGCGTTTCGTATTAACGACCGACTAAAAACCATTTATTCTATGAATCCAATTCCTCCCGCAGCACATACCGGAGCATTTGATTCATTTAACTCCTTTTTCATTCAATGCACTCTGCACGTACCTGCCGGTAGTTTACAAGCCTACAAAAATGCAGAAGTATGGAAAAATTTCAAAAACATCGTGGAGAATGATTTCACAGGGATAGAACGATCCACACCGAACAAAGCAAAAATTTTCGGAAATAAGAATAGC
Organism: Barnesiella intestinihominis YIT 11860; assembly: GCF_000296465.1. Classification (NCBI taxonomy): domain Bacteria; kingdom Pseudomonadati; phylum Bacteroidota; class Bacteroidia; order Bacteroidales; family Barnesiellaceae; genus Barnesiella; species Barnesiella intestinihominis. The sequence continues at coordinate 550,948 of NZ_JH815203.1, forward strand.
ATTGCATTTCGAAATATCGAACCGGGTACAGATATAAGTATCTACGACACAACCGGGAAATGTATAAAAACATTTGCAATGGACGGAGACAGCGAAATACCCCTCCCCAGCGGTATTTATCTAATCAAATATGCTGGGAGAACCGTAAAAATAATATTATAATCAAATAGGCTCAGTAGAAAATCGGTGAGAGTAAACATGAATTTTAGCGAATGCGATGGATTTACATTTCTCCTTCTCCCCTGCCGTGTCCCGTAGCCTTACGGGGTGCTACGTCAACAGTATAGGAAAGAGACCGAAGAAACGGCAGTTTCTGAGGAGAGGGGTTGAAAAGATTTCATGAGTTTTTTGGGCTATAAAGATTAACCTCTCTGTCCGACGGACACCTCCCCTATATTTTGCTATGCAAAACACAGGAGAGGAGAATAATACCTTCCTATATATCGTTAGATTATATAAAAGTACAATCCCCTCTGATTTCCTACTGAGAACCTATAAAGGAAAAATGGCACTATAAATAAAAAGAGATGTTCGGTAAAACATCTCTTTTTATTTATTCCACAAGACAGTTGTACTTCTATTTTTATTCTTCGTCTTCCTCTTCTTTCATATTGTGGAAAACATTTTGTACATCTTCGTCTTCCTCAAAACGTTCGATCAACTTTTCGATAGAAGCGCGTTGTTCGGGTGTTACATCTTTCACATCGTTAGGAATACGTTCGAATTCGGCACTGACGATTTCATAACCGGCCTCTTCGAGATGGTGTTGGATATTATTATTCTCCGAAAACTCGCCATAAAGTACGATTTCTTCCTCATCGGCCTCCACTTCATCGACTCCATAGTCAATCATTTCAAGTTCGAGATCCTCCACCGAGACACCCTCTTTGGGTTTGATATGAAACACACATTTGTGGTCGAACAAGAAAGAAAGACTACCGGTCGTTCCCAACGATCCTCCGGCTTTATTGAAATAACTGCGCACATTGGCGACAGTACGGGTCGTGTTATCGGTAGCTGTTTCTACGACGATAGCGATACCGAAAGGACCGTATCCTTCATAAACCACCTCCTTATAATCGCCAGCATCTTTCGACGAAGCTTTTTTAATAGCCCGTTCTACATTTTCTTTCGGCATATTCGCCGCTTTGGCATTCTGCATCAATACACGCAGACGCGGATTGGCATCGGGATCGGGGCCACCGGCTTTAACGGCAATAGAAATTTCTTTCCCAATTTTCGTAAATGTACGGGCCATATTGCCCCACCGTTTCAATTTTCTGGCTTTACGATATTCAAAAGCTCTTCCCATAGGATATCTTTACTTATATTTTATTAAATCGAATTATCTTAGCTGTGCCTCCAATTTCTGTTGAAGATTGGCTATAATTTTATTCATGATAGCATCTATCTGCTTATCGTTAAGCGTCTTATTCTCGTCTTGAAGAATAAACGAAACGGCATAGGACTTCTTACCTTCGGGGAGGTTCTTCCCTTCATAAACATCGAAGAGATAGACCTCTTTGAGCAATTTACGCTCGCTTTCCCGAGCCACTTTCTCGATATCGGTAAAAGAAACCGCCTGATCGACCAACAAAGCCAAATCCCGTTTCACCGCTTGAAATTTAGGCAATTCACTGTACAATACCGTATGTTTCGCAGCCATTTTCATTAGCGAATCCCAATTCAACTCGGCAAAAGAAACCTCGACATCGATATCGAAACGTTTGAGTATCTTATGCGAGACAAGCCCTATCTTTCCAAGTATCTTTCCTCCCCGGTTGCTATAAGTCAAGGCTACCGAGTAAATCTCGTCGCTTGTCTGTGTCGCAATAATATCACCGGCGATTCCAAGACGGGCAAAAATATTCTCCACATAAGCCTTCATTTCGTAAACCGAAGATTTCTCATCGGCATGCGCCCAGCTTCCTTCCACCCGATTACCGGTCTGCCACAAAGCGAAATGTTTTTCTTCGGAATAGCCCGACAAAACTTTCTCTTCATTATGAGCCTCCGGATCAAAGTAATAACAATTACCACATTCGTAAAAACGCAAGTTGGCCCGACGACGATTTATATTGTGTGAAATACTTTCCAATCCACCGAATAAAAGGGTTTGGCGCATTACATTCAAGTCATTGCTCAACGGATTAAGCAAAGCTACACAATGCGCACGAGGCCAAACTTGCAAATCGTCGTAATAAGCGCCACAGGTTAATGAGTTGTTCATGATTTCATTAAACCCGCACCCCGTGAGCTGTTCCGAAACTAAATTTTGGAACTGGTGACTTTGGTCGGTAACAGTCTTATAAGAAAGGCTGGAATGTACCCGATCGGATATTTCGACATGATTATATCCATAGATACGAAGTAAATCTTCTATAACATCGACATCTCGCTGTACATCGACCCTATATGTAGGAACTTGCAACGAAAGTTCCTTTTCTGTTTCAGAAACGATCTTTATTTCAAGACTGTTCAATATGCTCTTGACCGTATCGGCCGGAATATGTTTCCCGATGAGAGTATCGATTTTTTCATACGTAAGGGTTACAGGGAACGGAGCTACCGGATTGGGATATATATCCACAACTTCACCGCAAATCTCACCTCCGGCCAATTCTTTCACCAATAGAGCCGCCCGTTTCAAAGCATATAGAGTATCATTAGGATCGACACCACGCTCGAAGCGGAAAGACGAATCGGTATTCAATCCTTGACGGCGAGCTGTCTTACGCACCCATGTGGGATTAAAGCAAGCCGACTCCAAGAAAATATCGGTCGTATCGTTGGTTACACCCGATTTCAAACCGCCGAACACACCGGCGATACACATCGATTCCTTCTCATTACATATCATTAAGTCGTTGGAGGTCAACGTACGCTCTACCTCATCGAGTGTGACGAATTTCTCACCCTCTACGGCAGGTTTCACGATGACTTTCCCTCCGGCAATTCGATTCAAATCAAAACAATGCAGCGGTTGTCCGGTAGCATGGAGTATATAATTAGTAATATCCACCACATTATTGATCGGACGCAATCCGATAGCAGACAAACGTTGCTTCAACCAATCGGGACTTTCTGCCACTTTCACATTCCGCATCGTCACTCCGCTGTACCGGATACATGCTTCATGGTTCGCTACATCGACATCGATCCCGCCCTCTTTTCTATCGATAGCGAAATCATTTACCGACGGTCTGTGCAATCCGGCATCTTTACCCCTTTGTGTCAAATAAGCAGCCAAATCACGGGCAACGCCATAATGCGAAGCTGCATCGATACGATTCGGGGTAATATCCACTTCGAGGACATAATCGCTCTTTATATTATAATAGTCTTTGGCCAGTGTGCCGGGCTTTACCTCTCCCGGCAACACGATAATGCCATCGTGCGAAGTTCCTATACCTATTTCGTCTTCGGCACAAATCATACCGAAAGATTCCACTCCGCGAATCTTCGATTTTTTAATCGTAAAACTTTCTTCACCACTATACAAAACAGTACCCAACGTAGCCACTACCACGTATTGTCCCGCCGCGACATTCGCAGCTCCACACACGATTTGAACAGGCTCGGATTCCCCCAAATCCACGGTCGTAATGTGCAAATGATCTGAGTTGGGGTGTTCCTCACAAGTGAGAACCTTACCGATAACCAGCCCGTTAAGGCCGCCCTTGATGGTTTGCACCTCTTCAATTCCACCGGTCTCCAAACCGATAGAGGTGAGAGCTGCCGAAAGTTCCTCGGGAGAAAGGTCAAAATTCACGTAATCTTTCAACCAATTATACGAAATATTCATAACGAACTAATTTTATCTTCTTTCTAAAAAACGCCGAAAAAGCCTTGAAAAAGCTCTTCCGAAAATTTTGCCAAAGTTAATAAGAAACTGTTTAAAAAGCCAAGCTATCGACTAATTTAAAAGGTTCTAAAAGCTATTTCTCAGCAGTATTTATTCTATTTGTCCCCGATGTTATCGACAAGAATCGAGCCGGTATGGGAGTCTCGAAATTCATCTCACGCCGTGTTACCGGGTGAGCAAAGCGTAATTTAACCGCATGTAGAGCCACACGTCCCAAAGGACTGCCATGCGCACCGTATTTGCGATCTCCGATAATACTATGACCGAGATCGTGCATGTGAACCCGTATCTGATTTTTACGTCCCGTCTCCAAATCGAGTTCTACCAACGAAAAACGGCTGTTACCTCCCAATACCTTATAACGAGTAATCGCCAACTGCCCCTCATCGGGATTATCGGTCGAATAAACTTGGAAAGCCGCATTTTCGGTCAAATAGGAACGAACCATTCCCTCGGGTTGCTCCATCACGCCCTCTACTACTGCTACATATTTACGTTCCAATACGATATTGTGCCAATTATGCTGCAACTGTTCCTGTATTCCTTTGCTTTTGGCAAACATCATCAAACCCGACGTATCCCTGTCGAGACGATGCACGATGAACAGCTTGTTCTCCGGGTTCTGGGATTTCACATAATCGCTGAGTATACTATATGCCGTTCCGGTCTTTATACGTTCTGTCGACATCGAAAGCAATCCATACCCCTTATCTATGACAATGATATACTCATCTTCATAAACCATCTTCAAACGATTGTGTTTAAACACACTGAAACCTCGCTTAAAATTAATTTTCAATTCGTCCCCAACATGCAACATCGTGTCGAATTGGGTAACCGGCATATCATTGACAGCGACTTGCCGGTGAGACAGATAAGATTTGACTGTCGTGCGGCTTTTGTCTCCAAACAAAGTCAATAGATAATTCAGCAATGTATCGTCGTGCTCTACTTTGAAACGCTTGATATCTTTTTCGGAAAACCGACGTAAAGGCCGTTTATCGGAAGGTTGGCGCATATTATTTATTTTTTGTGCAAAGATAGTGTAAACCAAGAGCAGAAACAAATTTATTTGGAAATGCCGAAGTATAACCTATTTTCGCATTAACACGGTCCTATAAAAAACAGTGGGGATAGACATAAATTTTGGCGAATGCGATGGATTGCATTTCTCCTTCTCCCCTGCCGTGTCCCGTAACATTACGGGGTGCTGCATTAGCAATATAGGAGAGACACCGAAGAAACGGCAGTTTCTGAGGAGAGGGGTTGAAAAGATTTTATAGACTTTTTGGCTGTAAGGGTTAACCCCTCCGTCCTGCGGCCCCCTTTATTTTGCTGTGCAAAACACAGAGGAGGAGGTTTAATTCAATCGCAAAGACAACTCCACTTCTCTCTTTTTTATATGCTTCGAAAAGGTGTAAATATTAGTATAAACCATGCCCATTTTCTAATCGGGCAACATTCCCAATTTATCGGCGACACCCACGACAAGTCCCCACACAAAGAAACTGACGACACCGGCAATTAACGCAGAGAAAAAACCATCGCTAATCCAAACAGAGATCACCGTAACGATAATACTCAACAATCCTCCATACAAAATGATATACCCCATAGCCTTCCATATGAAAACCACAGCCGATAAAATAAAAGCCAACACAGACCAAACAAAACCGAAAAATCGAGAAAAACCATCGCCTACCCTTCGCCAAAACGAACGCCTCGGCCGGTGAGGATATTGCGGCCTTCCCTGTGAAATGATTTCACCGGTCGACATATTCACACGAGTCCCGTTACGCAACGTAATGATACGATCGCCCATAGCCCCAAAAACTATCTACACTCCAAGCACTCGGAATCTTTTTTCAATTTTACTCCATACCAACGGAGTATCGTCAAATGTCTATTCGGATTCCGATTGAATGGAGCCCAGTTGGCAAATTGGAAATCCCGACGATTGGCCCAAATATAATAATCATAGGTCAACTCTTCTATCAGCGAAGATATGCCACACTCGATTCCACGAGATAGCTCGTTCAATGCCAATTTTACCATCATATTGTTAATCGGTGCGATATCGGTCGATAATCCCACCTGAACCATCGCATGAGCATCCTCGTCCGACACATATGCCGGTATAACTCCCAACTCTCTGGCCCGACGCACATCGGTAATCTCGTCATTCTGATGATAAATAGGATTCCCCGTCAAGCAGGCATAACACGGTCCACCCGGTCTTACGCGTAATATATCGCCACCCTCGGCGCGAGTGACAGCCCGGCCAAACAATCCCACTTTACCCAATTTCACCAAACGGGCATTGATGTTATATCTGCTCGCATACTCGTCCGTCGCAGCTATGGTAAGATCCGATTCTGCCACACATTTTTCAAGAATATCGAGATGCTTATTCATATCGATATCGTAGGTCTCTACTTGCGCATACGGATTTTTCAATAATATGGCATCTTTCACGGCATTTACTTTGAGCCGTCCCAATTCGTTCACCCCACAGATATGACGAGCGATATTGTGCAATTCTATACGATCGAAATCCATCAGTATAAAATGCCCTACACCGGCTTTCGCCAACTCGACGGCAATAGGTGCGCCACCGCTGCCTAACCCTACGATAAGGACCTTTTTCGCCTCCAACGCTCCCACTTCGAGTAGCCCTTTACTGCGAGTATAAAGCTCACTCTTGCGAGGCACATATTTCACAACCGCCTCGATGATTCTTCCGTCATCGACAATAAAAGCACGAGAGCTGACGTTCGTGTCTTCGACATGAATGCAAACAATAACGACCGGAACTCGTTTTGCCTCTTCCGGCATCGATGCATAAACAGACAAAGCCACATCTTCGGCCTTTTCATAATCGTCAGTATCGACTACCCGAAAGAGACAAGGCATGGAATATCCTGTCGGAGCCACCTGCGGATACTTGATGTAGACATGGTAAACCTGTTCGCCTTTCCACTCAAAAGCAGCGCCGAAACATTGTGATTGCCCGCTATTCCAAAAATCCTGCAAATGATCCTGATAAATGTACACTATCGGTTCCATAGCACCTTATTCTTTATCATTATAATAAGGTTTGGTTCCTATTGTCGTGCCCACTTTTTCCTTTCCGCTTTTTTCCGCTTCATCGGGAGTCATCGCTTCCAGTTCTCCATCGTCTCCGATAACCAATTCTACTTCTCTACGTCCACTGTTGGTTTGAGCCAGAGCTTCACCCAAATCTTCACAATCGTCAGTTTGTTTTTTTCCAAATAGTCCCATAGTTAGTTATATTCTTTAATAGATTAATAATTTGCCCCTTTCAAAAATTCATCGAGCGTCTTTCCCGTTTTCAGATGACATTCATACATTTCGAGCCAAATGCGAACCTTAATAATAATCTGATACAAAGTTATTCGATTCGGAGCCCAATCCTCATAACCGTAATGGCAAACCCTCACACAGCCGTTTTCTCCGGTAAGCGTATGCATACTGTGACTGGCTTGCAGCATACTACCGCCGGAACGCGTCAACAAGGGTTTAGGACTCGTAATAAAAACCTTCGGTATATTATAGGGATAATTGTCCGAAAGGTCTATTTTCACCACGTAACATCGTAGAGAATTAGTCTGAATGGCGACCGCCAAATACGGATACGGCGTGTCCATATCCATAAATTTGTACTGTTTCGATTTTATCGTCGAATTTTGCAATACACCTAATTCTATTTGATATCTGTCATAAGTCATATCGATAAATATTTTAAACTGTTAATAACCGATTGTCCCATCTCTGAAAACGACGAAAGCCAGTGAGGTGTACCGTTTTTTCCCAATGCCCCTAAGCTCCAAGAAGTAGTTTCTCCCGCTTCATACCGGACAACGTAAGGCGCCCGATTCGGAAAATCTTTATCGAAAACAATCCTCCAAGAAGACCGGCGAGGTATATCGAATCTGATTTCAATAGTCATGTCATCTACTTTCAACAGTTTCACATCAGAATATTTCGACTGTATATAAGAGACGATACGCTTCAACTGCAAACGGTTTTCTTTATTATTCAACCAAAAACCGGTATCGAACTTCACGCCATTCTCCGGCGGCATCTGTTGTACCGGAATCATATTCAACTCATGATACACAGCCTCTTTGACCTGCGGCATTATCACAGAATCCCGATAAGCCGTATCATAACGACTCCTTACCGAACCGTCTCCTTGCACCACATTCCACGGCACTAAGTTCATCTTTACCCCTTCACCTGTGCATACAAAAGAAAAAGCATTGACAGAGGCCCCTGCCCTATCGCAAATTCCAATAGCCAATATACACCGCGACAGCCCGTCTGCCAGCATACCCTCTTGTATCGATTGCACATCGCCTCCGCTCGGATACGACAATCCCAAACCATGATGCGAATGCCACACACCGATATGGGAGAGATGGTACTCTTCGAATAATCTATCGGCATGCAACTGCAAATAATCAGCATCTTGTATAAAACTGGTAAAACGACAGACCGACCTTCTACCGGGACCCAATACATACATGATTACGGCATCTCCGTTCGGCGTCCAATAGCCCAACAAATTACCTCCGGTTTCCATGTGAGGAGAATCCAATATTGTCCTCGCCATGAAATCTAATTCCCCCCGATAAATATATACGCCCCCATGAGCTATTCGCCCGATATCCATAATCTCTTGTTTTTCATGATTACGCAATATAAATAAAAAATATCGACATTTACAAACTTATAACTATAAAATTAATTATGAACTGGTCTATAATTCTCATTCACTTTCCCAATCATACAAAAAAGAGTCCTTGTTTTTGTCTTTCCGTAAATAACTATTACCTTTGTTCGCTACTTCTAAATCGAGTTAAAAGATGAAAATGAAAATACACCGAGAAGGGAAAAACATATTACTTATTCTTTTTATCATTCTGGCTCTTTTGAATTTGCCGGTTTATCTATGGATAAAAATAACATGGCTGGCTTATCTAATCCACGCCGCCTCCATTATATTTTTCTTTCTGGTAGTTAATTTTTTCCGGTCTCCCAAACGGCATTTCAAAGGTAATCCCAAAAATGCCATAGTCGCACCGGCAGACGGTGTCGTAGTCGTTCTTGAAGAAGTTCTCGAAGATGAATACTTTCATGACAAACGTATGCAAGTTTCTATCTTTATGAATATATTCAACGTACATGCCAACTGGTTTCCCGTTGCCGGAAAAGTAATCCATGTAAGTCATCAACAAGGCCGTTTTATGGCAGCCTATTTACCTAAATCAAGCACAGACAACGAAAGATCCACAGTAGTCATTAAGGCTGAAAATGGTGAGGAAATCTTAGTCAGACAAATTGCCGGTGCAGTGGCGCGTCGCATTGTAACTTACGCCGAAGTCGGTGATACCTGTGACATCGACGAACACATGGGCTTTATAAAATTCGGTTCACGCGTAGATTTGTACCTTCCGCTCGATTGCGATATTAAAGTAGCTCTACACGATAAAACAATAGGCGACCTCACCGAAATAGCCCGTCTAAAATAAAGCTCTCATGAATGCCATTACAAAAAATATCCCTAATAGTATTACTTGTCTCAATCTCCTTTCAGGGTGTTTTGCCTGTCTTTTCGCATACAAAGGAGAGTACGACATAGTTGCTTTATGCATAGGGTTATCCGCATTATTCGACTTTTTAGACGGCATGGCGGCACGTTTGCTCCATGCTTACTCTCCGATGGGAAAAGAATTGGATTCACTCGCCGATCTTATCAGCTTCGGGCTTGCACCGGGATTCATGGCCATGCATTTCATGCTATACGACAGCGTCTTTCATGGAATAAATGATTCCTATCAGATCTGGTGGGCATTAAGTGCGTTGCTTATTCCTGTTTTCTCCGCACTTCGTTTAGCAAAATTCAATATCGATGCTCGTCAGACAACCTCGTTCATCGGGTTGCCCGTTCCTGCCAACGCTCTTTTTTGGATAGGAATATGTCAAGCCGGCTTACAAATAGAGGACAAAGCCTGTGGATACGCTATCGTCTGCTTAGTCATTCTCTTCTCTTTCCTATTGATTTCGGAGATTCCCATGTTTTCTCTAAAATTCAAGAACTTGAAGTTAAAAGAAAATTATCTTCGTTACTTGATTTTAATCGCTGCCGCAATTTTCCTTATCTTTTTCGGACTGGCAGGCCTCGCCGCAACAATAGGCTTGTATATAATATTATCGCTGTTGACAGCCAAGAAGCATTAACAACAAAAACGGAACGGTTTTTGTTCTAACATACATAAACTTAACAAGTATCAATTATGCATGCTCTTGGACTGCTCCTCATCATAGCTTTTATTATCTTCATAGTACCCATTATAGGTATATTTCAACTTATCCTCCGGTTCTTCTTCGGAAAGAAAAACAGCGTTAGGAATCCCTTTCAACAAGGACAACAGGGACAAAACAACAAAGGGCGTACCACATGGTACACCCATACGAAAAAGAACAAAAAGGTTATCCAAGACGACGAAGGAGAATATATAGATTTCGAAGATATAAAAGAGAAATAGATTATCTATTTTCTACTTCACAGATAAAATCTCTTCTACTATAAAATTGCTATATCCACGCCAGGGCAAAGCTCCAAGATATTCATTATATTTCAGCTCCACATGACGGCCGCTCAATCGCATGAGAGAGTCTGCCAAATTGGCATTATCCACAGAAAAGACAAATTGATTGGACTGTAACGTTCCCCGGCTCTCGGTGCGAAAACCTTCCATAATGAGAATTCCCTCATAGGTTTTGAATACATATCCTTTTTTTACGACATAATTCAAAGTACCGGCTTTTACCCCCGAACCAAAGACAAAATAATAACGCACATAAAAAAAAGCTCCCCCAACCAATAGGAGCAATACAATGGCAACCCGAATGAAACGACGGAATGATCGACGCACCTTGCCAGAGAGTTGGTTACTCGATTCATTTTGATTTACATGACTATCCATCTCATTTATATTTTTCAAAATTTACTCAAATTATCCCACTTTTCAAAAAGTATCTTCTTATCCAATTACAAAAACACTTTGTCGAACAACGAATGCACGCCCTGTTTTCACACCAGCGGAAAACTTACTGGAAGGCTCTCATTTTCCATACAAAGATAACATTTTTATATACGACATATACAACAAACAAAAAAGCCGTCGATACCGCTTTCCATATCGACGGCTTTTAACGAATATTGTATTTAATCTTTTTCCGGAATATTTTCAAGGACTGCCACCAACAACTTCCAGAAAGTCTCGACCGTAGAAATCTCAACTTTTTCATTCGGTGAGTGAGGGTGCTTAATAGTAGGACCAAAGGAAATCATATCCAATCCCGGATAATTAGCTCCGATAATACCACACTCCAACCCGGCATGCATCATTTTTACGTCGGCCTCTTTCCCGGTAACTCTCGGATATATTTTTTTCATCAGGTTCAATATATCCGATTTAAAATTAGGTTCCCAGCCGGGATATGCACCATCAAACTCCACTCTGGCTCCTGCCAAAGCAAAAGTACTTTCCAATTCCGATGCCAATGCCATTTTCATGGTTTCACTCGAACTCCGCACCAAAATCTGTATTTCGACAAGCCCCTCCGAAGTACGCACAATAGAAAGGTTGGACGATGTTTCTACCACCTCTGGGGCATCAGGAATCATACGATACACGCCATTATGACAAGCGACAACGGCATTGATAAGATCGTCTTGTATTTCTTCCGGCAAAAGAGTTTTCGGGAGTGAAACCTCCTCGGCTTTAAAAACCAACCTATCTTCAATAAAACCATATTCCCGTCTCAAAGTGGAGAAAAACTCATCGACAGCGGCCATGAAATCGGTTTTATCTTCTGATAAAATAGTCACCACAGCCTCTGCTTCACGCGGTATGGCGTTTCGCAACGTTCCTCCGTTATAATGAGCCAAACGAGCTCCATACTCCGATACAGCCTCTTTCAAGAACCTGAACATCTCCTTGTTAGCATTCATTCTCCCCAAATGAATATCCACACCCGAATGACCGCCATGCAATCCGCCCAAAGTCAATCTCAAAGCTATTTCACCGGCAACCGGAGTATAAGCCTCCTCTTTGTATTTAAATTCGACATTTACATCTACCCCTCCGGCACAGCTCATATACAATTCGCCATCTTGCTCCGAGTCGGTATTCAATAATATTTCACCTTGCAACTCACCCGGTTCAAGCCCTATGGCTCCATACATACCGGTCTCCTCGTCGTTAGTAAACAAAGCTTCGATAGGCCCATGCTGTATCTCTTTCGATTCGAGAATCGCCAAAATCGAAGAAATACCGATACCATTATCAGCTCCCAATGTCGTTTCGGTAGCGCTCACCCACTCACCGTCGATACGAGGAAGGATCGGGTCGGTCTCGAAATTATGGTTCACCGATTTATTCGCCTGAGGAACCATATCCATGTGTCCTTGAAGAATAACCGGCTTGCGGTTTTCCATACCGGGTGTGGCAGGTTTGCGAATAATGACATTCCCGGCCTTATCCAAAATGGTCTCCAATCCCAAAGAACGACCTACACCCATTATATACTCGGTGATTTTATCGAGATGACCCGACGGACGAGGCACTTGACAAATCGCATTGAAATATTTCCATACTGCCTGTGGTTGAAGAGATGTGATTTTGTTGTCCATAGTGAAAATTTTATTTACCAATAATATTTTTAAGGGCGATTCGACTTTGGAAGTTCTGTCATGACCTCTGCCATAATCCTTTCACCCTTTGGTTTCTTTTTGTCACACGCCATCGAAATAAAGGCATATATACCTATCAGAACGATTAGCACCATTTGAGAGCCATGTGCCACAAAAGCAAATGCCCCCGCCTCGTTACCGGTTATGCCATAATAGGACAACCCGGCAATTACAGCAAAATGCCACGGTCCGATTCCGCCCTGCACGGGAAGTAACATACCCAAACTACCCAATACATAAAGCAACAAGACCGCCGAGACCGTCAAATTTTCCATACCGGGGAAAGCGAATATGCAGACATACAGTTGCATAAAATAACAGAACCAAATAAACAGGGTATAGAATACGAACCAAAATTTCCCTCTCATCGTAATAATCGAGGCAAAACCGTCCCAGATGTTGGCCATAAAATTCTTTATCTTCAATACAATCTTGCTCCGACTGTTCGTACAGAAAAACCAAACGACAGCGACAATACATATAAAGATTCCAACATAGAGCCACACCGAAGTCAATACATTCATCACCCCTGTTTCGATAGAAGGATTCTCATTCAAAAATTGACGGAACGGCTTCATTTGAACCATGAATACCGCAAACGTAAGCATCGCGAGCATTACCGTATCGGAGAGACGATCGGAAACCATAGATCCCAATACTTTCGTAAATGATGCTTTCTCTCGCTGAGCCACATAACCGCAACGCCAAACCTCTCCCAACCGGGGAAACAACAGATTCATGGCATACGTGCCGAAAATAGCGTTTATCAAAACCCGCATCGACGGGTTTATATTCAACGCTCGCAACTGCAAACGCCAGCGAAACGCACGGGCAATATGGCTGAATGCTGCAATAACCATAGATAGGATAATCCAAAAATAATTCACATCTGATTTGAGGATTTGAAAAATGGTATTCATATCCAATTTCTGGTAGACATACCAAAACAACCACACACCACAAAGCAGAGGAAGCAGATATTTTACAATATCCCGTATTATCCTTTTCAATTTTCCCGTTTTAAAAATTTGTTATACTTTTGTAGGTTGCAAAGATAAAGGTTTATCTTCAACTTTGTAGCTGGCAGAGGTATGAAAAATCTCTGTGAGAAAAAATTTATTGACTGACAACTGAAACGAACCCTTCATGAGCTACATAGTTAGACCTAAAAAATCGTTAGGGCAACACTTTCTCATCGATTTGAATATCGCACAAGCCATTGCCGATACGCTCGACAATTACAAAAATACTCCCATACTTGAAGTAGGCCCCGGCATGGGAGTCTTAACTCAGTATCTCCTATCCAAAGGACACGATTTGACAGTCGTCGAACTCGACCATGAATCGATCGAATATTTACAAGAAAATTTTCCCGAATTGAAAGGACACATTTTAGAAGAAGATTTTCTAAAACTCGATTTATCGAAGTTGTTCTCTGGAAATTTCTGCGTTATAGGAAACTATCCCTACAATATATCCAGTCAAATATTTTTCAAAGTACTCGAATACAAAGATCATATACCTTGTTGCAGCGGCATGATTCAAAAAGAAGTCGCCGAACGAATGGCTGCCCCTCCGGGCAGTAAAACTTACGGTATTTTGAGTGTATTGCTGCAAGCTTGGTATGAAATAGAATATTTATTCACAGTCCCCGAACACGTATTCAATCCCCCACCGAAAGTCAAATCGGCAGTCATCAAAATGACACGAAACCAAGTCCGGCAATTAGGTTGTAATGAACCTCTATTCAAACGAATCGTAAAAACCGCATTCAATCAAAGGCGAAAAACCATGCGGAACTCATTAAAAAGTATGGTCGGACAAGATTGTAAAATATTGGCAGAACCGATTTTCAACGAACGCCCCGAACGGCTATCGGTCAAACAATTCATAGATTTGACAAATCTATTGGAAAGTTACATTATAAAATGAATAATCTACCGGAATATTTACGAAAACGACATTCCGGTCTCAAAGTATAAGGAGGGAAAAACATGGATAAATTTACACCCGAATATATCCAAAATGTTCAGCAAATCATTAAAAACGACGAAAAAGACAAAGCCCGTGAATTACTGAAAGATTTGCACCCGGCCGATATAGCGGAACTATATCAACAGTTGAACCTCGACGAAGCAGAGTATATCTACATGCTTTTGGACGGGGAAAAAGCGGCAGATGTACTTCTCGAACTAGATGAAGACGATCGGGAAAAAATGTTGAAACAACTGCCAAGCGAAGTCATCGCCAAACAGTTTATCGACTACATGGATTCCGACGATGCCGTGGACCTCATTCGGGAAATGGACGAAGACGCTCAGGAAGAGATCCTCTCCCACATCGACGACGTAGAACAAGCCGGAGACATCGTTGACTTGTTGAAATACGATGAAGACACCGCCGGTGGTCTCATGGGAACAGAAATGGTTGTCGTAAACGAAAATTGGAGTATGCCCGAATGCGTCAAACAAATGCGGATACAAGCAGAAGAGCTAGGGCAGCTTTATTATGTCTATGTAGTGGACGATGACGACAGATTGAAAGGAGTTTTCCCCCTAAAAAAAATGATTACCAATCCCTCTGCCTCAAAGATAAAGCACGTCATGCGTAAAGACCCTGTATCGGTAAAGACCGATACTCCTATCAATGACGTAGCTATGACTTTCGAAAAATACGACTTGGTAGCCGTACCGGTGATAGACAGTATCGGACGTTTGGTAGGGCAGATTACGGTCGACGACATCATGGACGAAGTTCGTGAACAATCGGAACGAGAATATCAATTGGCATCGGGTTTGTCCCAAGACGTGGAATCGAACGACACTGTTTTCACTCAAACGGCAGCCCGGCTACCGTGGCTGCTCATCGGTATGGTCGGAGGGTTGGCAAACTCGGTAATCTTAGGAAATTTTGAATCGAACATCGCTAAAAATCCGGCCACAGCACTCTTCATACCACTAATCGGCGGTACGGGAGGAAATGTGGGAATACAATCATCGGCCATCGTAGTACAAGGTTTAGCGAACGGTAAATTAGATTTAAAAACGGCGGGAAAACAATTATTCAAAGAATTAGGCGTAGCCCTGATCAACGCCTGCATGATATCCCTACTCGTATTCGTTTACAACTGGTTTTTCCTCGACAATATAGCGACTACGGTATCCGTATCGCTTTCCTTGTTTGCCGTAGTGATTTTTGCCTCCATTTTCGGGACTCTCGTCCCTTTAACCCTCGAACGATTCAAAATAGACCCAGCCATAGCCACAGGGCCTTTTATCACCATCACCAATGACATTATAGGTATGCTCATTTACATGAGTATCAGCTATGCGCTCTCTATATAAACCCCTATTTGAATAAAATATCGCTATCAACCGTAAAATTCTGCCAGTTATTTGTATTTTTGCACTTTTCGATTTAACCGACACAAGCTCAAAAATGAAAAGATACGTATTAAATATATCCGATTTACAAGACATTGCACCCCAGTTCAAAAGCGAAAGTGGAACCAAGATTCTCAAATACCTTTTCAACCTTTGCAAAATCAACGAGATCAATGCTTTGTACGATCGCTCCTGCGATTATCGGGGAGCAGCATTTTGCAATTCTATTATAGACGATTTGGACATCACTTGCCAAATCGACCACGAAGAGAAACTCGATAACTTACCCGAAGGTGCTTTCATCACAGTCTCGAATCACCCGTTCGGAGCACTCGATGGCGTTATTCTCATCAAACTACTTGCCAATCGCCGCCCCGACTACAAAGTCATGGTCAATTGGATATTGAACCATGTCGAAGCCATGTCCGACAATTTCATTGCCGTAGACCCCTACTCCAATCCAGACAGACGAAAAGTCTCCCTCAATGGAATAAAAGAGGCTCTACTTCAAGCTAAAAACGGACATCCTCTCGGCTTTTTCCCCGCCGGGGCTGTCTCTAAACTAAGATGGGACCTTCGCATTGAAGATAGAGAATGGCAATCCAGTATAATCAGATTGATTCAGCAATTAAAGAAACCCGTCGTCCCCATTTTCTTTCATGGACATAACTCGCTATTTTATACGATATTAAGGATATTCAGTTGGAAAATGTGCGCCATGCGATTACCTGCCGAAGTATTCAAAAAAGAACACAAAACTATACGCATCTCTGTGGGAGACGCCATTTCTCCCGAAACGTTGGCTCAATATCCCACCATTAAAGAATTGGAGAAATTCTTAAAGCAAGAAACCTATAAATTGAAAAAACGATAATAACTATAAATTTACAAAGGAATCCGTTTTAGTGTAACAATCACTAAAACGGATTCCTTTTCTTCTGTCGTGGCAAAATCTCTACCTATAAAAAGGAGCCATAATCATACGGCTCCCGATTTCGCCCCGTTCAAAACCTATCCGAATTTATTCCTTTACCGGGATAAAAGTAAAATCAAACTCATAGGATTCTAACGGCAGCCAATAGACAGGCAGCACACCCGGTCCGCAAGTCGCAGTTCCTACCCCAGTTTGTGCAGCATCCACATGGACTGTCACTTCACCGTCAAAATTCAGGTCATTGATATGTGTAGCAGCTTCGATGTTTATATCCGAGTAAGGTAATACACTGAACTGGAACGGTTTGTCGGAAATTATTTTCCAGCCACTACCCTTTTCTCCGGTTAACGCCAGCCAACGGGTATCTATGCGATTACCGGTAGACTGGGGCATCACATAATAATGAAACATAGCGAAAGGCGAAGTCTCATAAATTCCTATCTTCCCGGCAGCCCTATCTACATAGTTCTCAAAATCACCCCGACCTAAATAAGTCACATCGCAACAATTCGCCACAGGCATACGGAATGTCAATCCCACCCGAGGCAATGACTTCACGATAGCTGTATCGGGAGTAAAGACAGTATTTATCTTTAACATACCCTTCCGATCCAATGTATAGACAAAGCTCCCGGTTCCTATCTCATTGTCTTTTGCGTTGAGAACAGAAACATCGACCGTAAAACCATTCTTAGAGGGCTTTATCGATGTCACTTTCTGGGAAATTTTATCCAACCCCGCTTTCTTCCAAAGCATGCCTCCATGTTTGTCTTTTTTGTCATTCTCGGTCAAAGGTCGATATAGCGATAGTTCCACCGGTTGTGAAAGCCATTCTTCACCTCGATATTTATATGAAATCAATGCACCTGTCTCAGGAGAAACCGTAGCTGATACTTTATCGTTAAACCACGTATATCCGTCTCTTTCTAATTTTGTACCTGACGGTAAATCTATTTTTGCTTCATATTTGGAATTGGCAAGAAGTACAAACTGGTCATATGCCACTTCACAATTCGTGTCCACAAAAGCCGAGGCTTGATTAGGAGTCCAACTAAGATTCAGATAGGCCTCCTTCACATCACGAGGCAGTTTCACTTTCCCAAGAACAATCTCTACCGTCTCGTGCGGGGCACAAGCCGTTATCACCTCTCCCTGAGCCAATATGTTCCCGTTATCGGCGGTCACATTCCAATGCAAAGTATAATTTTTCAAATCGGTAAAGTCATACCAATTCTTGACCGTAACCGTCAAATTCTCGTTATCTATCAAACGAGATTTGATATATTGATATACTTTTTTCACAGCAAACAAATGAGGATGTGGTTCCCGGACAGCATTTACCAACCCATTACAACAAAAACTACCAAAAGAAGGGACACCCTCGGGACCATAATCCCCTCCGTAGCTCCAATACCACCGACCGTCGGAATCTACCTCTCGGAAAGATTGATCCACCCAATCCCAAATACAACCGCCCTGAGCCATCGGTTCTGACTCGAAAACGTCCCAATAATCTTTCAATCCCCCCACGCTGTTACCCATAGCGTGAGCATATTCACAAAGAATGAAGGGGCGATAAATATCCGGTTGTGCAAGATAAGCCTTTATCTCGTCTATACTACGATACATACGGCAATAAATATCGGTATTGAAATTTTGTTCTGCCCGTTCATATTGTACCGGACGGTTAGTCTCCACCGATTTCAGCCACTCGTAAGTTTTCTCAAAATTAATTCCGTTGCCGGCTTCATTACCCAACGACCAAATCGTAACCGAAGGATTATTCTTTGTCCGCTCATACATACGGCGGGTGCGGTCCATGTGTGCACTCAACCACGATGTATCCTTAGCCAAAGTCGCCGGACCGTACCCCATTCCATGAGATTCGATATTCGCCTCGTCTATAACATAAAGACCATACCGATCGCACAACTGATACCAATAGGAATGATTAGGATAATGGGCACAACGCACTGTATTGATATTATTTTGCTTCATCAGTTGTATATCTTTCAACATCAACTCTTTACTAACCGTACGGCCCTGTTCTGAGAACTCGTGTCGATTCACTCCTTTTACCAACACAGGGACTCCATTGATACAAAAACGACCATTCTTAATCTCAGAGGTTTTAAAACCCACGGGACACCCCGTCGTTTCTATTACTTGCCCCTGCTCGTCTTTCAAATCGACAACCAACGTATAGAGATAAGGCTGCTCGGCATTCCACGGTTTAACATCAGGAATAATCGCATCAAACGATACGATACTGTCTCGCACCGGAGAACCGCCGTCCTGTGCGACCATTCGATGATCGGCATCGAATAATCCATAATGAACCGTTATGCCGTGTCGGCCTTTCAAACCACCTATATGCACGTCCAAAGAGAACTCCCCATCTTTATACAAATTTTTATCCAATGGAGAAACTACTTTATAATCGGCAATATACTCTTCGGGAGTGCTATACAGATAAACATCGCGTTCGATTCCACTCAATCTCCACATATCCTGACATTCGAGATACGCCCCCGCACTCCAACGATAAACTTCGACAGCGAGTGTATTCTCACCCTGTTTCACCTTATTAGTAATATCCCACTCAGCCGGGGTTTTGGAATCCTGATTATATCCCAAAAGCTCCCCATTGAGCCACACATAATAAAAAGAAGTAACACCCTCGAAACACAAGACGATACGACGTCCTATCCAAGATTCAGGCAAAACGAATGTACGGCGATAAGAACCGACCTCATTATCCTCATAGGGAACAAAAGGAGGATTTTTCTTAAAATGAAACATCGGATCGTCAAACTCGTATGTCTCATTCACATATATAGGGATACCATAATTCTGGCATTCCCAGTTCCCCGGAACCTGTATATCATTCCAGCCACCGGTATAAAAGTCGGGACGGTAAAAATTCACCGGACGCTTATCGGGATTCCGTACCCAATTGAATTTCCACGTGCCGTTCAAGCTCATATAATAAGGAGACTGTTCATAGTCTTGTGCCCGCACGCTGTTTATATCCCCCTCTTTATACGGCCAAACATAAGCATGAGGAGCCAATTTATTCAAGCCTATGGCATATTGGCTCTGCCACTCCGGTGTCTCTACCTTAGCGAAAGTCTTTCCCAACGGGCACAACAACATACAAATCAAAAACAGGATATTATTTTTCATCATCTTATTCTTAAAATGGATATATTTCAACAAATTTTTTCCGTTATCATTTAAGCGGAAGAGCAACTCGCCCGTCTTTTATTTCCAATAATCTCGCTGCTAATTCTTCGACGACATCGGGATATTGTTCGGCTACATTTTTCCGCTCTCCCAAGTCCTTATGCAAATTGTACAACTGGGGAAGAGAACTATTACCTGTTTCAATACCGACATTTTTATTGAATGGCTCTCCTTTTCCGGGTTCTATATACTTCCATTCGCCGGAAGTAATCGATAAATTATTTTGTGCATTCTGTTCAACCAAATAAGGACGCCCCTCGGCTTCTTTTCCCAACCACGTATCTAAATAATTCTCACTATCAGGAGCAGCCCCCTCGGGTAAATCGGTTCCCAACAACGAGGCAAACGAAGCGAACCAATCAATTTGGCATACCAACGCATCCGAAACGGTCGGCTTCACTGTGTCTACCCAGCGAAGAATACAAGGGACTCTGGTCCCCGCCTCATAAGAACTATATTTACCACCCCTGAAAGGCCCTCCGGGTTTATGTTCTCCCAATAGCTCCACAGCCTGGTCTTTATATCCGTCGTCTACAACCGGGCCGTTATCGCTCGACAAGATAATAATTGTATTTTTATCTAATCCGTTTTTCTTCAAAGCCGATAAAATCTCACCCACACTCCAATCGAACTGCAACAAGACATCTCCTCTCGGCCCCATACCCGATTTCCCGGCAAAGCGTTCATTAGGTACACGGGGAACATGTGCATCCTGCGTGGCAAAATAGAGAAAGAAAGGTTCGTCCTTATGATTCTCGATAAACGAAACAGCTTTGTTTGTAAGCTCATCGGCAATTTGGTCGTCTTTCCACAACGCAGATTTTCCGCCCTTCATATATCCAATACGAGAAATGCCATTGACGATACTCTGGTTATGACCATGCGAAGGATGCATAACCAATAAATCAGGATTCTTTTTCCCCGTAGGTTCTCCCGGAAAATTCTGCTTATAACTGACATAAATAGGATCTTCCGGATCAAGATTTACAACCGCCCCATTCTCTACGAATACACAAGGGACTCGATCGCCCGTAGCGGCCATAATATAAGAATAATCAAATCCTATATCGGCAGGATTCGGCGACAACCGTTGATTCCAGTCTTGTGTCCCTTTTTCATCTCCGAGCCCCAAATGCCACTTACCGACAACCCCGGTAGCATATCCGGCATCTCGGAACATATCGGCCAACGTGTATCGTTCGGGACGGATAATCATTCCCGCATCCCCATCGGCAATACCCGTACCTTCCCTACGCCATGCATATTCGCCGGTCAACATCGCATAACGGGAAGGTGTGCTGGTAGCCGCAGCACTATGAGCATTAGTAAATCTCACTCCCTCGGTAGCCATGCGTTGCACGTTCGGAGTATTTATCGTCTTAGATCCATTACAACTTAAATCGCCATAGCCTATATCATCGGCATAGATGAACACGACATTCGGACATTGCGGCATCTCCACGTTCCCTCTCTTTTCGGCTTGTCCCGAAATTGGGAGTGCCATTAACGGTAATATCAACGGTATCGATTTCATATCTATTTTTCTACTAAAATAAACATATTTTTTTACACTTTCCCTCGAACAGGCCATTTATTTACAACCGGAGAAAAAAGTATTAATTATTTTAATTTACAATCAACTCATCGAAATACATCCATATCTTCTGATCTTCACGTATATCTCCGATGGGACAAAGTCCGGGATTTTCCATTTCGAGCTTCAAATATCGGGCATTCAAATCCAACCCACTGAAAACGGCATCTTCCACGGCTGTACGATTCTTAAAAATATCCTCCTGAAAAAAAGTAATCTCTCCTACCGGAACGAATGTTTTTTTATTGTTCGATACAGATAACCGAATTAGCGAAGGTTTATGAACGGCCATTCCAGAGTTAGTGATACACCCTATACGAACTTCTTTCACCGGAGTCCTTTTTCCCATATCCAGAACAAACGATGCATCTTCGTCATACCACCCGGCCCATTCGAAATCGGTATGACGCAAACTGCCTCTAATACCATTGGTCAACACATATCGTTTTTCATTCGAAGCCAATACCTCTTTTCCCGTAGCCTTGTTCCACTGTAAATCCAGGAGCAAAGTCTCCCCCATTTTCTCTCCGTTCATGAAAGTCGCGGCTTTCATACAGGTCGTACTCTTTACCGTCAAGGGAGAAGCGTAAAGACTCGACGATGCGACAGGTTCCGTTCCATCTTCGGTATATCGGATTTCTACATCAGGCCTAATACACGAAAGCTCCACCAACAACTTTTTCCCCTTTGGGGTAACCTTATGATCTATATTGTACATCGAGCGGGCACAAGTAATATCCATTGCCTCGATATGAGGCAAAACCTTATCGATCCTTTTCAAAAAATCGGGCCAGTCTTTTGTCCCTTTTTTTGCCCAAGCGATGTCAGACAACGCCAATAACCGAGGGAATAACTGATATTCCACATCATCGGGAGAATTACAAAATTCTGTCCACATAGATGCCTGTACCCCCATCAACAAATCCTCATAAACAGGGTTCCATTCCTCTTGAACGGGCTCATAAGTATATACGTCTTTTAATGTATTATTTCCGAAATAGGTCAAAGGCTCAAACCACTGAGGCCCCTGATAGCGGATAAAGTAAAGACTCCTAGCAGGCGTCATAATAAACCGATGCCCTTGTGCGGCAGCTTTCAACGCCGCTTTTCCAAAACCTTGCCAACCATAAATAATCGCACCTTCGGGCAATGTGCTGTTCGTTAATTCGTCCCAACCCATCACTTCTTTACCCTTGCTCCTTACATAATTGCTCATACGAGTCATGAAATAGCTCTGCAACTCCTCGGTATGTTCTATATGCTCGGCCTCCATGCGAGCCCGACATTTCGGACACTTCGCCCAATTTACCTTCGAGGCTTCGTCTCCCCCCAAATGAATATACTTAGAAGGGAACAGTTCCGACACTTCGTCAATTACATCTTCCAGAAACGAAAAGACACTGTCATTACCGGCACAATAAACGATCTCTGAATTTTTACCACCGATACCGGGCAACACACCGACAAAACGATCTACGACCGGGCATGCCAATTCAGGATAAGCAGCCAATGAAGAGTTCGTATGAGCCGGCATCTCTATTTCGGGAATAATCTCGATTTGCCGTAATGCGGCAAATCGAATAATCTCTCTCATATCGTCCTGAGTATAATACCCTCCGACAGAGACAGGTTCTCCTTCCTCTTGATTCCTACGATTCGGAAAAGGCTCATCGCGTTTCACCCGCCAAGCTCCCACTTGCGTCAATCGCGGATATTTTTTTATCTCCAATCGCCAACCGTTATCATCGACCAAATGCAAATGTATCTTATTTATTTTCAAAAACGAAGCTGCATCTATAATCTTCAATAAATTGTGCTTAGGCATGAAATACCGCGATACATCTATCATAAGCCCCCGATAACCGAACCGAGGACGATCGTTAACAGTCATCACAGGGATCTTATACTCCATCGTTCTATTCTGCTTCTTGCCCTCTACCACACCTGCCGGCAATAGTTGGCGTAGCGATTGTAAAGCATAAAAGAATCCGGCATCGCCCGCAGATTCTATTAGAATTTTTTCCGAGGTAACGATCAAATTATATGCCTCATCGGGCAAAGACGTAACTGTTTTCAATCGTACATCGGCCGTTTCAGAACCGATCATAATGCTAGGTATAAAACCGGTCTGCCGCCCCAATAGAGTTACAAAGTCGGATACCATACGTAACTGAGATTCATTTTCAACCCCGAACTTCATATCGGCATTGAAATAGAAATATCCCTCACCTACCGAATACTCTGCTGGAACCGGAACCACAGGTAAAAAGGTATTTGCGACCGGAGCTCCTATACAAAAAGATGCACAAAACCAAAAAGAGCCTAAGACTAACGCTTTTCTTATCTTCATATCAACCATTCACCGTTTTATTCATTCACCAATAGGAAATTCTTTCAAAATAGGGTCGTCATACTGGACTTGCAGTCGCTTCAACTCTTTCATCAAATCGGCTGTAACCTGCTCGGTTCCCTCTTGTCCGAAAATATTGTGCATCTCCATCGGGTCGTTTTGCAAATCATACAACTCCCACACATCTATATCGTTATAGAAATGTATCAATTTATACCTATCGGTCCTAACGCCGTAATGACGTTTTACCGCATGCTCTGCCGGATATTCATAGAAATGATAATACAGAGAAGTTCTCCAATCGGCAGGCGACTCTCCTTTTAGCAACGGGAGCAACGACACACCCTGTATATCGGAAGGAACAGAAACACCCGCCAGTTCGAGGAATGTCGGAGCATAATCTATATTCTGCACCAATTGAGGAATGTCTCCTCGCTTATCAAAACCTTCTGGAAGACGCATAATCAAAGGGGTACGCATTGACTCTTCATACATGAAGCGTTTATCGAACCACCCATGTTCTCCCATATAGAACCCTTGATCCGAAGTATATACGACAAGCGTATTATCAAGCAATCCTTCCTTTTCCAAGTAGTCAAGTACCTTTCCCACATTGTCGTCCAATGACTTCACCGTCTTAGCATAATCCCGCATATAACGTTGGTATTTCCAACGTACCAAGTCTTCCCCCTTCAAATCATCTTTATAAAATTTATCGATAATAGGAGTATAAAATTTATCCCATACAGCTTTCTGGGCCGAATCCATACGCCCATAAAATTGTTCGTATAACGATTTTAAAGGAGTTTCTTTATCAGATCGCTGCATTTTCAAATCGTAAATCAAATCCATATCCTTTGCAATACTCATTTCTTGCGAAGCGGCAGCCAAACGACCATCATAAGTATCGAAGAAATTTTCGGGATAAGTAAACTCCTTATCTTCATATAAATTCAAATCGCAAGTATCGGCCATCCAATTGCGGTGTATTGCTTTATGATGGATAAAAAGACAGAAAGGTTTACTTCTATCCCTCTTGTTTTGTAACCAATCGAGACTCTCGTCTGTGATGATATTGGTCACATATCCCCTTTTATTCACGGTATCATTTGTCTGCGTAATAAAATCGGGATTATAATAATCGCCTTGACCCGGCAGAATTTCCCAAAAGTCGAATCCCGTAGGCAATGTTTCCAAATGCCATTTCCCGACAATAGCGGTTTGATAACCAGCCTGCTGCAACAGTTTCGGCATGGTCTGCTGAGTTCCATCAAATTTACAGGTCGTATTATCGGTAAACCCGTTTTTATGACTGAACTTCCCGGTCAACATACAAGCCCGGCTCGGCCCGCTGAGCGAGTTAGAAACAAAACTGTTGGTAAACCTCACTCCATCTTTCGCTATGCGGTCGAGATTAGGAGTCTCTATATACCGTGTATCATAACAGCTCATCATCTGAGACGTATGATCGTCGGTCATAATATAAACGATATTCAATGGTTTCTGTCTACTTTGACAAGAAACGAGACCACCCAATACAGCAAAAGAGGCCGCCGTGTAAAAGAAATTAGGACTGATCGATTTCATAAGCAACGGTATAATATTATATAATTTTATATGACACAATATAGCACCGGAATACAATTTACGACACATCGAATCGTGTACGAAAGTATTCCACAAAACACTTTGTAAAATAATGAATGCCCGGAAAAACCGAGTCATTCATTATTTATACGGTATATCAATATCCGAAGTTTTGGTCTGCGGCCGACAATCCGTCGTTAGCACTTAATTCGGAATGAGGAATCGGTAAATGCAGATTCTTTTTCAAGAAACTCTCGTCGCTCACTTTTCCATAGAACGTCGCATCCTCCCCGAAATAACGATCTCTAAACCTTTGATCCGGGTTGTTGTGTTGAGCCTCTCCTTCACAATGCTCGTAAGTTATATCATGACGGTTCACGATTTCCAATGCCATTTTCAAAGTCTCCGTTCCCCCTCGACGTATATCGAAATACATCTCGGGCTCGGCAGCCAACTCAAACAACCGTTCATAAAATATTTTCTTACGCATTTGGTCTTTGGACAATCCACGGGGGAAATCAACCGGTTGCGAGGCTTCTGGCGAAACCGAAGTACGCGCCCTTCTCAAAACCTCATTTACCAGATTGGCCGCTCTATCCGTTTCATCTAATTCGTTATACACATCGGCCATTAGCAACAAAAAATCGGCATAACGGTACAATATGATATTGTTGTTGCTCTGTTGCGCTTGACAATTAAAATCGATCTGTTTTTTCCACAAAGGCCACCCTGCATGATCACCCACCGACGTCGCAAACTGTCCCACCAAATTAACGACATTCTTTTCGCCTGTCGTCGTATTCTCGGTGTAAAACTGTTCCTGCAAAACCGTCAATTCCTCTACGGTAGGGTTAGTAGGATCGTCCATCTGGTCATACGGGATATAAGCAACTGCATCCGCTACACGGCTCGTCGATTTGGTCTTATACGTCTTATATGGATAAGTATATACCGAATCACTTATCAAGTGATAAGAACTGCCGTTTTTCACATCGTACCACCGAGTCAAAAACGTAGCATCATACCGAGGATCTCCCGGATAAGTTCCACGGAACAGATCGTGAAATGCTTTGGTCGAACGGATACGCTGATAAGCCGTACCCGGCGATGCATTGTCGGCAGCAAAAATCCAATTCAATCTATTCCAAGAATAATCCGACGAAGTAGTAAAATTCAACTGGAAGATAGATTCCGGCGAATTCTGCACATGGTTTACAAAAAGATCGGAATAACGGCTCTGCAATGAATACTTTCCATAAACCAAATCGCACCAGAATTTAGCATCTTTTAAATAATCGGCTTTGCGGTCGGCCAAATCGGGATTACACGAAAGCATCCAATTCAGTTTGGCCAAATAAGCGGCAACTCCCAACTTATCGATATATCCGTCAACGTGTTCGCCATTCTCCGGCAAATTGTCATACGCATACTTCCAATCGATGAAAATCTGGCCGACAACGTCGATAAAAGACGATTTCGGTTCCGAAATCGCATCATGGGCCGACGGTTCGATCCGCAAAGGAACATCACCCCACATCATAGAAAGATAGTAATAACACAACCCGCGAATAAACGAAGCCTGCGCCGTGTAGTTTTCTTTCAGATCTTCACTCAACGAACCGTTATTCATATTCACGATGAAAGTATTACATTCTTGGATAGCTTTGTACAATCCTCGCCAAGCCCACAGCACGGCATCGCCGGCCGTAGTGGCATTCAACGAAGCGTAACGGTCCGGTTCCGAACCATTTGTCTGCGACCACGAGAGCCCCGATGACCCCACTGACATTTCATAAACACCCTGTCCGAAACAGTCTTGTGTCGTCAAATAGCCATAACAAGCGTCCAAAGCCTGCTTAGCAGTCTCTTCCGAATCGAATATAACGGTATTATCCACAGAGTACTTGGGATTCTCGTCGAGCCAGTCTTCACAAGAAGAGAAAGTGACACCCGTCACTATTCCCAAGACAATTATATATTTTAGCGATTTCATAAATTACTATATATTAAAATGAAACATTCAAACCAAATATAAACGACCGAGCATGAGGGAACGAACTCATATCCACTCCCGGACGTAAACCATCGAATGCAAAAGAGTTAACCTCAGGATCGTAACCACTGTAATCGGTTATAATAAAAGCATTTTTAACCGATCCGAAAATATTGATCGAATTAAACCCGATCTTTTTCATTACCGCCTTCGGTAAATTATACGAAAGGGTAATATCGGTACAACGCAAGAAACTGGCATCCTCTACATAGCGATCCAATACAGCCGGTGTAGGCAATGTATAATTTACTCTCGGATAAGCGTTCGAACGGTTTTCGGCAGTCCACGCGCCTACCCAAGCCTCGGTTCGCAAGTTGCCACCCGTACGGTTCGGGATTGCTTGATAACGAATATTGGTATTGATCATATCCTTCCCGTGCACTCCATTAAATTGAGCCGAAAGACTCAGACCGCGCCAAGTAAAACGAGTTTGAAAACCGTAAGTAAAATCGGGATTCGGGTTACCGATAATCACACGGTCATCGGTATTGATCACACCGTCTCCGTTCTGGTCTATGATTTTAATATCACCAGCCTGAGGCGCTCCACCCGTACTTAAATCTTGCGTTACATTATACGAACCGCCATTTGCCGGCAAATCTTCTTCCTGAACGATTCCATCGGTTTGATAACCCAAGAATAGCCCCGGCTCATGTCCTACCCAGAACAAGTGTGCATTCCCGAAGTGGTTACCCAACGAGTTTCCTTCATAAGCCAATATATTCTCATACACACCGAAATTACCTCTCGAAACACCCAGACTATTGATCTTCGGGTTATTTTTTCCGATATTTCCCCCGAACGTCCATGTAAAGTCTTTCGTTTGGATAATATCGGCTTCGAGACTGAACTCGATACCTCGGTTCAACAAATTCCCCGAATTATAATAAATGCTCGGGAAACCGGCCGAAGGCGGCAATACTCTGGAAATGAGTAGGTCTCTCGTCTCTTTATTATAAAAGTCGAACGAACCTCTCAATCTGTTTTTCAATACCCCGAAATCCACACCGACATTCCACGACTCGGTCGTTTCCCAAGTCAAACCCTCGTTCTGTAATTTATCGACAGCCATAGCGAGAACCTTGTCACCCACAGCATTAGCATAGTCTATAATTTGGCTATAATTCGAGAAACTACTATACGGATCGATAGCCGAGTTTCCGGTCTGTCCATATCCCACTCTCACCTTAAACTGGTCGAGCCAATGCACATTATCCTTTATAAAATCTTCCTGTTCCATACGCCATGCCAATGAAAAAGAAGGGAAATATGCCCAACGATGTCCACGGGCGAAACGACTCGAACCATCGGCACGGAACGATGCCGTCGCCAGATAACGACCTTCGAGGAACGACATGTTCACGCGTCCCAGATAAGAGAGTAACTGATAGTCTCTTTGTACGGGTTCGAGGTAAGATATGCGTTCGGCCATGTGCAATCCGTCTATACCGAAACTCATATTGGAGAACTGACGGCCCTGTGTTCTCTTATTCAGATAATTGTAATCGTCATAAGTAACAGCCCCGGTTACATCTAAATCGAGAATACGGTCGAACGTATGATGATAATTCAACATATTCTCGACAGTGATATTGTTTTGGCTCAAATCGGTGATACCCAAAGAACCTTTATCGTTATTCCCCCGGAAAGTCTCCGTGCCGAACCAACGGGCACGATATTCGTCCCTCAAATTGCCACCTGCACGAAGATTATATGTGAGGCCTTTCCATATTTTCCACTTCAAGTCCATCGAAGCACGAAATGCGTTCTCAGTCGTTTGGTCGTCATAATCATTCAACCAACTGAATACAGTGATCCTCTTCTCCATACCGTTCGTACCACTCAACGAAGGGTCGTCGGCGGGATACTCAAACGGTTGGGAAGTAATAGCGGTTACCGATACCGATCCTTGTGCTCCACCGTTGGCATTGCTACCCGACATCATATCGTTCTTTTTCAACGACCCGCTTAACGACAAATCCACCGATACGGTCTTCGACAAGTCCATCGACAAATTCGCACGTAAGTCCCCCTGTTGTAAACCAGTCTGTTTTACAATACCGTTGATATCTTTGAAAGAAGCCGACACAAAATAACGTACCTTGTCGGAACCACCGTTCACCGAGACCGAATAATTCTGTGAGAAAGCCGTACGATAAATCTCACGCTGCCAATCCCGTTCCTGCAATATGCGATACGAAGTAGGGTCGGTCTCGTCGTATTTTCCACCCGAGAAAATATAACGCACCTCGTTCCCCGATTTGAAGAACTGGCGATCGTCGGGACCAGACTGAGCATTCCGGTAATCGGCATAATCGCTCAAATTCAACATATCGTACAATCGAGTGGCATTCGCAACAGTAAAGTTAGCATTCACGTTTATGCGAGGTTTACCGCTCTTTCCTTTTTTAGTCGTAATCAATATGACACCATTAGCACCCCTCGAACCATATATCGCCGTGGCCGAGGCATCTTTCAAAATTTCAATACTCTCTATATCCGCAGGATTCAAACTGCTCAACGGATCGGCCGCAGTTTGATAATCGTCATCGCCGAATGCAGAAGCGGCGAACTCACCCGTAGAGGCCTGAGGAATATTATCGATTACATATAACGGTTGGTTATCGCCACGTAACGAACTGGCTCCACGAATCGTTATAGAGGTAGCGGCTCCCGGAGTCGTGTTGGTAGACCCTACCACCAAACCGGCAACTTTACCTTGTAACAAGTTATCGAGAGTCACGCTCTTCGAAGCGTCCATCTCATCGGGACGTATCGACGCGATAGCTCCCGTCACATCGCTTTTCTTGACACTGCCGTAACCCACAACGACCACCTCGTCCAGCAACTGGGCATCGCCTTGTAGAACCACATTGACAACGGTCTTATCACCTACCTTAACTTCTTGTTTCTGATAACCCACGTAAGAAAACACGAGTACAGCATTCTTATCCGGTACTGAAATCGTATAATTTCCGTCCAAATCGGTTGCCACAGCTTTTGTCGTACCTTTCGCCTGTACAGTAACGCCCATCAATGGTTCAACATCGTCACGGACATTACCCCGAACGGTTATACTTTGTGCGTATGTAATTTGCATGCCCGACAGCATGACAATTACAACAGACAAAGCCTGTCTAATCATATCCTTTATTTTCATGTAATTATATTTTAAGATACTTATTTAATCCTGAACTTAAAAACATCTACTCCTTCCGACGACCTCACCCGAGCGATATACACACCCGGAGAAAAACGATCGGTCGATATGGTATATTGCTTTCCCGAAATTCTTTCGTCCCGAAAAAGGACACCCGAAGCCGAGAAAAAAGCGATCTGCGATAAATCGGCATCCGATGTCGAAAGCACTACTATTTCCCCCGACCGGTCATTACAAATGAGATTGGTCTTTTTTTTTCCCTCTTTCGATAAAACCGGCAGTGAAGACACCCCGTCTGTCCGAGTGATTAGTGTATCTACATTGGCCGAAATAACCGAGTTCGCAGCACGAATCAAACTCAACGGGTCGGAAACTGCCACATCGTTCCCCATGTCAAAATACATGACCGTACCGCTATTCTGTTCGAGAATGAAGTTCATCTTGTCCTTTACGCAATCGACACCATTAAAAGTATAAGAGGACCCCGACATAGTCGCCGTATTCGCATCGGTAGACAAATCGGGATTGGCAGCTACAATATTTTTATATCCTGTAACGTTGCTTCCTGTCGTCGCCGTAGTAGGATAAGACATACCTATTTTTTCTTTCGGAAATCCCCACGACACAAACTTATTATACGCCGAAACATAATTGTCATACGCAAACCAAGTCACCTGAGGCCCATAAATCTGGAAGGTATAATAATCGGGCATATCGATCCACTTCGTAGGCAGAAAATAAGCTACCGGATGCAACGAAACACTGAACACTTTATCCTCGGGAATAGCAGCACGCAAAGCCTCTACCATCGGGCCATATCCCGAAGTCCACCTCGAATCGCCGCTATACAACCACTCGAAATCGACATCTATACCGTCGCAATAAGGCAGCAACTCGGCGACGTCCGCAGCCAATCGTTCGCGCCATGCAGCATCCGAAATATGCGAAGGCCACACCTTGTTCCCGTTCTCACTGTCGGAAGAGATCAAACCCAAACGTATCTTGAAGCCCCTGTAACCATCATACATTTTCCTAATCTGCGACAACAGTTCTTTCCAGCTCCGAGTGTTTTTCCCGGGGCTATCCGCATCATTGAATTGCCAATACGACAACAAATAAATAGCTCCGTCGCCACCGCTGGGAAAAGTGAGGTCGCCAGACGTTCCGGCGGCATCCTGTGCTATCTGGGCACTTGTCCGGGCATTTCCCCAAACCGCTACCTCATCGATGTATCCTTTGAAATTCTCCCCGATAACGGCATCGGCCGAAGTATTCATAAATGTAAAATCGTCTTCGTCGGGTATCGTTGTAATGTTATCGGCATAAGTTTGACTTGCTCCGCTATCGGTAAACAGCCGAATACGGGATATAGCCCGACCGGTCGTCGAAACGATAGACACGGCAATATGTTCCCAACCTGCGGCAGTGAGCGCATTCTCAAAATTATACGTATAACCGTTGATTCCTACCAACAATTCCTTCTTCGACTCATCGCCCAATTTTATGGAAAACTGATTGGATTCATCGCTCTTATTAAAAATCGCTGCCCCCATTCGCCATTCTTCAATAGAAATCCAAGCCTCGATAGTAGCGTAATTCATTGCTGGAAGCCCGCCGGTATTCTGCAAAACTTCTTCGCTCACATTCATGCCGGCGCCTTCGCCATTCAAATGAAGAACTCCGTTTCGCCCTTCATATTCGGCCACATACGAAGCATTGGACAGCACACCTTGATTATCGGGGTAAGTCATCGTCACTGCTCCGGTATAGCCCGACACTTGCGCATCGAGAAATATCAAATCATTAGTCATCAAATGCATATCCCTATCTATCTGCAAACGGTCACAATGACGCACGAAAGAAGAATAACCCGTTACCACTCTATATTTAAAGTAATCGTTATCGATAACGGCTTCACGCGTCACATTCGTAGGCTCGCCATGATGTGCCAATTTATAATCCACAATATCTTCGCACTGGTCTTGGTCAAACTTGTAATAGAACAGAAGATCGTCATATTTCGGGTGGAATTTGTTCACCGTATTACGGAACATCAGGTTCTCGGGTTCAGCTCCCGGCATCTCCGTTTTCCAGAAACGGAATTCGTCGATACGTCCTTTAAAGTTTTCTCCTATGACAAATGGCTCCGATGTCTCAGGAATAACTGCTCCACCGGTATTGGCAATCCACTTTTTCTCACCATTAGTCCACACATCGATTCCATTGGCAAATGCCGAAATGGTAAGTTGCGTCCACGAACCTATCGGCAAATCGTTCGCTACGATAAATTCTTGTGTCGCTGTTTTATAAATCAACTGCCCCGAGGTTCCGAACCGTAAAGAATATTCTTCGTCTCCGTTTCCTCGTTTAAAAACATAAGCATTTTCCACCCATTCGGACGGATTCACCAAACACTGAACCGAATAAAGATCCAAATTATTTAAGTCCGATATAGTTCCGCAATCGACTTTTCCGTCACCATTGAAGCGTAACGCAAAATTTGTAGTCTGTGAAAACAGCGAACCATAAAAAAACGAACTGAAAAGAATAAGCAAAAGAATCCTCGTTTTCATGCATATTTTATTTAAGAGTATAACAAAACAAAGAAAAATAAAGCCGAGGAAATTTATCCTCGGTTTTATAGGTCTCATTTATAAGTCATTAAAGCACGACTTTCGATGCTTTGTTTCCATATTTCACCACATAAGCACCGCGAGACATCGGAACTTCCACGAACGAATCGGTTACCTTCACGGTTTTCACCAATGCACCGTTCAACGAATAGATAAATACCTCGGTCCCGAAGTCTATATCGTTCAAATAGATATACTGACTATCCCATGCCACGAATCCGTTGGTCTCACCTATCGCGTCAATACCAGTAGCAGGTGATCCATTCGGGGTATCCCAACCATCGAAATTCACAGGATCGAACTCAGGACATTCTCCGCTCGGATTAGCCGTAAATTGTATCGTTGCGATATAAATGGCTCGATTGCCCAAGTGTCCTCCGGGAATATTGTACCGTATCCGCAAAGGAATCCTATCGTCGCCTGTAATTCCGGCAATATTCAAATCGGCATATATCGGCCACCATTTCGTATCGATCGAACTGTAAGTAGTAGTTTCGGGGAGTGGTACATTGGTCGTTGCCCCTCCGAAATTCCAAACAGAAATCTTATAATCCGCAGTTATAGGATCTCCTACTACTTTCGACACGAAATGGAAACGTACCGGAGTATTAACCGGGAAATCTGTTTGTGTAAACATACTGACGTTTATATACCCGGCCAAAGCATCAGCGGCTGACAATGTGGGTTCTTCGGCACTACCGTCCCCTTTTATCAACAACATATTTCCATAATCCGAAGCAACGATGTGACACCCTTTATTAAAGCCGGCCACACTGGCATCTTCATTTTTAACTTGACCTCCGGTCAACACGACAGTACCCTCCTCTTTCAACTTCTCGGTAGGATAAGGTGAAACAGGATTGGCTCCCTGCGAAGAATAATGAACAAATTCATACGAACCGACCGCTTGATCGGCAAATTTCAAATGACCGGGAGTAACATCTTCATCGGCAGCCCATGAATAATTAGCACCCAGCAAACATAAAGTCGAAATAAGTAATGCTTTCGTTTTCATACATACAAGAATTAAGAAATTAAACAATAAAATAATTTGCTTTCACGAATGC
The DNA here is from genome assembly GCF_000296465.1 of Barnesiella intestinihominis YIT 11860. NCBI lineage: Bacteria > Pseudomonadati > Bacteroidota > Bacteroidia > Bacteroidales > Barnesiellaceae > Barnesiella > Barnesiella intestinihominis. Next base: position 585,605 of record NZ_JH815203.1, read on the forward strand.
AAATATAAAATCGCCCCCAACAAAGGCATGTTCGAAATTGTCTAAATCATTTTCGAAATCGTCTAAAACAAGTATAACAGGCTATTGAGAAAAAACAAAACGTTTGAAATTAAGCCGATGGCTCGTTCCTTTTCTGCTCTCGGTACTCCCGAGGAGTCATCGATGTAAATTGCTTGAAGCAGGTGCTGAAATAACGAGCATTGGAAAACCCGATACGCTCCGATACCTCTGCGATCGGGATATCGGTATCGGTAAGCAATCTCATGGCTTGCTCGATTCTTATGCGATTGATTAAATCGTTCACGCCTAAACCAGTCAATGCCTTCACTTTGTTATACAAAGAAGCTCTGCTCATGCCCATTTCGACCGTTAAATACTTCACATCTAAATCGGAGTTATCTATATTATCCAACACCAGCTTATTCAATTTCAACAAAAATTGTTCGTCAGCATTACTGAATGTCTGGTTTTTAGGCATGATAGAAACCTGTACGGCATCGCGATAATAGTTTTTTATTTGTTCCCTATTCCATAACAAATTGCGTATAACAGTCAAGAGCACATCGTCATCGAATGGCTTGGCAAGATAAAAGTCCGCACCCAATTTATATCCGGCTGCGAGGCTATCGGGGTTATCCCTTGCAGTGAGCAAGATAACCGGAATATGACTGATTTGAATATCGCTCTTCAACAAACGACAAAATTCGAATCCGTCCATGTGGGGCATCATAATATCGCAAATCACCAAATCGGGTTGGTACTGATGAACGACATGCAAACCGTTCACTCCGTCATCGGCCGTATAAATTTGTTTAAAAACACCGGAAAATGAAGTTTTAATAAAAGAACGTATATCCATCTCGTCATCGATAATGAGAATAGAATAATCTTGGAGAGGAAAATCTTTTTCGGGAACTGTCGTCTCCGGCATATCGGTTGCATATCCTATATCGTTCAAATACATACCCGGAGCACATGCGACATCTTCGTCGTTATATGCCAACGGTAACTCAAACCAAAACGTGGCCCCTTTGTCCTCGTTATTGTATGCACCTATTTCCCCGCCATGCAATACCAGCAGAGTCTTAGAATAAGACAGACCTATACCGCTGCCGCTCAACCGATGATCTCCCTGATAGAACCGAGTGAATAAATGGGATAGGTCATTCTCGTTCAATCCTATTCCGTGATCCTTGACAGAAATGCGCACACAACTTTCTCTACGTTCGGTGATGACCGTTACCACAGTTCCTTCCTCACTGAATTTAAATGCATTCATCAACAGGTTGGACAATACGATCTCGCATTTCTCTCTATCGAAAGAGATTTTATCTATCGTCTCATCGGGATTGAAAAGAAGCATTATTTTCTTGGACTCGAACTCTTCCGAAAAATCCCCGATGACAGCCCTTACCCACTCATTCAATGAATAAGGAGCCAAATGCAATGCTTCATATCCCACCTCCATACGCCGCATATCAAGTACCATATTGATGATATTGCGCATACGACGGGCCTGTTTGAAAATCTGCATTAACTGTGTTTTCAGCGTATCATCGACAGTGCCGCTCTTTAAAAGTCGCTTTAACGGAGCATAAATCAAAGTTAAAGGTGTTCGAAGTTCATGACTAACGTTGATCAAGAACCTTACCTTATCTTCATACACTTTACGTTCCCTCTCTTTCATTTCGAGCTGCAACCGGGAATTTTTTCTTTTTACAGTGTAACTTATCATCAAATAGCACAAACCGGCCGCTACAATCACCACGAGAGCGATAAACCAAAACGATTTCCACCACGGTGGAACAACCTCTATCTGTAATATGCACCGGGATTGGCTCCAACCGCCGTCTTCCGTACTACACGAAGCCATTACCCTATATGTACCTGCCGGCAAAGTATATAAAGTCAGAGTATGGTCGTAAGTTTCTATTTCCGATCGACCGAGGCCTTCGATGTTGAACCGGAACATCTTCTTCCTGAAAATATCCTTCTCCCGTACCATCGTCTTCAAAGTGAGCGAAGTATAATTCCATGCAACACGCAAGCTCCGGTCTGTATCGCCCATTTTGTTCATCACCGATTTTCCATCGAGAACAACATCAGACAACTCGACCGACGAAGGAGAGAGGGAATTGTACTCCTTGTATATTTCCCGATCGATATGTAAAAGTCCGGTTACACCGCCCATATAAATGTGAGCTCCGTCCCGAGTTACCAAAGTAGATTTATGCAAATATTCGTTAGGTATAGCGCCGTCGGATTCGCCGTAAATAAAAAATTTATCCTCGCCTATGGAATATCTGAAAAGCAGACCGTCGGCGCCTAACCACAGATATTGATTGGCATAGGCAACCGAAGTCACCTCCCTAAACATATTCGTTTTTATTTCGTTCAACGCTTGGGTATTCACATCGTAGTGGAACAGCCCTTTGTCGGTCCCTATCCAAAAGTTTCCTTCGTCGTCCCTACAAGCCGCATTGATGACCGCTTTTGAACCGAAAGCAAGAAGACACACCGCAGCATTCTCCGCATGGTCGAGCCGCAAGATATAATTGCGGCCAAAAAGATAGGTAATATCCTTATCGGAATAAAACCGCTGAACCGTACCGTAATACCGAGACGAATCGGCAACATGCGCAATGGTAAAAGAGCCTGTCGATTTATCATAAGTATATATCTTGTCCGCAAATAAATGGATTTTATCGGTATCGAAATAATCGACATTGACCGATATGCCCGAATGTATAATCTCCTCGTTACGCCTATCGTTCAATAAAGTAAAAGGCCTTAAATTACCCGTACGTTTATCGAACAAATATAACCCTTTGGAAAAAAAATACATCAATAATTCTCGCTCGTTATAACGGGTTATCGAGGCAACTTTATATCCGTAAGTATTGGGATAGTGGGTAAATCTATTGCTCTTCGGCTCCAAACGGTTCAGTCCCCCGCCATCGGTCCCGACCCAGATAATTCCGTCCTCATCTTCATATAAGCACAACGCCGTTTTATCGCTCATGCCGTAATGATTGCCCGGAGAAACATCGCGATACGTTCTCATATGTACCTCTTTGATGCCGAATAATCCACCTCGTATCGTTCCGGCCCACATATTGTCGTCCCTGTCCTTATATAAACAAAATACCGAACTATACGGAAATGAATAGATATTGCCGGGCGTATATCGAATATTGGAAAAAGTCTCGTCTTTCAAGTTCAGGATACTGATTCCACCGCCATCGGTAGCCAGCCATAAAGAACCGTCCCGCTCTTCTATATCGAGAATCACATTATTGGTTAGATCTGAGTTCGACACATCGTAATGCTTTTGTTTTCTACCGCCGTCGATATACCGGTCGAGCCCCTTGCCATAGGGAGAAATCCACAAATCTCCCTGGGTATCGACTTTGACCGACATAATCTCTTTCTCCTTACAGAACGTCGGTCGTTCTATTTCCCCTGTACGGCAGTCCAATAGCCACAATCCGTTCCATCTCGACGATAGTACCCAATAATACTCCGACCACGGTATCATGTGATTGAAAAACGCGTATGACTTATCTTTCCACCGAACAGGAACCGTATCCATGACAGCCCGGTGATAATCCCATCGGTATATTACTCCCCTTCCTCCCAAAAAAAGAGCATCGTCAGTCAACAAATAAGAATGAGCCTGCAAAGCCTTCTGCCTCCAAAGAACAGTCTTGAAATCGTCGCTTTCCCGCTGATAAACACATACACCCTTATCGGTCGAAATCCAAATATTATGACGGGCATCCTCAACAATGAAATGAACTAAATTGCCCGGTAAAGAAGCGGCTGAATCGGGAACAGACGAATAATTCTTAAACTCGTGATAATCGAAACGACTTATCCCCGACTTCGTCCCAACCCACAGAAAACCATCGTGGTCGAGCATGATAGAACGCACAAAATTTTGAGAAAGCCCATCTTGTTGGGATAATTGTTTGAAATAAAAATTGGGAGCCGCTTCGACAATAACTGTCTCACACGCTATAATACCTGCGATTAATAAGAGATAAATATAAAGCAAGCGTCTTCTCATACAAAACAAAAATTCAAAAATAAAATACGGCGACCGCGAGTTTCCTCAATGGTTTTATCACCCCGATTCCGATATCCTGAATATCTCTTCCCGGTGTCGGTTAGATTAACCTCTGTAATCTACATAACTAGCCATATACAAATATATTCCTCTCTCTCTAAATTTCAAAAACGATTTCATAGAATGATATCAATCAAAAACAAAATTATGAAAATCTTGATGTCTTTCGATATATTTTCACGAGAATTTCCATACCACATTCGGAATAATGAATTTTAAAGCAAACAGAAATTCTATCCTATTCCCAAAGTAATAAAAGAATTACAATTCTCTTAAAAAGTTCAAATAAGTCTCGATACCGATAAAATCTCGCCGATAAATCACATTATCGCTTTGCCCGACAAATAGAAAAATATGTATCTTTGCATAAAATGCGAAAATAGGCTACACTCGGCACAAACAAATAAATTGGTTTCTGCTCTTGTTTGCACTATCTTTGCATAAAATGCGAAAATAGCATCGGTTCAGTTTGGAAAACGAATCTATTCATTTCGTTCTGCATTTACTTTTCGCTATATTTGTAAATACATTTTTATTAGAAAACAGATGATTCCGGCAGAAATACAGCAAACCAAACAACGATTCGGCATTATAGGAAATGCTCCGGGTCTGATTCGAGCCATTACAAGAGCTCTACAAATCGCACCTATCGATTTGGCTGTGCTTATTACCGGAGAAAGCGGTGCGGGAAAAGAGTTCTTTCCACAGATTATACATGCCAACAGTTCCCGAAAGCATGGAAAATATATTGCCGTAAACTGCGGAGCGATACCCGAAGGAACCATAGATTCCGAATTGTTCGGGCATGAAAAAGGAGCTTTTACTGGCGCATTATCTGCACGAAAAGGTTATTTCGAAGAAGCCGACGGAGGAACAATTTTCTTGGACGAAGTCGGCGAATTACCCCTCACGACTCAGGCTCGATTATTGCGCGTACTCGAAAGCGGAGAATTTCTAAAAGTCGGTTCTTCCACTGTTTTGAAAACCAATGTAAGAATCGTCGCTGCGACCAACTTGGACATGGTAAAAGCCGTTTCGGAAGGAAAATTCAGGGAAGATTTGTATTACAGGCTCAGCACGATACACATCGAAATTCCCCCATTGAGAGAACGGTCTGAGGATATTCTCCTACTATTCCGTAAATTTTCTACGGACTTTGCGGAGCGTTACCGAATGCCCGTAATCCAGCTGACGGAAGATGCACGCACCGTACTGCTCAACTACCGTTGGCCGGGAAATGTAAGGCAGCTAAAAAATATCACCGAACAAATCTCTATTTTCGAAACGAACCGAGACGTAGACGGAGCAACGTTGCAAAACTATCTGCCTCAATATAATATCGAAAAATTACCGGCTCGCGCCACCTCGAACGAACAAGAGCACTCCTTCTTCGAGAAAGAAAGAAAAATGCTCTATAAGACACTGTTCGAAATGCAAAAAGAGCTGGCAGACCTACATGCGAAAGTAGAAGAACTGACGAGGGAGAAAATTCAAGGACAAACTTCTTACACTCAAACGCCCCAACCGGTTCCTGTCGCACAATCGATGGCTCTTACTCCCATCGTACCATCTGTTCCGGTACATGTCCCGTCCGCCAAACGAACGGCCATAGAAGACACCGTAGGAGAAATAATACCCAACGAACCCGAATATATCGAGGAACAACCTACGACACTCGAAGATACGGAAAAAGAGACCATCAAAAAGGCATTATTACGGAATCACGGAAAACGGAAAAAGACAGCCGAAGAATTAAAAATATCCGAAAGGACTCTTTATCGTAAAATTAAAGAATATAACTTAGAATAGAGCCGCACGACAATGAAACGTTTAACAACTATATTACTCGTCATACTGTCGTCATGCAGTATCTCTTATAAATTCAACGGAGCTTCGATCAATTACGAAACGACCAAGACCATATCAGTAGCGAACTTTCCCATTAAAGCGGCATTGGTTTACCCTCCATTGGAAGAGTTGTTCACCAATTCATTGAAAAACGCTTATACCCGGCAAACGCGATTACAAATGGTTAGCAGCGGAGGAGACCTACAATTGGAAGGAGAAATCACGAACTATGACCTCACCCCGCAAGCCGTAACAGAAAACGCATACGCATCGCAAACGCGCCTGACTATTTCTGTAAGGGTAAGATTCACCAACACCAAAGACCCTCAGTATGACATAGACCAAACATTCTCCGGGTATAAGGACTTTTCCAGCGACCGAATGTTAACCGATGTGCAAGATGAACTTATCCAACAAATCACAGACGAGCTGGTAGATCAAATTTTCAACGCGACGGTAGCCAACTGGTAACACTATGATAACCCGGGAACAAATACGAAACCTTCTAAACGGGATTGGCGATGAAACAATCTCGAAATCCGATGCCGACCAAATGGCCGCGGATTATCCCTATTTCAGTATCCCGCAACTTCTCTATCTGAAATTCACACCGGGAGCCATGCCCGACGAGAAGCGCATACAACAGGCTCTGATTTACGCCAGTCCTCATGCGCACTTAGAAACCATTCTCGGAGTCGAAGGAGAATCTTTCGCCGACCTCTATCCGAAAGCTCCCCGAACCGACAGCACCATGCAAGCGATCGATCTGTTTTTGGGGACATATCGTAAAGAGCAAAAACGAGGTAATGAAGAAGAAAGCCTCGACCGAATTATTTCAGGCAATATACTCGCTCAATCGGACTATATAAGCAACCTGCAAAAAGAAGAACAGACCGATTTAGTCGCAACGCCGGTTCACGAGCACGAGACAAATCCATATCCTGCCGTTCTACCGAAAACAACCGGTCGCAATCAAGAGAATACAGAACAATCCGCCTCCTCCGAAAGCAGCAACGACGACACTTTCTTCACGGAAAGTTTAGCAAAAATCTATATCAAACAAAGACGATATGAGAAAGCATTGCAAATAATTAAAAAATTAAGTTTGAAATATCCAGAAAAAAATATTTACTTTGCAGACCAAATAAGATTTTTGGAAAAATTGATTATTAACATAAAAACAGAATAATAAAAAATGTCAGTAGTATTAACCGTTTTTATCATCTTGGCATCATTGCTGATGATAGGTATTGTATTGGTTCAGAAATCAAAAGGAGGAGGTCTTGCTTCTAACTTCGCATCATCGAATCAAATCATGGGAGTTCGGAAAACAACCGACTTTGTGGAAAAAGCGACATGGACTCTTGCTATTGTTATCATGGTTCTGAGCATAGCTACCGTATTCGTTTCTCACAACGGGCAGCAATCTTCCGTATCGGAAATTAAAGACATTGTAAATACCGAAGCACCGGCAGCTCTTCCCGGATTTGAAACGCCTGCTACCGGAAATAATGCAACACCGGCACAAGAGGCTCCTGTTCAAGAAGCTCCTGCAAACTAAAATATGAAAAGACTTTTATAAATTTTCATATATCAAGCCCGAACGTAATGTGTTCGGGCATTTTTTTACATATCGAAATTTTACTTTTACCATGGACGACACAAAACCATTCTGGCATCTTTTCCGACATAACCGAAACGATGAAAAGCCTTCGGAAATAGAAATCGAAGCAAAGCTCAAAGAGCAAATACAGGCACTTGTTCGTAACGGAATCTTTTTCGACTTTGAAAAAAGAAAAGCAGCCCCCGTACAATCTAAATTCGGGGGAAAACCGGCCCTACCGAAAAAATTCGAATGGCCTCACTACACCGATGAATACGGCGAACACATCGTTCTCCCGTTTTTCCTGCAACTATCTTGCGAAGAACTATCGGTTTACGACACAGACAATCTCCTTCCACACGAAGGCATGTTCTATCTCTTTTATGATCTCACGAATCAACCGTGGAGAAATAGTAAGGGAGCAAAACTATTATACACCCCTACTCCCATTTCCGAATTAGTACCGGCCGATTTCCCCGACAATCTCCCGGAAGAACACAGGCTTCCCGAAATGGCGCTCAAATTCACAGCACATACTTGTGCTCCCGATTGGGAAGATTATGTCGGTATGACAGGCGATGACAACACCGCATATACCGATTGGGATATCATAGAACGAAAATTAGGGAAATGGGGATATCCCCACATGGAATCGGCCGGACGTATCTTGGGATACGCCTCACTCATTCAAAACGGTATAGCCGAAGCATGCGAATCGAGAGCGCAAGAGGAGAAACAACAGACATATAGCAAAAAGTCTGCCCGCGAATGGATTTTACTTCTGCAACTCAACTGTATCGAGGAAGAAGAGGTAGATATACCGTTCGGGGACTGCGGAAGCCTTTACTTTTATATCCGGCAACAAGACTTGGAAAGGCGAGATTTCAGTCAAATTCAATTCGAGCTGCAATGTTATTAGAAAATTCGGCTCAGTAGAAAATCGGTGGGATAGACATGAATTTTAGCGATGTCGTGCCGACAAGCACATTCCGGTTCCCTCGGCGAGTGGTTAAACAAGCAGCCGAATAGATTTTTGACAAAAATCAACCCCTCCTTTACTACTCGACACCCGCCCTATATCTTACTTGACAACAAACACCCTGTAAGGCTATGAGGCTCAGCAAGGAGGAGGGTGAAATCCACTTCGAACATTTTTAAGCTCCTCCATTGCCGTGCCCCGTAACATTACAGGGTGGCACGTATAAAATCGGAATAGAAGCGAAAGAGAAATACATCTCACCCTCCTCCTCTGTGTTTTGCGCAGCAAAATATAGGGGAGGTGGCACGTAGTGACGGAGGGGTTAAAAAACAGCGACAGTAACAGCAACAAAATCAAATCTCAACCATTCCCCCTACCTGGCTTCGCCACATAGGGAGAAGATTAAAAATGATATTTCTCATTTCTGCATAAGGATAGATTTTAAACTTCTCCCCTGTGTTGCGCCAGCAATATAGGGGAGACACCGAAGAAACAATAGTTTCTGAGGAAAGGGGTTAGATTGTATACCTCTGATTTCCTACTGTGCCGAAAATTCCAATCTATATTAACCCGACATTTATAAAAAGAAAAGAGCCGAAAAAATTCGGCTCTTTTCTTTTAGGCTACCCAATATATTTATTTTACAGGTTTCAAGGCCTCCATTATAGCAGCTTCCAATTCATCGGCCAATTCGGGGTTATCCTCTATACATTTCTTGGCGGCATCACGACCTTGCCCAAGTTTAGTATCCCCGTAACTGAACCAAGAGCCGCTCTTCTTGATAATGCCTTTATCGACACCCAAATCGATAATCTCTCCTGCACGGGAAATCCCTTCGCCAAACATGATATCAAACTCGGCTTTGCGGAAAGGAGGTGCGACTTTATTCTTCACCACTTTCACACGAGTCTGATTACCGATAACCTCATCACCATCTTTTAACTGACTGACCCGACGAATATCGAGACGCACGGAAGCATAGAATTTCAATGCATTACCTCCCGTCGTTGTTTCGGGATTTCCAAACATGACCCCGATTTTATCGCGCAATTGGTTGATAAAAATACAGGTCGTGTTTGTCTTGCTGATCGTCGCCGTGAGTTTACGCAACGCCTGTGACATCAACCGGGCTTGCAAACCCATTTTCGAGTCACCCATATCTCCTTCCAACTCAGCCTTAGGAGTTAAAGCGGCAACCGAGTCGATAACGACTATATCGACAGCCGATGAACGAATCAACTGGTCTGCAATCTCCAACGCCTGCTCTCCACTGTCGGGCTGCGAAATCCACAGATTCTCCACATCGACACCCAACTTTTCGGCATAAAAGCGATCGAACGCATGCTCGGCATCGATAATAGCCGCAATACCACCCGCTTTTTGAGCCTCTGCAATGGCATGTATGGCCAAAGTCGTTTTACCGGACGACTCCGGTCCGTAAATCTCGATGACACGGCCTCTCGGATAACCTCCTACTCCCAACGCTGCATTCAAAGCGATGGAACCGGTGGGTATCACAGCGACTTCCTCTACCGAGTCGTCTCCCAGTTTCATAATAGCACCTCGGCCATAACTCTTTTCTATCTTGTCCATGGCCGCTTGTAAAGCCTTCAATTTCTCAGACGAAACCGGCACTCGTTTGCCGGCAGTTTCTTGTTGTTCTTCCATAACGATATATTTTTATTTATTTTTCAAAATTTGTGAAGCATGATTCTTTGTATCCACCTTTTCTATAATATCGGTGATCACACCGTTCTCATCTATTATAAAAGTAGTCCGCACCGTTCCCATATAAGTACGACCGGCCATCTTTTTCTCCCTCCACACGCCGAAAGCCTCGTTCAATTTACACTCGGTATCGGCTATAAGAGAAAACGGCAAAGACTGCTTCTCGATAAACTTGCGATGAGATGCCTCGCCGTCCTTGCTCACGCCTATCACGGCATAGCCCGATGCTTGTAATTCGGCGTAATGATCCCGCAAGCTGCATGCTTCGGCAGTACACCCGGGCGTATTGTCTTTCGGATAAAAATAAAGTATCAATTTACTTCCGGCAAAATCACTTAGCCGAATCTCCTTACCTGCCTGATCTACACCCAATATCTCGGGCGCTTTATCTCCTCGTTTCAATGCCATACTATATTCTATTAGTTTACAAAAATAGTGTACAAGAAAACAGCGACAAAACCGTCCTATCTATACCGCACACACTTGCCTTTGTTCATTACACAAATATACCACTTTTTCTCTCTCCTTCCATCAAAACCGAATAGACAATTACCTATTTTTTCTCTGACGAAGACATGAAAATCGGCCGTGTCCCGGTATAATCCGGTAAACTCATTTCCATTCTCTTTCCGCTCTATCTTTAAGCGATACAAATATAGAGTCGGATATGAGCATACTATATGCTCATTATTATTAATAAATCTTAATACACATATAAATAAAATGGAGACAAAAATATCAATCGCAAATACTATTTAAGTTCTGCAAACGATACTCACTCGGAGAACACCCCACATAACTCTTAAAATATTTTCCGAAGAACGATTGATTGGGGAAATTTAAATCATAGGAAATTTGCTGAACACTTTCTACTCCATGAATCAGTTTATAACAAGCTTCTCGAATCACGATTCCATGAATCCATTTCGACACGCTTTTCCCCGAAAGTTCCCTAACTATGGTCGTCAAATATTTAGGTGTTATACACAACTTGTCGGCATAAAACTTCACCTGTCTTTCCTTCTTAAAGTTTTCAGACAATAATTGTAAAAAACGACCGAAGTACTCATTGTACCTACCACCACCATAAGTACATACGACTTTACGCCCATGCATCAAATCACAAATCACACACAATAACATTGCGATTCCACTCTGTATAGCATAATCATAAAATTCCGTCGCTCCTCTGTATTGGGATATTTTTCTAAAATTTCCGATCAATTCATCAAACTGCTTTCGTTCGGAGTGGGACAAAACGATAACGGGACTTTTCAATACACTCGTATACAAAGCCGTAATATATCGCACCGGAATGGCATTAAAAGCCCCGATTAAAGGATTAAAAACTATACACTTTGCCTCAAATTCATGACAATCGTGAATAACTAGTCGAATCCCCGGACGAATAATTACTAACGAATTACAAGAGAGGTCGAAACGCTCCGTTCCCATGCTTAGACTCATCTCGCCTCTATCGCATAACAAAATGCAAAAAACTTCGGATTGCAGATGCCTACCTACATTTTGTATCGCGTTCTCCTTCCGCCACGACAAAAAATAGAAACCTCTATTATAAGTCTCCTCTCTATCCTCATGGTCGAATAAATTATCAAAAGTCAACAACTCGTACATCATTCAATCTTTTAATCACGATTCTCACACCAATGCATCAAGCCTGCTTTTTATACGTCAATGCCGCCATACTATTGAACAAAACGGCAAAGACGGCTAATGCTACGTAATTAGGCCATAATTCGATAAACATCGTTCCTTTCAGATAAACCGAACGCATCACCTCGACAAAATAACGAGGAGGCAAAATGTATGTAATCCATTGCGCCCATGTCGGCATAGATTCTATCGGAGTGAACAATCCGCTCATCAAAATAAAAATCATCACGAAAAAGAACATGACAAACATGGTCTGCTGCATGGTCGACGAGTTATTAGCGATTGTCACCCCCATACCCGACATCGTAAACACAAAAAGCAAAGCCGCCAGATAAATGGAGCCGGGAGAACCTTCGGGTGAAAGCCCATAAACCAACCATGCCAACACCATGGCGACGGTCAATACAAGAAAACCGATAATCCAATAGGGTATCAATTTAGCCAATGTAAACGATAAACGACTAACCGGAGTAACATTGATTTGCTCGATAGTACCTATTTCTTTTTCGCTTACGAGATTCAAAGCCGGTAAAAAACCGCAAATCATTACCAGCAACATAATCATCAATGCCGGTATCATGAAATGTTTATAATCGAGAGTAGGATTATACCGATTCTGTACCGTAAACAAATCGGGAGATACAACGACCGATTTCTCTCGCTGTAATTCGCCGAAAGTCTGCATGACGAGCTGTACCATATACTGTGAGCCAAGTCCCCCTTTCATAGCGTTTATACCATTCACGTCTATTCCTATCCGCTTGGGCGAATCACCAATTAACGAAAGTTCGAAATCGTTCGGGATAGTCAGTATCACATCGGCCTCACCCCCTTCCAACAAAGCGAACGAGTCGTCATAACTTTCGGTAACGCCTCTCAAATTAAAATAGTCCGAAGCCTCTATTTTCTGGATAATCCGCCGGGAAGTCTCCGAATGGTCATTATCGACCACCGAAACGCCTATATGCCGCACATCCATCGTCGTTACCCATGGAATAATCAATATCACCATCACAGGGAAAACAATCACCAACTTCGGCAAGAACGCATTCCGAAAAAATTGTCGTATCTCTTTATCTAATAAAACAAACAATGTTTTCATCGTTATTCGAGTTTATCGTTAAACTTTTTAAGAGCGACACCCACCAGAACAGCCGTCATGGCAAAGAGAATACAGGCTTGCTGCCATACTTCGGCGAACGGCATGCCCCCTATCATCAGTTTTCGCACGGCATCGATATACCAACGAGCCGGCACGATACACGACAATGCCTGTAAAATACCGGGCATATTCTCCACCGGAAACAACATTCCCGACAACATTATAATAGGCAACATCAGTACCATACCCGAAATGAGCATTGCCGTAACCTGCGTATTAGCCATTGTAGAAATAAACAATCCTAATGCCAGCGAAAGCACCAAATAGAGTAAAGAAAGCCCTACTAAACCAACCATCGAACCCGACATCGGTACTCCGAGGACATATCGCGCCAATACCAGAATAACGACAAGATTCACGCACGAAAGCAAAAAATAAGGAATCATCTTGGCAAAGATGATCCATATCGGTCGCACCGGCGACACCAACAATACCTCCATCGTACCGGTCTCTTTTTCCCTCACGATAGATACAGAAGTCATCATGGCACAAATCAAAATAAAAATCAATCCCATGATTCCCGGCACGAAATTGTAAGAACTCTTCATCTGCGGGTTGTACAACACCCGTGTCGCCGGAGCGACCGATGCGACGGAAATTTCCGACTGAAAAGAACTTTGCAAATATCCTAAACCTGTACCTGCATTATTGGGGTTCGACGCATCGAGAATAAACTGCACCGCCGCCTCTGAGACTCCCTCAATCCCGGCATTCGTCACCAACCGATCATAATCCTCAGAAAAAACCACCACCGCGGTAACATCGCCTTTCCGCAAAACACCGTCGATCTCGGCCTGAGAAATATATCCTTTGAATGTAAAATACGGATTGGCTTCCATACGCTCGATTTGCTGTCGAATAGTTTCCGTACGATTGGGAGCCACTACGGCAAAATCGATATTATTCATTTCGGTCGATATAGCGAAACCGAACAAAAGAATCTGCACGATAGGGAGCAACAGCACGATCAGCATCGTGCGTTTATCCCGTAAAATATGCAAAGCCTCCTTTTTGACAAATGACAAAAATCCTCCCATATCTATTCTCCCCGTTTAGCGCCGCGAGCCAAAGTCCTGAAAACTTCGTCCATCGACCCGACAGCATATTGTTTCTTCAATTCGGCCGGAGAACCCAAAGCCTTTACTTTTCCATCGACCATGATAGATACCCTCGAACAATATTCCGCTTCATCCATATAGTGCGTAGTTACAAAAACAGTCGTCCCCCCGGAAGCGGCTTCATAAATCATCTCCCAAAATTGACGACGGGTAAC